>CAMZGO010000021.1 GCA_947306425.1 uncultured Elusimicrobia bacterium | reverse complement strand
AATAACATTCCATCATTTTTGATACGGTATTAGCAACATTTTTGACCATTAGGCCCAAAATTTCTGTTGACATTTTTTTTTTTTTTCTAAAATATTAATGTAGGTTATATTTTTATGAGGTAATTTATGTTAAAAAATTATAGAAAAAATTATAAAGGTTTTACTTTAATTGAACTTATAGTAGTAGTTTTAATAATCGGTATTTTAGCTGCTGTTGCTTTGCCGCAGTATCAGTTAGCAGTAGATAAAAGTGAGTTTGAGAAGTTTCGTACAAATGCAAAAAATATTGCTAATGCTTATCAACGATATATATTAGCTAATGAAAGTGTTGGTAATACAGATAATGCCTTTAATTTAATAGATATTGATATTCCTAGTGATAGACAAACAGGAGGTTATGGTTACAAATGTCGTATTAAAGATGAAATGTACTGTTGTATAGGACAGATATATACTCATAATATCACTTGTGGTAAAACTGATTATAGTTTCGGCATATGGATATGGGGTGCAAATTCTATACCGAAATATTGGTGTGTAGCAAAAACAAATGATGCAAGGGCTAATAGATTATGCAAAAATTATTATAAGGGAAAAGATAAGCAAGCTACGGGATATTTAACACCAGAAGGTGTAATTAGTAGTCATACACAATACTTAATTACATTTTAAGCCGGTTGTAAAACTTCTTCTAAAACCGATAATGCCGCGCGTACTTGCGGGCTGGTTACGCGCGTAGATTCTTCCAAAGGAACAGTTAAATCAAGTTCACCGATTGTGTTTAAAGGATAAGCCAAATATTTGTTCAAAAATCTGCGGCAAACATAGCGCGCTTTATTTAAATAAACAATTTCTTCAGCATTATCAAAGGTCAAATTATGTAAATTATCTTTATGCAATGCTGCCCAAAATTCAGCGGGAATATTTAAAAGCGGTTTACTTTCAACGCCGTAACCGCTAAGCTGCATTAAACGGAGTAAAAATGCAGGTGCTGCCGCTTCATTAAATTTAAAATTATCTAGTTCCGCAAGGGAATTTTCAAGTAAATAAAATTTGTTTGGGTTTGGGCTTTGTTCAGGGGTTAAGCGGTGCATAAGTTCGCAAAAATAAAGTGCAACATTTGTTTTGCGGACATTGTTGCGAAGGTTAGGGTAAACGGTAACAAGTTTCCCCCCCGTCGCGCAACCTATGCTTGCATTTGAACGAAGATAAATGCGTACTTCGGAATTTACAAAAGGCTCACTAAACGCTTTTAATTTTGAGGCCTCTTTATTTATACCGGGAAAGCGCAAAACAATACGCCCATGATTTAAGGAATAGGCGCTTACCATGCGGTCGCGTTCCCTAAAATGCCGTCTTAAGAGGACTATTATATTGTCATTGAAGTACATAAGTATATGATAGCAAAAAAATAGGAAATGTGCAGCTTTTTATAAGTGTTTTCTATATTACCCTCACCCGTCATGGACGGGCGGAGGGTGGCTTGCAAAAACTTGTTTTTTGCAAGACGGATGGGGGTATAAAGTTTTCCTTATTTATCCCCCCTCTGCCTCATAAAACAAGTTTTATTCGGCACCTCCCGCCCGTGCGACAACCCCTCTGTCGCTCCGCAACATCTCCCCAATTTTTGCAACAACGCAAAAATTAGGGCGACTTAAGAGGAAGTTTTATCGCACGGGTGGCGGCAAATAGGATTTTGATTATTAATTAGGTTTCCAATTATACTAATAAATTGCTAAAATATAATTATGATAGATAGAACTAAACGCCTTGAAGAACTTTTTTTGCATGAAATTAATACTCATGTTACCCGCTTAATTGCGAGCGGGCATTTTAGCGGTTTTATCACCATTACTGCCGTAAAAATTGCTAAGGACTTGGCAACTGCAAAAGTATATTATTCCGTATTTGGCAGCGACAGCGATAAAAAATCTGCCGAAAGAACCTTTGAGGAATTGCGTACCAGAATCGGCACCTTACTTAGGCCGCGTTTACATTTAAAGCGTATACCTTCGTTTCATTTTATCTTAGATAATACGCCGGAAAAGGCCGCCAGGGTTGAGCAAATTTTTAATAAAATTGAACAAGAAGAAAATCATGAATAGATTAGAACTATTTAAACAAATAAAAGAAGCAATAGAAAAGGGCCGCAATTTTTTTGTTTCCGGTCATCAAAATTGCGACGGTGATTCCTTGGGTTGCACTTTGGCGGTAAGCTCTCTTTTAAAAAAGCTCGGAAAAAATGTTTACGCTTACAGTAAAGACAGGCCCGGCGAGGACCTTTTGTTTCTGCCAGGCCTTGATACAGTCCATTTTGGGGAAATGCCGGAAAATCAGAATTTTGACACGATGTTCTTGCTTGAGTGTTCCGACAAGAAACGTGGCGGTGATTTTGAGGAACTTTTTGCCAACGCTAAACAAATTTTAAATGTGGACCATCATATTACGGGCGAAGAATACGGTACAGTAAATTATATAGAACCAAAAGCATCTTCCACCGCAGAAATTATAGTTCAGCTTTTTGAGTTCCTAAATATTAATCCGGGCCCCAAAGAAGCTACTTGTTTGTATACCGGCTTAGTAACTGATACTGCGCGTTTTTTGCACTCAAATACTACTGCTGAATCTTTACGTTGTTCTTCCTATATGTTAGAATGCGGTGCCGATATCACAACCATAAATAATGTTTTATATAACACAAGGTCCTACAAAGAAATTAAACTTTTAGGACGAGCGCTTGAAAAACTTGTTCTTCATCATGATAAGAAAACAGCAGAAATAACTTTGAAAGAAGAAGATTTTAAGGATTTTAAAATTGATCCGCGTTATACACAGGGTATTGTAAGCCGTCCTGTTAAAATACCGTCTGTAGAGGTTTCCGTTTTGCTTCGCGAAGAACCGGACCGGGTGGCAGTTAATTTGCGTTCAAAAGGTAAAATTGATGTAAGCGCTATTGCCTATAAATTTGGCGGCGGCGGCCATGCGCGCGCTGCAGGGTTCAAATTGCTTGGTGCAAAAATTGAAACCGTAAAGAAAGATTTACTTAAAGAAATTAAAGAAGCAATTTCCAAACTTAAATGAACATAACAAGTGCCTTGCTTGCCGTAGATAAAACAGAAGGGTGGACTTCCCACGACGTGATAAATGTTTTGCGCGGTAAATTAAATTTTAAGAAGATAGGGCATAGCGGAACGTTGGACCCTTGTGCAACAGGGTTGCTTTTGCTCCTTTTTGGAAATGCTACAAAAAAACAACCCCAATTTTTACATTTACCAAAAGTTTACCGCGTCGCTTTAGCGCTTGGTACTGCCACAAATACTTGGGATAAAATGGGGCAGATTATAGACCAAAAACCATATAAAATGCCGAATGAAATTGAATTAAAAAATGCTTTACAAAAATTAACCGGCGAAATTAACCAAAAAATTCCGTTCTTTAGTGCTAAAAAAGTTGGCGGCAAACCAATGTACACGCATGCAAGAGAAGGTTCAAATATCAAGAAAGAAAGCCTTACAACTGTATATAAATATGAAAATATTTCAACAAGCGAGGGTCTTATTTGTTTTGATGTTTTTTGTTCAAGCGGGACCTATGCGCGTTCGCTGGGCGTGATGCTTGCCGAACTTTTGGGCACTTGCGGACATTTAAATAGTTTGCGCCGCTTAAGTATTGGTAATTATAATTTAGACGGTGCAATAACGCCTGAACAAATAAAAAATTTGCCCGCTGAGGATATTTTAAAATGCCTAAAACCTTTATAACCATAGGCACTTTTGACGGAGTTCACAGAGGCCATAAAAAATTGTTTACATTGCTTAAGTATGAAGCAAAAAAAATAGGGTTTTCCCCCCTTGCTTTAGTGTTTCAAATCCCGCCGAAAAATATTTTAACTAATAATTTAGAACAAAGCGTTCTAGTTGATTTAAAGCAAAAAAAAGAACTCTTAAAAGATATAAAAACAGTTTATTTGGATTTTAATAAAATCAAGAATTTAACTGCCGATGAGTTTTTTGATATACTTGTAAAAAAATATAATATGGGTGCGATTATCGTAGGTAAAGATTTCGCTTTCGGTAAAAACAGACAGGGAAATATTTCCTTTTTGCGTGAAAAATGTAAGCAAAATAATATCATTTTTGAAGTGATTGATTTTGAGGAAGATGCCTCAAGTAAAATATCATCTTCCCGCCTGCGATCTGCTTTAAAAGCAGGTGAAATTTCTGCCCTAAACAAAATGCTTGGCCGCAATTTTGCTTTGGAAGGCAAAGTCATTTACGGGCAGCAGCTTGGGCGTAAAATTGGTTTTCCTACCGCAAATTTAGATATTTCTAAAGAACAAATTTTGCCGCGCGGTGTTTTTGCAGTGCTGGTTTATCTTAACAGTAAAAAATATAAAGGTATTTGCAATATCGGTTTAAGGCCGACGGTGGAAATAAACGGTTTGCCGTCTGTAGAAATTTTTATTTTCAATTTTAATAAAGATATTTACGGCCAAATTTTGCGGGCGGAATTTATTCAAAAAATCCGCCCTGAAAAACGTTTTAACGGCCTTGGTGAACTTACCGAACAGATAAATAAAGATTGCCGCGCCGCCCAAAAAATTCTTTCAGAATTTTAGTTTTTTATTTTATTTTTTGGTCTAATGGTCAAAAATGTTGCTGATTAAGTATCTTTTCCTTAAAATTG
>CAMZGO010000020.1 GCA_947306425.1 uncultured Elusimicrobia bacterium | reverse complement strand
TAACATTCCATCATTTTTGATACGGTATTAGCAACATTTTTGACCATTAGGCCTAAAATTCTTTGTTATTTTAATGAAGATATGTTAAATAAAGAGTAATCCAATGCGGTAAACTATAAACGCGACAAGCCACGCCACAGAGCATTGAAATAAAACAACCCCGACGGCATAGCGCCTGCCAAGTTCCCTGCGTACAGTTGCAATAGCCGCAACGCAAGGGGTGTAAAGCAAGCAGAAAACTAAAAACACAAAGGCGATTAATTTGCTAAATAAAGTCGGTAAAGCGGAAACATCCCCGCCGAGTAAAACGGTCAAAGTGCTTACTACACTTTCCTTTGCCATAAAACCTGTCAAAAATGAGGTGGAAATTCGCCAATCGTGCATTCCAAGCGGCGTAAAAATCGGCGTAAGTAAATTACCTAAAGCGGCAAGTAAACTTGCGGAAGAATCTTGCACCAAATTTAAACGCGTATCAAAACTTTGTAAAAACCAAATTATCAAGGACGCAACAAAAATTATAGTGAATGCTTTTGTTATAAAATCTTTAGCCTTTAAATAAATCAAACGTAAGACATTTATGGCACTAGGCAAGCGGTAATTCGGAAGTTCCATTACAAAGGGTACAGCCTCGCCTTTATACACAAATATTTTAAGCAAAAATGCCATAATTATGCCGACGATTATTCCAAGTAAATATAAACTTAAAACCACTAACACCCTGTTATTTACAAAAAATGCCGCAGTAAAAAAGGCGTATATCGGCAGTTTAGCGGAGCAGCTCATAAACGGTGTGAGCAAGATTGTAATTTTCCTATCTCTTTCAGACGGTAAAGTTCGTGCTGCCATAATCGCCGGAACAGAGCATCCAAAACCAATAAGCATCGGCACAAAACTGCGGCCGGAAAGGCCAAACTTACGCAAGGCCTTATCCATGATAAAAGCAACGCGCGCCATATAACCGGTATCTTCTAAAATGGAGAGAAAGAAAAATAAAACTACAATTATAGGCAAAAAACTTAACACACTTCCGACACCGGCAAAAACGCCGTCAATTATTAAAGAGTGTACAACGGGATTTAAGCCGTAAGCGGTAAGCCCTTTATCAACAAGTTCGGTGAGCAAGGCAATACCTTTTTCCAACCAATCAGATAAAACACCGCCTACAGGCCCGAAAGTAAGATAAAATATCAGCCCCATAATGAATAAGAAAGCAATAATGGCAGTATATTTACCCGTTAATAAACGGTCAATTTTTGTAGAAAGTTTATAACCGATACTTTCGGCCGGCCGGCTTACAAAATTTTGGCATATATTTTCAATAAAACTAAAACGCATATCTGCAAGGGCAGCAGTATTTTCAAGGCCGGCTTCCTTTTGCATCTGCTCTATAAGGTGGGTGCATGTTTCTTGTTTATTTTTGTCCAGATTTAAGGCATTTAAAATAACTTTATCGCCTTCCGCTACTTTTGCGGCAGCAAAGCGGAGAGGTAAATCAGCCGCTTTGGCGTGGTCTTCAATAAGATGTTGTATAGAGTGAAGTGAACGGTGTACAGCCCCTTCCTTGCCCTCGTTATTAGCGCAAAAATCAAGGCGGGCAGGGCACTCCCTGTATCTTGCGACATTTAAGACGTGTTCCACAAGTTCTTCAATGCCTTGGTTTTTTGCTGCAGAAATCGCCACCACCGGCACACCTAGGGCATCTTCAAGCCCGTTTACATCAATACTGCCGCCGTTTTTGGTAACTTCGTCAATCATATTTAAGGCAATAACCATAGGAGTATTAAGTTCAATTAATTGTGTCGTTAAAAATAAATTACGTTCAATATTTGCAGCATCCACAATATTTATAATAGCGTCGGGTTTAGTTTCCAAAATAAAATTACGGGAAATAATTTCTTCCTGGCTGTAAGGCGAAAGGGAATATATGCCCGGTAAATCAGTTATGGTAATTTGTGGGTATTGTTTTATTTTACCGTCGGTTCTGCTGACTGTTACCCCCGGGAAATTACCCACTCTTTGATGCGCCCCTGTAAGACGGTTAAATAAAGTAGTTTTCCCTGAATTTTGGTTACCTACTAAAGCCAAATGTAAATGCTTGTTTGCATTAAGTATTTTTTTTGTTTGATAATAATGTTCTTCACCTTTTTTTGAGTGGTCGGTATTTTGGGATGAATTTTTTAATTGATTATGTTTTTTTACTGTGCTTGCTTTTTTTACATTAGTAATTAAAATTTTTTGGGCTTCATTTTTGCGTAAAGTTAAAACATAACCGCGAACTTTTATTTCAAGAGGATCCCCCATCGGGGCGGTTTTAATTAAAGTTACTTTTACGCGCGGTGTCAGGCCCATATCTAAAATATGGGTTCGCAGGGCAGGGTCTTTACATTGTATGGAAATAATTTCCGCTTCGTGTTTTTTTGGTAAATCAGCAAGAGTTAAAATTTCCCGGTTTTTGTTTTCTTTTATGTTAGTCATATCTAACAATATTATACCATATATTGGGCACTTTATTTTATGATATAATAAAAAATATAGTTTTTAGCAGTCTGGTGTGGATAATTAACATTTATTAAGCAAAAAGATGTTACGGAGAAATAAGGAGAAATAATGTGAAAAAATTGCTAGTATTTTTAACTTTTGTTTTTTGTGTGGGTTTTGTGTCGGCACAAACGGCAACACAGCTTTTAAACCAAATCGGGCGTGCGCCTGTTAAGACGGCTAAACCAAAAGGCGAAATGCGCGTGTTTAGTAAAGAAGGGGAAGAAGTCGTAACCAATTTCCCTTCAAGTTTATTAACCGTTACACCCAAAATACATATTGTTTTCCCGTTACAAGATAAAAATGTGCAGGCCCGTACACCCTCGGTTTATATAATTTCTGATGAAGAACTTGATACGGAAAAAATTAAAAATATGTACCCTGATTTTTGGGGCAAGTACTTTTTTGTAAATGTTAAAATTGAGGAGGGGGAACAAAATTTTATTCCTTTCCTTACAAATGAACTTCTGCCTTATATTGAAGTTAATTACAGCGTTTTGTCAAATCCTCAAGACCGCACTTTAATTGCCAAGAATTCTTTTGCATTAACATATTTGGCAAATTTAAAGGAAATTTCCGCCTATCTTAAAAATGCTGCGCTTGGTTTTGAGTATTCATCCTCGTTACCGGAAATTGATACGGAAAAAGGGCTTACTTTGTGGGTTGACGGTCCTGTTGATGTCGCAGCCTCTTTACATGCAAAATTATCTAAACTTGGGTTGGTTTATTTAGAAGATTTTGCCTATAATATAAGCACCGGTAAATTGACGCCTGGTTCTGCTAATCTTGACTTTTTGTTTAATAAAGAAAACCGTAAAATTACAAAAATTAAAACTTATCAACAATTTAACACGCTTAATTTAAATAAAGATTTTGCATCTCTTTTTTGGCTCAATTTAAGGGCAAAAGGCGGGTATAGTATGGCTTATATTCCTCAAGAGGTCCGCATTGCACCGCCTTTACTTAATTGGAATAAGGAACAAGCCTCGTTTAATATAATTTCGGGTGCAAGTGAGGGGAAAGTCAAAGTTGACGGAAAAACGGAATTCGGCAAAAAATTTAAAACGAAATTTAAGCTTGATGATGTCTCAAATTATCTTGGAAAAATTTATACAAAATAGCATATAATACTTTACAAATAGCCTTTTTCTTTTAATTCATCGCAAAGTTCTTTTTGTATTTTTGATGGTTTATAGTTAGCACCGCCATAGTTACACCCTATTTTATTAGAGCTTGGGATTATGTGAATGTTATATGTATATAGGGGTTTTCTATGAGCCAGTGCAATGGATTCTCCGCTAGTATTACTGACTGAATATATAAAATTGCCATTATCTTTACACTTACAAGTAGAGTAATTACAATTATCACTTCCGGGTACCTCAATATCAAGCCCTTCTGTTTCTTTACAAGTTAAATATCTGTCATTAATCAGATAATATCTTTGTTGTGCTTCTGCTATTGATTTTACCATGGTAACTGCTTCAACCATTTTCGCTTTTTCGGTAATTTTTTTATATTGCGGCAAGGCAATAGCCGCAAGTATGCCTATAATCAAAACAACCACAAGCAATTCCAATAATGTAAAACCACTTTTATTTACTGCATTTTCCTTTCGCATTTTATTTCTCCTTAGTTTTTTAATCAAGCCAATAAAAAACGGCTGATATATTAAGCTCCAGTAATAACCTAAACATAACAGCCGTATGTTTGCCGTTTTGCAACGGCAAACAATTAGCACATAACAGTAAGGGGATCAGCCAAACTATTATATGCCTTAACAGCTGTCTTTGGTTTTACTGGATGTTTTTGATTTCTCAAAAACTCGTTTTACACTAGGTAAAACTACCAAAAACAAATCCAAATTTCCTTAGGGCTTTTTTAGCCCTACATTAAAAAATCTCCTTTCTAATATATGATAACACAAATTTAAAAACTTTACAAGATACTGCTATTTTCGTTTTTTTCTGTGAATTTTATTGGCAGGTAAAGCCATTTCTTTAAGGTCAAATAAGCGGTCGCGGAGTTCAGCGGCAAGTTCAAAGTTTAAATTATCTGCGGCCTCAAGCATTTGGCGCTCGGTTTCCTTAATTAAAAGCGGTATATTTTTTGCCTCGGGCAAAACGGCACTTTCACTATGAATTAAAGCAAGGGAAGATTCACGCGAACTGTCCTCAAATTCTTTCAGTTCAATTTCTGCTTTAATAATGCTTTTCGGCGTAATATGGTGTTCTTCATTATACGCACTTTGAATTTTACGGCGGCGGTCCATTTCCGCTAAGGCATATTTTATAGCAGGTGTTTCTTTTTGTGCATACAAAACCACCTCGCCTTTTGCATTACGCGCAGCGCGGCCCGCAATTTGAATAAGTGTTGTTTCATTTCTCAAAAAGCCCTGGTTATCTGCTTCCAAAATTGCAACAAGCCCGACTTGCGGAATATCAAGCCCTTCGCGCAAAAGGTTGATACCTACTAAAACATCATATTTGCCTTTTGTGAAATCTTGCAAAATATCAATTCTTTCAAGCGCGTCCAAACTGCTGTGCAAATAAGTTGCTTTTAAACCTTTTTCTATAAGGAAAACCGATAAATCTTCCGCCGTCTTTTTAGTTAAAGATAAAACCAAAACGCGTTGTTTTTGTTTAATTTTTTCTTGTATGCGCTCAAGTAAATCATCAAGCTGGCCTTTGGCAGGGCGGATAATTACAGGCGGGTCAATTAAACCTGTCGGACGTATAATTTGCTCTACGATATTATTGCCACTGACTGTCAGTTCATAAGGCCCCGGCGTGGCGGAAACAAAGACGGTGTTTGGCAGTAAATTTTCCCATTCGTCAAATTTTAAAGGGCGGTTGTCTAATGCACTTGGAAGACGAAACCCAAAGTCAATAAGCATTTGTTTGCGGGCTCTGTCGCCGTTAAACATACCGCGTATTTGCGGTACTGCTACGTGCGATTCATCAACAAAAACCAAAAAATTTTCAAAGCGCTTAAAGTAGTCAAACAAACAATTAGGCCTTGCACCTGCTTGGCGGTGTTCAAGCACGCGCGAATAATTTTCAATGCCCGCGCACATGCCGCTTTGACGGAGCATGGCAAGGTCATAATTTGTACGCTCTTTAATGCGTTGCGCTTCAAGTAATTTATTTTGGCTTTCAAAATATTTTATGCGCTCGTCGCGTTCGCGCTCAATATCTTGGAGTGCGCTTTCAAAACCTTCCTCGCCTTGCACAAATTGTTTTGCGGGGGAAAGCCAGGCGTCGTCAAGTTCCTTTATAACTTCCATTGTTAAAGGGTTAATTTCCTGCAAAGTATTTATTGTATTTAAGTTTAGGCCGATGCGCAAAGCCGTCTGTGAATATGGGGGGAAAACATCAATAAAAGCACCGCGTATGCGAAATGTGCCTTCATGAAAGTCCATTTCATTTCTTTCATATTGAATTTTAATTAAGTGTTTTGTAAAAGCGGTTCTGTTTAACGGCGCGCCGCGCTTTAAATAAATACGCAGTTTTTCAAATTGTTCGGGCGAGCCGATATTGTAAATTGATGATACGGATGCAATAACAATAACATCATTTCTCGTCAGCAAAGAGTTGGTGGCTTTTAAACGTAACTTTTCAATGTGGCTGTTAATTGAAGCATCTTTTTCAATATAACTGTCTGTTTGCGGGATATAGGCTTCAGGCTGATAATAATCGTAATAAGAGATAAAATATTCAACAGCATTTTCAGGGAAAAATTGTTTAAATTCTGCATAAAGTTGCGCGGCTAAAACTTTGTTTGGGGACATTATTAAAGTCGGCCTTTGCAAGTTCTCTATTACGCTTGCCATTGTAAAAGTTTTACCGGAACCGGTAACGCCAAGCAAAGTTTGGCGTTTAACATCATCCGAAATATTTTGTGTTAATTTTTTTATTGCTTCAGGTTGGGAACCGGCCGCTTTAAACGGCGCGGCAAGTTTAAATTTCTGCATACTATTTCATTATATGCAAATAAGCAGGGTCAATTAAGTTGGGTACAAGTTGGGCCACACCTTCAATAACAAATTGCACTGCGATTGCACAAAGTATAAGCCCCATTGTTCTTGAAACAATTTGCATACCATTTTTCTTTAGAATTTTAAAGAACCATCTTGATGTATATAATGCTGCACCTATCACTAAACATGCAACGGCAATAGCAAGCACCATGCAAACAGTAGTGGCTGGGCTTTCAGCCCTTTCCGAATATAAAATGACTGTTGTTATTGCACCCGGACCGACGAATATAGGCGTTGCCACCGGCACAATTATTGAGCTCAAACGTTTGGTTGCGATAGAAAATGGGTTTAATTCCGCATTTGTTTCCATACCGTCGGGGTCAAATTTCGGTTTACCGTGCAATAAGCGAAAGCCGATAGTCATAATTAAAATACCGCCTGCAATTCTAAAGGCCGGAATTGTTATTCCGAATAACGATAAAAATGGCTGGCCGGTAAAATAAAAGAATAAAATAATTACAAAAATAGTCGCAGACAAAAGTTTTGCTATATTTTTCTGGACTTCTGCCGTCTCGTTATTCACATGTTCCAAGAATATCGGAATATTACCGATAGGGTTTAAGATAGCAAGTAATGCTATAAGAAAATTTAGAACTAAAGGAAAATCTATATTCATTTTAAAGCCGTTATTGGGCAGTACAGGGTTCGAACCTGTGACCTTCCGCGTGTGAGGCGGACGCGCTACCACTGCGCCAACTGCCCTTGTCTTTTATATATTTTAGCAAATTATTTATATAAAAGCCAAAAAAATGATATACTGATAAAGAAGTTAAAATTAAGGAGAGTTTTAATGTAGGGTTAAACGCCCTAAAAAAATTTAATCTGTTTTTGAAATCGGATATAAATACGATAGTATTTTGAAAAAAATCCAGTCGAAGTTCAAGAATAGCCAAATAAGACACAAAGTTTACGGCCTAATTAACCGTTTGCTCTGTGTCAATGTTTATCATATGTGGTAAACTACGGCTGCTATTTTGTGACTCTTCGACTGGCACGAAATATCGGCCGTTTTATATTGTGACCAAAAGCAGATTTTAAAAGGAGAAATAACATGAAAAGACTAATACAAAAAATAAAAGATACTTTAAGTATCTTTTCCTCAAGCAAAGGTTTTACTTTGCTTGAATTGCTGGTGGTGGTACTCATTATCGGCATACTTACTGCTATTGCCTTACCACAATATCAAATGGCAGTAACTAAAGCTAAAGTGGCAAGCATATTACCATTAATGCGCCGCTGGAAAGATGCTTTACAGGAATATAAATTACAACATGGTGATTATTGCATAAAAAGAAGAGCAGAAGACGATTCTTGTGAAGATAGACCTGATGGTGCTACATTAGGTGTAAATTGGCCTAGCGATTGGCAAGATGATGCTGAATCTTGTGGGGATAGTCCAGAATGTTCAAATGATTATTGGTATTGTTCTGCAGGGGAAGAAGGTTTTGGGGAAATTCGGTGTACCCATGAAATTATCAATAATAATTTTGTTGATATATATATGTTCCAAAATGATGATCCAAATTGCGAAGTATGCCGCGGAAAAATAATTTGTTCTGGATTTGGAACAGGCAATAAAATTTGCAAATCTATAAGTAGCACTAAATTAGAAAACTCTACTTTTGAAGAGGCTTATTCATTATCAAAATAAAACCGCTTACCTTATTTCTTACTAAAATGGTAAAATATATTATTGCCAGAAAGCCGCCGGAAACTTAGTTTCCGGAGGAACTTCCGAACTTCATAGGGCAACGGGCCGGTTGAAAAACCGGGGAGATAGGGCCATATACCTGTTTGACGGACAGTGCCGCAGAAAACAAACCGCCCGCAAGGGTAAGGGTGAAAAGGTGGGGCAAGAGCCCACCGCGTGCAAAGCAATTTGCACGGCAAGGCGAACCCCCCGTGAAGCAAGGCCAAGCCAGTTGTGCTGCCCGCGCTGGAGTAATCCATAAAAGACAAAGTAGGCCGCTCAGATAAATGGCTTTCACCTTTTGGGTTTACCTGAAAGGAACAGAATTCGGGGTACAAGCAATACCGCTTACTAAAAAATAATGTAAGCGGTTTTTCTTCGTCTTTTTGGCTATTTTTTGTTTTTTCTTCGGCTTCGGATACCTCCGCCCTACCGGGCGTGTTAACTCGGTATACCTCGCCTTGATAAAAACAAAAAATATCTCAAAAATACTTGAAAAAATTTTAGCACCAAGACATAAAGCTAAACCGTGCGCGTGTACCCGGCAATTATTTTTGAGGAAATTTTTATTTTCTCTGCGACGAAATAAAATAAAGCCGCACCACGAGAGCGCAAACCTAGCAAGTATTTTGGAGATAATTTAAATTTTATCTTTGACGACGAATACCCAGAAGTATAGGAGCGAAGCGATTTTCGGTATTCTAGGAAAAGAAAAATTTAAATTAGCCCAAAAGACGCCGCTAGCATAGAACTAAAGTGTCACTATTCATTGTCCAAATATGGTATAATTATGTTGTATCTTAAATAGATATATTTTATATAGGAGCAAGTTTGGCTCTTGCTTGGTATAGGCGTTTAATGTTAGACAACCCACTCCGCAACGCGGTGCTTATACTCGGTAAAAAGCTATAAACTTGAAATGAAAAAATGTTAACAAAACAAGACAGAAAAGATATTATCTCAAAATTCCAACAAAGTGATGCTGACACCGGTTCACCGTCAGTACAA
>CAMZGO010000019.1 GCA_947306425.1 uncultured Elusimicrobia bacterium | reverse complement strand
GTTTTACTTTGATAGAACTTTTAGTAGTAGTTTTAATTATAGGCATACTTGCCGCAATTGCTTTGCCTAAGTATCAACTTGCAATGGATAAAGCTAAATATTCACGGGCAATGACTTTGCTTGCAACAATAAACAGTGCTCAAAATAGGTATAGATTAGTCAATAATAAGGTTTCACATAGTTTTTATGAGCTTGATATTGATTTGCCTTCCTCTGGCAAGATAAGTGCAAGCGGAGATACCTATACGGATAAATGGGGCGGTTGTGTATTACATAATACCGGTTATGGGCAGTGTAATATTAATTTAGGTAGTAAATCTATTCAAGTGTGGTATTTTTTGTACTGGTCTAGTTCAAGGAACAGAGAATGCTGGGTTTATCCAAAGGATAATCTGCGCGGTAACAGATTATGCCGAGCAATGACAGGGAAAAGCAGCGGTACTGAAAACGGATTTTATATGAGGTACTACTTTTAGAAACAAAAAGCCCCAAGAAAAAATTGGGGCTTTTAAATATTCCTAATATAATAATTATTCTCTATCGTAAACAGCAGTATAAGCAAGTAATGTTACCATTACAAGCGACATTGAACTGTAGACAAACCACCAAAGGCGTTCTGAATCTATTTTGATTACAAAAACCGCTTCCCACATAAAAGTGAGCAGTAATTTTACGGTAAGTATCCATACACATAAAGCAAAGATACGAAATAAGAAATCTAACACACCAAAAGCAATACCCCTTTTAAATGATGCGCGTAAAGAGTCAGTTATGTTGTTTAAAATTGTTTTCATAATAAAATTTTACAAATGTATTTTCCAAAAGTCAATAGTTTTCGTTTTTCCCTTAGCAACGATGTTTATTTTTATCTAATAATTTGCTAAACTAATAGTATATATTACATTTAAGGGGTTTTATTATGAAATACTGGGCATATTTAAACGATGAGGTCTCACAACAAGCATATTCTGAAGATGAATTAAAACAACTTCAAGGTTTCGGTCCTGATGTTTTGATTTGTTCCGAGACATCTGCCGTAAGTTCTGAACCGGATTGGAGACCGGTAAAAGAATTATTACCGCATTTGATTAGACCAAAAGCACCGAATTTCGCAAAATTCCGCCCTAAACCGCCTATGCCTAATAAACCCTTTCAAGGTGCTGTACAAAATACGCAGGGAACATTGCCCATCCCCGACGTATTACCTACAGGGGTCAATGCTGTGCCTGTTGCACAACAAGTGCAGAGTAATCAACCGCAAAATGATGTAAATAACGATGTAAATATGGAATTACTGGCACAACTTGAAAATTTAACAACCAAAATAACTTCTTTAGAAACTAAAATAGAAGAAAAAGAAAAAGAATTACAGGATGCAAAAAACTACCAAGAAAATGAAGAATATGAGACTACATTAATTTCCGATCCGAAAGATGAGAAAGATGATGATGTCTTGGAAGTTCCTTTTGACAGTGATTTTAATTCTCCTTTTGAACAAGATAGAACTTCGGAAGAAATAGTAACTGAAGTGGAAGGAATTCTTTCCGTTCCGTCTAACGACGAAATTGAAGAGTATAATACGGACGATCAAAAAACAGAACTTATGACCTTTGGTTCCGATATACAAGGTATGCTGGAAAATAATATTAAACAAAGCGACGACAATGAAAAAGAAGCCACAGACAAAGAAATTATTGCCCAAGATTTAGTTTCAAAAACACTTTTGAATTTATCTGAAGATGAAATCCGTGAAGAAAAAATTCAAAGTGAAAACTTGAATAATCAGGAAGAGACTAAAAATCAAGAGCCTGAGGCAGATGCTTTAGATGAACTTTTGGATGAAGAAAATAAAGAGGTAAAAACTCAAGAAAATCAAGAAATTACACCCACTAATAAAGAGACCGCCGAAGAACAAGATATTGAACCGAAGCAGGAAGACAATATTGAGGAAGAACAAGTACCGGAATTAAATGAAAATATGCAAGAACTTTCTGAAGGACAGGAGATTAATAAAGAAGAAAAAGAAGAAACTCCCGTCGCTCAAAATCCGGAAGAAGAAAATAAAGAAACGGATGGTGAAGTAAAACCGTCTGTTGATAATGAAGAAGAAATACCTGAGCAAGAAGAGGCTGCCTCGCAAATTGTTGAAGAGAAAAATGAAGAACAAGAGAAAGAGGAAGATGAAGAAAAGCAATCTGAACAGGAAAATTTAGTTTCTTCCGAAGATGAACATATTACAGAACAGGAAAAAACTGAAGAAACCCCTAGTACAAGCAGTATGCCGACTTTGGAAAGTTTAAGTGAATCTGACAAAATGAACACGGAAGCCCCTGTTGAAGAAACTCAAAATGAGGAAGAAGAGGATTCTAAAACGGAAACAGTGGAAGAACCTGTTACTGACAACAAACAAGAGGAAACACCTGCAGAGGATTTAATAGATCATTTGAGTATACCCTCTATTTCTGAAACAAAGGAACAACCTGTTGAAAATGCTGAACAACAAGAAAAATCTGAAACCAATGAAGAAGAAATTGGTCTGAAAGATGAGCAACAGAATGCTGAAACACAAGAAAAAGATTCTGAAATTCCTGAACAGGTTGAGAGCACAAATAATCACTCTGAAAACAGTGAAAAACAAGATTTAGCATTAACCCTTGGAGTTACAATTTCAAATGATGCTATGACTGCGGCAGTGTTAGATGAAATAGCACAGGAAAAAAATCATGTAGAACCACCTCAAACATCGCCTGAACAACTCTTTGAAGAATTGGAAACAAATTCCAAAAAAGAGGATAATATCAGCGTAGATCAAATTATTGAAGAAACCAAAGATACAAATTCGGAACAGGTAAATGTCGGCGGGGAAACGAGTTCTGAGCCACCTAAGGATGATGATTTCCTAAAAACTTTTACGGCTGATATGGAGGAGATATTCTTAGATCAACCGACGGCAATTATCTCTGATTATGTTCCGCCAAGTGATAATACGGAAAGGGAAAAACCTGCCGAAACACTTGACAGTATAAGGAGAACAAAACCCTCTGATATTAAAACAGTACCTTTGGTACCGGAAGTTATGGGACAAGAGATATATTCTTCCCCTTATGTAGAAAGTGCAACAGCCCAAGTAAGGCAAACATCTATTTTATCTAATTTCGTAAAGTGGTTTGTACTAGTGCTTGTCTTAGCCCTATTTGGTGTTTTAGTTTTATCAGGTCTTGCTTGGATTGGATTGGTATCTGAGAGGTTCTCACCTTTGCATACTATTATTTACTCTTTGCAAAAGTCACCGAGAGATATGAATTCAACTTCTGATAATGAGGAAATGGCCCCAGAAGCAATGATGCAAGATATGCAACAAGTTCCGCAGGAAAATGAAGTTTTGCCGGAAAATCAAGATCAGCCTGATATAAACACTGCTATTATAAATGCTGTCAAAAACTATTCTTTTGATGACTCAACTACCTTGCAAAGCAGAATTGAAGCGACACATCAAAATATAGAAGGCGAAATAGAATGGCTTGTGTTTCCTACTGAAGAGCAAAATATTTATTCTATTTCAATTAAGCTGCCGCCGAATGCGGAAGGGCAAAGTTTTTCTTATAGGTTTAATTATAACTTAGACGGCGGTACTTTGACGCCAACGACGTCGGAAGCAAAAAATATAATGGAGAATTTTAAACAATAATCTTCATTTTATAAGTTATAATCTTATAAACCCCGTCGGTTTTTTAAGACGGGGTTTTTTATGTGTTTCATGAAATAAATAATAAAAAAAGTTTGGAAAGAAACAAATAGGCCTAATGGTGAAAAATGTTGCTAATACCGTATCAAAAATGATGGAATGTTATTTTTTTGCTTTCTCTTTTATTTTCGCCACCCATTTTTTACGGTCTTTATCTATGTAAAAAATGGGCGGGAGAAAGCCGAGCAAATTTTATTTGCGAGGCAAGAGGGGGGTACCTTATTAGTAAACTTCAGAGACGTAAAATGTATTAATGGGCAACCCCCACCCCTAACCCCTCCGCCCTTTCTTATTTTTGCTAAGGCAAAAATAAAACGGCAAAGGGGGAGGAAAATAAAAGAGCAACAATTTTAAGGAAAAGATACTTAATCAGCAATATTTTTGACCATTAGACCAAAAAATATGATATAATTTATGTAGAAAATTTGAGTTTCGCGCGGGTGGCGGAATTGGTATACGCGTGCGTTTGAGGGGCGCATGCCTTTGGCTTGGGGGTTCGAGTCCCCCCCCGCGCAAAAAATTGGAAACCGAGTATTTATACTCGGTTTTAACTTTTTATGCGGGAGCAAGCCAAATGATTGGCTTGCGTGGGGGACGAGAAGGGCGGAGCGATGTTTTTGTTTGAGCTACGAAGTAGGGAAAGGCAAAAACCGCGAGCCCCGGCCCTGTAGCATTTTCCGTCAGGAAAATGACGGAAGGGCGAGCCAAGTTGTTCCCCCCGCGCAAAAAATTGGAAACCGAGTATTTATACTCGGTTTTAACTTTTTATGCGGGAGCAAGCCAAATGATTGGCTTGCGTGGGGGACGAGAAGGGCGGAGCGATGTTTTTGTTTGAGCTACGAAGTAGGGAAAGGCAAAAACCGCGAGCCCCGGCCCTGTAGCATTTTCCGTCAGGAAAATGACGGAAGGGCGAGCCAAGTTGTTCCCCCCGCGCAATAAATTGGAAACCGAGTATTTATACTCGGTTTTAATTTTTTATGTGGGAGCAAGCCAAATGATTGGCTTTACTTATCCTTTATAGGTTTTTGTATTAAAAATAAGCCAATGAAAATAATGAAAAGCCCCATAATTTCATAAGTAGCGGGGTAACGGCGTAAGGCAAAAATATCAAGTACCATAGCAATAATGGGTGTAAAATAAGTTACTGAAGCCATCCTTGTTGCACCCCATCTCTTGATAAGTTCCACCATAAGCAAAAAAGCTACAGCAGAGGAAATTACCCCGGCACAAATTATTGAAATTATGACTTTTGAGGAAAATTTACTTATCGCTGGAAAAGGTTCCATAATAAAAGCAAAAATAAATAATATAAAGGCAGAAATTAAATATTGATAAAATGTGTTTGCTTCTAATGTCGTACTATTATCATCAACCATAATTTTTTTTGTTATAACATTACCTATACCATAAGATAAGGCCATAAGGAGTAAAGCGATATAACCATATATTTCAACAGAGTTTATACCGTGGAAATGCGCCCTTAAATTAGGCCAAGTTATAACCAATAAACCGCTGATACCAAATAACATACCAAAGGCACGGCGCCAAGTGAAACGGTCAACCTTTTTTAAAATTATTGCCCCGGCAATAAATGACCATATAGGTACTGAACCGTTAAAAATACTCCCTATCGTTGGTGCGACAAAACGCTGCCCCCAAGAAAGTGCTGCAAAAGGGAATAAGATAAGCAGGAAACCGATAACGAAAGGGCGCCAAAGTTGTTTCAATTCAATTTTTAAACTTTTATGTTTTATGGTGTATAAGGTCAGAAGAAATAATAAACCTGCAAGAACCCTGAAAAATGTACTCCAATAGGGCGGTAAAGCACTGACTATATTTTTTGTAGCCAAAAAGGCCGTTCCCCAACAAAGTGCCAAACAAAAAGCGAAAAAATAACTCATAATATCTCCCTAGACTAGGTTAATAAATTATATCAAATTAGGAGGAATGTGATATTGATTATTTGGAAATTTCTTTTGCACCGATAGATTCTAACTCTTTACGAATTTGTTTTAAAAAGGGAATATCGGAAGCATTTTTATGATTTTTAAAATTAAAATCTTCTTCAAAATCTAAGATGGTTATAATAAGTTTATCATTATTATTACGCCTGAAAAATATATTATATGCCAAATCAGTATGATAGAAACCGGTATCATTTAAATCTTTGACTAAATCTACAATTTGTTCCCATTCTTCATTGGTGATAGGTTTTCCGTTCAATGCCGGTAAAGCCTCAGAAGGATCTTTATATAAACAATAACCGGAAGTATTTACAGGGGCTGTTATCATACTACTTGGAAAATTTTTATCTTCTTCATACATCAATTCTATGTTTTTTGAGATCTGATTAGGCAAAGCGGATAAATCAGTTGATAAAATTTTTGGATATTCCAAGTTTATAAGAGGATATTTGTTTTGTAAGTTTTCTTTTTTTACAATTTTATCAATAAGGTATGTCCTATCTATTTCATTTATTGTGGTTCGTTTGTAATAGGCCTTTATGTTATCTTTATAATCCCTTAATTCCATGACATAAAACCACGCATCCGTAGGAGTTGCCTTTTTAATATCTGTTTTAAGATTTAATTGACCGAGATTTATTTTTGGTTTTCGTTGCAAATCTGTACTGAACATAATAGGTAAACTTGCCAATGCAAGACCTGCGCCTGCGGTGCCCATTCCTCCGAAAATACTGCTTAATAAAAGGCCGGCTCCTAAAATAGCAAATGGTAATATCTTGTTTAATTTTTGAGGACTTTTATTGTTAAAAATATCAGGAAATAAATTTTTGTAAATTCCCAAAATTTCAGTCTCGGTTTTACCTTCAACCAATGCTTCGGCATCTATGTTAATTAAGGTGCTGATATCGGTAACATAACCATCTTTATCAGGGTTAGGGAAGAATTTTTCCAGGTGTAACTTTAATTTGCCTGCAATACCGTTTGCATTCAATTTGCCGTTTTCAATGCCCAAGTCCTGTTCCGTTATACGTACTTTATACATTCCGTTTTTAGTTAATTGGTTTATAGTTTCGCTTATTTCTTGTTTTGTGACATTATTTGATAATTTTAAACCCGTAACTTTACCGAGGTCTTTTTCAAAGGTAATGTTACTTGTAAGCGGATCTTCATACATTAACAAACCCGGCCTTTCAAGAATAAGATGGAAATCGTTTTCTTGAATATTTGACGGGTCTTGCCCGCGGAATATAAGATAATAAGAAGGACCGAAACCTCGCTGCCCCAGCTGCATTTTCTGTAAAGAAGCAATTAACGGTAATGTGCTTGCTTTGTTTTGTTTAAGGCTGTTATTTAATGTATTAATGGCTTTTTGTGTGTTATCTGTCCAAATAATATTCCCTTTATTATTTTCCAGCCATTGGGAATAATTATCTTTTATCGCCTGATAATTTTCTGCCATACCCCTAAAAATTCTTTTATCTTGTAAAGACATACCGTTATAAATAGCAGATAATTCCTTATTTGATATACCTGTTTGTTTTTCTATCTCATTATCAAACATTGTTTCAAAGTCTTCGGTCCAGTATATCTGCCCTTTGCTTATTGCGCTTGAAAGTTGGTGTAAGGCATACAAATCACCTAAATCTGCGATATCTTCAGCGTCTTTTGTACCGTAATATAATCTATAGTACACATCTTTATACAATTTTGAATCTGCATTAGGATATAACTTATATGTTTCAATATGCTGCCTAATTTGCGTATATAAATCGTTTGTGGTTATGGGTAAATGATTGCGGCTTGCAATATTAACCAAAGTGCCTGCAAAAGCATCAAAATTATTAAGGTCGCCTTTAACAGTTTGCAATAAAAGTGCCAAATATCTTTCCTCAGGGTCACTGGTAAATTGAGAAGGTACGATGTTATTATCTGAAGTAAATTGCTTGAATCTTTCAATAACGGCATCTTTTTCTTCTTGTGTTTGGGGTACAGAAACCGTTTCTGTTTTACCCAAATTATTTGATTCAAGATAATTAATGTACAAATCTTTTGGTGATGCATTATCCATATTGTGTGCAACTAATTTTTGTTCTTTTATAATTCTAGCACTTTCATTTGTAGTTACATCAAATATTTCTTTGAATTCTTCTTTTAATTGATGGTCATCTTGTTTATTTTCAATTATGTATTGAACGGCGTAGAAAAGCGTTTTCTCACGGCGTCTGCCGTTAGGGCTTGGTTTACGTTTGTTTTCATTAATAAATAAATTGTAATTGGTAAGCCACTCTCTATCGGTAAACGCTTTTGAGTGTACTGCCCATAAAGTTATCAATCTATGTATGGTGGGGTCTTCGGTATTACCATTTTTAATTATACGGGTTATATTTTGCGATAATACTCTTTCTTCTTTATCGTCGGACATAAAGTTAGGATTTTTATTATTGTTTTCTGATAAAAATTCCTCATATTCTTTTAACCAATCATCAGCGTTTTTGGAAGCCTTAACTTTCTTTATATCATAGATTCCCCATAAGGCCTTCAATTCGGTAATTACGGGATTGGTGGGAACTTTTAATTTTAACAATTTTTTAACTTGGTAAGATAATGATCTTTCCTCTTTATTATTTTCCAGAGGATTACGTTTATTTAATGACAAGAAATCTTTATATTTTTCCAAGATATTTTGTTGTGCTTTTTGTGCAGCTAATTGTTTATCTTGACTTTTCATAGTTTTCTGTAAGGCAATTAATTCAATAACATAGGGGTCATTTGCGTTTGTCTTATATATATACGCAGTATAATCTCTTGCTAGGGTTCTTTCTTTTATATCATCGCTTTTGATATAAGGGAGGCGATTATTCTCTTGCACAAATTGATTTAATTGTGTTACTAGAGATTTACCTCTTACTTCTTTTACTTTGTTTTTGTAAGTATTGAATATTTCATTTATTTGCCTTGATACAGGGTCATGGTCATTTGTTTTTGCTTTTGATCTGATATTATCAATACTTTTACGCAAAGCACGTTCTTCATTATCTTCTGATAATAATTTAGGTAATCTGTCATTTTTATTAACAAAGTTTTGTAATTCTTCAAGCTTTTTTTGTTTTATCTCGCTTCTATCTTTATATTGTGCCCATAAATCCCTAAATTCCTGGGAACCGGGTATATTTGCCTGTCTATACCATAGCACGCTGTGATATAGGCGTTTTTCAAGTTCTGATTTTGAACTTACTGGATTGCGGTCATTTTGTTGCAAGAACGTTTTATATTCTTCAAGACGTTTTTGTAAAATGTCTGCAGGGTTTGGATTATTTTTTAATTTATATTTTTCCCATAAATCCCTAAATTCCTGGGAACCGGGTATGTTTGCTTGCCTATACAATAGTACGGTATTGTATAGATGTTTTTCAAGTCCTGATTTCGAACCAACTGGATTGCGGTCATTTTGTTGCAAGAACGTTTTATATTCTTCAAGACTTTGTTGCAAAATATCTGCAGGATTTGGAGTATTTTTTGCTTTATATTTTTCCCATAAATCCCTAAATTCCTGGGAGGTTGACAGACTTGAATTTCTATACCATAGTACTTCATAGTAAAGACTGCTTTCGGATACATCTTTTGATGATCCTTTTGGATTTCGTCCATTTTGTTGCAAGAACGTTTTGTATCTTTCTAAATATTTTTTACCTGTTTCTTCTTTTATTCTTTCAAATCCTTGTGTACTTTTTGTGGTATTACCTTCATATTGTTTCCATAAATCCCTGAATTCTTGTGAACCAGGTATGTTTGATTTTCTATACCTTAACACAGTTTGATACAGACTTTCTTCGGATTTATTAGGATTTCTGTTATTTTCCTTTAAAAATTGTTTATATTCTACAAGACGCTTTTGCATTACTTGTTGAATATTATTTTGATTGCCTTGTTTTTTATAGTGATTCCATAAATCTCTGAGTTCTTGATTGTTTTTTATATTTCCATGAATATAATTATATAGACTTCTCTCCGAAGATATTGAATACCTTGGATTTCTGTTATTTTCTTGTAAAAATTGTTTATATTCTTCAAGGCGTTTTTGAAAAATATTCGTGGGATTTGGATTGTTTTGGGCTTTATATTTTTCCCATAAATCCCTAAATTCTTGATATTTAGGATCATCATTATTCATATTTCCGCGAATATAATTATATAAACCTGTTTCCGAAGGGTTTGAATGTTTTGGATTTCTGTTATTTTTCTGTAAAAATTGTTTATATTCTTCAAGGCGTTTTTCCCTGGTTTGTTCTTTTCTTTTTTCAATGCCGTCAGTATGTAATTTGGCATTTTTCTCGTACTTAGCCCACAAATCACTGAATTCCTTGGCGGCCGGAATATTTGAATCTTTGTATTTTCTGACATTTATATAAAGAGTTCTTTCGGAATCGTTTGATTTTGGATTTCTATTATATTGTGCAACAAATTCTTTATATTCTGCCAGATATTTTTGCCATTGGTTTTCTTCTCGTTTTACGGATAACTCCTTTGTATTTTTTTCTTTTATATTATCCCAAGTTTCTTTTATTTCTTGGCCTATTTTGGTTTCAGAGTATCGTCTCATTACATAGGACGTAGCAAATGCCAATGCTTTTTCCTCCTCAATTTTTTGATTGGGGTTTCTGCCTTCTTTTGAGATGAAATCATTATATTTTTGTTGAACTTCTGATATATAATCTTCACTTTTGCCATTAACTTTTTCTTTTATAAGGGTTCTGATTCTTTCTATAATGGGGTCATTGGAATTTTCCCTGCTTAAATAGCCGTTAATGGTATAGGATAAGTGTCTTTCATAATCATCCCTATTTGGGCTTGAGGATGGATTACGCCCGAATTCTTTTTGAAATTGTATTAAATCCCTTAAACAATCTTCCGGAGTTCTGGTTGAAGAATTTTCCCGCCACTTTTTTGTTATTTCTTCACTTAGGGGGTTTTGTTTTTTAGTATATATAAAGTTATGCATAACAGTATTTGCCAAAGACCTTTCACGTTCATCATCTGAAACGGTACTTGGATTTCTGCCGTATCTTTCTAAGAAATCATTATACGCTATGGCAATTCCCTGTAACTGCTGCATTTGCCTTTGTTGTTTGGAATTTGCAGAATTTTGTTCCCACAAATTTTCAAGTTCTGTTAACATGACATAATCAATATCGGCACTTTTTTTCAATTTTACGATTTCACGGGCGAACATTCTTTCTTCTTTAGTGTTGCTCTTGGTATCTGCGGGATTACGCCCGTATATCTTAATAAACTGTTTATATGAACGGAATTTAAAGTACGGGTTTAATTTGCTTTTACCGTCTTTATCCAAAATTAAACGTTGTTGAGTCGGAGTGAACTTTATTTTATATTCGGAAAGAAGTTTATTTAAAGTATTTTCAAATTCTTTCTTGTAATTATAATTGCCGGAATTACTGTTTAAAAAATTTTCATCGGCGGAAATAAATGCTTTTTGTATAATATCTAATTCTTTTTCGGTAAAATTATTCTTAAATTTATTACGCCAATCAGGCATATGGTCCGTTACAGATGTTAATGTTTGTGTATCTGTTTTAACAAGAACGTCCGTAGATTCTTCATTATTGATTTTGATATTACCTATAAAAGGAACAGTAGCAAGCGTCAGTGTCAAAACCTCTGCATTTCTAAAAAGATAATTAAGACCAAATACTGCGCCGGTAATTATGTAAGGTGCAATTTTCTTAAAAAATACTTTGCTTTGTTTGTTTTGTTTTTGTATAGGTTTTTGGGCCGGAAATTCTGAGGCAAATAAATTCTTCCAATTTGCTTGGTAATCTTCCGGTGTCGTTATAAAGGCAGATAAATCTAAAGCGCGTTCCATTTTAACTTGAGGAGCGTCAATACCAACCATTTCATAAAGCCCGTAAACCATATTTAAGTTTAAAGCTGAAGTACCGCGGTAGAACGGGATGGCATTGGTTAAAATGTAACTCAAATCTGCAATATTTTTATGTACAGTATTTAATTCTTCCGCAGTTAAGTTTTCACCTTTTTGGTATTTCGCAATTAAAGGTTTAATAGCATTATAATCTTCTTCCATAGCCTTAAAAGCCATATTATTGTTACTTACACCGTCGTAAATACCGTTTGGATACCATATCTCTACGCCGTCATCATCTGCCATGCCGCGTTGAGATAGACGAATACCTTTATAAGTTTTTTCATGTTTATAATTGGCAATTGCTTCAAGTAAATACTCGGAATAATTCGTCATATCTATAGTAACGCCGTAATTAGTGCTTTCCAAAGTGTTTAATTTTCCAAAGCCGATTTTTTCTGCATATTTTTCATTTTTTCTATCATTGAAATCCATATTATAAGGGAAAGTTTCAGGGTGTCTTACTTCTTTCCAATCTATTTGATTTCCAAATAAATTAAATTGTTCTAAAAACTCTTTTATTTGGGCAATTTTTTTGTGATAGTCAAACATTTTTTCGCCCATTGCTTTTATTGTTCCTTCCAAAGTTTTACCAGCTTGTAAATCTTTTATAAATTGATTTGTTAAATCGCGCATTGTAAAAACGTATAAAGGGTTAGTTCCTTTAAAACGTTCTTTTATCACGCTTGACAAAGTATTTTCATAACGGTTTGAAAAATCTATAAGTTCTGATAAACTTTCTGGGCTTTTTTGGGCAATTTGCGCCAAATCTTTATTATAATATTTTTGCCACAAATTGAAGAAGTCTTCCCCAAGTATTTTGCGCATTTCCGCAGCCTGTATAGGGCTTAATTTCGGACCGCTAAAAATGTCTTTATTAAATTCTGTTCTTAAATCGACAAAACTTTGTATTTTCTGTCTTAAATCGGGCAGGTTAAAAACATTATATCCAGCCCCTAACAATGTAGTACCTGCAAAAGTTGAAAAGGGATCAATATCTCCGTTAATCAAGGATGTTATCAATAACCCCGTACCGACAGCCGGCAATATATATTTTTGCAAATTAAAGGACGGAGCTCTTAAACTTGGGGTATTGGCTGTTTTGGGGGTTATCATATTTTGGGTGTTTTGTAAAATAACTTCACCTTGATTATTTAAAGATGCTTTCCACCAGCCAAGTTTATTATTTACAGTTGCCCAGACTAAGACGTCGGAAATATCTGCCGCTTTAACGCTTTCTTGTGAAAATACATAGCGTTGGAATATTTTATTAGAGATATAATTCCCCCCATTTATATTTTCAGGACCGACTTTAATTAAAATGGAAATAGGTTTATCATATTGGGTGGCATAATCAATAGCGTCATCAATTTTAGTTGAGAAATATACAGATTCATAACCATGTGTTTTGTCTACAGATAAACCTTCTGTCAATATTCTCTTCAAATCTGCATAAGAAGAAATATTCATCCCTCTGTAAAGTGCATTATTTTGAACAAAACCCGTTGGTAAAATCATTCGTGCTTTGGCAATATCTTTCCTTGATATATCTTCGGTTGGTGTGTTTTTATATTCTTCGGAGAATATGGCTTGCGCTGATATGGTGATATCTTTGTTTGGCACTATTTCGGCAGATGTTAATAGCGGTGCTAAGGCTAAAGCCGTTCCTACCGTTCCTATTGCTGTTATCGGGCTTATTGCCCCTACTACCGTTAAACCTGCTATCGTTGCTGCTG
>CAMZGO010000018.1 GCA_947306425.1 uncultured Elusimicrobia bacterium | reverse complement strand
TATTATCTCAAAATTCCAACAAAGTGATGCTGACACCGGTTCACCGTCAGTACAAGTTGCTTTAATTACGGAAAGAATCCGCTATATTTCAGAGCATCTTAAACAAAACCCTAAAGACTTTGCCGGCGAAAGAGGTTTGGTGCGCCTCGTCGGTCAACGCAAACGTTTACTTGCTTATTTAAAGAAAAACGATTTTGCCAAATATCAGGCATTAACCAAAGAACTAAAATTAAGGAAATAATAAATGAATAATCTAGGAAAATATAGCCACAGCATTGAGGTCGGTGGCAAAACTATCACGCTTGAAACGGGTGTGATGGCTAAACAAGCCGACGGTGCAGTTATCGCCCGTATCGGTGATACTATGGTGCTTGCTACCGCCGTTTGCGATAAAGTGCAAAAGCCGGGTTTGCAAGATTTTGTACCTTTAACCGTTAATTATAAAGAAAGAACTTATGCCGCAGGTAAAATTCCCGGCGGTTTTTTTAAACGTGAAAGCAGGGCAAGTAAAAAGGAAACTTTATCTTCCCGTCTTATTGACCGTTCAATGCGCCCGCTCTTTCCGGAAGGGTTTGCTTGCGAAGTCAATGTAACCGCGATGGTGCTTTCAGCCGACGGTGTAAATGACAGCGACGTTATCAGTATTTTTGCTTCAAGCGCGGCAACGGTGATTTCTTCTATTCCTTTCACGCAGCCCGTTGCAGGCGTCAGGGTTGACCGCGTAAACGGCCAATATATTATTAACCCGACGGTGCAAGAACGTAAAGTAGCTGATATGGACCTTGTAATTGCAGGTACCATGCAAGGTATTATGATGGTTGAGGGCGGCGCCCATGAAGTGGATGAAGAATCCCTCGTTAAAGCTATTGAAATTGCCCAGCCCGAAGTCAAAAAACTTTGCCAAGCACAACTTGAGCTTAGGGAAAAATGCGGTAAAGCAAAATTTGAATTTAAAGCGGAAAAATTGCCGCAAGATGTTTTAGATATGGCAAATAACACCTATCGCGCAAAGGTTGCGGAAATCTTACATAAATTTTCCGATAAACAAACACGTGATTGTGACATCGCCAATTTAAAAGAAGCTTTTAAAACAGAATTAATTGCAAAGTACCCTGAAGAAGGTGCAATTTATGCTGATTTTGCTATGGAAATGCTTGCCTACGAAGAATCCCGCAAAATGGTATTAAACGAAGGTATCCGCGTAGACGGCAGAAAGACTGATGAAATCAGGCCTTTAAGTTCTATGGTCGGTGTTTTACCTTGTGCGCATGGTTCGGCCTTATTTACACGCGGTCAAACACAATCTTTGGCAACTGCTACATTAGGTACCGCAGGTGATGCCCAAATGGTGGAAGGCCTTGAAGAAACTTATGATGAAACTTTTATGCTTCATTATAATTTCCCCGGCTTTGCTACCGGTGAATGTAAACCGGACCGCGCCCCAGGCCGCCGCGAAATCGGCCACGGGGAACTTGCACGCCGCGCTTTAATGCCGCTTGTACCAAGCCTTGAAAAATTTCCTTATACAATAAGGGTAGTTTCAGATATTATGGAATCAAACGGTTCTTCTTCAATGGCTAGCGTTTGCGGAGGATCTTTGGCTTTATTTGATGCAGGTGTTCCGATGAAAGCCGCTTGCAGCGGTATTGCTATGGGTTTAATCACTGAAGGTGATAAATTTGCCGTACTCTCCGATATTATGGGTATGGAAGACCACCTTGGTGATATGGACTTTAAACTTACCGGTTCACGCAAAGGTATAACCGCTTTCCAAATGGACCTAAAACTTGCAACAGGTATTTCTTTGGATGTTTTAAGGAAAGCTATTGCACAGGCCACAAAAGGGCGTATGTTTATTATGGACCACATGGATTCCGTCATCAGCGAGCCGCGCAAAACTTTACCAAAAAATGCACCTATGATTCATACGATGATGATTCCGCAAGATAAAATCGGTGCTTTAATCGGCCCCGGCGGTAAAAACATTAAACGTATTACCGAAACAACCGGCGCAAAAATTGATGTTGAAGAAGATGGTAAAGTTATGATTGCCGCACCTAATGCGGAAAAACTTAACCAAGCTAAAGCAGAAGTTGATCTTTTAACAAAGGAAGTTGAAGTCGGTCAAATTTATGAAGGAACTGTTGTTTCAATTCAACCCTTCGGCGCTTTTGTTGAACTTTTGCCCGGTAAAGACGGCTTATTACATATTTCACAAATTGCAAATGAAAGAGTCGCAAAAGTGGAAGATGTTTTACAGCTCGGCGATAAAGTACGTGTAAAAGTTGTTGAAATTGACAATAACGGTAAAGTACGTTTATCAAGAAAAATTTTGTTATAGTTGATATAACTTAATTGAAAACCCCCGCGGCGTAAAAACCGCGGGGAAATTTTTTATATATTTTTAATAACCGAGAGCTTTACAAAGCCGTTTACCTTTGTCGGTATAGCCTACACATTCTGTTCTATTATTATCATAGAGAAAATGAAAACTAAGATCCCTATTATTTTCGCATTCTTGATAGTTAGTTTGTTTAATATTTGATAGAGAAGGGCAATATTTAATATATAGTATACCATGAGATTGTTCTTGGTAAGTGTAGTTATCAATTTGTATAGACTTATCCATGCAATTAAAATGTATATTGTTACTTCCTGCACGGCTTTCACATAAAGATTCAATATCAATATCCAAAGCTGAAAGTGATTTAGAATATTTCCCATTAGCCATATAAAATCTTTCTTGCGCATTTCTTATGCTTTGCCCGATAGTTAAATATTTGCTCAATTTTGTTTTTTCTACGGCAAATTTATATTGCGCTAAAGCAATAGCAACAAGTATGCCGATTATTAAGACTACTACTAATAATTCAATTAAAGTAAACCCTTTTTTATTTATGTTCATAAAATCTCCTATATTTATGATGTTTTTATTTTTGCCCACATATATATTGTAGAAAAAAAAAAAAAAACGTTGTCAAGAGGTATTTAAACGCTCCGACGGGAAAATAAGAAAAATTAAGGACAGCAAAAAAATAAAACATAAAAAATAGGCGGCCTAGGGGTTTGGCCGCCTTTGGGGTATAAATTAGTTTACCAAAAGGAGCAGGTAAAACTAATTTACTTGTTTGTATAAATAAATTTTATAACAATCATAAAAACTTTGAAAGGGTTTTTGGACCTATTTTTTCTTTCCTTTTGGACCTATGCAAAAATAGTACAAAAGACCTACACAGCAAAGCTCTTTACAGCCCCAATTTCCGCCCTATATTTGATATAATAATATTATGAAGATTTTCGGCTTTAATATTTTACCTTCAACCAATACCTATGCTATAAAATATTTTGATAATTTGGAAGACAAAAATATTATTATGGCTGAAACCCAAACAGCAGGGCGCGGAAGAAAAGGACGGCAGTGGTCGTCTGAAGCAGGAGGATTGTATTTTACCATGGTATTAAAGCCCGAAAATCCTAAATTAGAAAATATCAGTTCACTTACCCAAATTATGGCTGTTTCGGTATGTAAAGCAGTCAGGAAATTAGGGGCAAAGGCATATTTAAAATGGCCCAATGATGTCCTTTATAAAGGTAAAAAATTTTGTGGTATTTTGAGTGAGGCCGTTACGCAAAATAATAATTTTAAAGGCCTTGTTATCGGTGTTGGGATTAACATAGAACAACAGGTTATAATATCCGATAAACCGTTTACTACTTTGGCAGACATGGGATTAAAGATATCAAAAAGTGTTTTAATAGCAAATATACTTTCAAATTTTGAAGAAATGCAAAAAGATGATTTGGTTGAAGAATTTAAGAAACTTTGTCCTGCAATAAATAAAGAAATAGTTGTAGACGGTAAAAAAGGTATTTTTGAAGATATTGACAAAGCCGGCCGCATGATTTTGAGTACACAAAATGGTAAAGAAATAATCTTTGCCGGCGATGTTGATTTTAATACAGATTTTTAAAAATAAAAAGAGGTATAACTTATGAATTCAGAGTTGTTTGCCAAGAGTGTTGAACTTATGGTTATCGGTATGGGGATGACTTTTTCTTTCCTCATACTTCTTGTGTTTATGCTTAAAGCGCTTGCATGGGCGGTACAAATGTTAAATAAAATTTTTCCGGAAGTACAAGAAACCGCAAAGCCTGCAGTTGTTACTAATACACAAGATGATACAAAAATTAAAATCGCCATTGCTTTAGCAGCAATTAGGGCGGCAAAATAATTTTAATATTTTAAGGAGAAATCAAATGAAAAAAATTAAGTTTATGTTAACAGCATTCCGTGACGGGTTTCAATCCTGTTACGGCGCACGTGTGCAAAGTAAGGATTTTTTACCGGCTGTTGAAGCCGCCCGTGAGGCCGGTATCACCCATTTTGAAAGCGGCGGCGGTGCAACTTTCCAAAGTGCATTTTTTTACAATCAAGAGAATGCTTACGATGTTATGGATGCATTTCGCAAAGCCGCAGGTAAAGATGCAAATCTTCAAACTTTAGCCCGCGGTGTTAATGTTGTAGGGCTTGATTCACAACCCTCTGATATTATTCGCTTACATGCTCAAACCTTCAAGAAGCACGGCGTTACAACAATCCGTAATTTTGATGCTTTAAACGACGTAAATAATTTAATTTACAGCGGTAAATGTATCAAAGAGGCAGGTTTGAAGCACGAAGTAACAGTAACAATGATGTCCCTCGCGCCGGGTTGGGACAAAACAGGTAAAGTTCATACCCCTGAATTTTATGCCCAGCGCCTTAAACAAATTTTGGACTCCGGTATAGAATTTGATTCATTATGTTTTAAAGATGCTTCCGGCACTGCTAACCCTCATACAGTGCGCGAGACAGTTGCCTTGGCCCGTAAAATGTTACCGCCTGAAGTAGAAATTTGTTTCCATACACATGAAACTGCCGGCCTTGGCGCAGCATGCTATTTGGCCGCTATTGAAGGAGGTGCAGATAGATTGGACTTGTCTATGGCGCCCGTAAGCGGCGGTACTTGCCAAACGGATATTATTACCATGTGGCATGCTCTTCGCGGCACAAATTATACTTTAGATATTGATATTGAAAAAATCAAAAAAGCAGAAGAAGTTTTTAAGGACTGTATGAAAGATTATTTTATGCCTCCTGAAGCAAAAAAAGTGGAACCGACAATTCCGTTCTCCCCGCTACCCGGCGGTGCTTTAACTGCAAATACTCAAATGCTAAGAGATAACGGTATTATGGATAAATACGACGAAATTTTTAGAAATATGGGCGAATGTGTCAGGAAAGGCGGTTTCGGTACTTCCGTTACGCCGGTAAGCCAATTTTATTTCCAACAGGCATTTAATAATGTGATGTTTGGCCCTTGGAAAAAGTTTGCTGAAGGTTATGGCAAAATGGTACTCGGTTACTTCGGCCGAACACCCGAACCGGCAGATCCTGAAGTCGTTAAACTTGCAGCAGCCCAACTCGGCCTTGAACCGACGACAAAGACCGTACTTGAAATTAATGACGCAAACCCTAAAAAAGGTATAGGGCCCGCTAAAAAATTGCTTGAAGAAAATAATTTGCCCGTTACTGATGAAAATATCTTTATCGCTGCTGCCTGCGCGCAAAAAGGTATTGCTTTCTTGAAAGGCGAGGCAAAATTAAATGTCCGCAAAGTTACCAAAAAACTAGGCGGTGATGCCTTTACAGTCAGCGTCGGGGGGGATAAATTCGCAGTTAAACTTGAAGGTAAAAAGGCTGTTGTCAACGGTGTTAGTTATGATATTGACGTCAAAGAAGGCCTTGACACTTCTGCAACACAAACAGCAAGTGCCGGCGCTTCCGCACAAGGCGGTACGGGTACCGAAGTTAAAGCCCCTATGCCAGGTGTGATTATGCGTTTATTGGTTACTGAGGGTGCACAAGTCGTAAAGGACCAAGCGGTATTGGTAATTGAGGCGATGAAAATGGAAATGGAAATTAAAGCAACTGCTTCCGGTAAAATACATTTTACCTCTGCTTCCGGCGACCAGATCCAAACAGGCAATGTCCTTGCTTTGATTAAATAGGTGCGTTTATGTTAGCAGATATTTTAACTTCATTTCAGACACTTTGGGCCACGACCGGTTTGGTTAATTTCACTTGGGGCCAAGTGGTTATGATAGCCGTATGTTTAGTCATTTTGTGGCTTGGTATCGTTAAGCAATTTGAACCCTTGCTTTTGATACCTATTGGTTTCGGCGGTTTGCTATCCAATATCCCCGTTGCTGGAATTGCTGCTTTAAGCGTTTCAACTATTGACCCTACAGGTACAGTTCATACCGCTTTCGGTGGATTTTTAGGGCAAGTATACGGCTTTGGTATTGAATCGGGCTTATTTCCGTTACTTATCTTTATGGGCGTTGGTGCCATGACGGACTTCGGACCTTTAATTGCAAACCCGCGCACTTTGCTTTTAGGTGCGGCGGCACAATTCGGAATATTCTTTACCATCTTCGGCGCTTTGATGCTTGGTAATATTTCGCCTGATTTAAGTTTTAGTATGAAAGAGGCGGCTTCTATTGGCATTATCGGTGGGGCAGACGGTCCGACAGCAATATTTTTGACTTCAAAACTTGCGCCTAATTTGCTTGGTGCAATAGCGGTTGCGGCTTATTCCTATATGGCACTTGTTCCGATAATCCAGCCGCCGATAATGAAGTTCTTAACTACTCCGGAAGAACGCAAAATAAGGATGGAGCAGCTCCGCCCCGTAAGCAAAAGGGAAAAGATTATTTTTCCCATAATGGTTTTGCTTTTGTGTGCTTTATTTATACCGGATGCCACACCGTTAATCGGTTGCTTGATGTTCGGAAATTTGGTCAAGGAATGCGGTGTTGCAAACCGTCTTGCAAAGACTATGCAAAACGAACTTATAAATTTGGTTACTATTTTGCTTGGTCTGGCAGTCGGTTCAAAACTTTCTGCAGATAAATTCTTGCAATTTAAAACTGTTGCTATCGTAATACTTGGTTTATGTGCTTTCTGTGTCGGTACAGCTTCAGGTGTTTTGATTGCAAAGTTTATGAATTTATTTACCAAAAATAAAATTAATCCGCTTATTGGTTCAGCCGGTGTTTCCGCGGTGCCTATGGCGGCGCGTGTATCAAATAAAGTCGGGCAGGAATTTGATAAACAAAATTATTTACTTATGCATGCGATGGGGCCCAATGTGGCAGGTGTTATCGGTTCTGCTATCGCTGCGGGTATTTTGCTTGCAATGCTTGGCCGATAAATAATCCGGCAATTTAAAATTTCCCCCGCGTTAATTTATAAGCGCGGGGGTATTTTATAAAGAATAAACCCCATATTAAAAAATATGGGGTTTATAAATAAGTTTTTACTGTTTTATTTTGTTTCTTCTGTTGTTGTTTCGGTTACAGCAGGGGCAACGGTCTCAGCAGTAACTTCTTCTTTAACAGTTTCAGCACCGGGAACAATTTGTGTTCTTTCTTGCAAGCGTGCTGCTTTACCGGAAAGTGCTTTAAGATAATTAAGTTTAGCACGGCGTACTTTACCATGTCTTAAAACAGTAATGCTTTCAATTCTTGGGCTGTTGATTGGGAAAATTCTTTCCACTCCGACGCCGAAAGAAATTTTGCGAACTGTAAAACTTTCGCTTATACCATGCCCGCGGCGTGCGATAACAACACCGTCAAAATTTTGGATTCTTTCATTGTCGCCTTCTACGACTTTTACAGCAACACGCACAGTGTCACCGGCTTTGAAAAAAGGAATATCCTTTTTTAATTGTTTATTTACTTCTTCAATGTTCATTTTTTTCTCCTCTTGAGTCTTTTTACTTCTTCGCTTGTTTTGAGAGGTCTATTATCAAGCATATCGGGCCGGAATTTTTTTGTTATTTCCAACGCCGTTTTTTGTTTCCAGACCGCTATTTCTTTGTGATTTCCGCTAAGTAAAACCTGCGGAACTCTGCGCCTATGCCAAACCTCCGGCCTAGTATATTGGGGTGCCTCAAGTAAAGAATTTTCAAAACTTTCTTCCGTTGTTACGGTATCTTTTTTGAAAGTTCCCTTTTGCAAACGGGTTAAAGTGTCTGTTATACTTAAAGCCACTAACTCTCCGCCTGTGAGGATAAAATCCCCCAAAGAAATTTCAAGGTCTATTTCAGGGTATATTCTTGCATCCACACCCTCATAATGCCCGCAAACAATTACTAAATGTTTTTTCTTTGCAAGTTTTTTTGCCAATTCTTGCGATAGTATTTTGCCGCGGGGGCTGGTTAAAATGACTAAAGAATTTGTTTTTTTAACTTTCTTTATTGCTTTATAAAGCGGATCTGCCTTCATTAACATTCCGGCACCGCCGCCATAAGGCCTGTCATCAACCGTCTTATGTTTATCTTTAGTAAACTCTCTTGGATTTGTGCAACTGATATTTACTGCTTTTGCTTCACGCGCCCTTTTTAAGATACTTGTGTTTAAATAGGGCCAAATAACTTCGGGAAACAAAGTAATAATATCAATTTTAAGCATTAGTCCTCAAGTTTAAGTGTAACTTTCTTTTTTTCTTTTGCTGCATAAGCGCCGAGCACAGTGCGGATGGCTTTTATAATACAGCCCTCTTTTCCTATGATGCGGCCCTTATCGGTTTCATCAACACGTACTGTCAGATAAACACTGTTATCTTCTTCCTTAGCATCTATAATTACGGCCTCTTTGTTTTGGGCTAAGGATTTAAGCAGGTAACTTGCCAATTCTTTCATGGTTCGTTACCTTATTTGCTTGCTTTCTTAATTAAGGCCGCAACGGTCTTAGAAGGCAAAGCACCGAATTTAACCCATTTATTAACTTTTTCTAAGTCAATATGGAGTTGCTCGTTTTCTTTCAAGCAAGGGTTGAAGGTGCCAAGCACTTCTTTTGCTTGTGCGCCGACGGCACTTCTCTTTTCCGCAACGATAACGCGGTATTGGGGTTGTGTCCGTTTGCCTGTTCTTTGTAGACGAATTACTACTGCCATACATTATTCTCCTTTACTTAATTGCGCTTTAAAGCGCCAAATTTGCTATTTAATAGCATCCTTTAAATCTTTAAATGCTTGTTCTATGTCATTTGCAGCAAACAAAGCATTACCGGCAACAAAAGCATTTGCACCGGCTTCTTTTGCAATTTTAGCGGTATCTTTATTTATTCCGCCGTCAACTTCAAGCCAAATAGGCCTTTCGGCTATAATACTTTTAACTTCGCTTATTTGTTTTTGTGCATTTTCTAAAAATGCCTGCCCGCCGAAACCGGGATATACCGTCATAACCAAAACGAGGTCAATTATATCCAAAAATTGTTTCAACACATTTGGGTCAGTGTCCGGTTTAATAGAAATACCTGTACTTACACCTTTGGCCCTTATTTGCTCCAGCAGTTCCCTTAAATTACCCTTTGACTCAACATGTAAAGTTAAGGAACTTGCCCCTGCCTTTATAAAAGCATCCAAATATTTTTGAGGATCTTCCACCATCAAATGTACATCCTGTGCGAGTTTTGTTGCGGTACTAACCCATTTGACTGTTGCAGGACCGAAACTTAAATTAGGGACGAAATGACCGTCCATAATATCAATATGCAACCAGCTTGCGCCAAGTATTTCAACGGTTTTAATTTGCTCTCCCAAAATCAATTGGTTTGCCGATAATATTGACGGTGATAAAGCATTAAAAGTTGGTTTCGGAAGTGCTATCATTTTGTACCTTTCTATTTTAACTCTTTTTGGCGGACCAAAATCCCGTCCACATAAATTCTTACTGTTGCTTCCCCGCCGTAAGGGATATTCAAATCAATTTTGCTTCCTGCCTGTTTATATTCGTTCAAGAGTTCTTTTTCGCCTAAATTATCTGTCAGAATTATGCGTATGCGGCTGTCATTTTTACCTTGAGGCAGTTCATAGTGTATACGATGTAGTTTTTCACTTACATTATCTTTATTTGCGCTTATTGTAATCTGGAGTGTTGCCCCTGTACGTATCTCCGTATCTGCAAGCGGGTTTTGTTCAGTTATTGTACCGCTTGGAAAAAAGGAATTTGAGTCTTCAATAACACTGATTTCTATGCCGTTATTTGAAGCCCAATTACTTGCCTCGGCAAACTTTTTATGACGGAAATCAGGCACCAAAATAATACCATTATTTGGGGCGCCGTTTGAAACGACCAAATTAACCGTCTCCCCTTTAACTACCAAAGATAAAGGTGCAGGATTTTGGCTTATAATATTGCCCTCTTCGATTTCTACAGAATAAGCGGTATCTATTTTACCCACATTCAAATTGGCTTGCCTGATTGTGAATTCAGCATTTCTCAAAGGCATTGAAATAACTTCCGGTACTTCTACGCTTTCTTTGCCTTGGCTTACCCATACACGCACAACTTTGCCTTCTCTTACCAAAATACCTGCCGGCGGAAGTTGTCTGATTACGGAACCGGCCGGAACATCCGGCTGAAATTCCTCCCCTGCTTTTTTAAGAGCCATATTCACGTTGGCAAGCAAGTCAAGTGCGGTATCAATATTTTTGTTTACTAAATCCGGTACAGGCCTTTCTGCCCTTGTGTGAACTAAAGCTGAAAAAGCCCAATTAAACGAAACAAAAGCTATTGATCCTAAAAACGCAATAATCAAAATTAAGGCGGAAATGGCCTTAAAAATTTTAATAGAAGCGGAGCGTTTTCCCTCTAAAATTTCTTTACTTTCAGTATCTGGCATATTACTTAAAAACTATACTTCCTTCATCATATTTTTTGCCGTTCATATAGGCAAAAGCAGGCATTAGCCCTTTCCCTGCTGGGCGGACTGTTTCTATCAACAAAACATCCTCTTTACATTTTACAAAAAAACCGGCTTTCCTTTCAATAGAAATTAAAGCCCCCGGTTTATAATTTTCCGCTGCAAATTGCGTATTTGGCAAAGAGGCTTTAATTATTTGCATAAGTTGGCCGTCCGTTGTCGTGGCTTTTGCGAAACTCGGTGCTCCCGCGGCAAGGGCACGTACTAAATTATTTATTTGTTCTGCCGTTTGGTTTTCAAAACTGATAATAGTTTGCTCTTTACTTATCAGAGGCGCGAAAGACGGTTCTCCTCTTTGTTCTGTTGTTGTATAGGTTTGATTTTCAGCTTCAATTAGGAAATCACTTAAAGCATTTTTTGCAATATCTGTTAATTTCTCAAATAAAGTTATGGAATTATCTTGAGGTAAAATTTCTGTTTCCCTTGTAGATATAACAGCACCCGTATCCATGCCTTCATCTATGGAAAACAAAGTTATACCGGTTTTTGTTTCGCCGTTCATTAAAGCACTTTGTACAGGTGAAGCACCGCGGTATTTAGGAAGTAAAGAAAAATGCACATTTACAATACCTTGTTTAAAGGCTTCCAAAGTAGGTTTGCGGAAAATTTTACCATAGGCAACGCAAACGCCTATGTCCGCATTTAAAGCTGCGATATTTGGAACAAAATCCTTAAGTTTTTCCGGGCTTGCGACGGGTAAATTATTTTTTAAAGCAAATTCTTTGACAGGGCAAGGGGTTAAAACCAGACCACGGCCTTTTGGCCTGTCAGGCTGTGTTACAACGAGTTTGACATCCGTTTGTTTTGCTAATACTTCCAAGAATGGAACGGCAATTTGAGGAGTACCGAAAAATACTGTTTTTAACATAACTATATTTTAGCATTTTTAGAGGAAGTAACGAATAAAAAAATTTACATAATGAGATAAAAATGTTAGAATTGACTTAGAAGTAAATAAATTGTAAACGTAAAATACAATTTATAAAAATTGTTCTGTTTTTGGACGCTTATTGAAAGAATAAGTGTTACTGCTTAGGCAGTTTCGTCACTCCAAGAACAGCTGTAATGGCATCTAATTATACGGACTAATTACCCGTCTAATTAGTGCTGAATGTTTGTCGTAATTTTTTACGATGAACTACGGCTGTTTATATCGGTTAAGTGACGAGACTGAGTAAATAGCCGTTTTTCATTTGGTTATTTCTCCTAAGCACTATGAAAACTTAGGAGAAATATATGAAAAAACCAGCAGTATCAGTCTTAATACCGGTATATAATGCTGAAGATTATATATCTAATTGTTTGCAATCCATTCAATCTCAAACCTTTCAAGATTTTGAAGTGATATGTGTAAATGATGGATCTAGTGATAGATCATTAAAAATATTAGAAGAATGGTCTAAAAATATTCCTGAATTTAAAATAATTAGTCAGAAAAATAAAGGAGTAGCAGTTACACGTAATCGTTTAATTGAAGAAGCTAAGGGTAAATATATTGCTTTTATTGATGCAGATGATATCGTTAGCAAAGATTATTTAAGTAAGTTGTATCATACAGCAGAAGCAAAAAATGCTGACATTGTAAAATGTTTTTTTGAGGAAATAACTGCTGACGGAAAAAGGGAAAATATTGCACATTGTTCTCACCTCTTTTATAAGAAACCTAAAAATAATTTAAAAGATCGCTTTATTTGCGGTTATTATGATGCTGTAGTATGGGCAAAATTATTTCGTTTAGATATGTTAAGAAAATATAAATTATCTTTTTATCCCGGTTATGTCGCAGAAGATAATCCGTTTGTAATTTTATCTTTCTTACTGGCTTCTAATATAGTTGTTAAAGAAGAAAAATTGTATTACTATCGTAAAGGACTTTGTAACTCTATTACTTCCAATAATCAAAAGATGGTTATAGATGGGTTACATAATTTGTTAAATTTATATAATCAACTATCTGTTAGAAAATTGTTAGAACCTAATGTCGTAGATCAATGGATTACAATAGCAGTATGGAGAATATGTAGTTTTAGAAAGCTTTCTAAAAATATACAACTTGCAGAATTGTCATTACAAAAAAATGTTTGGGAAATAGCCTCTAATTCCATAAAACAATGTTCTCTTATGTATAAGATTCGTTGGGGTGTACTATTCGGTCTGGTAAAAATCTTTGGTTGGAATAGCGTATATATATTGACAAAAATTTTTAGATAAAAGGTAATATGATATGAGGGTAATGTATCACGTAAAACGTAAGATTAATAAAACAAAAAAATGCTTGTTTGTATTAAATCGCTGTATTAAAAGTTTTAATACCTTCAATAAAATACCAAAATTTAAAAATACAAGCATTATATTAATGGCCTATAATTTTAATAGAGTTGGAGGTCTTGAAAAGCGAATTTTTCAATATTCTGCTTTGTTGAAAAGAGAAGGATATAAAGTCTTTGTTGCTGCGGTTGATGGGGACGGTTCGCCTGATTTGTGGTTGACTAAGAGCAAGTTATTAAACAGCATATTGTTAAAAATATTGACAAGAAAGTTTCCTATTAAGATTATAGAATGGAATGAGGGAGGGGGAGGATTCCCTTGTTTTTTTATAAGATTATTTAAACGTAAAGTTAAGATAGGTGCGGTATTGCATGCTTCGCATATTTCATGGAAAATAGATTTTTTAAAATATTGTGATTATGTCATCTGTTCCCATTATGCTCATGGAATAAGGGTTCCTTTTCTTAGGAAATTTCCGGTTATCGCCAATGCTGTTTCTAAACATAGTGTTTGTTATAAATTTTCTAATCAAAGGGAAGCATTAATAATTTCTAGAATTGCGGAGGATAAACTTTCTTCTATAAAAAGTTTTATAGAATTATGTAAACATTGGAAAATTTGCCCTATTATAGCCGGGGATATAGATAATTATGAGGGTAATATGATTAAAAAAATGCTACAAAAGGAATATGATATTGCGGATGATCAATTTATAGGTAGAGTAGACACAGTAAAATTTTTGCAAACTAAAGGTAACAAATATCTTTTTATCGGCGGTGTTGGGCAAGTAATGCTGGAAGCGGGGCAATTAGGTTTTTCTTGTCTTGTTTGTAGTTTATTAGGAAAAAATTATTCCTTTTTCTTAACAAAAGATAATATCGCAAGAGTGTTAGAATTAAATTGTTCACCGCATAGTAAAGACGAAATAAACTCCATTAAAATAGAAAATACGGAATTGATGTTTAAGGAAATATTATCCGGGAATATTGATAAATTTAATATATCCCAAGTTATAAATACGGAATGTTCAATAGATAAAGCATATAAACAGTACTTACAAATAATTACAAGTAACATAGAAAGTCAGCAATAGATTAAAAATTTATTTCTAATATGCTAAAATGTAAGTGTAAGCAGAACTTAATTAGGAGAATATATGAAAAAGACAACATTGATTGCTTGTGCAGCCCTCGCTTTAACTTGCTGTGCTTGCCAAACTACCGAAACCACGGAAAAGAAAACTGTGGATTATTCAAAGTTAACGGTGCAGAATGTAATTGATACATCAGCCAATATGCGCGAAAATGTTAACAGTTACAAAGCCGCACAAAAGGAAACAGATTCTAACAATGTTTCTGCCGGTAAAGCCGCCTATGAAACGATGAAGGAATCCGCCAAAACAAAATATAATGAAGTAAAACAACAAGTTACCGACGAGAAAAACGCTTGGAAGGAAACTTTAAAGAAATAATTGATTAGGTGTACCCCGTTAGGGTACACCTAAAATTATGAAAACAAACCGATATACTTTATTTATTAATAATTTAACCCAGGATTTTTTGCTTTTGGGTTTTTTCATTTTTGTATTATCTATCTTTAGAATATTATTTATTTGCCTTTTTAAATCAAATTTAACTAATGGATTATTTTCGTATGAAGTATATTTAGCTTTGTGGTATGGTTTTAGACTGAGTTTAAAAACTTCAATTGCTTTATGCGTTCCTACATTTATTTTTTGCACATTATTAAACCAAATATTTTCTTCCTATAACTTTTATAGAATTAGGTTTTTTTACGGAGCATTTTGTATATTTGTTTTGTCATTATTATTTCAAGTCAGAATTCCTTATTATCAAGAATTTAATGTAGCATTTAGTCCTTTCATTTTTAATACCTTTAATGATGATGTAGTGGCTATTACTAAAACTGCCATAAGCCAATACAATGCTTTTTGGCGCATTATTTTGGCTGTTATTATATCTGGTGTTTTTATCTTTATATTAAAATATTGGTTAAAAATTTATACCTTTATTGCTGTACCATTTTTAAAAATAAAGCAAAAATTTATTGTGGTTTTAAGTATTTGTATTTTATTTATACCTTTTGTAATTTTTATGCGTTTTGGGGGGAGTTTCGGATATAAAAATTCTATTTATTGGAAAAATTCTGCCCGTTTAAAAACGGCATTATTAAATGAAGCAATTTTAGACGATATTCAAGCCTTATACAAAGCAAGGAAGATATATAAAGGTCTTAAGAAAAATGCTTCAAAAATTACAGCAGATAAAGTAAAGCAAAGTATGAAAATTTTAGATAACAGAGCAGATGTTAACAGTGAAACTTTGCTTCCGTTTTTGAATAAAAAAGCACAGGGAATTTTATCTGAAAAACCAACCCATATTTTTGTAATTGTCGGCGAAACTTATATGCTTTGGCCTTTGCTTGAAAAATATGATAATTTACCAATAGCAAATGGTTTGAAAAGATTAAAACAAAAATACGATAATATATTATTAACGAAATTTTTACCCGCAAGTAGTGGTACAATGTTTGGTTTAACTTCTGTTTTACTTGGGTTGCCGGAAGTAAATCTAACCACTGCTTCAAGACCGACAGCACAAAAACCTTATGAAACAGCCCTTTCTGTTCAATTAAAAAAAGCAGGATACACCCCGCATTTCTTTTATGGAGGTTTTCCATCGTGGGAAGATGTGGGATATTTTATTTCAAATCAAGGGTTTGAGGAAAATTATTATTATTCATCCTTTCAAAGTAATGGGGCAGTTTGGGGTGTGGAAGATAAAAAATTTTTTGAAGGGATTTTAGATAAAATTTCAGAAGAACCTTCTTTTAATTTGATTTTGACAAGCAGTAATCATCCGCCTTATTTGATTGATATGTCTAAGGAACCGGTAAGTAAAGAAACAGATTTAGCACCATTTTTAACGCAGAAAACAGATAAAAAATTAATGCTTCAAAAAATGCAAAATTTTGAATATGCAGATTATTATTTGGCAAATTTTGTTGAGCGTGTTTTAGAAAAATTTCCGAACAGTTTATTTGTTATTACCGGAGATCATGCTGATAGATGGACTTTAAATTCAAGCCCGACACTTCAAGAGCGGATAGGTGTGCCGCTGTTTATAATCGGCAAAGGCTTAAATCAAAAGATGTTACCTAAAAATATTGCGGCAAGCCATCAAGATATAGCAGCTGTTGTGTTAGATTTAGTTTTGCCAAAAGGTTCTGAATATTTTGCTTTAGGTAAAAGTATTTTTGATGGTCAAGATTTAGCCGTCGGTGCATATTATTGGGCTACTTCTGATTTTATTGGGGAGATAAACTCCGACACTTATGAAAAGCTTAACAGTAATGCACCTGATTTAACTTCAGAAGACATAAAACTAATACATAATAAAGTTAAAGCATATCATGATATCGCTTCCTGGCGTATTTTAAAAGGAATAGATTTATAAGGAAATTAGGCAGTATAATTGGGAACTGATTTTAACATAAAAATAAGGGCGGCTTTAAAACCGCCCTTATTAAATATCTTCCAAGTTCCAAGATTAACGTTTTGAGAATTGGAAACGTCTTCTTGCTTTTGGTTGGCCCGGTTTTTTGCGTTCTACCATGCGCGGATCGCGGGTTAAGAAACCGGCTTGTTTCATAATTTTATGATATTCTTCTGACATCGCTGCCAAACCGCGTGCTAAAGCGTGGCGAACAGCACCTGCTTGTGAAGCAATACCGCCGCCATAGACTTTAACTGTAGCGTCAAAATCCTTTTCCGCTTTAAGTTCAATCAAAGGTGACATAGCAGTATGTTTATAACGGTTATTTGCAGAAAAATAATCAGCCAAGGGTTTTGTGTTGACAAGTATATTGCCTTTACCTTTGGTGAGTTTCGCTTGCGCGACGGAGGTCTTCCTTCTACCTGTTTTTATTTCACTATTTTGTGCCATATTATCACCTATTTAGAAAATCTACCTGCAAAAGCATGTTCCGCTTCAGCAAAAATTCTGAGGCGTTTCATTCTTCTTGCGCGCAATTTATTGTTATCAAGCATACGATAGACAGCGAGTTCAAGAACTCTTGTAGGGTTCTTAGCAAGCATATCTTTAAAGGTTGTTTCTTTACCGCCTTTTGCGTAGCCGGAGTGGGAGAAATAAACTTTTTCAATGGCTTTATTTCCCGTAACTTTTATTTTGGCCGCATTTGTTACTACGACAAAATCGCCGCAGTCAATATGCGGGGTAAAAGTTCTTTTATTTTTACCCATTAAGCAGACCACAATTTGCGTTGCGAGACGGCCTAACGTTTTACCTTCGGCATCAAAATGATGCCATTTTCTTGTAGATTCCACTTCTTTAACGGAAGGGAGAGTTGTTTTTGTCATTTTATACCTTTGTGTTTATAGGATTTGACTCGGGTCCTATGTTTCACAATTTTAATTCGCGCGACCACAGCGCGAAAAATCTGCTAAAATACTTAGTGTATTTGTTTTTACATAAAAAAATTTGGTTGGGATAGGATTCGAACCTATGTAGGGCGTAGCCCGACGGTTTTACAGACCGTTGCTTTTGACCACTCAGCCACCCAACCTTTATAAAAAACAAAGAACTAAATTTAAGTTTAACTACTTCCTAAACTTGATAATTAATTATAGCAAATATTTTGCTTTAAGTGCAAATAAATTAAATTTTCAGACGGGAAAACGTATTTTCTATCAGATGTAAAAAATATTTTAAAATAAAAAACCCCCGCGTGTAAAATCAACGCGGGGGGAGTTTGTTTAATAACAGAATTAAGAAATATTTTCAGTGGAACTACCATTATAAATAAGGGCTGTGGCCTTATCAAAATCTGCCCTTCTGTTTCCTTTCTGAGTAGATAGTATAACGAATCTTTCTAATGATTCTTCGTCAGACGCATCTTCCTGCCCAGCAGCATTTAGGATAATGGTACATTTTCTACCGTTTGCGCGAGTTTTCATAATGTACTTAGGTGCAGTGGCAAACCGTTGCAAACCTCTATCATCTATGTCGTCTTGTATTGAAACATCTTTTATGTATGAAGATTTAGAAAGTATATCATCTACATAGAATCTGGTCCTATCTATGCTTAACGCAAGATTTTTAGCCAAACAAATATCTTGAGATTGCTCCGTACATGCGCTGCTGGCATATCCGTTAAGATATAATTCGCAATCTTTATTAGATGCCTGTGCGGTTTCTATTGCGCTTTGTAAGCAAGAGTCAAGATCTTTAACAAGGCTGTTTTTATCACCTGTTAATTCAAGCTGATTATTCATACCTTTTTTGAATATAACTTTCTTTGATGCTTGTTCACAAATATTTTGAACGGAAGTATCACCTTGTGATAGCATATCCCATGATCGCTCTAGAACAATTTTTGGGAACAATTTAAACATGCTTGGATTATCAGAAACAAGGGCTTGTTCTTTAAGATTCTTGAACACTTGTGCATTTTGATGCCGATTAATTTTAGTTACTTTAACTTGTTTCTGATCAGCAGTTGTTACCTGTGTCATATCACCGGTCTGTTTAAAACTAATAGGCAGTTGATCAACGTTTTGTTCTAACTCAAACACCATATAGTTCTCGTCATACCACGCAACAGGTGTACAATCATTCAAGTCTTCTATACTCACACCGTCAGCGGGTGTTTCGGAAGTTCTTACATACATATTATCAACTATGCTGCACTCATAGGCTGCATTATTATACTTACAGTATTTTTTACCTGAATTTTTGTCCAAATTAGGTAATATACCTTCCTTGTGATGAGATTTCTGCAACAGGTTTTTAAAACCGCTATACTCTTTCCATTTGCTGTAAGCGTTATTTTTCTCGTCAGTATAAACGGGAGCAGCAGGGTCATAGGATTTTATTTTATAAATCCATTCTACCTTGCCTTCCTTGTGCAAACCCATAGGGGTACAATCCGGAATCGCAATATCTTTGTACAATTCTTTCAATTTTTCGTTACCTGTTACGGGAGTCGTTGATACTCTAAGATAGGCATCATCAACTCTTATTGCCTCAAAGTATTCATCAATCTCTCCGGTATCGGCTTGGTTATTATCCAGATAGTTTTTGCCTTTGTTGTACTTACAGTATATATTCTCATCTTCTGCTTTACAACCGGCTACCTCGTTACACCATCTATAAGAACATATACCGCTGTTTACATAATCACTTGTAAAATCGGCAGGCGAAACTTGATCTATAGCCAAGTCCAAAACCGTACCAACAGCTTTACTTAGGCGTTTATCAGAAGTAACAATCCACAATACTTTACCTTTACCTCTGACTGAACCGGAACCGTTACTGTCTATTGGTCCCTTTTTACCATACTCAGCAGCAGAACCTTCTACTGCCAAGTTCGGTTCATAGTAGAAGTGAAAGCCTTTTTTGTCATAGGAATATCCTTTGTGTTGTCTTCCGTATTCCTCTGCTTCTTTTTTAGATACTAAACCGTACTCCCTAATACCTCGTACGGTGGTTTTCGCCATTTCATTTAACTCTTCCACCAAAACAGCATACACATATTTGCCTGCAGGGTTTTCTATAACTGCTTCCGCTTCTGCAGATTTATCTATTTTAGTGTACACATAGGGGTAACTATAACATGGCTTGTCTTGCAAATACATCGTTTTGACTATTTCTCTCGGTGATGGAATCGGGCAAGAATTGTATGAATTCTTTTTAGGGTCCAACTCATCTTTTAAGTCATCAAGCGTTAGAGCATTACTAGCTTCCCCTCCTTGACAAATTTTTTGAGCTGCATTAATTTGACCCGATTGTTCAACTAATACAAGATGTTCCGGAGAACCTGAGTCATCGTATGATAAATTTTCATTAGTTGCAACTGCTCTCGTACCCGGTGGTAGATTCGTAACCTTTTGTTCTTGATCACTTTTGTACCTTTCTATATCTCTAATAATACTGTTTTTGCCGGATTTGCTGACGAAAGAAATAACTTCCGTAATAGTACAATCAGAGTATTTTCCGTTAAAAGTAGCTGCGACATCTTTACCTGCTTGTGTAAGAACATTGGAATTTTCAGCATAGACCACATACTCTTTACCGGTTTTATTATGTTTTGCGATTAAAGCAATTACAGTTTTGTCGGTTAGAAGTTCTCTGGTCTTGCCCTTTTCATTTGTTACTTTTACTGAATAACCTTGTATACCATCAACAGTTACGTTTTCGCAGTTTTGATGATATTCTTTTTTTGTCCAGTCTTTAAAGCGCCCGAAGTCAATACCTAAGCATTCCCTGCGGACTTTCCAGGCACTTTTACGTTTACCTTCTTTTTTCTTAGGAGAACCCTTTGCTGCCTCACAGTCCTTATACCATTGTTGTAAAGCGGTATCACTGTTAGTAGATGTTTCAGAACCTCCGTCCTTATTTGTGCTTGTTCTTGATCCTCCGAATTCATCTAAGTAATCTTTCAGGGACATCATATCAGCCCCGGAACAAATCATATCATCTGCACCGGCTTTTTTCCCGAACATAGTGCTGACATCGCCTTTTGAGTTGCCAGTGGCAAGACAGTTCATAATTTGGGAACCATAGTTATAAATATTGTTCCAAAACATTTCACGCGGCTTATATTGGATTAAATCCCACCATTTTTGAGCACGAGCCTGCATCATATCCCACCACCAAGGTTTACCAATGTTATAAGCATTGGACCAAGGCGGCATAGAACCGCCGGCGCCCGGCCTTGCTGAACCGGCACTGCCGAAAGAACCACCGGGAGATGTAGCGAAATCAGCCATTTTACCGTCAACATCTTTCATTTGAGCGGCAAGGAGATTTGATTTAGCAGGTCCGCCTGCATTCATAGCGGAAATTGAGCGGGCAGCTTCGGCATAAAGATTCTCACCTGTCATAGAGCGCCCGACAGTACCTTTTGCTTCCATACCTTGTAAAGCAACGGGCCTTACACCTGGTGTGATAGTACTGCCGCTTGGAGTACGGGCAGGTGCCTGTCCTGTAGGCAAAGCATGAGAAGTAGAAGTACCGCCTTTAGCAGAAGCTATCTGTGAAAGACGAAGAGCCCTGTTAATATCCGTTCCTTTTCTTTCAAGGCTTTTGCGAACTTGAGGGCGTGTTGATTTCGCGAACTTAGAAGTAGCTGATGGGGAAGAAGTCTGTTTGCTATAAGAGTCGTCATAAGAACGGCGGCTGTCATAGGATGAACGAGAACTTCTGTCAGAGCCGTAAGAATCTTTTGAAGGCTCTTCCGGAGATACAGTATCAACACTGCTTCGGGGGCGCAAGATAAGGTCCAACGGGTCTTGCATACCTCCGGCAGGCATAATATCACGGTCGCCGTTATCAAAGAAAGGCTGCTCCTCTTGAGCAGGATTCCATTGAAAATCGCCTGAACCCGCGATGTCATCGCTACCTGTTTTACTTAAAAACGGTAACAAAAGCAAAGCACAGGCCGCAACTAATATGAAAGGTAAATCACGTTGTGCGCGTTGCACCAAAGTGCGCTTTTGCTTGTTTTGGCCCCCTACTATTGAGGGCAAACGTTTAGAGAGAGGAACAGATTTACTCTTCCTCAGTTTATCACTAAACGTGAAACTATCTTTATTTGGCATATTTATGCCTCCTTTGTCTTTTCGCTCTTTAGGGAAAATTACCCGAGCAAAAAGTTAATTTTTACTTCTTGTCTCACTATTGTCTTACTGTTGTTTTTACGTATTGCTTGACGGTTGCTTTTTTGTTGCACTTGCCGCAAGTGGCTTAGCGGCACAAATTGTTAAATACCAAAGCAAATAAACAATAAGCGTGTTTTCTACACTTCCGCTTAACAGCGAAAGTTAAAATACAGCCCTACTGCCAAATGCAAAATTATACTACTACATTTATAGTTTAACATACTATTGTAAAATTTTCAAGGGGGGTAAATTTGTTTTTTTTAAATAAACATCCCAAACATTCCTATTATTTGTTATAATGTTTCTATGTTAACCCTATTCTTTATATTGCTGGCACTCTTAATTATATTACTAAATGGTTTCTTTGTTCTTGGAGAGTTCGCACTTGTTAAGGTGCGTCATACGCGTTTGCAAGAACTTGCAAAAAACAATACTTACAAAGAAAAGTTGATGCTAAAAGCACACGAAAATATTGACGAATATCTTTCTGCCATACAAATTGCCATTACGATGACAAGTTTGGCACTCGGCTGGGTTGGGGAGCCAAGCATCGGCAAACTGCTTTCCTGGTTAATGCCCAATATTATTCCGATGTTGCCGGCTGCGGCATTACATATAATTTCTTTTACTTTGGCATTTTTAATCATAACTTCTCTGCATGTTATTTACGGTGAACAAGTGCCGAAATTCCTTGCCATAAAATACCCCGAGCAATCTTTAAGGTATATAATTGTTCCCTTGCATTACTTTTATTTAATTACTAATGTTTTTAAAAATATTTTGGTATGGATTGCGTATAAAACACTTGATTTAATAGGCGTGAATCCTCATAAACAGGAAACGCCGCTTTCACAAGAGGAACTGCGGATGATGTTTTCAAAATCACAAGCCGGGGGGAAATTTTCCCTAAGGCGTTTGATGATGTTTGAAAATTTATTTGATTTCGGGCAAGTTAAAGTTAAGGAAATTATGACTCATCGTTCCAAAATTTCTGCTTTAAAGAAATCAAATACTTGGGCGCAAAATTTGGAAATTATAAATAAACGCAAATTTTCCCGTTATCCGCTTTATACTGAAACGATTGATGATGCTAAGGAATATGTACTTATAAAAGAAATGTCTTTAGAATCATTAAGCGAAAAGTCTTTGCAGCCTATTGAAGAACGCTTTACTTATAAACTGTTAACACTTGATGAAAATACTCCCGTTGAAACAGCTTTGAGGGAATTTCAAACAAATAGGAATCATCAGGCCTTGGTTAAAAACGGGAAAGAGGAAGTTATAGGCCTCCTTACTTTGGAAGATGTTTTGGAGGAACTTGTCGGCGAAATTCGCGATGAATATGAAAAACCGAACACTCTGTTAATAAGTAATTTTTTGGTACCTAATGCCTGTGTTTTAAATTTAAAATCCGCTACCAAAGAGGCTGCTTTTGAGGAAATGCTTAATGCATTATATAAACAAAAACCGACTTTTGCCAAAGAACAAGCGAAAGAATTTATTTTGAAGCGGGAGCAAATAATGTCCTGTGCTTTGGAGAGGGGGGTTGCTTTCCCTCATGCAAGGGTGGCTTCGCTATCAAAACCTTTGGTGAGTGTCGGAATATCCAAAAAGGGTGTAGCTTTCACAAATAATGAGGACAAAATACACTTAATATTTTTAATTTTAACTCCTTTTAAGGAGCCCGCTTTTCAACTTAAAATACTTGCGGAACTTGCCTCTGCTTCTTCCACAAAAGTTATACGCGAACGGCTAATAGAAGCTAAAACGCCTTCAGATATCGCGGAAATTTTCCTTGCTTTTGAGAACACTGTTCCTGATTGATTTCTTTAAAATGATACATAAAAAACCCCGCCTTTCGGCGGGGTTTCTGTTATCAGATTATTATTTTTCTTGAAGTGCATTTTGTGTAATTGATTCTGTAACCAATTTTACATAATAGCGGAAAGTGGAATTTCTTTTCTTTTCGCTTTTTATTAAATCTTTATTGTTGTTTCCTAAGTTTACGCTATCGTTTCTTGAAATTGTTTCCGCATCTTTAATGTATGTTGGAACAGTATCTTTTTTTGCTTTATTTTTGTTGCTTTTACCAAGATTTTCAAGTGCCATCATGTGTCCTTCACGCCCTGCATAAACATAATAAGTGGTGTTTGAATTATTAGTTTTTGCTTTTTGTTCTGTTTTTTGGCTTTTTTGCGGTTTATTTTGCTTTTTTTCCTTATGTTGTTTTCTAATTCTTTCAAGGGCATTATCTGTAACGTATAGGATTTTGCTGCTTGGGCCGAAATAGACACTGCTTGTCTGTTGTTGGGCTTTGGTGTTTGGCACTATAACTTCGTTTGTACTTTTGTTATAGGCATTGCCGTTTTCTTGTGCAACTAAAACGGCTGGTGTTACTGCTGCTAACGCTAACGCTAATACTATTTTTTTCATTTTCATTTTCCTTTATTATATAGTTTCAGGTTGGCTATGCCTTTTCTCTAGCGGGAAGTTTGACCGCTAAAAATATTATTTAGTTTCCCTTACTTACTACTTCTTATTTTAAGGACCGGTTCGTTTTGAGTATAGTTTTTTATTCCGGCCTTTTACTGCTTTTACTACTTTTTACTGCTTATACTGTTTTGCCCTTATATGTAAGTTGGCGGCACCTCCAAAATAAAAACCCCGCTTTTTTATCAGCGGGGCTTTTGTAAATTTAAAAATTAAAAATTGTTTTTTATAATGCCCTCGCTGATATTGGTTTAAAGAGTTTAATAAACATGCTAAACATACCAATAAGAGAAAGGTGCATAAAAGAAACACCGACGCTTCTTATATCTAAAGCGCTATTAAAAGTATTGATATTATTTAATGTTTCTTTTATCATACCTAAAAATTGTACAATATTTTTTTAATATTTTGCAAATGTTTTTTTAAAAAAGGTGGTTTTCGTGTCGTTTATGTTAATTACTTTATTACGTAGTTTAAATATCCGCTTACGATACTACCATTTGGTGCCCAAGCCTTGCCGCTTACATAATCTGTTCCAAATGTACGACATAAACGAATTGCCCTTTTGTTTTCTGGTTTAGCTTTACAATACGATGAATTAGATGTTATTATGTTACCGTTAGTGTCTAAAAAGTTTTCTTGATAAATAAAAGACAAATCTTTTTTTCCGCACAGTACGGCGGCATATCTGTCTTTCCCATAATTAGACATACAGCAATAAGTAGTAGAGTTAGACATACAATCAAAATCACCATTTGAGGCAGAAAGTGTAAAATCACTAGGTAAAACTATAGATAGGTTGTTAAAATCTTGTGTACCGCTATTGTGTACTAAAAAATAATCGTTATATGCGTGGCGTATAGCAGCACCTATTGTTTTTAACTTGGCAAATTCAGCTTTATCAACTGCAAGTTGGTATTTAGGCAGTGCAATAGCGGCAAGTATACCTATAATTAAAACAACAACTAATAATTCCAAAAGAGTGAAACCTTTACAACTGTTTTTTATTTTAATCATAAAGCCTCCAAATTTACTTTTTAAAGAATTTGTAATCACTACATACATATATTGTAGAAAAAAAAAAAAAATAAATACTTGTGCTTTGGCATTTGGGCGCAACGACGAGAAAATTAAAAATAATCGGCCGAAGGGTGAAAATTGTTGTTAATAC
>CAMZGO010000017.1 GCA_947306425.1 uncultured Elusimicrobia bacterium | reverse complement strand
AATAACATTCCATCATTTTTGATACGGTATTAGCAACATTTTTCACCATTAGGCCGTTTTATTTAATTAAATAAACAAACGCGCTATATGTTCAACACACATAGCGCGTTTATACAATGTATAAAGTATATTTTTTAAACTAAGCCTTGTGCAATCATGGCTTCGGCAACTTTCTTAAAGCCAGCAATATTTGCACCGGCTAAATAATTGCCGGGCATACCATATTCTTTTGCGGCTTCAACGCAAGAATTATGAATGTGTACCATAATTTTATGGAGTTGGGCATCAACTTCCTCCCTGCTCCAAGATAAACGGATGGAATTTTGTGTCATCTCTAACCCTGATACACCCACGCCGCCGGCATTTGAAGCTTTACCGGGGGAATACAAAACACCTGCTTCTTGAAATTGTTTAACTGCACCTAATGTACAAGGCATATTTGCGCCTTCGCAAACAAGTTTGACACCGTTCTTTATTAATGTTGCGGCATCTTCATCTTTAAGTTCGTTTTCGCAAGCAGTCGGGAAAGCAGCGTAACAAGGAATAAACCAAGTCTTTTTTCCTTCATGGAATTCTGCCCGCGGAAATTTCTTTACATATTCCTTTAGACTGCCGCGTTTTACGAAAACAAGGTCCTTAAGGAAGGCAAGTTTTTCAGCATCAAGGCCGTCTTTGTCGTAAACAGCGCCGTCGTAATCATTGAAGCCGACAACTTTTGCACCGAGTTCCATAAGTTTTTGTGCCGTATGTATGCCGACATTACCCGTTCCTGAAATAATACAAACTTTGCCTTTAAAATCTTCGCCTTTAAGTTTAAGCATTTCTTGGGCGAAATATACAACGCCGAAACCGGTTGCTTCCGGCCTGATTAAACTGCCCCCGAAACTTACGCCTTTGCCGGTAAATACCCCGACGAATTTATTAGCAAGTTTTCTATATTGCCCAAACATATAACCAACTTCGCGCGCACCACAGCCCAAATCACCTGCGGGAACGTCGGTATTTTCGCCTATGTGCCTGTATAATTCAGACATAAAACTTTGGCAAAAATGCATAACTTCCGTTTCGCTTTTGCCGCGTATATCAAAATCAGAACCGCCTTTACCGCCGCCCATAGGCAAGCCGGTTAAAGAATTTTTAAATGTTTGTTCAAAACCTAAGAATTTTAAACTTGCAAGAGTAACACTTTCGTGTAAGCGCATACCGCCCTTATAAGGCCCTATGGCACTGTTAAATTGTACGCGGTAACCGCGGTTTACGCGCATCACGCCTTTATCGTCAAGCCAAGGTACGCGGAACATTATAACGCGTTCCGGCTCAATCATACGTTCTAAAACTGAATATTTTTTATATCTGGGTTCTGCATCAATTACGGGTTTTAAAGATGTTAAAACCTCTTCTGCTGCCTGATGAAAAAGGGCTTCAGACGGGTCCTTTTTCCTAACTTGTTCCATCACTTCTTCAATGTAATTTGACATAAACACCTCTCCAATAATTATGCTTCTGTATAAAGGATAACATTATAACCGCACAAAGTCAAATTAGTACGTCCCCTTAATTAAAAACCGTGATAACGGCTGTTTGTTAAGGGTTTAAGAAAATCCAAATCCTTTATGCTTTCTGACGCAAATAAATATCCGCGCACTTTACCGCGTCCATCTTTGATTTCCACTACGTGCCAAAGTAAATTTGTTCGTTTTAAATCAGGCAATTTGACTTCAAACATAAAGTCAAACACTCCTCCTTTTGAAGTTTTATAGGAACTATAAAAATCTTCTTTTGCTTTTTGGACATCAAAGGCAAATAGTTGGAAGATTTCCCTATCATCAATTTCCGCCAAGTCATATATTTCAAACATAGAGAATAGGGTGTCATTTGCATTTTTTATACGCAATTCATCATCGGTAATAAAAGCAGGAACGTCCAATGTTTTCATCAAATGGCGCATTGTGGCCAAACTATTGCTGGTTGCTTTTTTGGCTTGTCTTGTTTCAAGGGCCATGCTCATTAAATTGGACATAAAAGAAATAAGATTTTCCTCTTCTTCACCAAGTTTCATTTTATTTTTGTCTGTACTTACAAAACACATAACACCTTCTACCTTTCCTTTAATGGTTAAAGGTGCGGCAAGCAAGGATTGTAATTTGTATTTTTCATGCAAACAATTCTTGCAAGTAAGCGGACTTAAATCATTCATTACAAGAACTTTTTCTTGCCGGATTTCGTCAAGGCATAGGCCGACTTTAAATTCTTTGTTTTGTTGTATGCCTATTTTATTATCAGTAACATAGTTAATCAAAATCTTATCCTTATTTTCCCCGCTGAAATGGCAAATTAAGGCAGCATCCGAATTAAAGGTGCTGTTACCGTACTGCAAAATTGCATCCATATTATCCACAAAGGAAGTACCTGCACGGTTTAAAAGCATATATAAGTGCTTAACCTTTTCTTCAAAACCATGATGAATATCAACGCTGTTTATAAACATTTGCACTTTATCTTCCCCTAACAGAGGAGAGATGGTATATTCATAAAAATGTTCCTGATCACCCTCATACAAGGAGAAGCGCCCTTTGTTTAGAATATTGTCCTTAAGCGTTAATTTAAGATGCGTCAAAATGTTTTTTGCATTTTGCTTTGGCAAAAAGTCTGCTAAATTTTTGTTTAAAATATCTTTGGAACGCAGCCCTGCCAAATCTTTACCTTTGCCGATTCCGCAAGAAATTACTTTACCCTTTTTATCAAGTTTTAAATAAACACTTTCAAGGCACTCTTTTATGCCTTCAAGTTCTTTACTTGCTTGTGTTAAGTTTTCCGCAATTTCTTTTTCCTTGGCTACCTCTTTTAAAACTATTACGACCCTGTCTTCCCCTGCAGTTTTGTATAAAGTTAAGGTAAACAGACATATTGTCGTACGTGTTTTAAAATAGACTTTAGCCTCAAAGCTAATAGTTTTACCTTCCTTTAAAAGGGCAGCCTTTTTACTTAAATACTCAATAATTTGGCTGCGCTCTTTTTCATTCATAGATTGATTAGAAAACATATCAACCAAATTTAAATGCCCAAGTTCATGACGGCTATAACCGCTTAAAGTGCAAACTTCCGGCGAAATAACTGTAAAAGGCGTAAAGATATTTACACCGTCTTTTTCTTTCAACATACATTCCAGCAAGACACCGCCCAAACATCTTTTTAAAGCTTCATTATGGGAAGTCCTTTCATCAAGCACTTCCAAAAGTTGCCTTTTACTTGTATTGTTCCTTAAGGAAAGGAGGAAATTTTCTCCCTTAGCGAGAACTGCTTCACAATCCAAAGTAAGGCCTCCGTAATTCTTGGCAAGGACATACTCCCTGTTTGATAAAGTACCCTGATTATAAAGTTCTTCGGTATCTTTTTTCAAATATAAGCGGCTTTGTTCATCAAAGATATCATATAAGGTATGTTCTTTTAAAAACTCACTGTCTTTACCCAAAAGGGCTTCTGCCTCTTTATTGCATTTAAGTATTGCACCCTGTTTTGAACAAAGCAGGACACTGTCCTTATATGCCAAGATATCATGGCCGGTAAGTAAAGGGGAAACATCTTCCGGGGTTATTACACTCTCGTCTATCGCTTTAAGTTCCAAAAGGAAATCTGCCGTACGTTTACCGTTTAAACCGATACGTATATTAAACGGCTTCATCTTTACTGATACCTTTAAACGTCCTTCTTTTACAACTTCCGGAACTGTTTTTTTAATACGATCAAAATTTATTATTGCTTCAAAATCGAGCGGTTTTACCTGTACTAAAGCGCGGCGTGCTTTGAGCGGGAAACCCGGGGCGATAAAAATACTTCCGTATACGGGCCTATCTTCTAAAGTAAAGCCGAATAAACGGCGTGCGGCCTGGTTCATTTCGTAGACATACCCGTTTTGTTGTAAAATAACTTGCGGTTCTTGCAAAGAATCAAAGGCAAGTTTAAATTTTGTGTCCTTAATTTTCTGGCCTTCGCTTGCTTGGTTCATCTCGCGTGTAATATTTCTTAAGAATAGAATCACTATGCGTTTACCTAAATATTTGGCACGCACGCCTGATGTTTCAAACTCAACAATATCTTCATTTTTCGCTTGAAATTTTAAAGTAACGAAATCTTGGGCCGCGGTTTGAGAATTAATTTTATCATAAAATTCTTCCGCTAAAGTTTTGTTTTCTTGGGTTACAAAATCCAAAAAGTTTTTATTTTCTACATCTTGTGCAGTATAATTTAAGGCTGAAAGCAAAGTTTTATTTGCAAAAGATATTTTACCTTGTTCAATAATCAAAATGCCTTCCCTGCAATTTTCCACAAGCAAAGAGTATTGTGTCTTTGCTTCATAGACCTGTTTTTCCATTTTTGTTTTTAAGGTTATATCTTCTGAAATTCCAAGTAAACAATGCGGATTGCCGTCTTCATAGAACAAAGGTTTTTTCACTGTATGCATAATTTTGATTCCGCCGTTTTGGGTGGAAATAAGTTCTTGCGGAATATCAAGTTCCTGTTTCATGTCAAAGACATTTTTATCCTGCATTTGTATAAATTCTTTTTGTTCCGGGTTTAAAGAATCATTATAATGTGCTTGCCCCAAAACCTCTTTTGCCGTTTTGCCAAAAACATCTGCGCTTTTCTTATTCCATAATATATACTTGCCGTTATAGTCCTTAGCATACAAAGCAACAGGGAGGTTGTCAATGATTTCATTCAGGAAATTTTTTGTATGCAGCACTTCAAGTTCTTGTTTATGCTTTTCTGTTACATCTTCGGAAATAGTAACAACCATAAGCGGATCGCCCTTCTTGTCATATATCGGTGCTTTTATTGCGCGGATTATACGCTTTTTACCGTCGTTACCTGTATATTCTTCTTCCCCTAAAACAACGGGTTTTTTACCTTTAAAAATGCTCTTTTCACGATGTTTATAAAACTCAACTTGCTCAGGTGTTTCATTGGGTAATTCTCCCAACTGATAACCATGTATATCGCTGGAAGTTTTATTTCTGAAAATCATATTTCCTTCATTATCACGCGCATAAATGGCAAGCGGGGCATTATTCAAAATTGTTTGAATAAGATTTTGGTTTTTGTTGTTTTCCTGTTCTTGCAAATAACGCTCTGTAATATCTTGTGCAATAGTCAGAACACACTCCGGCATTTCACCGGAAGCGTATATAGGAATCTTGGTTATGTGGAGCATAAGTTTATGTCCGTTTCTGGTAGTATAGGGTTCCTGCGGGTATATGACCACTTTACCTTCCTGTAAAATTTCTGCCTCTCTGGTTTTATATTTTTCCGCTTCAGCTTCATCTTGCAAAGGATGGGCCCCGGGGTTGGCGATGGTTTCTTCATCATCTTCAAAAATTTCCATTGTTTTTTTATTCCAAAAAATAAGCCCGCCGGAAGCACCGCGCGTATAAATAGCCATAGGGGCATTATCTAAAATACTTTTGAGAAGATCTTTAGAGTTCGCTATTTCGTTTTCCTTTGTTAAACGGTCTGTATTGTCGGTTAAAACTGTTAATACGGCATTTGCTTTTTTACCTGTTAAAGAAAGAGGGCTTTTTTTAATAGTTGCAATTCTTGTATGGCCTCCGGTGTTAATATAGGTAATGTTTTCCTCAAAAGGGATTTCTCTGTTTAAAATGGTTTTATCAAGTTCCTCATCCTTATTAATTGATTCTTTAGACATCACACTTTTGCTTTTTGATTTTGTAAGGCCAAGTATTTCTTTTGCTTGTTTTGAAGCAATTATTAAATTATTTTCTTCATCTCTGGCATAAACTGCGGCGGGCAAATTTTCTAATAATTTTAATAATACGGCAGCGCTTTCATTTACGGGTTTACCTTCTTTAACGGGGGTAAAAACCGCTTTAATAATATTCATTAAATTGTTTCCTTGGCTTTTGGGCATAAATAAAAACTCCTGTTAATATTTAACATTTGATAATGCGGCTATATTACTATGATAGCAAAGCACGCAAAAAAAAGCAACTCGGAAAAGGAAATTGTTAGTTTGTGATTTTTTGCCGGCAAATTTTTTTGGTAAATTTTGATTTTTTATTTTAGCACAATACTGCATTAACTTTGTTCGTTTTGCCTTTCAATTTTGATATAATTACAATATACGGTCGTTTTTTTGCGACTTTCATTCTATTTTTGGAATCTTTTATAAAAAAGATTTCGCCTTGTGGAGGTAAAAACTCCATAAGACGCAGAACAATCCAAAAATAGTACGTAAGGTATAAATCAAAGGGCCTAATTAACCTTTTGATTTATACCAAATGTCCTCTTTAGAGGGCTACGGCTATTTTTATTTTATGGATTTGTATAGGCATAAAATAATTATGGCCGTTTTTATTTCTAAAAAGACACTGATAATTATTTGTTTATTATTCGTTGCTAGTATTTTGTTTGCAAAACCTGTACAAGATTTTTATGATGTCAAAATTGTTTCTGTTTATGACGGCGATACTTTTAAAGTAAATCTGCCTTGCGGTTACCCTATATTTTGCAGTAATATATCAGTGCGGGTAAAAGATATTGATACACCTGAAATAAAAACAGCAAATAAATGCGAAAAAGCCGCCGCCAAAAGAGCCAAGAAATTAACACAAGATTTCCTATCAGTTGGTAGTATTATTTTAAAGAATTGCGAGCGTGACAAATATTTTCGCTTACTTTGCGAGGTAAAAAATATCTTATTCGGCGAAGAAATAGACCTATCAAAATTACTGCTTAAAAACAAATTAGCATACAAATATTTTGGCAGAACAAAACAAGAAATAAATTGGTGTACTAGTTCTAATACCTAGTATTAATCCGTTCTGCACTGCACGGAAAATTCCTGTGTTATAAAATAATAGTTTTAACAGCCCTAAATTTGTTACAATGTAAAGAGATAATGTAAGAGGTGCGCTTTTAATGAAAAGAAAAGTTAACAAATATGTAATTTTTATAATCACTGCTTTCTTTATGGGTAGTTTATTCCCATTTGCTTATTCCGGGGTGGATAATGGCCTTGACCAGCTTAAAATTATGGTTGATGTTATGGCAAAAATTGATGATAGTTATGTGGAAGAAACACAACCTAAAGAACTTATCTTAAACGCTTTATACGGCATGGTAAATAATTTGGATGAATTTTCAGAATTTATAAATATAACAAACACCAAACGTATTAAAGAAGAAACCCGCGGCGAGTTCGGCGGGGTAGGTTTGCGTTTGTTAGGCAGAGAGGGGGAATTAACAGTTGTTACGCCTTTGCCGGGCAGTCCCTCTTATAAAGCAGGGGTTGAACCGGGGGATCAAATTATTAAAATTGATGATCAACTTGTCAAAGATATTCCCTCCCAAAAAGCAATAGATATGCTTCGCGGCCTTGTGGGGGAAAAGGTTACAATTATCGTTAAACGCAAAGGCAAGAACGGCAAAGATATAACCAAAAAATTTACTTTAAAAAAGGCAAGAATTGTACCGCAGGTAGTGTATCCTAAGATGGTTGAAGATAAAATCGGCTATGTTTATATTGAAGACTTTTCAGGCCACACCATTGCCGATTTTAAAACTGCTTTGGCAGACCTTAAAAAACAAGGTATGGAAAGTTTGATTTTGGACTTGCGTTTTAATCCCGGTGGAACTTTGGACAGCGCTATTGAATTGGCTAAAATATTTATAGGAGATAATAAATTAATCGTCTACACTAAAGGCAGAAAAGAGGAATATTTTAAAGAGTATAAAAGTGCTAAAACTGCTCTCTATCCTGATTTGCCTGTTGTACTGCTTGTAAACGAAGGTTCTGCTTCTGGTAGTGAGATTGTTGCCGGCGCTTTGCAGGACCATGAGCGCGCTCTTTTAATCGGTGCCAGAACTTTTGGTAAAGGCAGTGTTCAGCAAGTAAGTACTTTAGAGGACGGCTCTGCTTTAAAACTTACTGTAGCCAAATATTATACACCGCTTGGACGTATGATACATAGGGATTTTAAAAAGAAAGGCCCCAATACTACCGGTGGTATAGTACCGGATATGGTGGTAAATTTTGACTTGGCTACTGCCAAAGCAGCTATTTTGCAAAGGACTACTTTAATTTATTCTCCTTCCCAAAAAACAGCCAAAACCGAGGGCAATGAAGTTAAAGATGAGCAATTAAACCGGGCTGTGGAACTTTTAAAAGCCCGTAAGGTTTTAGGTTCGTTAAATATTAAGGAACTTTCAGAAAAGAATAGCAAAACAAAAGAAGTTACAGAGGCATAATAGTGAAAGACAGTTATATCCTTGCCATTGAAACTACTTGTGATGAGACGTCTGCCGCCGTTTTAAAAAATGGACGGGAATTGTTATCTAATATTATTTATACCCAAATTGATTTACATAAAAAATATGCCGGTGTAGTTCCGGAACTTGCAAGCAGGGCCCATGCCGCAAAAGTCGCAAGTGTTGTATTGGCGGCACTTAAAGATAAACAAATTACTCCGACAACCATTGCTTTTGCCAACGGTCCGGGTTTACCCGGGGGGCTTTTAGTCGGGCGTGTCGCGGCAGAAACCTTGGGCGCTTTGTATAATGTACCTGTTATGGGTGTAAACCATTTGGAGGGGCACTTATATGCGGCTGAGTTTGAGGGTAATTTAGCAAATAAACCTTTAAACTTTCCTTTAATTTCTTTAATTGTTTCCGGCGGTCATACGGAACTTTGGAAAGTTGCTGCCTACGGTAAATATAAACTGCTTGGCAAGACCCGTGATGATGCCGCCGGCGAGGCTTTTGACAAAGTTGCCAAACTTTTGAAATTACCTTATCCGGGCGGGCCGCAAGTTTCGGCTTTGGCTTTGAGGGGAACACTTGGCGCTGTAAAATTTCCGCGTCCTTTTATGAAAGGAAATTTTGAGTTTTCATTTAGCGGTATTAAGACTGCAGTCAGTTATTATCTTAGGGACCATAAAGACTATAATCCCGCTGATGTCTGCCTTGCTTTTGAGGAGGCCGTAACCGATACCCTGGTATATAAAACCATAAGTGCAGCGGAAAAATACGGTATAAAAAATATTGTTATCGGCGGCGGTGTTTGCGCTAATAAAAAATTGCAAGAAAAAATGCTTGACGAAGGTCAAAAACTTGGCTATAATGTACGTTTTGCCGGGCGCGGGTTAACTTCCGATAATGCAGCAATGTTGGCTTTGTGTGCTTTTCATAAATTAAATTATGCTAAAATGAATAAAAGTATAAAAATAAACCCGAATATGTCTTTAAGGAGTTGGATTAGTAAATGATTTTTTGGATGCTGCCCGATACAGGGTTAGAAACCGCCGATGTAATGAACGGATTTTTGCGGGATTTCCTCCGCCAAAATCCGGACATAAATTTGGATGTTCAAATTATTAACCGGCGTACTTTATGGACTAAAATTTTTACTCTTAAACACGATATTGGAAAAGAGGGCTGCCCTGATTTGATTGCTTTTCCGCATTATTGGACGGAGATTTTAGCCACTGCTAAATTACTTGAACCTCTTAAAAAGTTTGATAAAAATATTTCAGTTTCCGAAGTCATTGACCCGTTGCGCCCTCATTGTTTTTCTAATGTAACTAAGGAAATTTATTCTTTCCCTTGGTGGCTTGATATTACCGCTTTGCATTATAGGGAGGACCACCTAAAGGCTGTTACCGTTAACCCTGAAGAAGCACTCTCCACTTGGCAAGGTATGCTGGATATTTGTTCCAAATTAAAGGAACATTTTAATGACGTGGATGATTATTTTCCCGTCCAAAACAGTGATTGGCGGGGTTCTTTATCTCATAGGGCTGTGCTGCCTTGCTTATGGGGCAGAGGTGCGGAATTGTTTACGCAGGATATGCAAAATTCCGGTTTTAGCAGCACTGCTTTCCAAGAAGGTATGCAAGATTTTATTGATTTGGCTTTAAAGGGATATATGCCTATTTTAAGGGAACGCAGTTCCATTGGGAATATTTCAGCCGGTAAATCAAGTTTAATTATTACAAGACGGCAAAATATTTCTATGTTTGAGAGGGAAAGTTTTAAAGTCAAGACCCTTCCTATTCCAAAAACCGCTAAAAAAATTGTTAATTATTTAGGCGGTACTAATCTTGGTATTTTGAGGGAAAGCAAAGAAAGCAAAGCCGCATATACCCTTTTAAAATGGCTTACAAGGCCCGATAAACAAGTATCTTATGCTTCAAAGGCGGAAGTTTTTCCTGCATTTGAAGGCGCTTTTGAAAATTTCCTTTTAGCATCACCTCAAAGAGTCCAAAATTATACTAATATTATTGCTTCCGCACGAACTTTGCCGAATCATATTGTAACAGGTGCGGTTATGGAAATAATGGCAAATGTTATGGGGGCTGTTTCAAGCGCTATTTTAATGCGCAAATATACGCCCGAACTTTTGAAACAGGAGTTGAAAAAGGCCGATAGGGATGTTCAAGAAATACTTCGCCTTTACAGTGATTAGTATGGAAACAAATAAAAGAACTAATTTGCTTTATTCTTTTTATCAAGCCCTTTCGGAACATTTTGGGGATATGCAATCTTTGCTCGCCAATGCTATGCCTTTGATAGAAGATTATATTGGCGCAGACAGAGTTTTTTATTATGATTGGCTTGATAAAAAATCCGTTCTTTCTTTAAAAATAATGTGCGAAGGGAAAAAAGTATATAATTTGCAGGAAGATATTTTTGTTGATAAAAATTCACCGGAAATTATTAAGCTTTTGCAAGACGGTGTTATGGATAGTCCTTCTTTAGATTATCCTGCCGTGTATGTCCTGCTTAAATGGCGCGGACCGCAAAACAGTATCAGGACTATGAAAACAGGTGTTTCAATGCCAAGTTCTCTAGGTGTTTTCCGTGTAGAGCGTTTAAAAAAGAATAAACCCTTTACCGAAAGCGAAAAAGAAATTTTAATTGAATTAGCCAGGGAACTTTCTTCCCGTATTAACTTAACGGAAGTTGATATGTATCACAGTGCGCAGCTTAAAAGGGCTGAAGCCCTAAATAAATTATCTGCTGTTTTTGCCACATCTTTACGTCTTAGTGATAGTTTGCAGGAAATACTTTTAAGTATACAAGATGCCTTTAGGTTTGACAGGACTTCACTTTATCTTTGTGATCCTAAAACCAATGATATTATTGAGGGATATTCCGTTGATTTGTCCGGAGAAGTTAAGACATTGGAAATAGGACCTAATATTAAAAAGAAACTTGTAGCTGATGCTTCAAATTCCGATATACGCCTGATGATACCGCTTTCGGTACAAGGCAAAAATTTGGGATTTATGTGTTTTGATAATGTGCTTTCAAGGACACCGATAAAGAAAGGGGAAGTTTTATCTTTGAAACAGTTTTCCTCGCAAATTGCTTTGGCTATTGATAATGCCCGTCTTTTTGAAAAGGTACAGGAACTTTCCAATTACGATGATTTAACAGGGCTTGCTTTAAGGCGGTTTTTTAAGGAAAATTTAGCACAGGAAATTTACCGTTCAAAACGTTTCAATTTAGTATTTTCGCTTATACTGTTAGATATTGATTACTTTAAGCAAATAAATGATACTTACGGGCATCTTTTTGGAGATGAAGCTTTAAAATCCGTAAGTACAATTATTAAAGAAAGTTTGCGTCAAACAGATTTGCCTTGCCGTTACGGCGGGGATGAGATGGTTATATTACTTCCCCGTACTACAGGGGAAGAAGCCAAACATATTGCCGCCCGTCTTTTAAAAAGGGTTAAAGAAATTTCCCTTCCGGCCGATTTAAGCGGCGGTAAGGAAGTCAAACTTTCAATCAGCCAGGGTATAGCCGTTTTTCCGACTGATAGTGATGAAATGAGTAACCTTTTTAAATGTGCAGATGATGCTTTATATCACGTCAAACAAGGCGGCCGCGGTTTTTACGCTCTTTACGAAGATGTAAAAAAGAAGTAATAAGTTTAAGGTAATATCTGTAAATTCCACACTTCAATCTTTATGTAATGAGGGTACTTTATTAAGTACAATTAAATTATAAGTATACCCCATAAATGCTATAATGTTATTATGGACGCTATTGTATATTTGCCCATATTGTTTTTCTCAATTATCCTGCACGAATACGCGCATGGTTATGTTGCTTGCCGTAACGGTGATGATACTGCTTATATTCTCGGCCGGCTTACTTTTAATCCGCTTAAACATATTGATTTGGTCGGTTCCGTATTTGTGCCTTTTTTTTGTTTAATTATGGGTTGGCCTTTATTCGGTTGGGCGAAACCGGTGCCGATAAATCCTTATAACTTGAACAATATACGTAATGACATGGCAAAAGTGGCTTTTGCCGGGCCGGCATCTAATTTGCTTTTGGTTTTAATTTCCGTTTTGCTTTTGAAATTAACTTTTATGTTTTCGCCTAATTTTGTAGTTTTAATAAAAGTATTGATTTATGCAATACTCATTAATTTACTTTTGGCTATGTTTAATTTGATGCCCATACCGCCGCTTGACGGCAGTAAGATTGTTGCGCGTTTTCTTCCGCTTCAAGCAGCTGATAGATATATGCGTTTTGAGCGCTATGGGATGCTGCTTGTAATATTTTTAATTTTTACGGGCGCATTTTCAAAAATTATAGTACCTGTTTTTTATTTTGTTTTTAATTTAATACTATCTTTTGTCGGAGGAAGTTTTAATGGACTCTAAAATTATAGTTTCCGGTATGCGCCCTACGGGTAAGATACATTTAGGAAATTTTTTCGGTGCACTAAATAATTGGCTTAATTTACAGAATACCCATAATTGTTATTTTTTTGTTGCTGATTTACATGCTCTTACAACAGCAAGCGATGCTACCGAAAATTTAACCCAAAATACTCTTGATATGGTTGTCACTTGGCTTGCTTCCGGGCTTAATCCGGAAAAATGCACTATATTTGTGCAGTCTCATGTTCCGGAAGTTTCCGAGCTTAATACTTTACTTGCCATGATAACACCTCTGGGCTGGTTACTTAGAAACCCGACCTACAAAGAACAACTTGTGGAAATTTTTAAAAAGAAATATGCCGGCCGTTTGGGTGATGATAAAACTGCCGCTGAAAAACTTTCTATGCTGACTGAAAAAGAATTGTCCGAGATTGCATCTTTTGGTTTTCTTGGCTACCCGGTTCTAATGGCTACTGATATTTTGATACATAAAGCAACTTATGTTCCTGTAGGACAAGACCAAAGCGCACATCTTGAAATTACCCGCGAAATTGCAAGAAGGTTTAACGAACAATTTAATACGGATGTTTTGGTAGAGCCAAAGGCACTTTTTACCAAAGTACCCAAAGTAACGGGTTTGGACGGGCGTAAAATGTCAAAATCCTACGGCAATACAATAGAAGTTGGGGAAGATATTGAGGTTTTGCGCAAAAAAGTTATGTCTATGTTTACGGACCCAAACAAAAAACGCGCCGCCGACCCTGCCAATCCCGAGGGTTGTACTGTTTTTACTTTCCACAAACTTTATAATCCCGGTTTTGAAAAACGCTGCCAAGAATGTAGAACGGGTGCACTTGGTTGTGTGGCGTGTAAAAAAGAACTTTTTGAATATATGCGGCCTTCTTTTGAAGATTTTAATGCAAAGAAACAAGAACTTCTTAAAAATAAAACTTATTTAGATAAGATACTTAAAGAAGGGGCAGAAAAGGCACGGGCAAGTGCTGCCAAAACTTTGGCTGAAGTTAAAAAGGCAATAAGAATTTATTAAATGGAAACAGATACTCTAAAAATACAACTTGATGTATTTGAAGGCCCTTTGGATCTTCTGCTGCATCTAATTAAAAAAGATAATCTAGATATTTATGAGGTAAATATCTCCGCCATTACTACGCAATATTTAGAGTATTTGGACCTGATGAAGCAACTTAATTTGGATGTTGCCGGTGAATTTTTAGTTATGGCAAGCACATTAATGCAAATTAAAGCACGCCAACTTTTACCGAGCCAAGTTCCGTCTACTGAGGATCAGGGCCCTGATCCTGCACAGGAACTTATTGCCAAATTAGTTGAATATGAAAAGTTTAAACAGGCCTCCGGTTTTTTGCAAGATAATTTTGATAAATTTAAAGATAATTTTTATAAGCAGGCACCTGTTTTTGACCAGGGTGAAAAGGTAATAAATGTTCAGTTGTTTGATTTGCTTGCAGCTGTTAAACGTGCTTTTGCCCGCCTTGAAGAAAGGCAAAATGCAGATCTTTTAAAAATTGAGGAATTTCCTATAGACAAGAAGATGGATAAAGTTCTTGCTTTAGTTACTTCACGCCCCTGGGTTTTGATTGATGATATTTTTGCTGGGGAAACAAAAAAACGCGGTGTTATAACCTGTTTCATGGCGGTGCTTGAACTTTTGAAAATAAATAAAATTTACGCCCGTCAAGATAAACAAAACGGGGAAATAAGGATTTATTTAAACCAAGAACACAAAAATGATGATTACCATAAACTTTTAGAACAAGCGGAGGAAAATTAAATGGATAATATCGCCCCCAAATCCGAAGAATCAAAAGAAATTCAACCTGAACAAATTAATACCGAACAACAAAATCAAACACCTAAACCGGAAGAAAGCATTTTGTCCCGTACGGATTTCAAAAATATTATTGAAACCCTGTTGTTCATTACCGATAGACCCTTAAGTGCATCTAAAGTAAATCAAGTAGCTGAGATAGGGGATTTGGCATTGACACGTGATATTATCAAGGAAATTCAAACCGATTATGCCAATGCCGGCAGTGCAGTGCAGGTGCTTGAAATCGGCGGCGGGTTTCAAATGTGTACTAAGCCGGAATATGGCAGATGGGTAAGGAAACTTTATAATGAAAAAATGTCTGCCCGCTTATCTCCTGCTGCTTTGGAAACGCTTGCAATAATTGCTTATAAGCAACCGGTTACCCGTGCCGAAATTGAGGTTATACGCGGTGTTGATATAAGCGGCCCGCTTGAAAAACTTTTGGACAGAGGCCTTGTTAAAATAGCCGGTAAAAAAGAAGTTGCCGGCCGCCCGCTTGTTTATGCCACTACGGAACAATTTTTAAGGGTTTTTGGGCTTAATCATCTAAGTGAATTGCCCGACATAAAAACCTTTGCAGCAAAAGGTCCTAAGGAAATACAAAGCGATTTACCCTTTGATCAGGTTTTACCGCCTTCCAAAGATAATATTTTGCCTTTGGAAGATAATGTTGCGGAAGATGAATTAGTTAATACAGAAGAACAAAATCAAACAGAAATGCTGGAAGAAAACCAGGAACCAAACCAAGACGGAGGAACAAAATAATGAATATTGTTTTAGCGGCTAGTGAGGCGTACCCTTTTTGCAAAACCGGCGGTTTAGCCGATGTTGTAGGTGCAATAACACAAGAATTTTCCCGCGCACGCGGTGCAAAAGTGCTTTTAATGCTACCTTATTACAGAAAAGTAAAAAATACTGCTTCTTTAAAAGCCGTTCCGGGTTCTTTTTTGGTACCTGTTGGAAATCATGTTGAGCCGGCACGTCTATATTATCTCAAATGGGGTAATGCTTTGGTATTTTTCATAAATTCCGGCAGATATTTTGACCGGCCCGGCCTTTATAATGAACATAATAAAGATTACAGTGATAATGATGAACGCTTTATTTTCTTTTCCCGCGCGGTATTGGAAGCATGCAAATTTATCGGCTTTAAACCTGATATTATACACGCACACGATTGGCAAACGGGCCTAATTCCGGCTTATATTGAAACGGTATATAAAACCGATGCATATTTTGCCCGTACAAGAACTGTTTTTACGATACACAATATTGCCTATCAGGGCTATTATCCTAAGTCAACTTTTGATAAAGCCGGCTTTTACGGCCCCGATTTTACACCTGATAAATTTGAATATTGGGGCGGTATAAGTTTTTTGAAAGCAGGCATTGTATTCAGTACCCGTGTTACGACGGTAAGCCCTACTTATGCGAAGGAACTTATAAACGGGCGCAACAGTTTCGGCCTTGAAGGTGTATTACGTTCAAAGGGGCCTGCTTTTAGCGGTATTATAAACGGGCTTGATACGGATGTATGGGACCCTCAAAACGACAGTCTTATACCGATGGGTTATGATGAAGAGAGTTTGCGCGGTAAAGTGCTTTGTAAGACAGCCCTTCAAAAGGAACTAGGCCTTGATGTTAATGAAAATATTCCGCTCTGTGTGATGGTATCCCGTTTGACATATCAAAAGGGTATTGATTTGGCTGTATCTGCCGTACCAGCAATGGCCGGTAAAATGCAATTTGCCTTTTTGGGAAAAGGGGATCCTAAAGCCGAAAATACTTTAAAAAATTTGGCGGCCTCAAATCCGCGTAATATCGCTTTTTGCGGTGTTGTTGATGAAAATTTAGCCCATCAAGTTTATGCAGCCGGGGATTTTTATTTAATGCCTTCCCGTTTTGAACCTTGCGGTTTAAGCCAAATGATTGCTATGCGTTATGGTACCATACCGGTAGCAACCAAAACCGGCGGCCTTGCCGATACTGTAAACGGCTTTACAAATACAGATTCTTTGGGGCAGGCGACCGGCTTTTTTGTAGATAATTTTGAGACTAACTCCCTCATCTATACTTTAAACCGTGCCTTTGAGGTGTATAATAATAAAAGGGCCTTTGCCAGATTGCGCGAAAATGCTATGTTGAAAGACTTTTCTTGGGATAGTTCTTCCGCTGCATATTTGCGTTTGTACGAAGAAGCCCTCCGTTTAGGGAACAGGTGGTAAAATGGAGCAGTCAAAAAATGTTTATAAAATAAAAACAAAATATGGTGCAAAAGCAATAAAAATATTTTTTATGGTGTTTGCGGTGGCTTTGCTTTTGCAAATGATTTTGCTTTGCAGGGAACGTATTTCCTTTACGCTTGATTTAATAAAAGATGATTTTAAAATTGCTGTTGTCCTAAAAAATGCCAACCCGGCACAAGCAAAGCAGTTTGCAGGTAAATTATATTTTTTACCTGAAGTCAGCGAAGTCAAAACTTTAAGCGAAGAAGATATAAAAGGCTATTTAAAACAAGGCAATTCCGGTTTGGATTTGCAATCCTTTCTGCCGCAAGATGTTTTACCGTATTTTTATGAAATCAAATTATCAAGAAAGGCATTTTTAAACCCGGCTGCTTGGGCGCAGGAACATGTTTCCGCTATGAGCGAGGATGCCCAAGCCTATTTTCAAGAGAAAGAAAGCGCTTTGGCTTTGTATTTGCTGGCACTTCTCAAAGTTATAGATATTGTTTTTATTGCTTGTGCTTTTGCTTTGCTTGCATTTGGTTTTTTTGTAGAGGTCAAATATTTGCCCGTTACTGTTACCGAGCGTTTTTATGCAGTAGGGGCTTCAATATTCGCCTATGGGTTTGCTTTTGGGTTCATATATATTTTGCTCATTTTCTTAAAGATGTTACCTTTAACACCTTATAACCCGTTTACTCTTATGCAGATTGTATGTTTTCTGTTTTGCCTTTTATTTGGCAGGAGTTTGGCTAAATGGGGAAAATTTTAGTAACCGTTTTTTGCTTTGTCTTTTGTTTTGGGGCAGCGCAGGCTGCCTCAAAGGAAGATTTGCAAGGAATAAAAGAACAGGCTACCTTAAAAGAAAAGCAGCTTAAAGAATACCAAAATAAACAACGCAAATTAGAACAAGAACTTAAAAATCTGACCCAAAGAGAAAAACAAACAGGCAAAAAGACCGAAGAAATAAAAAGCAATTTAATAGAAGTAAAAAGTAAAACTTCACTTCTGCAAAGTAAGTATGAAATTATGCAAAGCACTTTGCCTATGTGGCAGACCTTGATGCAGGAGACATTAACCTCAACAATAGTAGAAAATATTTTGCAGTCAGATTTTTATACGGGTAAAACAGTAACCAGAAATTTACTTTTAAACTCTTTATTAAAAGCAAAAGCCGCATATTTTAAAAATCTCCAAGCATCCTTGGAACAAAATGAAAAAGACCTAAAATTGACAGAACAAGAACAAAAGAAATTGCTTTCACAGCAAACCCTCCTTGAGGCTGAAAAAGAGAAATTAGAGGCTACCCATAAAGATAAAGAAAAGGATTTATCTAATGCACGCGAAAAATTAAAACAAGCCAAAAAGGAACTTGAAGAACTTAAAAACAGTGCCTCTCAAATGGAAAAACTTTTAAAACAGGCGGAGCGCGAGCGCGCCGTCCAAGAACGAAAACAAGGTATTAAAACGCAGAAAGAAAAGGGGCTGAATATTGCCCAAAAATCTTTACCTTGGCCGCTTAACGGGCAGGTTATAAGCAAATTCGGTAAAGAATATAATAATCAATTAAAAACTTGGATTTTTAGGGACGGTATAAAGATTGCATCTCTTGCCGGTACTCCCGTAAAAGCGGTGGAAAGCGGTAAAGTAATTTTTGCAGGACAGTTCCGTTCGTACGGGCAGGTGGTAATTGTGGACCATGGTCTCGGTTTCTTTACCATATATGGATTTTTACAAGAAATTAAAGCATATCAAGGGCAAGTATTACAAAGCGGGGCTATTATCGGTACTTGCGGTTATGATATGCAAGGAACTGCTATGGGGCAAGGAAAGCCGGCCTTGTATTTTGAGGTCCGTTCCGGAACACAAGCATTAGACCCTCTGATTTATTTGCAAACGAAATAGGTCTTTTGGGTGCTTTTAAGTAGGTCTAAATGCTCTTGTGATACAAAGTATAAATTTGTTTAATATTTATAAGGAGTAAAAATGAAAATACTAAATAAAATTATTAGTTTAACAATGGCAGTAATTATGTTAATTACCGCTACCCCTGTCTTGCAAGCGGCGGAATTTTCCACCACTTTAGATATGGCAGAATTAAATGAATTAAGAGAAGAAATATCTTCCTCTATGCCGGAACCCAGAGAATTAAAAACAACAAAGAATTATGAAGGCATACCTAGCATAAAAAAATTAAAACAACGTTATGCAGAAGCAGAAGAAAATTATAAACAAGCTATCAAAGATTTTACTAAAAACACCAATGAACAAGAACTGGAAAATTACAAGTTATACATTGAGAAATTAAAATCAGAAGCCAAATTAAAAGCAAAAACAAACAAGGAATATAATGGTTTTTCTAGCGAAGAAGAAAGATATGAAGCTAATTTTTATACTCTTTTACTTGGAGATATGGAAAGAGCTAGACAGACAGAAGATTTCTTCTTTAATGATAGGTTACAACGGGCTGCATGTGTTACAGTGTGTGGTCTTTTGGGGGTGGCTTTGGGGTTTGTATCAGAATTTGTAGTATCTTCAGTTTCATTTACATGGCTTACTATCGGCGGTGGTTTAATAGGTCTTGTATTAGGTGCTTTATTAATTCCTCCCGCCGAAATGCCGATGATTGACCCAAATTTATCAGCAGATTTGATGAAATATGAATTCCTTAAAAATCCTTTTAGATATGCTGCTTTATTTAACAAACACGGCTATGATGACTTTACCACTTTTTATAGCCAAAGTGAGGGTTGTGCACAAATACTATATGATGTTATAGATATAGAATATTATATTTCTCGTAACCCGAATATGGATAATGTAATTTGCAGTATATATACACGCTCAAATAAATGGAAAGATTTAGATACGGAGAAAAGAGTTGTCTATTTACACAATTTAGCCGAGCGTTTAAGAGCGGAAGCAAAATCAAATTAAGAAATAAAATAAACTATTATTTTTCTATAAAATACCCGCACTACACAAAGTGCGGGTACTTTTAAGTTTCATTTTGCACTTAGTTTTAAAATTTGCTATAATTTATCTATAAATTTAAGGCAAGAGTAAGGAGAACTATGGTAGCCAATTTATCAGTTTTAATCCTTGCAGGCGGCAAGGGTACACGAATGAAATCCGCCACACCTAAACCTTTACATACAATTTTTGGGTTACCTTTGTTGGCCCATATTTTACAAACGGCAGATACTTTAAAGCCGTCTGCAAATATTGTCTTATGCGGTCATCAGGCTGATATTTTGCAACAAACAGTTAAAAATAATTATGCCGCTTGGGGTATTAAGGCAGATTTAAAATTTGCCTTGCAAAAAGTTTTAAACGGCAGCGGCTCTGGGGTAAAAGCGGCTATGCCCGCGCTTAAAAAATATAAACAAGTTTTAATTTTAGCAGGGGATGCACCGTTAATAAAAGCCGAAACTTTAAAACAACTTATTAAACATCATAATGCAAAAAAGGCTTCTTGCACTGTTTTAACCGTAGAGGTACCAAACCCAAAAGGTTATGGGCGCATTATTAAAGAAAATAATTTAGTCAGAATAGTTGAAGAAAGTGAAACGGACTCTAAAACTGCACCGGTAAAAGAAGTAAATTCCGGTATGTATGTTTTTGAGGTTAAGGACCTTGAAAAAGTTTTAAAATTTTTAAAACCGCAAGGTCCAAAACAGGAATATTATTTAACCGATACTTTGTCTTTACTCCAAAAACAAGGCAAAAAAGTGGAAGTTTTTAAAGCCACAGATTATAAAGAAGCGATGGGTATAAATTCTAAAAAACAACTTGCGGAAGCAGCGCAGGCAATGCGCGAAAGAATCAATAATAAACTTATGGAAAACGGCGTAATTTTAATTGACCCTCAAAATACTTATATTGATAAGGCCGTTAAAATAGGTGCTGATACTGTTATTTATCCAAATTGTTATATTTACGGCAAAACAGTTATTGGCGAAAATTGCAAAATAGGCCCCAATTGCTGGATAGAAAATTCTAAATTTGAAAACAATGTTGAAGTCAAAATGTCCTGCTATATTTTGGACAGTCATTTAAAAGAAGGTGTTCAAACTGAGCCTTTTGCCAAACTCCGCCCTCAAACTGTTGTAGAAAATAAAGCCAAAATCGGCAGTTTTGTGGAAATAAAAAAATCCGTTATCGGTTCGTGTTCAAAAGTGCCGCATCTTTCGTATATAGGGGATACTGTTATGGGCGCAGGTGTTAATATAGGTGCCGGCGCAATAACCTGTAATTACGACGGCAAACATAAACATCAAACGATAATCGGGGATGATGTTTTTGTGGGCTCAAATACAAATTTTGTTGCACCTGTTAAGGTGGGCGCGGGCGCGAAAATCGGTGCCGGCTCAACTATAACAGAAGATGTACCTGCCACATCCTTGGCGATAGCAAGGGCGCGGCAAGTTAATCTCAAAAACAAGAAAGGAAAATAAAAATGAATGACCCTATTGTACCGAGGGAATTAAAAATCTTCACTTGCAATGCAAACCGCACTTTGGCGGAAAAGATTGTAAAACATCTCGGCAAAGAACTTGGCGCTATGCGCGTTGAGCGTTTTGCCGACGGCGAAATTGATGTTCAGGTTACTGAAAGTGTGCGCGGTGCAGATTGTTATGTTATCCAACCCACCTGCACGCCCGTTAATGAAAATTTAATGGAACTTTTGATTTCTATTGATGCATTAAAACGTGCATCAGCGGCACGTATTACTGCTGTTGTACCTTATTATGGTTATGCCCGTGCTGATAGGAAAAGCAGCCCCCGTGTTCCTATAACCGCAAAACTTGTGGCAAACCTTATTACCCATGCAGGCGCAGATAGAGTTATGGCTATGGATTTACACGTCGGTCAAATACAAGGTTTCTTTGATATTCCGGTGGACCATTTAAGAGCGCGCGGCGTATTTTTAGATTATTTCCTTAAAAATAAACCTAAAGATTTGGTTATAGTATCTCCTGACGTTGGCGGTGTGGAACGTGCAAGGCGCTTTGCCGCCCGTATGGACGCAGGTTTAGTTATTATTGATAAAAGACGCCCTAAGAAAAATGAAGCGGTTGTTTACAATTTAATCGGTGATGTAAAAGATAAAACAGCTATTATCGTTGACGATATCGTTGATACTGCCGGTACATTAACTGTAGTTGCAAATAAAGTTAAAGAAAGCGGAGCTAAAAAAGTCTTTGCCGTTGCTACACACGGTGTTTTATCACGTGACGGTGTTGATAAAATTGAAGCCTCTGCCTTGGAAAAACTTTTTATTACCGATACTTTGCCTGAAACACGCAAGCAAAGCCCCAAAATACAGGTATTGTCTATTGCCCATATTTTGGCAGATGCTATCAGCCGTAACCATGATGGCCGTTCAATAAGTGAAATGTTTAATTAAATTTTAATAAAAATAGTTGGAGGAAGTACAAAATGCAAAAAGTAAAAATTAATGCTCAGCCTAGAGAAAAGGCCGGTGTTCGCGGGGAACTTTCAAAGATAAGGGCCCAAAAGAATATTCCTGCGGTCTTGTATGGTGAAGGTTTAGAACCGATTTCTATAACCATCTCTCAAAAAGATTTGGCTGAAATTCAAAAAGCAGGCAGTAATGCTATAGTTGAAATTGCCTTACCTAAAGGCAATGAAAATGCTATTATCAAAGAAGTTCAATATCATGTTGTAACTGATAATCCGATACACGTTGATTTCCAAAGAATTTCTATGGATAAACCTCTTGAAACCGTTGTACCAATCGTCTTAACAGGCGAATGTACTTGGGTTAAAGAAAACGGCGGCATTGTTGACCATACTGTTAGGGAAGTCGCAATTAAATGTTTACCTGCCGATATTCCGCATGAAATTACCGTTGATATTACCGGCTTAACTTTGGATAAACATATTAATTTAGCCGATATCGTTGCCCCGAAAGGTGTAACTTTCTTAGGTGAACCTGATAAGATGATTGTCCACATCATGATGCCGCGCGAAGAAGCCACCGCAGCACCTGCTGCTGCCGCCGGAACTGAAGCCGCACAACCTGAACTTTCTGCCACAAAAGGTAAGAAAGAAGAGGAAGGTGCCGCTGTTAAACCGGCAGAAAAGAAATAATTTTAACGAATTATTTTTTAAGTTAAAAACAATAAAAACACCCGTTGGAGTTAAATCCCGCGGGTGTTTTTTAGTTTGATAAAAATCATGGTTTTATATAACAACCTAATTCAGAACCCCATGTTACACGAAACAAATCTTTGACTCCGCATAAATTCCGGCAAACATCTGCTGCTAAGGTATTATCTGGTCCATAAATCCAACAAATGAATCCTTTGTTGCGCCAAGGACTATCTTTATAACTATAGTTTTTTACTATATGGTATCTGTTAGTTGTTGAAACTTTACTTAACCAACGATCCGCATGTACAGTATAGTTGTCATAAAAACATTGATCAAAATACTTGATACCATTAAAATCTATATCTAGGTACTGACTAAGATCTTTACAATTACTGTACCCAGTAGATGGTGGGAATTCATTGTGAATTAGATAATATCGTTCCATAGAATCAGTAATCATGTGGAGAGCTTGTATGGCTGACGTGGCACGCGTTTTTTCTTTAAATATTCTATATTTGGGCAAAGCGATATTGGCAAGTATGCCGATAATTAAAACAACAACTAATAACTCAATTAAAGTAAAGCCTGATTTATTTTTCATACAATCTCCTAATTTAACTTTTATGGCGTTTTTATTACTTACTATATATATTGTAGAAAAAAAAAAAAAAAGGTTGTCAAGAGGCATTTAAACCCCACGACGGAAAAATGTATCAGTTTAACTTTTTTTGATTAGATAAGGATGGAGGGATTTGGCTTACGGTAAAATTCCTGACGGAAATTTTGCTCGGACCTGCCCTCGCGGTGTTCGCCTTTGCCTTCGGCAAAACTCACACATCGCTGCGGGCTTCAAATTCCGACGCGACTTAAAGCAGCGGGGCGCTGTGCCCTCACAGTTTAAGTCGCTCCACTCCCTGAAAATTTAAAACCCCGCTAAGAGTTTGTGAGGGAGGAATTTGGGTTACGGTAAAATTCCTGACGGAATTTTCCTCCACCCCGGGGCTCGCCATCCTCGCCTTTCGCGTTCGCCTAAAAGGCTCGCGCTCAAACTCGGATATGGCTCCGCCCTTCAAATCCCTATGAAAGCAAAGCAGTTTGCTTTCATAATCTCCGCCATTCAAAAACCCCCACGCTTTGCGTAGGGGCTTTCAAATGGCGGAGAGGGAGGGATTTGAACCCTCGATACCTTTCGGTATACAGGATTTCGAGGCCTGCTGTTTCAACCGCTCACACACCTCTCCAAACTCTACTTATATTATATAAAATATCACAAAGCGCGCCAAATAATGTGTAAAATTAAAAGTACAGAGTCAAAATATTAACAAAGGTCCTATATTTTTATAGGTCCAAATTAACCTAAGAATAGGTCCAAATACCCTTTACAAATTTTCATAAAAATGTCAAAATAATATTGAGGGCAGTTGGGGAAATTAAAAACACGTTAAAAAGTGCTTGCATTTTGTTTCTAAATTGCTATAATATAAGGGAGCAGCAGAAAATATATGATAAAAAGCATTTATTGCTATGAGGTGGTATGAGTTTTTTAAGAAAGAATTCAGGTAAAATAGCGTTGGTGGTGCTTATCGCTTTTTTTACGCTTCCTTTTATTTACGGCAATCAGGAAGAGGAGGACTTTTCCCCGTTTGCCGTTAAGTCGGGTATGCCTTATCAGGCTAATCCGATTTCAAGATTGGCCGATAGGATTGCTTCTTTTTATGGTTTTTCCAGGCCTTCCGCCGAGGATAGAACATCTGCTATAAAAGGCAAAGTTGCCAATCATCACGTATTTAATAAAGAAAGTTCTTCCGCCGGTTTGACTTCACAAGATAACACCTTGCTTGCATCTTCAAAAAGATATAGTTCTGATAAATCTTCTTCAACACAACCGTCTACTATTTCAGCGGCAAGTAATTCTTATTCTAATGCTTACAGCAAATCAAACAGTCCGATTAAGGGTTATGTCAAAGTTAACGGCAACGATTATAAAGTCATAGAAGATGCAAAAGGGGAAAAGTATATAGTAACCCCAAAAGGCCATGTACCGTATAGAGAATTGGTGCAAAATACTGTATCGGAACAGGAATTCTTAGCAGCCAAAAAACGTATGCCGAATGCAAATGATATTGAGATTTTACAAACATTACAGAAAGAGAAAGCAAAAAATACCGCTAATACACCTGTTGCGCCGGCATATCAAAACTATCAGGCAAATGCTTACAGAACAGGTGCAGTCGGTAATATGGGCGGCAGTTCCGCAATATCTGCTTCTTTGAAAGATAAGGGTTTTGATGATAATGCTTTAAGTGAGGCCTATGCAAACCTAAAAAATATCAACTTAAATATTGAAGTACCTTCTTCTACTGCCGGCGGTTCGTCAGGAGGTGTTTACAACGGCGGCAGCCGCGGCAGCAATGACACTTCTCAAACTGGTGATGGTGATTTAACCCCTCAAGGTATTGCCGCGCAAGCAAAGGTAACTGCCCAACAAGAGATAGGTGTTAAAAAAGATGAACCTGAAGAAAAATCACAAGAAGGACAGAATTATGAAACTGTAATTATGGAAGTTAAACGAAATCAAGATGGTAGTTACGAAATAGTTGATGGCGAAGATGAAGCTGATATGGTTTTTATACGTGCAGATAAAGGGTCAGAGTATGAGATATGGGGACAGGTTAGTTCCTATAAATTTTCTAAGGGAGAGTCTGTCGGCGTCATTGCACCTATAAAAATTACTAAAACTAGACGTGGAAGCAGTTTAGGTGTTTATGGTCCTATCAATGATGTGGATGAAAATATCCAAAAATCAGTTGATAGCATAGAAGGTGATATAGGTACTATAGAGAAAATGATAGTTAATCTGTCAGATAAGAAAATATATATTGATACTTCAACTATGGATGAATTTTCAAGGGCTTTGTTAACTGAAAACGACTTAGTTAACAGATATACTGTAGCTAATCCTGAAGAAGCCTCAATTATATTGCAAGGGCCTATTTTTACACCTAATTCGTTTAAGAAATTTGTGGAAGAATTAGAAAAACAAAAAACTGAATTATTGGCAGGGCAACAAAACGCTGCTGCATAAGAGGAGAAAAAATGAAAATAAAATATTTTTTTGCAGTTATATTCGCATTAGCATTGTTTCCTATGTTTGCTAATGCTTTGGATAAAAACTATTGTGATAATAATGTATATGAGGATTATTATAGAAGATTTGCAGGTAAAAATCTTTCCCCCAATCTTAAGTGGGCTATGGGGGAAAGACATGATAGAGGTAAATATATAAAAGAAATGCTGGCATATTGTGCTGATCCTAATAGAATATGGAAATGTGATTATCCTAGGTATGGTACAGATAGAGACCCTAAGATTGAGCAGGGCTTTGGCTATGAGTTTCGTGATATGGCCGCGGTAAATATGCCTACTTTTGCCTTGCTCTTGAACAATAAACCTTTATTTGAGGCATTAATTACTGAGGGTGGTTATGGTTACTTGTTGGATAATGGTATCTATAAGATAGCGGAAGATCTATTTAATGACGAGTTTTTAACACAGGCCTTTCAGGCTGTTAAAGAAGGTCAAGTTGGGGTACTTGAATATTTGATTGAGAATTATGACGCTAATTTGCTTAAACTAGTAGGTTCTATTTACCGCTACCACTTAGCACCGCAAACCCCTGTGGATGCAAAAGCATACGCAAAACGATGGTTAGAAGAATATCAAAGAAGAGGGAATTATGAAAAGGTAGAATGCATGGTAGCTGTGCAAAAAGTTATTGAAGATTGGTATCAAAAAAATGCACACAAAAAGAAATACATAGAAGAGGCTGAAAGATATAATAAAATTCTCTTAGAATGGGCACCAAAATATAAAGTAAAAAACGAGGTTCCGCTTGAGTTTGTTCCTATGCATTTGCCCGATGTCTTTAGATTAAACATAGAGCAAAATTATGCCCAAAATATTGAAAATCAAATAGATGTTTTAATGGAAAAAATTATGCAAGGTTTTGATTTGTCAAATTTCGGCAATAAAGCATAATTTAAAAGTTCGGTATTTTAAAGAACTCCCCCGCTATAATAGGGGGAGTTCCTTTTATATTAAAAAAAAGATATAATATATATAGACGTAAATCAAACCACCGGCGCTTTTAAAGCGTTATTTTTTTGGATTAAAATTATGAATACAAGACAAGATGTAAGAAATGTGGCTATTATTGCACACGTAGACCACGGCAAGACCACTATTGTGGATTCCCTTTTAAAATTAGCAGGTCAGTTTAAAGTAAAACAAGACGAAGCACAGGAAACTGTCCTTGACTCTAACCCGCTTGAACGCGAGCGCGGCATAACGATTCTATCAAAATGTACAGCAGTAAATTATAAGGGATATACTGTTAATATCGTAGACACCCCGGGACACGCAGATTTCGGCAGCGAAGTTGAACGTGTTTTAAAAATGGTTGACGGTGCTTTACTTTTGGTTGATGCCGTTGAAGGCCCTATGCCGCAAACACGTTTTGTTTTAAGAAAAGCACTTGCACTTGGTCTAAAACCTATAGTTGTTATAAACAAAATGGACCGCGATCATATTAGGCCTTCGGAAGTCGTTGACGAAGTTTTTGAACTTTTTATGGAACTTGGTGCAAATGATTCACAGCTTGATTTCCCTATCATATATGCTTCAGGCCGCGCGGGTTGGGCTTCAAATGAAATTGATAAAACAGGCGCCGATATCGCGCCCATTTTTGATGCAATTTTAAAATATGTTCCCGCACCTGTCGCCGATGAAACTAAACCGCTCCAAATGCAAGTGACGATGCTTGATTATAATAATTTTTTGGGTGCTGTCGGTATCGGGCGCATTTTAAACGGTGATATCAAACAAGGCCAAACGGTCGCCATGCTCAAACAAAACGGTAAAAGGGTTTTGGGCAAAGCTGCAAAAATTGAAAGATTTTTTGGTCTTGGCAAGCAAGAAGTACAAAGTGCAAAAGCCGGTGATATTGTCGCAATCAGCGGTCTTGAGGGGGTTGAGGTCGGTGATACTTTGTGCATGGTCGGCGCGGAAGAACCACTGCCGCCGCTCGTTATTGATGAGCCGACAATTTCAATGGACTTTTTTGTTAATGACTCCCCTTTTGCCGGCCGCGAAGGTAAATTTTTAACCAGCCGCCATTTAAAAGCGCGTCTTGAAAAAGAGGCTCAAACAAATGTGGGTATGAAACTTGAACAGCTTGAAGGCGAAGGCCGTTTTAAAGTTTACGGGCGCGGCGAGTTGCACTTAACTATTTTAATTGAAAATATGCGCCGCGAAGGTTTTGAACTTGCCGTTTCAAGCCCTGAAGTTTTGTATAAAGAAGAAAACGGTAAAATTTTGGAACCTATGGAATATCTTATTTTAGATATTTCTTCAGATGTACAAGGTGCTGTTTTTGAACTTGTAGGTAAACGCGGTGCTAAACTTGAAAATATGGTAAGCGAGGGGGAAAACCGCCTACGCTTAGAATATATTATTCCCTCCCGCGCTTTAATCGGTTTCAAAAATGAATTTTTGACTTCAACCCGCGGGCTTGGTATCATGCATCACAGTTTTTACGGATATTACCCAAAAGTTGATGTTCCGCCGCTGCGTTCCAACGGTGTTTTGATTGCCAAAGAACCCGGCGTTACAACTTCATACGCTTTGAACGCCTTGCAAGATGGCGGCCAAATGTTTTTAGGCCCCGGTGTGCAGGTTTATGAGGGTATGATTATCGGGCAAAACTCACGCGATAATGACCTTGTTGTAAACCCGTGTAAAGCAAAACGTATGTCAAATATGCGAAGCAAAGCCGCTGATGATGCTTTGGTTTTAACGCCACCGCGTATTATGAGTTTAGAACAATCCATTGAGTATATTGCACCTGATGAACTTGTTGAAATTACACCGACTTCAGTTAGGCTTAGAAAGAAAATTTTAAACATTCACGAACGCAGAAAAGCATCCCGCAAAGAAGAGGCAGCAGAGGAGTAAATCCACGCAGGGCAACCTATGATAGAAATTTCAGATTTAAGTTATCACATAGGCCTGCGCCCTATTTTTGAAGATGCGTCCTGTTTTATTGCCGACGGTACAAAAACCGGCCTTGTTGGTTTAAACGGTTGCGGTAAAACTACCTTATTTCGTCTTATTTTAGGTCAAATTTATCCGGACGGCGGTAAAATTACCATTAGTTCCGGTTTACAAATTTCAACCGTTGAACAAGAAATTAAAGACACAAATCTAACTCCGCTTGAATATGTTTTGCAAGCAGATAAACGTCTAAAAGATTTGTATGCTAAACTTCCTTCCGCAAAATCAGGCGAAGAAATTGCCGAAATCTACGATAAATTAAATAATCTGGGTGCCAATAGTGCATCCGCTCGTGCAAGCGCAATTTTGGGCGGGCTCGGATTTTTAGAAGAGGAATTAAGGAAACCTCTAAAGGAACTTTCCGGGGGTTGGCGCGTAAGGGCAAGTTTGGCAGCGGCCTTGTTCGCACCGTCTGATATTTTACTTTTAGACGAACCTACAAACCATTTAGATTTGGAAACCTCAATTTGGCTTGAAAGTTTTTTGGAAAAAACCGATAAAACTTTATTTTTAATTAGCCACGACCGTGCATTACTAAATAAAATTTGCGAAAAAATTATTTTAGTTGACGAGTGTAAACTTAAAACTTATACCGGCAATTATGATACTTATGAGCGCACCCGCCATAATCAAACGGAGCAAATTATTAAAGACGCAAAACGTTATGAAGAAACACGTAAACATTTACAAAGTTTCGTAGATAGATTCCGCTATAAAGCCACCAAAGCTAAGCAAGCCCAAAGCCGTTTAAAAATGCTTGAGCGTATGGGGGACGCACCAAAAATTCCGCTGGAAAAAAGTGTGCGTTTTACTTTCCCCGAACCTGAACTTTTGGATGCCTATTTATATACTTTAGAAGATGTTTCTTGCGGCTATAACGATGTAGAAGTTTTAAAAAATATTAATTTAACTATCGGTGCGGAAGATAAAATTGCTTTGCTCGGTGCAAACGGAAACGGCAAAAGTACGCTTGCAAAACTACTTGCCGGTTTGTTACCGACAATGGCAGGTAAATTAACTTATGCTCGTAAAATAAAAGTGGGCTATTTTGCACAACATCAGACGGAAGTTTTTGACCTTGATAAAACCCCTTATGAAGTTGCCAAAGAAAAAATGCCGGAATCTAAAGAGGCCGAGGTTTACACTCATCTTGCTTGCTTCGGTTTGCAAAAAAATAAAGCGGATACAAAAATCGGCAGCCTTTCAGGGGGGGAAAAGAGCCGCCTTTTACTTTCTTTGATTACAATTTCGCGCCCGAATATTTTAATATTGGACGAGCCTACAAACCATTTAGACATCACTTCCCGCCGTGCTTTAAGCGAGGCCCTAAATAATTACAGCGGTGCGGTCATTTTGGTTACCCATGATTTTAATTTACTTGAAGAAGTTACAGACCGCTTACTCCTTGTTGCAAACAGTACCGTTCAAAATTATGAAGGCGACCTTGAGGACTATAAAAACTTCGTCTTACACGGCGGAGGTGCAAGTGCTGCGCAAAATAAAGCAGATATTAAAAAGGAACGCCGCAAAACTGCAGCTGAACTTCGTGCCCAAGCCGCACCGATAAAAAAACAAATCAGGGAAATTGAGAAAAAACTTGATACCTTAACAAATCAAAAGCAAAATATTGAAGTATGTTTAACCAAACAATACAGCAGTGATTTAAGCATAGAACTTGCTTTTATAAATAAAGAAATTGCAGATTTAGAAAGTAAGTGGATTGAATTAACTACAGAACTTGAAGCCCTAAAATAAAAATTTAATTTTTATATTCAAATAAAACAAAGTCATTATTTCTTGTATGCTTTGTTTTGTTTATAAATTCCTTTAATTGGGCGGGAACAAATTTTTTCATACGGGCCAGTTGTTCTTTATCTAATACAATAGATGTTTTGTTCCGGTCCAAATAGGAAAATAAATTATAATAATCTTGTTTAAAGAAAAAATCAATAGGTGCTGCAACAGGGAAAATATCCTTTTTATTTAAGGCCTTGTAATAATAAGCAGAATCCAAAGTAAATATTATCGGATTTTTATCTTTTATTAGATTTGATAAAGATGCTGCATTTGATTGTAAAGGCCAATCTTGTTTAACTTTATGTCTTTGGGGTGTATTTATAATAAATACACAAAATAGTAACAGCATTGCGCCAAAGGCGATTGTTTCAAAAACAGTAAAGTGTAAAATATAAAATAAATTTTTGACATTTTCAGTACTTTTTGTTTTTAGATATGGTATTTGTTGATATATCTTTTTAAGTAAAATCGGTAGAATTAAAATTGCCGGGAATAAAACCGTAATCAAATTACTGATAAAACTTCTTCCCTGATAATAAGTGTAAATACCAAGGCCAAATACGGACAAGAATAAAAGAAGGGGCAAATCTCTATCCGTATTTTTTTGTTTATTCAAAATCGGTTTAAGACATAAAATTAAAGAAATCATATATATAATCAGCGGCAAAAACCAAGGGTGTGACGGTATAATTTTTGCCATCATAAAGCCCTGCTTGTAAAACATATTTTGTACAAATAAAATATCCCATAACATAACGGTTTTGCCTATAAGAAGATAGGGTATAAATTTAAATGCCAAAAGACTTAAAATTAAGGAAATGGCCGCATAAAACAGATATTTAAGTAAATTTAAAAAATATGCTTTTTCTTTTATGGTTGAATTATTAAGTTCAAAATAGCACAAGAAAGCGGTCCAAGCAATGATATTTATGAGTCCTGTTTCAAAGTTCCAGACCAATGCCAAAGAAGAACAGAAAAATCCTAAAAATATTAAATATTTTCTCTGTTTTTGCGTGTATATTGTTGCTAAAAAAAGCAATATCGCAAAAGCGATAATTCTAAGAGGTGCAAATTGTAGATAATAACTCCAATTTCCGCCGGTTAAATAAACAAAAACAATACTTATTAAAAGAGCAAATAATTTATTTTTTGTAATTTTATATATGAAAAAAATTCCGCAAGCCCAAGTAATTAATAGTAAAATTGCCGTTAGGGAGGTTATTTTCATAGTATTTAAAGGCCCTATAATATTAGCAAAAAAAGCATAAAAATACGGGTAATATCCGTAGATATTTTTAAAATCAGCCCCTAAAATAAGGCCGTTTTCTGCTTTATAAATTGGGTAGGAAAAGGCCTCAAAATGAAATGCTTCAATAAAAGACTGGTCCATAATTTCAGTTGGGAAAGCATCCAATATCTTGAATATATAAACGAAAAGGAATATTAAAGATAAAACTAAAAATGTTTTAGTGTTAAAAAATGCTCTGTCTTTAAAGTAATAACAAGCACAAGAGGTAAACAAAAGTAAAATAATCAGTATAAAATTACTAATTATTAGGAATAAATCAACATCAAAATAAAAGTGTAAAGCATAAGGGATACCTGCAAATAAAGCCATAACCAAAATAATAGTTATTAATGAGGAAGAAATATTTAGAAATTTTATATCATCTTTGATTTTTATGTATTTTTCCACCGCTTTAAAAGATAACCAAAATAGTGGTATAAAAAGCAGTGTGTTTATTATGTATGTTAGACGTTCTGCCCTTTCGCTTACGAATAAATAGTCCGGAACGGCAAAATTATTATGTATAAAATTAAGGTCCAATCCTTCCTGAGTTAAAACATAAATCAAGAAACCGATAAAACAGAGTCCTAATACGGAAAAAGAAAAAGACAATAGTTTATTATTAAAATTTTTTGCCCAGGATTGTAAATTTTGCATACTTATATTATATATAAAGAGTAGGTTTAATGGCAAAAAATAACCCTCGGCATCAGCGAGGGTTAGTTAGTTATAGACATTACAGTCATTATACACATTTCCTTTTAATCCGCCGGCTCTACATCTTCAAGGGGGCTTAATGTTATGCAGGGGCACCGCTGCCACCTTCCACAACACCCGCCCGAAACGGCCTCCGCGGATATACTAGTAGTATAAGGGTTTTTTCCGATTTGTCAAGTGGGTATTTGCTTCGTCTTTTACATTTATAGGGTGTTGCTCCTTCGTTCGGATACACGGGCCTGCCGGCCACTCTAGGTATACCTCACTACGGAGCGCCTACTATAAATGCAAAATACTTGCAAAACTTTAATTATTGAGTGGGTATTTGCTTCGTCTTTTACATTTATAGGGTGTTGCTCCTTCGTTCGGATACA
>CAMZGO010000016.1 GCA_947306425.1 uncultured Elusimicrobia bacterium | reverse complement strand
AAGGAAAAGATACTTAATCAGCAACATTTTTGACCATTAGACCGAAAATTTTATTGTTTCTTTCTGTCCAAATGTAAGTAAAAAATAGACGTGATAAGGGCGAGCAAACCAAGGTAAAATTTCCGAATAAATTGCCTTAATTTTTTGTGTTGTTTCAAAAAATTGGGGAGATGTCGCGGAGCAACAGAGGGGTTACGAAGTAAGAGGGAGATAACTACTTCGGTAATCTTCCTGCAAGGAGTTCGGCAAAGGGGCGCGTCGGTTCAATTTTTTCTAAAACTATACGGAATGCCGCAGTCATCGGAACTGCCATAAATGCACCTGGAATTCCCCAAACAAGACCCCAAAAAATTAAGGAACCGATTATCGTTACGGGATGTAAATCAACGCCTTCACCTAAAATTTTAGGCTCAATCAAACTTCCCAAAACGAATTGAATTATTGAAGGTAAAAGCAGAATTAATACAAATTTTACACCCCATCCGAATTGTAAAAAAGCAATAGGCAAAGGCAATACTACAGATATTACCGAGCCGATATTAGGTATAAAATTAAGCAGTACCGTTAATACAGCGAACATTACAGCTAAATCAAGACCGCAGGAAACATATACTACCCAAACACAAAAACCGGTTATCAGAGACATAATAATATGAATATATAAGTAAGCTGAAATTTTATTTTGTATCTCCTTAATTAAATTATTTGTAATTTTAGTACGCCCGCTGCCTATTAAGAAAAAGAACAGAAAGATAAAAACTAAAAAGGAGTAGGAAATAAATGTCATTGCATTAGAGCCAACCCCCCTTAATAGTTTCGTATAGTATGGGGCGGAAAGAACTTCCCTGATACTTGAAAATGTTAACATTTCATCAGGTATAGGTATTTTTTGTGATTTTAAAAATGCGGTAAAATGATTCAATAATTCAAGTAATCTGATGCGGTAGGTAAATGCTTCTTGTGCAAAATTGGAAATAGAGTTTGCTATAAAAATAATTACCAAAACCAAAGGTACCAATACTATAATTGTTGCTATCAAGATACATATCCACTTAGGCCAACGGGTAAAATATTTTATATATCTGATAAGAGGGGTAATCATAACAAAGATAAATACCGATATCACCAAAGGTACCAAAATTGTGCGGGTGTAAATAAGTGCAAGGGTTATGCTGACTGCGGCAATAATAGTTAAACAAAGAGTATTTATTTTATTATAGGTGTTTATTCCTGTTGGTACGGAACTTATATTTTTTTTATTCATAATATTTTTTAACCTCTTTAACCAAAGATAATAATTGTTTTCCTAGGGCTACTAAGTCATTTCTCGCTATTGATATAAGCCCCCATTTTAAGTTTAAAGATGTTTCCTGAATTTGATTCCCCACTGTATTGAAAATTATATCAAAGTTTTTTATTTGCGTGTTACAGGCCTGGCAATAAATGGCAAATTCTTTTAAAATTAAAGTGTCTTCTTTTGGGAAAATTCTTAAGGAATTAAAACGAAGTTCTTGTATAAAATCATACATCGTAATACTGCTTTTTTGTAAAGCAAGAGCAAATATGCAGAAATCCTTTTCAAAATCGGTATCACGCACTTCAAATTTACGTTTTTTTTGTACTGAAATTTTATCAAGCCGCGTTTCAAGATTTTTGAAATCTTTTACCAAAGCAGAAAAATTTTTAATTTTTTCTTCAAAATCCGAATTAAAGGTTTTTAAATTCTGTATCATTGTTTCGGAAAGACCAAAGAGATAATCGTTCCAACCCCGTATTGAGAACGAACAGTTATGTTTCCGCCGTGTAAATTCATAATACGTTTGACCAAAGCAAGTCCCAGCCCCCAGCCCTCTATTTGTCCGGTGAAAAAATCATCTACTTGATAAAACTTATGAAAAATTTTACCTATATGTTGTTCTCTTATTCCTACGCCGTTGTCGGCAACTGCTAAAATATCCTTGCCTTGGTCTTCATAATAGAATAGGCGTAATTTTTTGTTAACATTATTGTTGAACCTTATTGCATTATCCACAAGTTCTTCAAGGGCAATAGAAAGCAAAGCCCCGTCGGCATATATTTTGGTATCATTGTCACACTTAATTTCCACATTTGGTGCCCTGTCGCGGATAGTATTATCTGATGACGTTATTGTAATTGAATCATCACGCAAAATACATTTTGAGGATACTTCAGAAAATATTTTACGTACATTTATTTCTTTTTTCTGCAAGTCCTCAGGTAACAAATCACTAATATTGGCAAAGCGGACAAGTTTATCAATTAAAATACTTAACTTTTCCCCTTGCTTATTTATGTCTTCAAGGGCTTTTATACTGAAATTGGACATTTCCCCGGGTTTTAATTCCGCTAAAATTGTTTCCGAATAACCGTTTATAATTGAAAGCGGTGTTTTTAATTTATGTGATACTAATGATAAAACCCTTGTGGCTGCATCTTTAGCAAGGGAATTATCCCCTGCTGTAGTATGATGTGCGTGTTTTTTAATTTCTTCCATAATTCCCCCTAAAACAAATAATTTAGGCCTATGCCGAATAAATCCCTGTTTTTTCCGTGCGTTTCAAACAAATGGTTGTAAATTAAAGTCATTATTAAATGCTGTTCAAGGGAAACTTTTGTTTGAACCATAACGGAATGGGTTTTTAAATCGTTCTCATAATCTACGTATTTATATGAAATAGAGGTTTTTGCGTCAGTTTCCGTAGAAAGCCATGTAATACCGCCGCCTACTGAATAATGCGGGAAGTTAAGCACATAATCTATGGTGCCTAAGTTAGAAATTTCATTTTGATTCATTATACCGCCAAAAGCCACAACATTTTTTACTTCATCAGGATATGTAAAAATGTTACCGTTAATATCAAAGTTAAAAAGGTTTTGGAAATTAAAGTTAAGGCCACCTTCAAAGGCAAATTGCCTGAAATTTTCTTTTTCGTTAGTTCCTCCGATTCTGGTTATATTCGCGTTTTGGTTTGCAAAACCTGCCCTCAAATAACCTTGGGATGAAGTATTATTGATTTCATCATTTCTCAAAAGGCCTTTTATTGTAACGTTTCCCCCATAGGCCCAGGCATCATTATTTGTGTTAGGATATATAAACGGTTCAAAAATTAAATCAAAAAAAGGGAAAGATAACATAAAAGGAAGATTAAAAGAGTAGATTTTTTTGTCAAAGTTGCGGTGGTCGGTCAAGTTAAAAGAAAATCCAATAAAGACCGGTTCTTCCGATATTATATCAAGCGAAAATTTATTTTGCCAAAAGCGTGAGTTTTTTATGAATAAGTCCCCTGCGCTGAAAGCAAAACTTGATATTGCAAAACTGCAAAATAAACATAAACAAAATAATTTTTTCATAATCAACCTTCCCGTGCGTGGCGGATTTCATCACTTATTAGGTCCGCCTCCGGCCCTATAATTACTTGTACTATCCCTTCTTTATTTATTACTCCTCTTGCACCAAGAGTTTTTAACGTTGTTACATCTACTTTACTGCTGTCAAATACTTCCAAACGTAAGCGTGTTGCACATGCACCGAGATTTTTAATATTTTCCTTTCCTCCTAAAGCAAGCAGGTATTTAGCACCTCTGGTAAAATTTACTTTATTGTCAATCACCTGCGTATTATGGCTGGCGGACGGGGTAGGATTTTGGGTTAGGGTTTCCCTTCCCGGTGTTTTTAAATCCCATTTGCGAATTACAAATCTAAACAGGAAAAAGTACAATACGCCATATGCCAGCCCGACAGGCAGTAAAACCAAAGGTTTAGTGCTTATACCGAAATTTAAAAGATAGTCAAATAATCCCGCTGAAAACGTAAACCCTAACTTTACCCCCAGCGTATTCATAATCACTAAACTTATTCCTGTCAAAACGGCATGCAAAATATAAAGAGGGAAAGCCAAAAACATAAAAGCAAATTCTATAGGTTCCGTTATACCTGTCAAAAAGGAGGTCAAAGCCGCACTCAGTAATATACCTGCGGTCGCTTTACGGTTATTTTTATATGATTCAAGTATCATGGCCAAAGCCGCCGCAGGAAGTCCAAACATCATTACAGGAAAAAAGCCGGACATAAAAGCCCCGGCGGTAGGATCTCCTGCAAAGAAACGCCATAAGTCCCCATGTTTTACGATTTCAGCCCCTGTTTCAATTACGGTAAAATCCCCGAATTGAAACCAAACCAAATTATTTAGCACATGGTGTAAACCTAGAGGTATAAGCAAACGGTTTGCAAGCCCGAAAAAGAAAAGACCTATGTTATTGCTTGCTATTACCCATTTGCCGAAACTTGATATCACATTGGAAATTTGAGGCCAAATAAAAGCGAAAATTAAAGCATAAAATATGGCAAATAATCCCGTAATTATAGGCACAAAGCGCCTTCCGCCAAAGAAAGCGAGAAAAGGCGGCAATTTTATTGACTTATATTTGTTGTAAAGCAATCCCGCCGTTATACCCATGATTATACCGCCTAAAACACCCATATCAATTTTTTCATCAAAAATTTTCATGCCCGAAGTCATAACCACATAACCTACAAAAGCCGAAAGGGCTGCTGCGCCGTGTTCTTCCTTTGAAAAACCTACCGCAACGCCTAAAGCGAAAATAACAGGCAAATTGTTGAATACAGCTTCCCCTGCAGCTGCTAAAAATTGGATATTAAGCATATCGGGTTGCCCGAATCTTAGCAAAAGCCCGGCTATAGGAAGCACTGCGATGGGCAACATTAATGATTTACCCAAAGATACAAAAAAAGCAGCAAACTTTTTAAAGGTTATGTTCATAATTAAAGTTCAAACTCCGTTTTTACCAAATATCTTACTTCCGCAACACTAGTACAGTTTATTGCTCTTTGTGCCACTTGTTCGCATTTTTTGATATCAATTCTACGTATGAGTGCTTTAATATCAGCAATTGCACTCGGCACTACACTTAGGGCCCTTATTCCAAGCCCGATAAGTAAAATTGCGCCTGCAGGTTCGCTCGCAATGGCACCGCAAACACCAACAGGTTTACCATATTTTTTAGCCCCTTCAACAGTCATTTTTACCATACGCAAAATTGAAGGATTTAGACTGTCGGAAAGAAAATTTAAAGTCGGGTGCGATCTGTCTAATGCCAAAGTATATTGTGTCAAATCATTAGTACCTATGGAAAAGAAGTCTACTTTCTTTGCAAACTCTTCGGCCATTAAGGCAGCGGCTGGAACTTCAACCATCATGCCAAGGGATACCTTATCAATCCCAAGTTTACTTTGTTCTTCTTTAACAAAACGGCGGACAGTAGAAATTTCTTCTATAAAAGTTACCATAGGTATCATTATTTTTGCCATACCGTATGGTTTAACGCGCATTATTGCGCGAAGTTGTGTTTTTAAAATTTCCACGTTTGCAAAGGATGTTCTTATTCCGCGCCTACCGAGGATTGGATTTTCTTCTTTAATTTGAGGAATAAACGATATAGGTTTATCGGCGCCGACATCTAAGGTTCTGATTATAACCGGGTTTCCGTTTTGTAAATCAACTATTTTTTGATAAATTTCATATTGCTCTCGTTCGGTTGGTGCTTTTTTCGCGCTTGCAAATAAAAATTCCGTCCTTACAAGTCCTATACCTTGTGCGCCTTGCTCGGCACTTTTTTTGGCCTGGTCTAAGGTCCCGACATTTCCCGTAACCGTAATTTCAACACCATCTTTTGTTACAGCGGGTTCAAAAGCATGAGCCATATTTTCTTGGCGGTTTATTTTAATAATTTCTGTCTGCTTTTTTACCTCGCTTATATTTGTGGGATTAACGGTAATTGTACCGAGTTTGGAATCTAAAATAATATCTGCCCCGTCTGAAATTGTCAAAATATCTTGGCCTACACCTATGACTGTAGGAATGCCAAGTGTTTTCAACATTATCGATACATGGGATAGGGCGGACCCTTCTGCCATAACTATGCCGGTTATGTGTTCGTTTAAGTCGTTTAAGTGATGGGACAGCAATTCTTTGGCAATTATTATTGTATCTTCCGTAAATTTGGGAAGCCCGTAATTTTGGCCGGTTAAATCAGCAAGCAAGCGGGTTTCCAAGTCAACAAAATCTGCTACTCTAGATCTTAATATAGCATTACCTGCCTTTTTCAAAACATCTATTGCGCGCTTCACTGCGGAAGAAAACGCAAAAGCAGCACTATAACCTTGTTTTATTAATTGTTCAGTTTCATCAATTAGGAAAGGGTCTTCCAAAATAGTAATGTGGGCGAGTAATATTTCTTCCCTGTCTTTTTGCCCGTAAACGGCATGGCGTTCTTTATCTAAGGTACTTTTGACATTTTTAAGTGAACCTTGAAATTTTGCAAGTTCTTGCTCTACAGTGAACGGAGACTTTTCTTGTATATCAAATTTGTAACCCCTTAAAACATAAGCTTTACCGATACTTAACCCGTCAAAAATACCGATACCTTTAAATTGAGCTTCCCCGGCAATATGAATTCTTGAAGGTATTTCAGGCTGCAATTTAGGGGGTATTAAGTTATCATTGAGTTCACTTAAAATAAAATTTTTAACTTCAACTGCAGCAAATTCTGCATCGGCACCGGTTGCCATAACTTTTACTTTGTCCCCGTATTCCAAAGAAAGTCCTAGAATTTCTACTACACTTTTTGCCTTTGCTTGTTTTTGCCCTTTTAGAAGAAAAATATCTGTATTTTTAAAGCTTTGTGCTAAAGTTGCAATTTCCCCTGCCGGCCTTGCATGAAGCCCGGTTTTATTTAGAATACTGAATTCTTCGCTGGTAAATGTTTGGAAGATTCTTGGTTCAACCACTTGTGGTAATATTTCTTGATAGAAAGCATCAAAAACTTTTGTTTGAGGTGATACTTTAATTAAGTTTTCTTTTTTCAATGTTACTTCCAAAGGTGTGGCAATAACCATAATTACTATATTGCTTTTAGCATTTTTTGCTAAAAAATCCCGGTCAAATTCAATAATCTTTTGTCCTCTTTTTACGCTATCACCGTCTTTAACAAGAGCTTTAAAGCCTTGTCCTCTCAGCGAAACAGTATCAACACCGATATGAATTAAAATTTCAAAACCGTCCTTTTCAAGTACTATGGCATGTAAACATTTGTGAAGCGTTTTAACCGTGGCGTCCGAAGGTGCGGAAATAAAATTTTCTTCCGGTTCAAAAGCGACACCGTCCCCAAGCATTTTTTCCGCAAAGGCATCGTCAGGTACTTTGGAAATATCAATCATTACCCCATTAACAGGGCTGTACAAATTTAAAGTTTTTAGGGCCATAACACCTCTTTGACATATATATACAATTTAACATTTATTAGGGCTTTTGTAAAGCAGATTTTTTATGGCGAATAATAAGCAGGTTATTTCAAACTTTTTAGTTTTAATTCCAAAACTTTTTCTTCAGGTATAAAAGGTGTAATTTGACTTAAATTTAAATTTTGTATAACAAGGTCAAATACTTCTTCATGCGGCATACCAAGCATTATTTTGTTTTGTTTATTAAGGTAGAATTTTGCGCTGTCAAGCAAGGCATCTTTTGGAAGTAATCCCACAAGTTCGCTTCCGGTTACGGATACTTTCAGTTTATCTGCCAAATTTTTACAGGTTTCATATACTAAATAAAGCGGTGCTTTTTTATAATCTTCTATGTTTACGGAAACTTGGCAAAAACCATATTCTTCAATATACCAACCAATTGTTTTTATGTTTTGAATTTGTACTTTCAGTTCTTTTGCAAGTTGTTTTGTGGTTTGTAAATCATTGGTATTTAAATTAATGTTATATGCAAGTAAAAAGTTCCTTGCACCTATACACAAGGCACCTGTTTTTGCGATATCTTTATTATAATTACTAGGGCCGAAATCAGGTATAATTTCAGTCATTTTGGCAGGCAGCATTTCATAGCCGCCTTTTCTTAAAAAACTTAATTTTTGGCGTTCTGCATTTGGAGCTGCAGCACCATACAAGTATACCGGAACATTAAAATTTACTGCTGCCTCTTTAGCCACATTTTTTGCGATTTCTGCACATTCTTCTAGCGAAATTTTTTTAAAAGGTACGAAAGGCAAAACATCTACACATCCTATACGAGGATGTACGCCTAAATGTTTACGCATATCTATAAGTTCAATGCTTTTTTTAATTAATTTTATAGCAGCTTGGGTAACATTTTCCGGAGTAGCGATAAAAGTTATAACTGTTCTGTTTGCACTTTTACCCATTTCATAGCCTAGAACTTCCACCCCTTTTACCGAGGTAAGTTCATTTATTATTTGCTTTATTTTATTTTGATCCTTGCCTTCACTGATGTTTGGGACACATTCTACTAAACGCATATTAATTAAACCATGGATAATATTTATCTCTATCTATTACAAAAATTACTGCCAGCACAGCAAGCATTGCACTGGGGGAAATTGCTTGAGGTTTATTTATATCTGCCTGGAATTGAGTATTTATCCTACGCAATGATAAAATTTCCCCTTTACTTTCATTTTTGCCTTCAACAGTATAACTTGCCCTAAGTGTTCCGCCCAAATGACCAAATATTTTGCGTGCAATTGCTTTTGGTAAGGATTTTTCTTTTATTATGGCAAGTCTTCCTGTTTTATCCAAGAGCATAAATTTTCTTAACAAAAAAAGTTTCGGCGTTTCCAACCGGAACAATACGGCATCATTGTTTGTCAGAACTAAATAAGCATAATTTAAAATTCCGCTTCCGCGCCTAATAATTTTAAATAATATTGTACCTTTATCGGTATATATGTAGATAGCCGGTGGGAAAAGAATATTAAGCACTTTACCGCTCAACATAAATATTAAACCGAAAATTGCAAACAAATAACACAATGAAAGAAAGGTGTTTACTAAAACTGTATTTGTGCCGGGCCCTTGATTAGTCAATGATTCTACAACAAAATGTAAGAATAGGAAAAACAAGGTGCCATAAAAACCGAATTCCATTAAAAAACTACTCCACCTCTGGGAAGTAACAACAAAATTTTGACCTTGACTGTCATAAAGCCGCAAAAATAAATCCGGCGAACCATATAAACGTGCTCCTCTTATAGGATAAAATGATTTAGGGTTAGTGGGTGTTTTATCCGGTTTTTGTGCAAAGAAAATGTTGTAAAAGAAAAAACTTACTGCAACAAATATATAAATAAAAACCAAAAAAATTATGGAAGAAAATTTTTTAGAAATAGAAATTTTATTTTCTTTTTTGTTTTGCAAAGATTGTTTACTTGAAAATGTTTGGGCAAGGGTTTGACGTTGGGTTTCTTGTATTTCCGGTACGATTATATTTTCTTCAATTAAGGGTTTTTCTTCGGTAATTAGGGGTAAGTCCTGAATTTCTTTTGGTTTTGGAGTTATAAAGGAAAGGTTAACTGCGGCATCAACATCGCTTAAACCTACGACCTCAATTTTATATCCTTTTGAATCCGCTAAAAAATAACCCTCAGTATAATTTGTATCATCAGCAATATAACTAAAGGAAAGTAAAGGGTCCAAGGTAGAAAATTCAGTTCTTTTAATTTCTTCCCCCGAATAAGTATTTTTTATAAGTTTAAACTTTTTACTTTTAACTTGTTTAATTCTGTTTTTTATAATTTTTTCAAGGCAATCTACCTGATTGCATTTATCCAATGGTATTACGATTATTTTATTTGCCCCGTTTTGCAAATTTAATACTTGTGTATCTTTTGTTGCCTCATTTTGCCATTTTGAAGAAAGGGAAATACTAAAACCCTTATCTTTTGAACTAAAAGATACGGCAAAACCAAAAACGGTACACAAACAGAATATTAAAGTAAGTGCCGGTTTACGCATATATTTATTATATAAAATTACGCGCAAAAGGGTACAATATTAAATCCCTAAAATTTTTTTGAAAAGAAAAAGTTTTGTTTATGCTTAATAAAATATTTCCTTAGCATATAACTTGATAGTAATATTGAAATCAAGTCCGCTACCGGTGTTGCTATAAAAACGCCTCTTAAACCTAAAAACAGGGGTAAAATCAATACTGCGGGTATCAAAAGTAAAACCTGCCTTGATAAACTCAAAATTAACGCCTTTAACGGTTTATTTATTGCTTGGAAGAAAATTGTAGCAAGTATTTGCATTGGTACCAAAGGCAACATTATGTTAAAATATCTCAAAGCGCTTGAAGTAAGGTTAATTAATGCCGTATCTGTAGAATTAAACACAGATACAAATTGTCTTGCAAATATTTCAGTCAATATAAAACCCAAAACGGTTATTACTATACTCCATCGTATGGCCATTTTTAAAGTTTGGATGGATGTATTATACTTCCTTGCTCCGTAATTATAACCGATTAAAGGCTGCGCCCCTTGGCTGATACCGATAACAGGCATAATGATTATTGTATTTATTGCTACAACTATTCCCATAGCTGAAACAGCCAAATTCCCTCCATATCTTACAAGAGAGTGGTTTAAAATAATATTTAGTAAACTTGTCGCCAGCTGAAAGACAAATTGGGAAAAACCGATTTTTATACTGTCTAAAAACAAATTGAAATTCATATTTAGGTACTTAAGTTCTAAGCGGTATTTTGTTTTTTTACCTATTAAGAATATTATTACCCATAAGGAGGAAAATGTTTGCCCTATTACCACTGCCCAAGCGGCACCGGCCATGCCGTATTTTAAGATAAAAATAAAAATCGGTGCAAGAATTAGATTTATTACAGCGCCGATAATTTGCGTTGCCATGGCTGTTTTCGGGTATCCGCTTGAACGTATGAAATGGTTTAAACCCATTGTTACCATTGCAAGAGAATAACCAATCAAAAGCGGTTTAGTGTAAGAAATAGCATGGGGTAAAATTTCAGGTGTAGCACCGAAAGCAATTAAAATATCTTCCAAAAATAAATAAGCAAAAGTAACGGAAATTATTGCGGTTAAAGATAGGTAAACAAAGGCATTACCTAAAATGTAACGTGCATGTTCTTCTTCCTTTTTGCCCAAATATATTGAAAATAATGCATTTGACCCTATACCTATTAGCACACTTAAGGCCATAAATAAAATAGCCAGGGGGAAAACAATAGCAATACCTGCAATTCCGAGTGCTCCTAGAGAACGCCCTATATATATGCGAGAGATGATGTTATGTAAAGCATTAACAAACATTCCTACTACAGCCGGAGCAGAAAATTTTACCAGCAACTTTGAAATGTTTCTATCTTTAAAAGGATTATCCTTTGATTTAGATGTCATATTATTAGGGCTTTAAAAAGCCCGCGCAGAACTTAACGCGGGCTTTTGATGTAACTATAATATTTTAGAAATAGGTCATGCTGAAATAACTGTCAATTTCCTTTTTTGTGTAGGCCCTTTTTAGGGCTTCTTCCATTGATATCAGAGGTATTCTTCCAAGGGAAAGAATTTTTGTATGGAAGGTAAGTAAGTCAAATTTTTTGCCTAGTTCCTTTTTGTATTTTGCTTTTAGGCGCTCAAATTCTTGTGCACCTACGATGTATGAAACGGCATCAAAGGGATGCAGGGCCAAATAGTCCAAATAGACCTCTGCTTCTTTAGAATCAATACCTGCTTGTGTTATATACGCTAATGCAGACGTATAATCAAATTGTAAGGTTTGTAACTTATAGTCCGCTAAAGCATAAATTGCCTTCTTATAATTAAACCATAGCAAGTTTATATTATCTTGTTCGGTATTTAACAAACCGTTTTCAGCAGCTGTATTGAGGGAATAATTTATCCAGCCATGGATGTAAAAAATATCGTTTGAAAGTTTGTAAAGTAAAGATAAATTTGCCGGTTCTACGGAGTAAATTAAGGTTTTTCCTGGTGTTACAAATTCCGCTGTGTTGAATTTAATTTTACCATAATTATATTCTTTCTCAAAATCTGATTTGTTCATCCCTGCTTTTTTAGGTAAAGACACCAAAATATCTGCACTTTGTTTATCTGCTAAAGGTACAGGCGGATAAATGGTTACTTGTTCATGTTCAGCCCTTAATATCGGCGGAGCAGTAATTATAGATATCGGTAAAGTAAGGGCAGGAAACAAACGTTTTGTTGTAAGGAATTGGTCTGCTTTTTTAATTTCTGTTGAGTAGGATTTAAGAACATTATCATACTCCGGTGCATTTTTATATTTTTCTGCCAGCGAATAATAGTCACTCGGATAAATTTTTACGTTCTTTTTTATCGTTCTGTTTTGTTTTTCTTCTTCACTTAACAATGGCAGAACTTTGGGCGTTATTCCTTCAATAAGATTTTTTTGTGCCTTATTTAAGGTCTTTTCCAAGAGATTTTCCAATTTACTGTATTTCATAGGTACGGAATATACATCTTGGTACAAATATTTGTAATTTTCTTCCCCGATTCTGAAGTCGGAGAATTCTTTTTCTTTAAGTTTGCTATTTAAAAAAGTTTCATATCTGCTCAAGGATGTTTTAATATCTTCAGAAAGTTGTTTTATTTTATTCTTCGTTACTTTATCATCTGAAATTCTCAGAACCAAAGCGGTTAAGTTCGGAAGATAAGTATTTTCAAGTTTTGTTTTTTCTATGGCAAGGCGTAAAGTTAAATCAGGCGGATTAGTAATATTCATTTCAGCATCTTGCAGAGATGTCGGTATCATCTCAAGCCTTTTCAATGCATAACTAAGACGTTCTTGTCCGGGCAGGAAATTTTTAATTAATAATTCGTAAACACCGTCTATGGGTTGTAAATACCAAAGAGGGTCTTCTTCCAACTGGTTTTTAATTTTAGCGTTAAAATATTTTAACCCTACTAACTCTTTCAAAGTGTAGTAATCCGCTTGTGCAAAAGGGGATAGAGAACTTGGGTCAATTTCTTCTATTGCTTCTGAAAAAGCGGTAAGTGATTTAATTTTTGCAATCTCATTTTGTGCTGTGTGCTTTTCCAAATTGTAATGGTAACCTTTAAGACCAATATGGGAAGTTTCTTCCTCATACATAGAGGCAATTAAAGAAGTATACTTATTACCTAATGCAAAAATTCTGTCATCATTTACTAACAGACTGTCGCTGGAACTGGCAAATAAGTAACTTCCGCAAACAGATAATACAACACTAAATATTAAGGAAACACTAAATAGTCTTTTCATAAATACATCCCCTTTAAAAGTTAAATAACCACTATATTTTAACATATTTTTTGCAGTGTAGGTAATAAAAATGTAAAATATTCTATACCTCCCTTTTTTAACAAGAGGGAAAAGGGAAGGGATATTTCTCTTGGAGGATTTATTATGTTGTTTTGGCTTTTTCGTATTTCAGCATTACTCGGATTACCTTTACTTGCTTATGTCTTTTTAGATAATTGGTACTCCGTTATTCTTGCCTTTATTCTGGCCCTTGTTATTGTGGCGGCAGAATATTTTATAAGGACTTTGAAATTTATATCAATAATTGTAGGTATATTCGGGGCTCTTATCGGGTATGGCATTTTCTTTATAGGTAATTATGTCGTATCACAAATGGAATTGCCGGAAGTATCTGCTTTTTGGAACGCAAATTCCGCTACTGTCGCCGCTGTTCTTACCATGCTTGGGGCTTGTATTGCTCTAATCAGGGCGCCGGAAATTACCGGCATCAAACGCAAGGGGCGTCATATAAAGGTTATAGATGCAAGCGCATTGATTGACGGACGTATTTACGATATATGTGAAAGCGGTTTTTTAACCGGGGAATTATTAATCTCAAAAACCGTGTTGAAGGATTTGGCTTCTTTGGCAGATTCTAAAGACGTAATTGAAAAAGCGCGCGGGCGCCGCGGGCAAGATATTTTAAGGCGTTTAAAAGAAATTAGAGGCTTGAGAGTTCATGTTACCTCAAAGGAGGGAAAGGGCAAAAATTCTCAACAAAAACTTGTTTCTTTAGCAGATTTATACCAAGCATCTATATTAACAGTTGACTTTAATATAAATAAGGAAGCGATTATAAAGAATATACCTGTTTTAAATATAGCAGATTTAACAAGATCCCTAAAGCCTGTATTTTTACCGGGGACCAAAATTTCTTTATTCGTTATGAAAGAAGGTAAGGAAAAAGATCAGGGTATTGCTTACCTTGATGACGGTTCCATGGTAGTCGTTGAAGGCGGGCGTAAATTTATAGGTAAACGTGCTGAGGCACAGGTATATTCAATTTTACAGACGTCAGCAGGTAAAATGTTTTTTACACGAGTTTGCGAAACGGAAGAATAATGAAAAAAGACACATCCGTCATAATTGCCGCCGGTGGAAAAGGGGCGCGTATGGGACGCCCGAAACAGCTGCTTAAGATTGACGGAAAAGAAGTGCTTATTAGGACAATTTCCGTATTTAAAAAAGTTAAAAGGGTTAAAGAAATAATTGTAGTTACCACCCCGGAAAATTTTAAGATTGTAAGCGGAAAAATAAAGGGTTTAAAATTTGCACCGGCCGGAAGCGAAAGGTTGCAATCTGTGATAAACGGGGTAAAAGAGGTATCATTATCTTCCCGTTTAATTGCTGTTCAAGACGGTGCGCGCCCTTTGGTAAAAGCAGAGTATATTGATGCCTGTTTAAAAGCAGCGGACAAGAATAAAGCTGCTGTTTTGGGTGTATTTGTTAAAGATACGGTTAAAGTGGTAAGAGACGGTAAAATAATAAAAACTTTAAAACGCTCTGAACTTTTTGCTGCGCAAACACCGCAATGTTACCGGTCAAATGTTCTTAAAAGTGCTTTGGCAAAATACGGAAATGAAATTTTAGCAACGGATGAATCGCAGTTAGTGGAGAAGTTAGGCATTAAAATTACAGCCGTAGTCGGTGATTATGAGAATATAAAAATAACTACTCCGGAAGATTTGGTTATAGCAAACGCTTTATGCAAAAAGAAGAAATAAAATTTGGTTTCGGTTATGATACTCATCGGTACAAAAAGGGTTTAAAACTCTTTTTAGGCGGTGCACTTATACCCCACACACACGGTATGCTTGGGCATAGCGACGGTGATTTAGTTTTGCATGCCATTTGTGATGGCGCTTTGGGGGCAGTATGTGCAGGGGAAATTGGTGAATATTTTCCTCCCAGCGATAAAAAAATAAAAGGTATTTCAAGCGTTGTGATTACAAAAAAAGTGCTTGATATCTTAAAAAGTAAGGGGGCCCAAATTACCCATATTGATGTTACTATAGTTGCTGAAACCCCAAAAATGCGCCCGCATTATTTGACGATAAGAAAATCGTTAGAATCCATATTTAAAATAGGGCTTGATAATATTAGTTTTAAAGCCAAAAGCCATGAAGGTCTTGGTGATATAGGTGCCGGTAAAGCGCTTTCTTGCTTTGCCGCAGTAACAATAAAGATTAAAAAAGGAAATAAGAGGAAAAAATGAAATATTTAATTATAATTGTATTGCCGGTTATTTTATTTGTATCTTGCAGCCCTTACAGCCCAAAGAGATATAAAGAGTATTCCGGTATTAATTATGGGGTTTATGAAACGCCACTTTCTTCCGCTGAAGTATTGGAAAAAGAGGAGGAGATTTCTCAAGAAAATATTGACACCCCAGTAATAGAGGAAATTACGGAAGAAGAAATCATTGAAAGTAGTAATCAGGCTTACGGGGAGGCTGTTGTGGTTATGGCCAGTAAAAAGATTCCTCTTGGTAAGAAGGCTACTTATGAAGATTTAAACACATTTCAAATTGCCTTGGATAATTCCTACAATATTATTTTAAGGAGTTACAGAACTGAAGGCTTTACATATACTCTTGCACCGGCAGGGACAGTGAACCCTCTATCCGTAATAAATATACAGTGCTTGCTTAGTGATAGTTTCGCGAATACGTCAGGTAAAAGGGTATGTGATGCATTTTTCGCTCAAATACCCGTTGAATATGAGAACGAAAAACTAAAAAAAGCACAAGAGCAGGCGGAATAAAATGCTAAAAATATATAACACCTTGCACCACAGGAAGGAAGAATTTAAGCCACTGAATGCCAAAGAGGTAACTTGTTATTGCTGCGGGCCTACAGTTTATAATTTCGCCCATATCGGGAATTTGAGAACATATATTTTTGAGGACCTCTTAATGCGTACGCTTCGTTATTGCATACCCGTAAAACACATGATGAACATTACTGATGTAGGGCACTTAACTTCTGATGCGGACGCAGGGGAGGATAAACTTGCCCTCGCCTCCGAAAAGGAAGGAAAAAGTGCATGGGAAATTGCTAAATTTTATGAGAATAAATTTTTTGAGGATTTTGATTCTCTAAATTGTAAACGTCCTAATATTGTTGCGCGCGCAACCGAACATATTCCGGCAATGATAAATTTGGTTAAAACACTTGAAGATAAGGGATACACTTATAGGACTTCAGACGGTATTTATTATGATACTTCTAAGTTTGCAGATTATGGCATTTTGATGAACAAAGCGCATCTTGAAGGCTTAAAAACAGGGGCGCGCGTAGATTTTGGGGAAAAGAAAAATGCTACCGATTTTGCTTTATGGAAATTTTCCCCGTCTGATAAAAAACGTCAAATGGAATGGGAAAGCCCTTGGGGTATCGGTTTCCCGGGGTGGCATATTGAGTGTTCTGCCATGGCTATGCAGTATTTGGGGGAAACATTAGATATTCACTGTGGCGGTATAGACCATGTTGCTATACATCATACAAATGAAATTTCCCAAGCGGAGGCAGCAACCGGCAAACAATATGTACGCTATTGGATACACGGTGAGTTTTTGGTTATGAGTGCTGGTAAAATGTCAAAATCCGCAGGAACTTTTGTTACCATTGATACTTTAAAAGAAAAAGGATACAGCCCTCTTGATTATCGTTATTTATGTCTTGGTGCGCATTATAGAACTCAACTTGAATTTTCTTATGACAGTTTAGATTTTGCCCAAAAAAGCCGTCAAAGTTTAAAATCAAAAATTGCAAATATAAAAAAGCTTGCTAACGGAGAAAGCGGGGAAACAGAAATATTAAAAGAAGCGAAGAATAATTTTGTTTCCGCGATGGAAGATGATTTGAATACATCTAAAGCCCTTTCGCTTTTATGGGATTTTGTAAAAGGTGAGGCAAACGCCGAAGAAAAAATTGCATTTGTAAAGTTCGCTGATGACTTTTTAGGTTTAAATTTACTGGAAGAAGATAGGAAAGAAATTTCCGAAGAAGCCAAAGCAATTTTAGCGGAACGCGCAGAGGCAAGAAAACAAAAGGATTTTAAAAAATCCGATGAACTACGCGCGAAATTGCTTGCAATGGGTATTGTAGTTAAAGATACACCGCGCGGGCAGGAATATTGATAATATATGTATTTTTTGCTAAACTAAATTTAGGAGATTGTATGAAAAATAAAAAAGGTTTTACCTTAACCGAAATTATGGTAGTTGTTCTTATTATCGCAGGGCTTTCTGCTATATCATACCCTTTGTACACTAAGGCAATTACAAAAGCACGTGTGGCTGAAGCAGTTGCTTTGACCGAAATTGTGCGCGAAGCACAACAACGTAATTTAGTTGTAAACGGAAGTTATTTTAAAGCATTTAATAATTCCCATGTAACCGGAAGGACACGTTTAATAAAAGGAAATGATGCAAAGGTAGTTGAGGGCGGTGTCTTAAAAAAGGGATTATACATGGTGAAGATAAATAGTACGAAAAATTGTATTGTTGTTTCTTATGGGGATGATTTGGATGATCCCATATTTACAATCTATACCCCCATTGAAGATAGTAGAATGTGGTGTACGGAAGCAGACGGCGGTAACGGAATATGTGCTATCATGCCTTCGCTTGAAACCGGCGCAAATACCTGTGAATAGTATTAATATATTTAAAGTTAAAAAGCGTGGGTGATGCCCACGTTTTTTGAAATATTTTTTAGTAATTCAATCAAACGATTGATTTTTTGTATGCTTTTTGCTATAATTTTTATATGAAGGATTCAAAAACACGCTTACTTGATGTAGCCTTAAAATTATTTGCAACTAATGGATTGAAGGGTACATCTACACGGGAAATAGCACAAAAAGCAAAAGTTAATATATCGGCAATAACCTATTATTTCGGCGGCAAAGAAGCGCTTTATTCTGCAGTTTTGGAACATATAAGAGACATATTAAAAAAAGATGCTGCCGATATCATTAGGGTTCTTAGTTACAATAAGAAACTTGATGATATGAGCATTAAGGAAGCTAGGGAAATTTTTTTAAAAGCATATTCAACGATTTTAGATACCTCTTTTACCCCACAAAATGTTTATCTTAGTATGATATTGGCAAAGGAATCCGTAAACCCGAGTGCTATGGCCATTAAGGTTTTTACTGAGAAGATGTTTCCTCTTTCACTTGAAACGATGAAACTAATCAGTAAAATTACCGGCCTTCCAAAGAATAGTAAAAAAATAGTTATAATAACGGAAACCTTGCTTAACCAAGCTGTATTGTTTGGGCGTGATAAGGCACGTATTTTTATGATACTTGGTTTAAAAAAATATGACAAAAAGACAATATCTTTAATTAAAGAAATTGTTTTAAACCAAACGGAACTGATTTTAGATTACTATATAAAGGAAAAAAGATGAAAAAGTATTTAATAACTGTCTTAGCAGTTTTTGTGACTGTTACTCATATAAGCGGGCTTGATTTATACAGTGTTTACGACAGTCAAGCTCCTCAGGGTTGCATTGAAACTGATTTAGGGGGGGAAGTTACACTCTCTGATTTAATGCAAATTGCCGTATGTAATAATCCTTCTTTAAGTGCTGAATATATGCTTCTTAAATCAAAAGAAGCAGCATTAGGAGCTTCAAAGGGGCAATATTTACCGACTGTAACCGTAACCGGCGAGGGTGTTTTAAACGGTAACAAGACAGAAGGTAATAATATGGTGGAACAGGAACCATATAAAGCTAGTGTTTCGGCACAGTGGTTAATTTACGATTTCGGCGGGCGTTCCTCTAATGTCGGGCAAAATAAGGCCTTGCTTTCAGCAACTAATTACGCCTACAATGCCGCTTTACAAGAATTGATACTCCAAGTTAATAATGCCTACTTAAACACTTTAAGTGCAAGGGCATCTTTGGAGAGTTATAAGGAAAGCAACAAGACATATAAAAGAGCGTATGATGAATCCAAAAAACGCTATGAATTGGGAATCGTGACTTTAGTTGACAAATTACAAGCCCAAACAAGTTATGAGCAAAGCCAATTACAAGTAGTGCAGGCCGAAAACAATTTGCGGCAAGCACAAGGTAATTTAGCCGCTTTATTGAATTTAAACCCTGCTACGGAAATAAAAATTGTTGAAATCAAAGACGACGGAATTATTACTAGACTTGAAGCGGGGGACGAAATCCAAAAACTTATGGAAGAAGCCTTATTCTTACGTCCCGAATTAAAGGCACAGGAAAGTACTGTTATAGCCAGTAAGGAAGGTATAACTTATGCAAGAGCAGGTGCTTTGCCTTCCTTGAGCGCAATTGCAAACGGTACTTATGGCGATAATTGGAAACGCTCTAATCCTTACACTATTGACACTAATGTGGGGCTTAGATTAAGTTGGCCTTTATTTTCCGGTCTGTCAACGATGTATCAAGTGGATCAGGCAAAATTCTTATATGAGCAAAGCCAAAGAAATCTTGATAGTAAAAAAGTATCTATTTTAAATGAGGTTTGGAGTTATTATCAAAATTATCAAACAAGTGTCAAAGCTTATGAAATAAGCAAACAAATTTTAGCAACTGCTGAAGAAAATTCAAGGGTTGCCTTTCGCTATTATGAAGTAGGTAAAGTAGATATTTTGAATTTGTTAAATGCAAACAGTAAATTAGCGGAAGCGAAGCAAGGCGTAGTAAATGCTTTTTACGGCTTGTTAATTAATAAAGCACAATTATATAGAGCAGTAGGGAGATTAGAAAAATGACCAACAGTAATGAAAAACATATCAAAATGAAAAAATTTTTAACTCAGGGAGGAGTAATTTTGCTTATACTTGCGGTAGGGATAAGTATTGGCGCTCTTGTAACTTCTTATTTAGCTAGAAAGGGTTTTGCAAAGATGATGGCTGCTATGAATAAAGAAACTTATATTACTGTTCAAGCACCTAAAGTTGAAAATGTTACAAGTAATAAAAAATATATTGCTAAAGTTGAAGCGATAAATGCGGTTGATATTAAACCTCAGGTTTCCGGATATATTGAAGAAGTATTGTTTGAGGATGGTACAGAAGTCAAGGTAGGTCAAGCCCTTTATGATATTGAGAAACGCCGTTATGCCGCGAATGTCGCAAGCGCAAAAGCAAATTTAATGCAAATTGAAAATGATTATAAGAGGCAACAGGCTTTGTATAAAGATAAAATGCTTCCCAAAGCAGAACTTGAGGTGGCAGAAGCAAATGTAGCTAAAGCCAAAGCCGCTTTGGATTTGGCAGAAGTTGATTTAGATCATGCTGATATTCGTGCTCCTATTTCCGGCCGTATTGGTAAAACCTTAATCAGTAAAGGTAATTTTGTCGCAAGCGGGGGGGCTAATTTAGCACGTATTGTTCAAACTCAACCTATCCGCATAAACATTTCAGTAACAGATAAAGAAAGATTAAATGCTATTAAAGATATGTCTAAAGGCCCAGATGAATCAAAAATGAATTTGCAGGCACAACTTTCGGATGGTACTATCATTGATATTGAACCTAATAAAGTTTACGTTGATAACGAGGTCAGCGCACAAACAGCAACAATACCGCTTTATATTGAATATCAAAATGCCGATAATCTTTTAATACCGGGTAATTTTATAAATATTTTAGTTTCGGAAACATCTGCCAAGGAAGAAATTACAATTCCGCAAGTAGCAGTTGCACAAGATGGTAACGGCAAATATGTTATGGTTATTAATGGGAACATTGCCGAGCAAAGATATGTGGAACTTGGTGAAACTTTTAAAGACCGTTTTGTTGTTAAAAGCGGTTTAACGGAAGAAGATAAAATTGCTATTACCGGCGTTCAAAAACTCAGTAACGGCCAAAAAGTTAAAGCTACGGAGGCCTTTTAATGTTTTCAAAATTCTTTATTGACAGGCCGCGTTTTGCTGCAGTTATTGCTATAATAATGTCTCTTGCAGGTATAATTTGTGTGTGGAGATTACCCGTCGCTTTATACCCTGAAATTACACCTCCTGAAATACACGTTGATGTAATGTATCCCGGTGCGAGTGCTGATGTTGTTTCAAAAGTCGTAGGTATACCAATAGAAAACGCCATAAACGGTGTGGAAGACATGATTTACATGTCTTCAACCTCTTCAGATGGAAGATATTCACTTGCAGTAACTTTTGAAAGTGGTACGGACCCTGATATCGCACAAGTTAAACTTCAAAATCGTTTACAGCAAGCAACGGGACAGCTGCCCAGTGAAGTTACAAGACAAGGTTTTACTGTTCGTGCAATGTCTTCAAGTATTTTAGGTGTTTTAAGTTTTATTTCAGAAGATGATTCACTAAATTCCAGCGATTTAAACGATTATGTTGAGGACAATATTAAGAAGGATTTAACTAAAATAAATGGTGTAGGGGATGCAACTGTATTTGGTGCTAAAAAGAGTATGCGTATTTGGCTTGATGCAGATAAACTTTCACTTCTTGGTGTTCCTATATCAAGTGTTAAAAGCGCGATAAGTTCACAAAACTATATGCCTACTTTAGGTAAAATCGGCGCGCGTCCCAATGATAATAGTGAACTTATTATTTACCCTTTACAAACGCAAGGACGTTTAAGTTCTGTTGAAGATTTTAAAAATATCATTATTCGTACCGATGAAGAAGGCGGACTGTTACGTTTAGGTGATGTTGCCAAGATAGAAATAGGTATGGAAAGTTACTCTTTTTCCGGTAGTATTAACGGCAGGACTTCTTCAAATATGATGCTTAAACTGACTTCGGGGGCAAATGCTTTATCTACCATGGCTGATGTTAAGGCAGAGATGGAACGTTTGTCGCAATTCTTCCCAAAAGGTTTAAAATATCAAGTTACTGCAGATACAACAGATTTTATTAAAGAATCTGTCAACGAAGTTATTTGGACCTTGGTTATAACTTTCCTTTTAGTTGTTTTCGTTTGTTATCTTTTCTTGCAAGATTGGCATGCCACTTTAGTGCCTTCAATAGCAATACCTGTTTCCTTGCTTGCAACCTTTATTGTAATCAAAGGGCTTGGTTATTCTATAAATATGTTTACCCTGCTTGGTTTGGTCCTTGCCATCGGTGTAGTTGTGGATGATGCTATATGTGTTGTAGAGCGTGTAATCTTGCTTATGAGCCGCGAAAAAATGAACCGATATGATGCTACAGTCCGTGCTATGCAAGAAATTTCAGGCCCTATTATTGCTACCACCTTAGTTTTACTTGCAATTTTTGTGCCGATAGCATTTTTAGGCGGTATTACGGGTAAAATTTACCAACAATTTGCCGTTACTATTGCAACGGCAGTAACATTTTCTTCAGTTAATGCTTTAACTTTATCACCTGCCATTTGCGCTACGATGCTTACAGATATTAAACCTACAAAAATTAAAGTTCTGATTTGGTTTAATAATTTGGTAGATTTTGCTCGTAATAAGTATGCTGCTTTTACACGTTTGGTTGGCAGGCATGTGTTTTTGATAGCCATAATATTTGCAATTTTAGTTATTCTCGCTTTTGGTACATTTAAATTTAATAAGACATCATTTGTTCCGCCGGAGGATCAAGGTTTCGTTATGGCAAGTGTACAACTTGCGGAAGGTGCAACTTTCGGCAGGACAGAAGAAATTACTAAAAAGTTTGCCGAAATTACTAAAACAGAACCGGGAATAAAGGATGCTATTACCATTTTAGGTTTTAGTTTTATTGGAGGTTCGGGCGAAAACGTAGCTATGTTTATGATGACTTTAAAACCGTGGAGTGAGCGTATAAACCCATTTTATAAAAAAATTATTAACCGTCTTTTGTGGTTAATAACTTTCGGACACCATAAACTTTTGGAAGATAATTCTTCTACTGCTATTGCGCAACGTTTACGTGCGAAAACCATGGGTATCCCTGAAGCGGAATTTATGATAGTGGAAATGCCCGCTATACCGGCTTTGGGTGTATCTGACGGTGTACAAATAAAAATACAGTCACTTCAAAGCAGTGATTATAACCAACTTGATAATGCAGCTAAAAACTTTATCGGTAATGTAATGGGTTTACCGGAAGTTAGCTACGGCTTTTCTGATTTTACATCTAAGACACCTAATATTTACCTTGATATTGATCGTACAAAAGCAGAGGCTATGAATGTCCCTCTTTCAAATATTTTCAGTACTATTGAAAACTATTTAGGTTCGGGTTACGTAAACGATGTCAATTTGGGTACGCAAGTAAACAAAGTTATTGTGCAGTCTGATTGGAAATACCGCAAAAATCTGCAAAGCATAAATAATATTTATGTTCCAAGCAATAAAGGTGCTATGGTACCTCTGGGTGCTTTGGTTAATTTGAGGACAGTTCTTTCTCCCCGTCAAATTGTGCGTTATAACCAATATCCTACAGCGGGTATTACCATTCAGCCTAAACAGGGGGCTAGTACCGGGGAAATTATAAGAAAGATTGAAAAGAATGCTAATGAATATTTGCCCAAAGGTTATGCTTATGAATGGAGCGGTATCAGTTATCAGGAAAAGCAAAATGAAGGCCAAATGGGTATTTTGATTTTATTAGCTTTAGTATTTGCTTATTTGTTTTTGGTTGCTCAATATGAAAGTTGGAGTATTCCTCTTGCGGTTATGATGTCGGTAGTCGTTGCTTTAACCGGCGGGCTTATAGGGCTTGTAATGATGGGTGAAACTTTAAGTATCTATGCACAATTAGGTATAGTTTTGCTTGTCGGGCTTGCCGCAAAGAATGCTATTTTGATTGTGGAATTTTCTAATGAAGAACATGAGCGCGGCAGCAGTATAATAAATTCTGCCGTAACCGGTTTAAAGGAAAGGTACCGTGCTGTTTTGATGACTGCTTTTACCTTTATTTTAGGTATTGTGCCGTTATTAATAGCAACAGGTGCGGGTGCAAACAGCCGTAAAGCAATAGGTATACCTGTATTTTGGGGAATGTTGCTTGGTACTGTTTTAGGTTTATTCATTATTCCGTTATTTTATGTTTTGGTTCAAACAGTAACAGATAAAATAAGCAGTAAAAAAATTAGTTAAATTGAAGTGGTTATATTTTAACAAAGAGCGCGGTTATTGTTTAACCGCTCTCTTTAATATAAAAAACACAAATGCCTCTAAATATGATAAAATTTAAGAGTGAAAAGAAAGACCTTTTTCAGCTTTTTTATTGAACCGATGGATATCGTTTTAATCCCCAAAATTTCGCGTGGATTTAAGTTTTCTGTACGGCCCTATTTTTTATGCATCGTTGCGTTTTTATGGCTTGCCCTAACGCTTTATTCCGTCTTCATAATTACAAGGGAAATTGATTATAATTTTGTTAAAGCTGATAATAAAGTTATGAAAGCTAAACTCGCAATGATAGCGGAAGAACTTTCAAACAACCGCAAGTATTTAAAACTTGCCCGTGATACAGATAAACAAATGCGCCAAATGCTTGGCATGAAAGGCGGTAAATATATTAATATGCCGGGCGGTATAGAAACAGGTAAAGAATCACGCGAGATTACTTTTAGTTCCATCTTTTCTAAGGACAGTAAAGATATTAATGAACAGGAAATAAATGAGGTCTTTAAAGAAACTACCGCCGCCGCAGAGGAGCAACTTGCAAGTTTTCAGGAAATAGCTTGGTTCTACACAAATCAAAAGAACAGCAGCAATGCAAAGCCTTCTATAAAGCCGACTAATAATTATAGGGTTACCTCTAATTTCGGTTATCGTTTATCACCGTTTCCGTCTTATCATTACGGCATGGACCTTGCCGGCAAAGCCAATTCCCCGATTTACGTTACGGCTGACGGTGTTGTAAGGCAAACAGGCTGGGCTTTAGGTTACGGGCAGGCGGTGTTAATAGATCACAGTTTTGGTTATTCAACTTTGTACGGGCATTTAGCGGATATCCGCGTTAAGAAAGGTGACCGCGTTAAACGCGGCCAAGTTATTGCCAGCATGGGCACAACAGGCCGTTCAACCGGTGTACATTTACATTATGAAGTATGGAAAGACGGAACACCCGTTAATCCAAAAGATTATTTATAGGAGAGTTTATGAGTTTTCTTGATAAAGAAGAAAAAGCAGGTGAATATACCTCAGTAATAAGCGAACAATGCCAATTCCATGGTACTTTGGATTTGCAGGGTTCAATAAGAATAGACGGTACCCTTGAAGGCAATATTGATAATGCCAAACTTGTTACTATCAGCAAGACGGGTATCATGAAAGGCGATATTGCGGCAAAAGGTGCTGTAATAATCGGTAAAATAGAAGGCGATATTTGTGTTGAGGAACTTGAAATATTGGCAGATGCCAATATAAAAGGTAATATTCGTACAAAAACAATTCTTATTGAAAAGGGCGCCAAAGTTAATGCTACGGTTACCGTAGTAACAGGTGAAGAAGAAGAACCGGAAGGCGAAGATATTCTTGAAGCTAAAACGGAGAAACAAAAATGATTTCATTTTTTATTAAGTACAGGAACCCTATTTTAATTACAACAGTTGTAATTTTTTTAGCTAGTATTGGCATAATGGGTGCAGGTATTATAGCTGATGAATACGGCGCAAATGCTGTTTTGGCTAAGGTGGGAAATGAAAAGGTAAAGTATAAAAGTTTTGTTACTGCTTATGAACTTGTTCGTCAAAAATATATTGATGAAGGCAAAGAAATAAGCGAGGAACAAGATAAGCAGCTTAAACAAGAAATTATTCAAAGCCTGATTTTAGAAGAAGCATTAAGCCAAGCAGCAAAAGAATTGGGAATCGGTACAAGCAAGGCGGAAGTTGCTTTCTTTATTAAAAACTCTCCAATGTTTGCCCCTAACGGAGAATTTAGTAAAAATGCTTATATCTATGTGGTAAGAAATCAATTCCACGTAAATCCTGCGGAATTTGAAAGCAATTTTATGAAGCAGCTCTCCGTTCAAAAACTTAAAAGAATTATGGCTTTTAGCTCTATGCCTACTTCTTTTGAAAAAAATATTTTAACACAGGGTGCATCTAAGTTAAAGGGAGAGGAAAAACAAGCCCTTGAAAATTATATGCTTGAACTTAAAGCTAATGCTTTTGGTGCTGCTTTCAGCGATGTATTAAACAATAAATACAGAACTAATTTAAATATGCAATTTTAGTTGATATTTATTTTAATAAAAATGCCTCCTTTAGCAAATTTGCTGACGGAGGCATTTTTATGTGGGAAGATTATTTCATTACACGTCTTAATTACAACCATATGTTGTATATTCTGATCCTAGGTCTTTGCAAACTTTACAATAAAGTTGGTTTTGTATTTCACATGTTTTGGAATTTTCATTTACAATACCTTCCCAGTTCTCTGCATTTCCAAAACATATAACATATTTGTTATTATATGCACACAGCTCATAATCTGTATCATATAGAAAATACTTAGTTTGATACTGGATATTGTCCAACCATTCTCCACCGTTTAATTCTACATAATTTTTCATATCGCGCAAACAATCATCTGTATATCCACACTCAAGAGCACGTACCTGCATTCGTTTGTGAATGTAATTTAAATTTGTGATAGCTTCTGTAGCCCGGCTTTTTTCTACCGCTACTTTATATTGCGGCAAAGCCACAGCAGCTAATATACCTATAATCAGTACCACAACTAAAAGTTCAATAAGTGTAAAACCATTTTTTATTTTCTTCATGAAATATCCTAATCTGATTTTTACGGGATTTTTATTTCCATATAGCTAAATTATATCAAAAAATTCAAGTCAAGAGGTATTTAAAAGTTCCGACGGAAAATGGTTTAATTTTGTAAGTGCATATACTTGAAAAATAAAATTTTTGGCCTAATGGTCAAAAATATTGCTAATACCGTATCAAAAATGATGGAATGTTATTTTTTTGCTTTCTCTTTTATTTTCGCCACCCATTTTTTACGGTCTTTATCTATGTAAAAAATGGGCGGGAGAAAGCCGAGCAAATTTTATTTGCGAGGCAAGAGGGGGGTACCTTATTAGTAAACTTCAGAGACGTAAAATGTATTAATGGGCAACCCCCACCCCTAACCCCTCCGCCCTTTCTTATTTTTGCTAAGGCAAAAATAAAACGGCAAAGGGGGAGGAAAATAAAAGAGCAACAATTTTAAGGAAAAGATACTTAATCAGCAACATTTTTGACCATTAGACCAAATTTATCAAAAAAACCCCGATAACGTTTTGTTATCGGGGTTTTTGCCGGTAAATAAATTACTCAGGTTTTGTTATGCGGCGCGTGATGGTCTTCTTCTGTACGCAAAGGACTGTGTCCCCCGCTTTTGTGCCTCTAAAGCCTTCAATTAAAATACCGCATTCATAACCCTTTTCTACTTCTTTGACATCATCTTTAAAGCGTTTAAGCCCGCCGATTTTGCCTTTGTGGATTTGTTCACCGCCGCGCATAATTTTAGCATCAAAATTACGTGTGATTTTGCCTTCTTCCACATAAGAGCCAGCAATAAAGCCGGAACTTAAATCAAATACCTGACGCACAGTTGCACGACCTACGATTTCTTCCACAATTTCCGGCTCTAATAGGCCTTCCATGGCGGCTTTTAAGTCCTCAAGCAATTCAAAGATAATATTGTAAGTTCGTATTTCAATACCTTCGCGTTCGGCTTCATCTGCTACTGAAGGGATGGTATTAACATTAAATGCAATTATAACTGCATCACTTGCTTTAGCAAGCAATAAGTCCGATTCATTAACATCACCTGCAGCTGCATGAATAACTTTTACTTGCACTTCTTCATTGCTTAATCCTAAAATAGCATCTTTGATAGCTTCTATAGAACCTTGAACATCAGCTTTTAATATTATTGCAAGTTCTTTAACTTTTTTGCCGTCTACACTTTGCTTGAGATTTGTTAAAGAAACGTGTTTTTGATGCTCAATATTTTCTGCTTTATGGGCAAGTTTTCGCTTTTCAGAAATATGTTTGGCTTCCTTATCACTTTCTGCTACGTACAGTGTTTCACCCACTACGGGCGGCTCGCCGTTAATACCAAGAACCTCAGCCGGAACGCTTGGGCCTGCGCTTTGCATACGGTGGCCGTGTTCGTCAATTAAAGCGCGCACTCTTCCGTAAGTAGTTCCTACGATAAACGGGTCGCCCACTCTTAAAGTTCCTTTTTGTACTAAGACAGTGGCGACAACACCTCTTTTATTATCGCGTTTGCTTTCCAAAATTACGCCGACTGCTTTACGCTTTGGGTTTGCCTTTAGTTCCATCATTTCTGCTTGAATTGAAACCATTTCAAGCAATTTATCAATATTTATGCGCTTTTTGGCAGAAATTTCAACAAAAATTGTATTTCCCTGCCACTCTTCAGGTACTAAACCGCGGCCGGCCAAATCTTGTTTGACCCTGTCTGGGTTTGCGCCGGGTAAATCAATTTTATTAACAGCAACTATTATAGGGGCTTTTGCGCTTTGTGCGTGGTTTATTGCTTCAATCGTTTGCGGCATAATACCGTCAGTAGCGGAAACTACCAAGATAACGATATCCGTTGCTTGCGCACCCCTTGCACGCATGGCTGTAAAAGCTTCATGGCCCGGGGTATCTAAAAAGGAAATATAACCGCGCGAGGTCTTAACCCTATATGCACCGATATGCTGTGTTATAGCCCCAAATTCACCTGCAACAACGTTAGAATGGCGTATAGCATCAAGTAAACTTGTCTTACCGTGGTCTACGTGCCCCATAATAGTAACTACGGGAGCGCGCGGGGCCAAATCGGCCGGATTATCATCTCCTTGGGCAGCAATTTCTTCTGCGGCAAATTCTTGGGTAATTTCTGCTTTAAAACCGCATTCCGCCAAAACAAGTTCCATCATATCTTGTTCAAGTTTTTGGTTTATGGTTGCAAAGATACCCATGCCCATAAGTTTCTTTATAAAGTCATTTATTTTATAGTCCATCTTTTCGGCAAGTTCTTTGATTGTCGGCTGGCCTAAAATTTTGATAACTTTTTCTTTTGGTTTTTCCTCTTGAACGGGTGTTTGGGGTATTGGTTTTTGTTCCTTTACCTCATGTTTATTTTCCTGCTCTTGTTCTTTTTCATGGGAAACAACTACAACAGGGTTATGTTTATTTTCCTGCTTTTTAACCTGTGCTACTTGTTCTTTTGTTTCCTTAATTTCCGCAACAACTTTTTTGGTTTCCGTTTTTTTTGCGGATACCTTTTTTGCCGTTGTTTTTTTGGCTGCCGTTTTTTTAGGGGCTGCCTTTTTAGTTGTTTTTTGTGCGGCTGTTTTTGTTTTTCTTTCAGTTTCTTTATTTTGATTCTTCGTTGCTGTCATTTTTTGCCTCCTCGCTTGGCTGCTGGGAAGCATTTTCTTGTTTAGCTAAATATTTTTTAGCACCTTCAATAATCTTTTCAGCAGTTTTTTCACCTATACCTTGTACGGTGGCCAAATGTTCAACCCCTACGGAAGCAATTTTTTCAACGGTAGTAAAACCGGCTTTTATTAATACTTCTGCGAGTTTCGGGCCTATGCCTTCCACTTCACTCAAAACATCTTGTTTAAGTTGGGTTTCTTCCTGCCCTTGTTGTTTTTGTTGACTTTCACTCTTTACATCAAGATCCCACCCGCAAACGCGGCTCGCAAGGCGGATATTTTGCCAATCTTTACCTATAGCAATGGCAAGTTGGTCATCGGGAACTATTGCAATAGCTTTTTTCTTTTCTAGATTTTTTACTTTAACGGATAGAACTTTAGCAGGAGATAAAGCATTAACTATCGTGCTCGTTATATCGTCACTAAAGTTTATAAGGTCAATTTTTTCACCGGAAAGTTCATTAGTTACTGCACGAATCCTAATTCCGCGCATACCGACGCATGTTCCAATAGGGTCAATTTTGCTGTCATTACTTTTTACCACAACTTTTGCCCTTACGCCAGGGTCCCTGTAAATGCCTTTTATTTCAATAATGCCTTCTTCAAGTTCAGGTATTTCTACTTTCATTAAGTCTTGCAAAAATTCCGGGGCTGTTCTTGAAAGTATAATGTAAGGCCCTCTTTGTGCTTTATCTAAGCGGTAAGCAGCGGATTTGTAACGTCCAAGAGCGGGGTCAGCCTTTGTGTCCATATCAACAAAATCTGCCTGGGTAAGAACACGCATTATAATTCCTTTTATGCGGCTACCATGCGTATAGCGTTCTTTCCTGATTTGTTCGGAATAGGGAAGTAATGCCTCCGCTTTGCCCAAGTCAACTACAATATCTTTATCGGAAAATCTTCTTACAAGACCTGTAACTACTTCACCTTCACGCGGTTTATACTCCTTATATAAATTATCGCGTTCAATACCGCGCACTTTTTGTATTAAAACCTGTTTTGCGATTTGTGCCGCGATTCTTGAGAAATCGTCAACGTTTAATGTCATTACAAGTTCTTCGCCGACTTTTATTTTCGGGTTTTCTTTTTTGGCTTCTTCTAAGGAAATTTCGACCTCAGGATTAGTAACTTCTTCTGCAACTACTAAAGTTTGATATGCTTCAATTGTGCCGATTTCCGGGTCAATCTTAGCAGTGAGTAAAGCAGTCCTTCCGAAGTGTTTACGAAGTGCGGAAATTAAGGCATCTTCTATTGTCTTAATTGTATCTTCGCGGCTTATGTTTTTTTCCCTTTCCAAACTTTCAAGGGCTATAAGTAAATCTTTATTTTCCATTTTTTATCTCCTTATTTTAGAACTCTGTTACAGGGTCCAAATTTGCTTTTTTTACATCGCTGTAGGCGAAGGTAAATTTATTTGTGCCGTCGTCAAGCACGAAATTTGTATCATTTGCGCTATCAATTAAACCGGTGAAACGGGCGCGTTTCTCAATTGGTGCTTTAAGGAAGATGCAAGCACGTTCCCCAATGAATTTCTTAAAATGTTCCGGTTTTTTAAGCACACGTTTAATACCCGGGGAGGATACTTCCAAAATATAAGCACCTTCAACTAAATTCTCCATAGTTAGGACGGAATCAATTTTTTTGGTTAAAATTTCACAATCATTTAAACTTATACCGCCTTCTTTATCAACAAAAAATTGTAAAAGTTCTTTACTTCCCTGATGTTGAATAATCAGGTCAATTAATTCATAACCGTCTTGAAGAAGTGCTTTATATATTGTTTCCTCAATAATATTTTTGCTCTGCATACAACCTCCTATATTCTTGCGTATGTATCAAAAAAGCGGCTTTAAAAGCCGCTTTGCAAGATGTGTTGATACTTTATTTTAACATATTAAACGCGCAAGGTCAAATCAGTCCTTTTTATAAACATTACCAATTGGTTTGCCTATAAGTTTATCAGCACCGGGCAATTTTTTCAATATTCTTTTAAACTTACTGTACATTTCCCTTACATAACGGAGAAAGAAAGTTTTACCTACTAGATATTTTACGTTCATCGCACGGTAATTTGCATAACAGCTTACGAAGTAATTTAACTTTCTTCGGCTGTGTACAGTTGTATAAAGGTTATATGGCACTTGGTCTATATTCAAAGGTTTATTTTTGAACTTAAATCTGTTTACGTCAATCAAAAAGAAACGATACTTTCCATTTTCTTTGCGGAACAAAATATTACCGGGGGTGTAGTCTATCGGGTTTAAGCCCTTTTCATGCAAAAGTGCCGTATAATTAGCAAATTCCTTTATTAAATTAAAACCTTTTCCTCTTCTTATTTGGTTTACATTTTCCAATTGTTCGCTTACTAAATAGGAATGACGGATAAGGCCGTTTCTTCTCTCTATTATATAGGCATAGGGTTTTGGCGTTTCAAAACCGGCCATTAATATTTTTGATGCATTTAAAAATGCACTTTTACATTTTGGGGTGCGAATTCCCACTGAATATAAAACTCGGTTAATTATTGGCGGAATACAATATTTTTTTACGTTTATTTTATGACCGTTTAAATCAATAACCTTTATTTCATTACGGGCCCTAAAAATTGTTTCGCCGTGATTATTAAAGTACTCAGGTAAATTTTGTAAGAAGTTATTGTTTATTCCGATTTTATTTATATTATAGACCCGCGTTTTGCAAATATGAAACGTGGAATTTCCGCGTTTAATTTCCATAAAAGAAAACCTCAATTTATTGTATCTTGAAAAAATATTTTAACATATTATACGTCAAAGGTCAAATTAAAATAGGCAATTGACAGTCATTATTCTTTGCCGAATGTTCGCACTAGGTTTTAATCTAGGTCTTTTGGGTACTTTTAAGTAGGTCTAAATGCTCTTGTGATACAAAGTATAAATTTGTTTAATATTTATAAGGAGTAAAAATGAAAATACTAAATAAAATTATTAGTTTAACAATGGCAGTAATTATGTTAATTACCGCTACCCCTGTCTTGCAAGCGGCGGAATTTTCCACCACTTTAGATATGGCAGAATTAAATGAATTAAGAGAAGAAATATCTTCCTCTATGCCTGCGGACGGTTGGCTCAAAGCAAAGAAGAAAACTTATGAAGGTTTGCCGGATGCCCAAACAATAGAAGCAAGATATAAACAAGCAGTAAAAAATAATAAACGTAATTTAGAAAGATTTAAGTTAAATAATTCTTCCCAAGAATATGAAAGTTATGTGGAATTTTTGAAAGAAGAAGCAATGAAAAGAGTAAAAGAAGACCCCAAATATTTTGGCGAAAAAAGTGAAGAAGAAATGTTGCGTGATGCCTTTTATACAGTTTTATATGACGAAATGGAAAAAGCTAAAGATATAGAAAAACAGTATGAAGACTACAAAGACGGTTATTATACGTTGGCTGCAACGACAACTATTGTTGCAGGGGCAATCGCTTTCGCAGTATCACTCTATAGTTCATTAGAGAGTATTGCCGGTTGGGTAGGTTTAGGAACTGTTGCTGTGGTTGCTGGCGCATTTTGCTTGTTTACAAGCCCTGCTAGACCTTATTTTCCATCTAATTTGACACCTGATGAAAGAAAAAATCAATTTCTTGAAAACCCTTTCTATACACTTGCTATGTTTAATAAAAGCGGTGCAAGTGATTTAGAAGGATTTTATAACGGAAGTGAAGATTGCGCTAAAGTGTTAAATGATGCAGTAGATATTGAATATTATATTTCAATGAATCCTGCTATAGATAATATGCAAGAACGCCTTTACACTCAAACTGCATATTGGCAAAAATTAGACTCAGAACAGAAAACGGAATATTTGCACAATTTAGCCGAACGTTTAAGAGCGGAAGCAAAAGCAAATTAACAAGTACAATAAATATTGCTTGTTTTAATAATACCCACGCCATAAAGCGTGGGTATTTTGCGTAAATAAAATGTTCCATAATTAGCAAACTGTTGCAAACTCTGCTAAAAAAGAGTATAATGTAAATAACGCCCAAAAGGGCGAACTATGTATATAACTAAGTAAAGGGGTGTAGTATGGACCTTACAAATGATATAAAAAAAGAATCAATTTTCCCAAGCAGGTTACCGGCAATAGTCATTAGGGATGTGGTGATGTTTCCGGGTATGTCTTTGCCGATTTCGGTAGACAGAAAAAAATCTGTAATGGCAGTGGAACTTGCGCTTGGCACAACGGGCAAATATATACTTTCCGTTTCCCAAAAAGTTGCGGAAATTAATGATCCTTCTGCGGATGATATTTACAGATTCGGCGTACTTTCCGAAATAACCCAATCTTTAAAAATGCCCGACGGCAGTATGAAAGTTTTTTTACAGGGTATCGCACGTGCGAAAATAAATAATTTGGTCTTTGATAGTGTAGCGAAATGTTGGTTTGCAGAGGTTTCTTACCCTCAAGATGATGCAGCCCCCGATGCAGAAATACAGGCCCTTATGCGTCAAACTTTAGACCAATTTGAAGAGTATGCTATGGCATCAAAACGCATTGCCATTGAAGGTGTCTCTTTCTTAAGACAAATTGAGGACCCTTCAAAATTAGCGGATACTATTGCTTCAAACATAATCGTTAAAACACAAGAAAGGCAAAATATTTTAGAGGCCGTTAATGTCAAAGAGCGCCTTGAAAAACTTTTAAGACTGCTTGCAAGCGAAGTGGAAATCATCAATTTAGAAGAAAAAATACATACAAAAGTCAGACGTCAAATTGATAAATCCCAAAAAGAATATTACCTTAACGAACAAATGAAAGCAATTCAAAAAGAGTTGCGCCAAAAGGACGATTTCCAGAAAGATTTAGACGAATTGCGCGAGAAAGTAAAGAAAAATAATTTACCTAAACAAGCGGCGGAAGTTGCAAATAAAGAAATTGAACGTCTTAGCAAAATGGCGCCCTTTTCTCCGGAATCAACGGTTTCAAGAACCTTTTTGGATTGGCTGGTAAATATGCCTTGGAATATTTCAAGCGAGGATATTTTAGATTTGGATAAAGCCAAATCCGTTTTGGAAGCAGACCACTTCGGGCTTGAAAAAGTTAAAGAACGCGTTTTGGAATATCTTGCAGTCCGCCAACTTACAAAGAGTTTGCAAGGGCCGGTTTTATGCTTTGTAGGACCACCGGGAACAGGTAAAACATCTATTGCGAAATCAATAGCATCGGCTATCGGGCGCAAGTTTATAAGGATGTCCCTTGGCGGTGTGCGTGATGAAAGCGAAATTCGCGGTCACAGGCGCACTTATATCGGCTCAATGCCCGGGCGCATTATTCAAGGAATCAGCAAGGCCAAAACCAATAACCCTGTATTTTTGTTAGATGAAATTGATAAGATGGGTTCCGATTGGCGCGGGGACCCGGCTGCCGCACTCCTTGAACTTTTGGACCCGCAACAAAATAAAGATTTTGTTGACCATTATTTAGATGTTCCTTTTGATGTCTCAAAAGTAATGTTTATTACGACGGCAAATTCTTTAGCATCAATACCGACAACTTTGCGGGACCGTCTGGAAGTTATAGAATTTTCCGGCTATACAAATTATGAAAAGCGCGAAATTGCAACAAGATATTTAATACCCAGACAGTTAAAAGAGCATGGTTTAAAGGACGATATTTTAAAAATTGACACCGGTGCGCTTGACAGTATTATGCGCGATTATGTCCGTGAAGCAGGTGTACGCCGCTTTGAGCGCGAAATCGGAACAATAGCAAGGAAAGTTGCCAAAATGTACCTTGAAAACAAAAAAGCCGTAACCGTTAATAAAGACAATTTGGAAAAATTCCTTGGTATACCAAAATATACAAATTTTGCGGCGGAAGAAAACGGCATAGGTATTTCTACCGGCCTTGCGTGGACTTCGGTCGGGGGGGAAACTTTAGCCATAGAAGCCACTTCTTTCAAGGGCAAAGGCCGCCTTATTTTAACCGGTGCGCTTGGAAATGTCATGAAGGAAAGTGTTCAAGCTGCTTTGAGTTATGCCCGAGCAAAAGGGTATGGCAAAAAGTTTGATTTTGATAAAAACGATATTCATATACACTTTCCTGAAGGTGCCGTTCCAAAAGACGGCCCTAGTGCCGGTACTGCAATTTGTACGGCTTTGGTTAGTTTAATAACAAATACCCCCGTTAAAAAAGGTATTGCGATGACGGGCGAAATAACTTTAACAGGGCGCGTTTTACCCGTTGGCGGTATTAAGGAAAAGTTTTTGGCCGCTTACCGTGAAAATATTAAAACTGTCTTATACCCAAAAACTAATGAAAAAGATGTTTCCGAAATACCTGAACAAATAAGGAAAGAATTAAATCTTATTCCTGTAACGCACATGGATGAAGTCGCTAAAGTTGTGTTTGGGAAATTAGAAAATTCTAAAGCAGTTAAAAAAGCAGCACAAAAAACGGTTAAAAAAGCAATTAAGAAAACCGCGAAAAGAGCAATAAAAAAAGCAGTCAAAACAAAACGCAGTAGGAGGAGATAAAAATGTTTAAGAAATTTATACATGAGTTTAAAGAATTTGCCGTCAAAGGAAATATGATTGATATGGCAGTAGGTATCATAATCGGTGCTGCCTTTTCCGGTGTAGTTAATTCTTTGGTTAAAGATATTATTATGCCGCCGTTTAATTTAATAATGTCAAAAATAAATTTTTCCAATTTATTTTTTACTTTAAAAGACGGTGCAAATGTCGCCGGGCCTTATCCGTCTATTGATGCGGCAAATCAGGCAGGTGCAATTATTTTAAATGTTGGTGCATTTTTAAATACTTTGGTCAGTTTTTTAATCGTTGCCGTTGCGGTGTTTATTTTGATTAAAGGTATAAATAAACTTAAAAAAGCCCCTGCCCCGGCACCTGCAAATACAAAAAAATGCCCGTATTGCAAAACTGATATTAATATTGAAGCAACCCGCTGCCCTAATTGTACTTCAGAATTAAAATAAGGTTTGTTTGTTTTTAATATAAAACACCCCCGCGCAAAAGTGTGGGGGTGTTTTTGCGATAAAAGTTTAATATAGAATATATGTGTCATCAGAGCCATCAACTAATTTCCCACCTAGTGCTTTACAAACTTTATGCCCTTCTGCCTCGCAATTTATTGCTTTACAAGTTATTTTATTTCTGCATTGCTCACAATATGGGTCATCAAGTTGGTGCATATATATTTGAAATGGTTTTTTCTGATTCCAACAAAAAACATATCCAGCAGTCAAATCTTCATTTGCACTACAATACCAATCACTATTGCTACATTCTGTATCTTCATCTGAACAATTTCCATCATTCCAATCGCTAGGCCAACTTACACCTAACTCGTCGGCATAAATCATATCTTCACACTCTCCGTTTACCATAGGACAATAATAACTAGTACCATGCATTAATTTCCATTCCATTAAAGCATCTTTCCACCTGCGCATAATCGGTAAAATTGCGGCGACTTTGGCTTTAGTCACGGCCATTTGATATTGCGGTAAGGCAATACCTGCTAAAATGCCGATTATTAAAACAACTACCAAAAGTT
>CAMZGO010000015.1 GCA_947306425.1 uncultured Elusimicrobia bacterium | reverse complement strand
TTAATAAATTTCTGTGTCTCTTTCGTCATAGGTGTATTCGCTCCCATAGTCATCTCCTCCTAAATCCGGCGCTCCGACTCTCCTAACTAATTCCATTACGGCTTGTTTCATCCGGCATGTATATCTTGTTATAGAGTCTAAACCGTTTATAAGTTCACATTTTGAGCAATTACATCCGGATTTATAACATTCGATAGCCGTAACCGTCCACCGCCTGTAATATTGCCCGCTATAATCTTTGTAATCTTTATATTTTTTCATAGACTACCCCTCTCTACGTGGAGAGGCCGCAACCCCTGTAAATGCCTTTGTATTAAACCAATCGTAATAATTCCAACTATAAGCCCACTCGGCCGCACGTTTTGTAAATATTGCTATAATAATTTTCTGACTCGGTTTTATAGGCTCATCCTCTTGGCCCGGAATAATAAAGCCCTGTTTAAAAGGCAAAAAAGCAAAAAGGCAATCCGGATTAAGCAAAATGCACTCTTGATAAAATTTTGTTTCAAATCTATCGCCCGGTAGTACACAAAAAACCTCGGTATTAAATTTATACTTTTTAACCATTTCAACGGCTTTACGTACCCATTTAATAGTCTCTTTAAACGGAGGATTTAAAAAGCATTTGCCTATCCATTCCGTTTGTAATCCGTCCACAAAAAACACATCATTATAAGCCTTAGCCGGTATGTTATGCTCGGAGCAACATACATCTAAATCAAATTTTTCTATCTGTGCATACTTTAAAAGTCTCTCGTATATTTCGGGAGGCGTCTTGTAATCGTCTCTTATCGAGTCGTAATCTTTTTTAGCCATATTGGCCCTCCATTGTTTTTGAGTATTCGACATTAAAATTATAACCCGTACAGGGACAAAACGAAAGCGCTTGAGGTGTAAACATTTTCCCTCAAGCGCCCCGTTTGTCTTAGCGAGGTTATTTTAAAAATTTATCTAAATCCGCTTTGTAGTTTATTCCTAACATTTGTTTTATCTCGTCATCTGACAAATTGATACGCCTTAGCCTCATTATTAAGCGGGCCAACTCATTAAAATAAATTATATTATTCATGGTTTTTTACTCCTCCTCAATTAAAGTATCATAATAAATCTCTTGAGCCTTTTGTAGTTCATCCTCAAGCGGTTTAAAATAGTAGCGGTCTAAATAGTCCCACTTCTCCGCGCTTATAGGCTCGTTAATGTCCTTAAATCTGTTTACGTCATCAACTTTAACGCTAAACTGTTCTAAAGGCTCCTCCAACTTCTCAAACTGTTTAAAAAACTTTTGTAAATTCTCGGAGTTTATTTTTCTGATTTTGCAAAAATTACCAAAATCGTTAATTAAAGTTTGCTCTATGTCCTCAATGTCTATATCATTTTTGAGGCCGTCAAGAGATAAGCATAAAATAATATCTTTTTGCATAATTAAGCCACCTCCTCCATACTTCCATAAAGTGAGTTAATTTGCTCTTGTGAGAATTGCCAACGGTCGCGCAAATATTCCTCAAGCGCCCATTCTCCATAAAATGTGTCTGTCCACATATCCCCGTATGCGTTTTGGTCAAGATAATATTTATCTTTTGCCCTGTCATAAGTTAGTACAAATTCTTTTGTACTGAGTCCGCCTTTAATTTCAAATACCATTTTAAACCTCGCTTTCATTTGTTTAAGTATTCGACATCCGGACCGGGAACGATAAGAGCCGCGCCCCCGGTTTCGTCTTAATTTTCAAAGACTCATCAGCGGATTTTTTAATCCTCCTCTGTTTCGTCATTTTCCGGAGTTAATAACTCTTTTAAAAAGTCCTCGAAAGTGTCTAAAGTTGCGTTATTATCCACTCTATAACATAGGCTTTCGATTTCGTCCTCTTGCTCCGGTGTAATTTCCTTAATCTCTAAATCATACAAAATATAGTTATAGCAAAAATTTAGCATAGCCTCGTCTAATTCGTCATATATACGGCGCTCTATGTCTAAATATTCAGCCATTTGGCCCGCTTTGTACAAATCAGAGCCGCAACCGTCCCAACCCATTTCCTCGATTGCGTCATTAACCTTTTCCACATTTTCAGATATAAATTTAATAATATCTGAATAATAAATACTTGTGTTACTGTCGGCAATTTCGGAAATCACATCACATAAATAATAATAACCGGAATAATCGCACAAGTTGCGGGAATAATCACAATTTAAAGTGATAGCCCCTTTGAGTTCGTCCACTGATAACATGTTTTTGTTTTCTGTTGAATTTTCCATTTTAAACCTCGCTTTCATTTTGTTTGGAGTATTCGACACTATAACTAATATTAACGGCTCTTAATTGGTGCCTGTATTTCAAAATACAAGCGCTTAAAAACTCATCAATTTTAATCACTTTGCAACCCTCGCCCGGAGTTATAACCTCCATGCTATAAGGTTTTAAAATGTTTAAAATTTCCTGTTGTTTTACTTTTTTCATTTAATCGCCTTAAATATTAGTACACTATTAGTATAACAAATTTAAAAATATTATTCAACTATTAGTGTACTAATTGTTACAAAACTTCATATAAATAGTGTAATTATGTTGCATTATTAGTAAACTAATGTTATACTGATAATGAGCCATAAATATATTATGAAAGGAGGCCCAAATGATAAGCAAATTCACTAAAGCCGGCTCAAGTGTCGCGGTCATTATTCCCTCAAGCGATTTAAAACGCTTAGGCATTAAATCAAAAGACTTTAAAAAATACTCTTTTGATATGCGAGTAAATGAGGACTCAAAGACAGTTATTTTATCCGGCTTTGCTTTGGATGAGTCATCAACCGGAACAGATGACACAATCCCGGATGATGAAATCCCATTTTAAATATTTAATTATCAATGTACTAACATTAAAAGGCGTTTCAAGTTCTGAAACGCCTTTTAATTTGCCTAATTGTACATGTAAACATTACTTAATAAGATATTTACTTTTGTTAAATATCGTTTATAATGTTAATACATACTTAGGCGACCTTGTGAGCGTTTGCTCCTTGATTGTTTGAGTATTCGACAATTTAAGCGGCCGGAGGAGTCCGGCGGCTTGCCGGGGGCTTTGCCTCCGGTTTTTTCTTTTGCTTTATTTGAGTACAGATAAACAAAAAAGCGCATAATTATATTTATACAACTACGGATTAAAACCGATTATATAAAATATTTATGCGCTTTTTTTCTGTTTTACTGTTTATCTGTTTTTGAAATGCCTTTAACGGACTAAAACCGACTATATAAAAGCATTTCCGCTCAAATATTTTTTATTTAGTTTTCAAGTAATTATTATATTACATCAGAGGCGGTCTAGTCGTCAATATTTTATTACAAATTGTAAATATAAATAAATAGTAGTAAACAATAATAAATAAAAAATTTCTCCCCTCTCTCACTCGCGACCGGGAGGGGAGGCCGTAGAGGTTTATTTATATTATGTATTATAGTTTAATATGTTTATTATCGTTTAATCGTTTGTAACAGTTTATCAGCATTTAATAATGATTAGTAATGTTAAAAAATTTCTCCCCTTTGAGGGTAAGAGAGGGGTAGAGGGGAGGGAGGCTAAAAAACTATCAATCTATATAAGGTTTTTAAGGTTTCTCCCATGTCTCCCCTCTAATATAATAAAATAATGATGTTAATATATAATATATAGGGGTATGTGTAGGGCAAAAGTTAAAAAATACATGAGTTAAAAATTTTTGCGCTAAAGAGGGGAGAAAAGCCATGTATTTTTTAGATGATTAAATTTTTTAAAAATATGCTCATCTTAACAGTTAATAAAGTTTATTTTGTTTATTTGTGTTTAATGTCGCTAACTCGCTCAGGGCTTGGCTCTCCCTGTGTTACATAATATTTATTATCAGTACATATCGAAACGATACATAAAAGGCTGAAAGCCTCGCCCTCATTGGCTTTTAGTGTACATCTTATTAAGTTAAAAACTTGATGTACATATAAAATTGAATTGTTTAGCCTGTTAGGTTGAAAAGTTAATTGTCCGGATTTGATACCGGGGCCCCCTCTTTTTTACCCCCATAGCAACCCACGAGCCGGCGGCTCTCGGGGGCGGGAAGTACCCCTAATTATGCACTACATAAAATTTTCAGCCCTTTATCCCTTTATAATTTTATTTTTGTAACCCCCTCCCCCGCTTTTATACATAAAAATTTTAATAGTTTTTTCTCCCCTCTCTCCCGCAGAAAAAAAATATAAAAATATATAATTTTTAGGGCTTATACACATAGTAAACGATACTAAACGAAATATAGAAAAGTTTATAAAATGTTGATGTTATTTGTATTATCGTTTATTATGTAATTAAAAAATATTGTCGAATACTTAAATTTGAATATTTGAAAACGCCTATTATGTCGTATATTGCATAACAACTCTCAAAAGTTTTACGGTACAGAGAGGGGAGACCGGCACTAAGCGTTTGCTTATATTCAGCACTCAAACAAAAGGAGAGAATTTATGGCAAATGCTAACAAAAACAAAGCCGCTAAAAGTATGGCGGCAAAAACTCAACAGAAAAATGAAACTGTTAAAAAAGGCGTAACTTATACTTTTGCCGGAGAGTATTATTGTAGAGATGACAGAGGTTTACTTGCAAAAGTTTATGAGTTAGCCGTAACTTTTCCGGAATTGCTTGCTAATCCGTTATCAGCATTTAAAAAAGGCGTTAATGAAACAGGTAATCCGATACGTAATCTTATGGTTAAAAAGTATCCGGATTATACATCTGTTAGAACTTATAGCGTAATTAAATGCGAAAACAATACAGGCGCAAAACCTAAAAAGGCTAATGACATTGAAATAATGAATGTTGAGCAATTACAACAGTTTATAGATGAAAATGATTTAGGTATCAATACAGAAATCTATAATAATGATGTAGTTAAAATTCGTGAAATGATAACATTGGCTCAAGATGATCCGGAAAAATTTGAAACTGTTTACGCTGAGCAAGTTAAGGAGTACGAATACAATAAAGAGTTAGAGGCTCTTAATGATGAAAATGTAACAGGCGAAACAACAGACGAGGCAACAACTGACTCTACAAATGATGAGGATGTTGATGATTTACTTGACGATTTAGACGGAGACGAAAACGGTACTAATGAGTAACGAATTTCAACCACCCGTACAAAATAAAGTAATGATAACGTGGGTAAACGGAGTACCGGAGCCTACGTACGGAAAAATAGTAAATACTCAATCGGTAAAGAAGTTGGCCCAAGTGGCCGCCTCTTTGCCGTATGAGGGAGAATGGGATGAGGAACTTGAGATGTATGTACTTGAGCCTCGTTTCAAAGGAATGACTAATATTGAGGTCATGTGGATAAGATTAGCGGAAAAAGCCGCTAACGGAGATACGGGAGCCATGAATATGATATTTGATAGGATTTTAGGTAAACCAAAACAAAGTGTCGAGACGGCCTCTGTATCAATGACTTATCAAGAGTTTTTAAGTGAATTGGCAAAACATAACGAGGCTTAAAGTGGATGAGCAACTTGTACAAATACACAATAGACTAACTAATGACTTTATTTATTTTGCTCATAATTGTTTGAGAATTAAAAATAAAGCCGGTAAGGTAGTGCCGTTTGACTTAAATAAAGTACAGTTGTATATCCATAAAGCCGTTGAGGAACAGAAAAAGAAAACGGGCCGCGTAAGAGTTCTTATCCCAAAAGCAAGACAGGGAGGTATATCTACGTATGTGGCGGGCCGTTTCTATCATAAGAATAACCGTTTGGGTAATATATCTACTTTCATATTGTCTCATCAAGCAACTACTACGGGCGCTCTTTTCAAAATGGTGGATAGATACCATGAGTTGTGTCCGGAGTCGGCTAAACCGGCGGCAGTAGTTAGTAATAAGAGACAACTTATTTTTGATAATGGCTCAGAATATACAGTAGGTACCGCCGGAAGTGGAGACGTTGGCAGAGGCTTTACAACTCAATTATTACACTTATCAGAGGCGGCGTTTTTTGAGAATACTGACGATATACAAACAGGAATTTTGCAATCTGTATCAGAGGAAGATGATACAGAAATTTTTATTGAGTCCACCGGTAACGGTATGGGTAATTGGTTTTATAGGGCTTGTATGGAGGCCGCAAAGGGCGAGGGAGATTATTTGCTCCTATTTATCCCATGGTTTTGGATGGATGAATACCGTAGGCCCGTACCTACTGATTTTATGGTAACAGAGGAGGAGCAATCCTTAAAGGATACATACGGCTTAGATAATGAGCAAATTTATTGGCGCCGTTGTAAAATAAAAGATTTGGGTAGCGAGTGGAAATTCATGCAAGAGTACCCCGCTAATATTATGGAGTGTTTTCAAACATCCGGCGATCCGTTGATTAACGCTGAAAAGGCTATGAGGGCGAGAAAAAGGAAAGTCGCTATAAACTTAAATGATCCTTTAATTGCCGGCTTTGATCCAAAAGGAAGTGGTAAAGATACGGCTGATTTAGTTCTTAGACGTGGGAATGTAGTACCAATGTATAAGGAATGGGCTGAGGTTATGGAGCCTATGGAATATGTCGGAAAATTGGCTAATTTAATTGACACTCATCATATCGACAAACTTTTTATAGATTATGGTTATGGGGACGCTATCGCAAGCCGATTAAAAGAATTAGGTTATGGCGATATTGTACAAACTGTTAATTTTTCTGAACGTCCTATCGAGGACGATAAATACTTAAATAAGAGGGCAGAAATGGCGTGTAATGCTCGTGATTGGATTGAGGAGGATAATAAATCTATTCCGGATGACGAGGCATTTTATACCGACTTGCTTTGTGTCCCTCGTGCAAAAGAGACATCAAGAGGTTTAATTTATATTGAAAGTAAAGATAATATCCGTAAGGTTTATGGCAGATCGCCGGGTATCTCTGACGCATTTTGGCTAACTTTCGCTTATCCGGTAAGGAAACAAAAAGCCGGAGAAAAATTTAGAAAAGTTGGTGTTGATAATGCCGGTAGAAATTCCGGGCCTTTGAAAACATTAAACAGGATAAGACGTAGTAAGAATAAAGATATAGGAGGTATTAACTTATGGCAACATTAGCGGTAATTTTTGGTGCAATAGGTACGGCGATCGGAACGGCAGTAGGTGGCGGTGGTATTGCCGCAGGTATAGCGGCCGGTGGTGCCGTAATGGCCGGTACGGCGGCGGCAAGTACGGCGGCCGTTGTAGGTGGTGCCGTTGCAACAGGTTTAGCGGTTGGTGGTCTCGCGTACGGGGCTACGAAATTAGGACAGAAAATGGGAGAGTCTAAGGGGGCTGAAAAGGCGGCGAGTGCGTTTGCCTCTCAGCAATCGGCGGCGTCATCATCCGGCTCAACAGAAACGGCAAGTACAACAAGTACAGGAACGGCACAATCTCGCTCTTTGTCTTTACTTAGCACATCATCAAGCGGTGTATTAGGTAATGCTCCGGTTGGCAGACGTGCAATCTTAGGAAATTAAGGAGGTTAAAATGGCTAATAAAGTTGATGTTTTATTATCTCGACATCAAAAGTTAAAATCTGAAAAGGCCACACTCCATGGGATTTATGAACTTATTAGCGAGTATGTATTTAACAAAAAATATAATTTAGAGAAAACTCCTAACGGTGGTATTTTCGTGGACGGGGATATATACGATAATACCGGGTTGAGAGCAAATAGCATAATGGCTAATGTAATGGTTAATAACCTTTGGCCTAACGGACCGCGTACATTTAAGGTAAAACCTACGTGGGATACTTCTGATACACAGGAGATAAAAGCATGGTTTAAACATGTAAATTCTCAAATGCACACTATCATGGATAATACGAGGGCCGGATTAGTTACGGCTCTTGATGAGTATATGTTGGATCAAGGCTCTTTTGGTATTTCCGGTATTTATGTATCGGAGGATGAAACTGATTTGAGTTGTCCTATCAGATATACCGCATGGGATATTAAATCTATGTGTGTTGATGAGGGTACAGACGGTTTAATAGATACTGTTTTTGTTGAGATTGAAATGACTATCAGAAATGCAGTAAAAGAGTATGGCTTAGAAAATTTAGGCTCTAAAACTCAAAAGGCATTTCTTGACGGAAATTTAGAGGACAAGATAAAAGTGTTACATGTTATCGAGCCTCGACTTGACAGAAACCCTAAAAAATACGGGGCTAAGGATATGCCTATTGCCTCTATCCATATTGAGATATGCAGTAGAAAAATTATTAAAGAGAGCGGCTTTGAGGAAATGCCGGTATTTGTCGGTAGGTTTATCAAAGTTTTAGGAGAAAAATACGGACGCTCTCCGGCTATGGTCGCTATGCCGGATATTCTTGAGGCTAATGCTACAAGAGAGGCTATTAGTATTGCGACAGAAAAGCAATTAGATCCACCGTTGGCCGTTTATGATGACGGCTCATTAGGTGCCGGAACTATTGAAACAAGCGCCGGGGCAATCAATGTATTTTCTGTATCGGGCCGCATAAATAACGGTAAACCGATAGAGCCTCTTTATACCGTAGGAGAGTTACAAAGTTCGTATAATCATATTGAAACTTTAAAAGAGTCTATCAATAATCATTTTTATCTTGATAGGCTTTTGGACTTTAACAATGAGACTCGTATGACTTTTGGGGAGGCTCAATTAAGAAATGCCCTCAGAGGTCAATCTTTAGGTACTTTTTATGCAAGACAGGAAATGGAGGTTATTACTCCAATGATAAAACGTACATTTAATATCCTGTTAAAAAGAGGATTATTTGGCGTTTTACAAAATTCTATTGAGGAATTGGAATTATTAAAAAGAGGCATTAGGACTATTTATATTCCGGAGGAAATCGCTCAAAGAATACTTAGCGGCTTAGATGTTTATGACCTCGATTTTATCTCTCCGGCTAAAAGAACTATGCAGAGTGAGGAGTTACAGGGAACTATTGAAACGGCCAATTTTGCCGTAAGTGTAGCCGCCGCAGTACCGGAAATTTTGGATAATATTGATACTGACGAAATGTTACGCCGTATCGCTAAATTGTCCGGAGCGGATGAGGATATGCTTAAAGATATGCAAACTGTACAATCCATACGTAAAGCGAGGGCAGAGCAACAGGCTCAGATTATGCAATTAGAACAAGCAAGACAACAATCTGAAATTGGTAGAAATGTTGCACAGATTAACTCAATGCAAAATGCGAATAACGGAGCGGCGGCATAATGGCGGAAAAAGAAAATAAAAAGGAAATCAAGACTAATCAAGTGAGTCCGGATATTAACCAAGTAAAGCGGGTAATTAACCGTCTCGCTCAAAGTCCGGACGGGAAAGTATTTTTTAATTTCCTAATGCTAAAATGTGGATTTGGTAATTCAAGTTTAGTTTTAGACATAAATACACAGGAGATAAATACTAACTCGTCCCTGTATAATGAGGCCCGTAAAACCGTATATTATGAAATACGTAGGCTCATAGATAAAGAACAGTTAAAGGAAATAGAGTACATGCAATTAAAGGAGGACTTAAACAATGACACTTAGAGAACAAATTTTACATGCGATTGGCCCATGCTATTTTGCAGATGACGGAGGAGACGGCGGCGCCGGAGGCGGTGGAGGTGCCGGCTCTGAATATGATGTAAACGGTAACGGAGGAGACGGTAACGGAGGAGACGGGGGAGACGGCGGCTCTGACGGAGGCCAAGATTTTGATTTTGGAGAATTTAAAAATACTTATGCTAAGGATTATTTAGATAAACCTTATATGCAAGCCATAGACTCTCCGGAAAGATTATTTAAGGAATTTGATAATGCTCAAAATCTTATAGGTAAAAAAATTAGCATACCCGGACCGGAGGCTACTGATAAAGAGCAAGATGACTATTTGGATATGATTAGGCCAAAAGATAAAAGCATTTATAAATTGCCGGAGTCTCATCTACCGGATAATCTAAAAGGTTTTCATAATGAGGGCTTTGAGGATAAAATTACTGATTTATTCCAAAAAGCCGCTCTAACTCCAAAGCAAGCAAGTATTTTGGCTGAGGGCTACGATAACCTTATGCTTAATGCTAATGGGGAGGCTATGGCCCAATTTGCTGAAATGCAGAAAGCACAGGCTATGGCTGACGCTGATTATAACGCTCTCGCTGATAAGACATGGGGAACTGAGAGAGAGGCCGTACAAAATGTGGCTAAGGCTTTATTACAACAATTTACTCCTCCGGAATTTAAGCCGGGGTTAGATAGTTTAAGTAATGAAAACTTAGTTATCATGGCAAGTGTTTTAAAAGGTGTGTCCGATAAATACATTAGTCAAGACGATTTGAACGCTCTAAAAGGTACAGGACATAACTCACAAAGTATTGACTCATTAAAGAGTGAGGCTCAAAATAAAATGGCTACTTTAATGAATATGGACGCGACAGATCCAAAATATGACACTCTTAAACAAGAGGTAGATGAGATTTACGGACGAATAGGCAAATTGAGTGGCGACAAGTAAAACCGTAATTTTTTCATGTGATGAGGGGTTAGCGCCCCTCATTTTTTTTTATGTTAAACCAAAGTAAACACTATTCAACGAAATAAATATTTTTTAATAAATTATTGATAAAATTTGCATTATCGTTTATTATGTAATCAACGGGTAGCCATATTAGGTCCGTTTGATGATAAAAAATGTTATCCTGTAACACAAGCAGTATCTTGTGAGGTAACGTCCGTTTAACGGGTAGCGAAACCGATTGTCGAATACTTAAACTCAAAAATTTAAAAAATCGGAGGAGCAAAAATATGGCAGGTCAAACTATTGATAATGCACTAAAAATCCAATTTGGCGATATGGTGCATATTAAGGCTCAACAAGTTAAAGCACGTATGAGACCTTATGTACAGATTTTAAAAATGAATGGCGATAAATTCGCTTATGACGGATTGGGAGATGTTGAGGCTACTGAGGTTAAAGGTAGAATACAACCGGTAGTATTCCAAGACATTGAACACTTGAGACGTAAAATCACTCGCAGACGTTTTGCAATTACTTTACCTATCGACTCATCTGATATTAGAGGTGCGTTGTTAGATCCTAAAGGCTTATATGCAAAATCAATCGTTGCGGGCCTTGAAAGACGTTTTGATAGATTAGTCGTTGAGGCTATGTTCGCTGACGTTTGGACAGGTAGAGATTTTGAAAATAAATTGACAGCGGCTCAAGACGGCGTTGTTACCGTTAATGCTACGGGTGGTTTAACTTATGAAAAATTACTCGAAATCCAAGAAAATTGGATTGACGCTGACGTAGGTACTGATATGCCGGTTAAGAAAGTTTTAGGTATCACAGGGGAAGAACATACCGCCCTAATGAGTGAAACTAAACTTATTTCCGGAGACTACTCTCGTCAATATGTTGTTGATAAGGGAGAAATCCAAAACGCAGTTGGCTTAGATATTGTTAAATTCGCGGCTGACGCTCGTAATCCTATCATACCGGTTATAAGCGGTACAAGACAATGTTTTGCCGCTACAACTGAGGGTATTGCGGTTGGCGTTTCAGTAGTAAATCTTGACATTAAGGAAAGAAATGATTACTACGAAACAACTCAAGTACAGGCTATACTCGAAATGGGTGCAGTTCGTACAGAGGGTGTACAGATACAAAAAGTTACTACTACGGCTACTTAATCAGTAGCCTTAGTGGTTAGTTAGATAATTTTAATCATAAGGAGAAAACACAAATGGCAGTAGTAGATATATACGTAAATGACGATACCGAAAAAGGTAAATTGGCTCAAGCCGCTAAATGTCATGGTAACAAAATGGTTACTATCGTACAAACTTTTGAAACAGGGGCAAGCGACTCAGCAAATTCCGTTTACAGAATATTCCCGGACTTAAACCCTTGCTTAATTCCGGTCGATATTAAAATCATGAATGATGTAATCGGCTCCGGTACAAGCGACGCTGACTTAGGCCTTTATTGTGGGGACAAAGGTGCGGTAATCGATAAAGATTGTCTTTATGACGGTTTAGATTTACATACCGGTCATACCACATCTCCGGCTAACGGTTTAGCGGCCGTTGATATTGCTGACAGATGTAAGCAATTATACGAACTTGCCGGACATACATTGGCTAACAGAAAAGATACATACGACATAGCATTAACAATAAATACCGCTCCAAGCGCGGCGGGTACTGTTACAGTTGTAGGTACTTTTGTACAGGGCTAATGATAGCAAGAAGTATTTTATGAATTTAATAGTAAAGTGCGCCCTCGTGCGCACTTTACTTATAAGGAGATAACATGGCTCAGACAGGGGTAAAAACGGCAGTAGATATATGTAATATTGCTATGGATCATCTTAACGAAAAGGCGGATGTAGCAAATATTGAAAATCCGGAAACGGATAACGAGAAGTTATGCGCGAGACATTATTACGTAGTATTGGAATACATACTACGTAATTACGTTTGGAATTTTGCTAAAGGCAGAAAAATAATTATGAGAGACGCATTAAATACTCCGGAATTTGATTACTCAGACGCCTACGTATTGCCTAATGATTTTCTAAGGCTGATAAGTTGGGATGAGCATAATTCTTTAATTGACTTAGATTTTGATTTAACGGGAGAACACTTGCTCTTAAATAATGAGGAGGCTCCGTCCGTTAAATTGCGATATATAAAAAGAGTTGATGACGTGAGATTATTTGACGCCGGGTTTGTACAATTATTTTCGTTATATTTGGCTTTGAATATTGCTTTTAAGAAAACCGGAAAACAAACTCTCATGGATAGATTAGCGAAACAGATAGAGGCCGCAGAGGCTAAAATCATTTCAATAGACGGTCAAGAGAGACCGCCTCAAAGAATACAGAGGAGTAAATATCGCCGCGCTCGTAATATGGTCGGTACGAGTAGTGCCTCAAAATATTTAATTTTTAGGGATTAGAAACATGCCAGACGTAAATCAAACATGTATGAATTTTGTAGGGGGAGAGTTATGTCCCTCAGTTGGTGCGAGAAGTGATATTAAGGTTTATGGTAATGGTTGCGCTCGTATAGAAAATTTTATACTTGAGGCAACGGGCCCGGCAAAATATAGAACGGGTACTCGTTTTGTTAATCCTACAAAAAATAATTCTTTAGGGCGTTTAATACCTTTTCAGTTCTCAGATGAGCAAGCATATTTAGTAGAATGTACTCCGGGATATTTCCGTTTTTATAAAGACGAAAGTATTATCGTTGAGAATGATAAATCAATTACGGCGGTTGATGTTGCTACGGGAGAATTTACAATAGCCTCTCATGGATTTTCAGACGGGGATGAGATTTTTCTTAATGACTTAGTAGGCTCAATAGATGTATTAAACGGCCGCTCTTATTTTATTGCGAACTCTACGAGTAATACATTTACATTACAAGATGAGGATGAGGAGGATATTGATACAACAGATTTAACATATACCTCCGGAGGTACTGTAAATAAAATCTATGAAATAACCAATCCTTATACAGATATTACGGGCTTGTCGGATGAGGAGATTATGGAGTATCTACATAAGATACAATTCGCTCAAAACGCTGATACGTCTTATTTTGTACATCCTAAATATCCTCCGAGAAAATTAACACGTACCGGCCATACAAATTGGACGTTTAATACATTTGCTCGTACAAGTGATCCATTTACGGGTACGGGAAAATACCCTCACTCCGTTTGCTTTGACGGAGCCGGCAGACTTATTTATGGTGGTACGGATGATGATCCGGAAATGATGATAATGAGTCGCGGCCCTAAATCAGATGACGGGACTCCGAGATATGATGATTTTACAACAGGCAATTTAGCCAATGACGCTATTAAAGTTTTCTTAAATCCCTCACAGGGTAAAGTGGAGTCTATCCAATGGCTGACGGCTAACGATAGATATTTCCTAGTAGGAACTTTTGGCGGTGTTCGTAGGGTTGTGAGTGCTGACGGGTACGACTCAGCATTTAGCGCTGAGAGTGGGGTATTGATTAGGCCTATCGACTCTTGCGGTTGTGAAAAGGTTAAGCCTGTCCCTCGAGGAAACTCTTTATTTTATCTCCAAAGAGGCGGCTTGATATTGCGTTGCTTAGAGTATGATCTATATTATGACTCTTATAAAGCAACGGATAAAAATTTGGTATCGGATTTAATTTTAGACGGTGGTACAAGAGAGATCGTATTCCAACAAAGTAGGCCGGACATTTTATGGCACGTTAGAAAAGACGGTAAGTTAATCGGCTTAACATACCATGAGTCTGAGGATATTTCCGGTTGGCATAGACAGATTATAGGCGGCACAAATTGTAAAGTTATTAGTGCCGGCATTATGCCTCGTAAAGATAACTATGAGCAATTATGGTTAATCGTTGAAAGATATATTAACGGTAAGACAAGACGCTATGTAGAATTTATTACGGATTTTGAAAAATATAAAACGCTTGAGGATTTTTATACGGATGATAGTAATGAGAGTGTCGATAAAGAGCGTTGGAGTAACGATATGTACCAAAGACAGAAGTTAGAAAGTCATTTAGATAGTTGTCTGACTTATGACGGAAGTCGGTTAGGTATTGATACTGATACAACATTAACGATAGGTACTCCGGATACTAATAAGGTGGTAACGGTAACGAGTAGTAATTCTCTTTTTGACGCTGAGGATGTTGATCGTGAAATATGGCGTATTCATGATGAGGACGGTACGGGTAGCGGCCGTATGACTATTGTCGAATACACAAATGCTACAACGGTTAAATGTCTATTATCAAGTAATTTTGATAAGTCATCTTTGGCTCCGGGAGAATGGACTTTAACAACATCTAAAATTAGCGGCTTGCAACATTTAGAGGGCGAGACGGTTAGTGTCGTTACTGACGGTGCGCTCCATAATGATAGAGTCGTTACGGACGGAAAAATTACATTAGATAATCAAGCGGACGTTGTACATATTGGATATTCATACAGAGGATTATTAAAGACTATGAATATTCAAGCCGGAGGGACAACAGGCTCAGCACAAAATAAGCCTCGTCATGTATTTAAGGTTGTATTTGAATTTTTGAATACATTAGGGGTTAAGTACGGCACGAGCCTTTACGATTTATCTAAAGTTGCTTTTCGTAAGGCTGAGCATAAAACTAACAGGCCAAGTCCTCTTTTTTCCGGAAATATGAGAGAGGATGTAAGAGATAATACAGAGTACAGAAAATTTTGTTATGTCGTACAGGATGTACCTCTACCATGTACGATACAGGCAATAGATATTTTTATGGAGACTATTGATGAGTAAAGCGATTGTAATACCTTTTAAAGCGGAACATGTAGAAGTAATGGATGTTAGAGACTATGAGTTGAATACAACTTTTACGCTCGCTAATGTTCAAACGGCTTTGAAAGTTTTTGAAATGAGCAAAAAAGCCGGTACTATAATTTGCGAGGGTAGAGTAATTGCTATCATGGGAGTCCAAGATTTATGGCCCGGAGTATGTGAATTATGGGTACTACCGTCAAAATATTTACATGAGTACGTATTCCAATTTTCTCGTACTATCTTAAAGGCTATGAACTCCGGAATATTAAACGGTTATCATAGGATACAAATTAGGGCCACAGATGATGAGTTACATAATCGTTGGCTAAAATTCTTGAAATTTGAAAAAGAGGGAACTCTTAGAAAATACGATAACTTAGGTAACGATATGAATATATGGGCGAGGGTAAAAGAATGAGTACAGGAGCATTAGTAGCGCTAACCGCCGTATCAGCCGGTATGTCAATCGTACAGGGAATACAACAACACTCCGCTAATACTGAGGCCGGTATTGCTTATATGAGACAGGCTCAAATAGCGAGAAATGAAAACGATTTAGCGATACAACAAAAGAGACGTGAAATAGATAAAGTGGCCGCTCAGCAAGTAATGGCTATGGCTAAAAACGGAATGGATACCGGCAGAGGTACCCCATTAGAAATTTTGCATGAGACGGCAGTTTTAGGGCAACAGGAAATTGATATGTTACGTTTACAGGGCAACGCTCAAGTAAGTTACTATCAATCATTAGGTAAACAACAATTCAATAACGGGCGTAACGCTTTGTTAGGTGGATTTACTGACGCCTTAACTACGGTAGCAACAACCGCTATGAGTGCAAAAGCGGCCGGACTTAAAATGGGAGGCGGTACAACAAAAGCCGCTAATGTAAGTTGGGGTACAACGGCAAGCGGTTCATCAGTTGGTACATCAAGTACGGCCACACTTTTTGGAGGGGTTAAGACTAATGTATATGCTCCGTTGAGTTCGGGAATTTCATAGGAGGAGATATGGCAAAGGTACCACAATATACACAAGATAAATTAGCCTCATCAATAATGCCCGTAGTGGTTGATAACTCAGCCGCTCAATTAACAGGGCATTTAAAAGGTAATGTAGATAAAATAGCGGATACCACTTTTAAATTAGCGGCTGAAAAGCAAAAAGAAGTGGACGCTATCAATGCTAAAATTAAGAATGTTAATGACACTCTGACGGCTTATGATAGATCTATCGCTATTGAAAATGAAATGTATGACATTATCGAGGAAGAAAAAGCAAACAATATAAATAATCCTCAGTTGGCCGTAAAAAATGTTGAGGCAAGAGGTAGAGAGTTAATTGCTACGAGAATGGCTGAACTTGATAACACTACTGATATTGCCGTTAAAGAAAAAATGGCCGGAATTATCACAAATAGTTTTAGAGGAAAATTGAGTGAATTACATACATGGCAAGTCGGACAGGATACCGCAAATGCACAGGGCAAAATAGATAGTATGATTAACGGTCTTATGACTCGTGCAAGTAAAAGCGGAAGTTTAGAGACTCTTGCTGAATGTTTAAACTTTGATAATTATATTGACGCTAACGGTAATCCGTTAAGCGACTCTATAAAAATGGCTTATGGTAATAAAGGGGTTAAAGAAATACAAAAGGCTAAAGAGAATATAGCCGAGTCTTATATTATGGGATTGTTAGATCGTAAGACTCCTAATCAAGTTAATGCCGTTTTAGACTCCGGAGCCTTAGACTCTATTATAAGCCCGGAGAAAAAATTAAGTTTAAAGAAAATGGCTAAGACAATGGCAACGGCTCAGACCGCCCAAGCAAGGACTAATAATTTATTATCAGCATATAACATAAGAGAAAATGCTACTATATTAGCCTCAGAGGGTAAATATACTCCGAGTATGTACGCGGCTGATAAAAAGGCCTTAAAAGCGATTGGGGCTAAGGACAGTACAATAGGAGCGTTATTAACCCAATTTACTAAGTCTGAGAAAATTGCTAAGAAAGAGAACTTTAAGAAAAATCAACAAATAGCGCATGATAAGGTTACAAAAGAATGGGCGAGAATATCCGGTAAGAGCGGTAAGATTAGCCCTAATGCTGAATTAGAGGACATACTTAAATTTCAAAATTTAGTAGAGGAAAATAGAGAGTATTTTACCGGAGAGCAATATGATAACTACATGATTAAACTCAATAAAAGTAGAGTTAAAAGAGTTAAGGATATGCGTACGGATATATTCGGACGCCCACAGGGTACATTAAAGGGAGACGATAATTACTCCAAAGGATACACTCAAATTTATAAATTTGCTCAAACAAATTATAAAGGGGATGACGCTAAACGTCTTGACGCTATTAACAATATGACAGGGGAATTTGTAAAACGGGCCGAGAGGGCAGAGGCTCAAACGGGTAAACCTCTGACAGAGGCTCAAATGCAAAGTATTGTAAAAGGGGTTACTACGAGACAGACTCAGAGAACTAATCCACATTTACAGAATATTCCTAAAAACGGACAATTATTTAAAGACAAAAGTAGCGGACGTGTTTATAGAATATATCCGGACGGACGTAGAGAGGTTGTAAAATAATGGATAATGAATATAATCCGGATATAGACTTTAACGGTTTAGATCCGATTGACGCAAATAGTTTAAATGCAATAAATGATAGTATGGATATGGAGGCTTTACCTCCTGTCCCTAATGTTTTACCGGAGTCTCAAGATTTACCTCCGGATGACTCTCAATACCAAGATGAGGTTATTGACTATAATAATCTTGTACCTATTGATGAAAACGGTTACGGTCAAAACTCTAACAACGATATTGATTGGAATAACTTAGAGCCTTATGATGAGGAGGCGGCTAAAACAAAAAATTTAGGCGTTTGGGATGAGGCTAAAATAAAATTCGATATGGGTAATATGACTCAATATCGGGCCGACTTAGCAAAGCAAGTATGGTCCGGTAAAATGTCTATCGAGGACGCCAAAGCATTAACTCAAAGCCGGCACTCTGAAATTTTAGACAAATACGGAATTACAGAGGCCCCGGAATTTTCTTTTGCTAAATTTAGGGCTAATCCTTTTAAGACTATGTTTGGGGAGGCCGCTCAGATGTTACCTTTTTATGGAGAGGGACTTAAAAAAGGTGCGGCATATTCTCTCGCAACTGTACCCGTATCAGTAGGGATAAGAGGGTTACAGGGACAAATAGCCGGAGCCGGAGCCGGTACGGTTGTCGAGCCGGGCGGAGGTACCGCCGTTGGAGCCGGAGCCGGACGTATTGGAGGTACCGTAGTCGGTGTTGTTGAGGGTATCAGTAATGGTATGCTCTTAGGTACTTTTCATACCTCTATTGATGTTGAGGGTATGAATTTATACATGGATTTAAGAGAAAAAGGTATTGATGATAAAACCGCTAAGGTAGCCGGTATATCCGGTGGTATTCTTAACGGGCTTTTAGAGGTATGTAGTTTTGGTGTAATGACGGCTCCTATAAAGGGTGCCGCTAAAAAAGCGGCCGCTAAAATGTTATGGGACGGCGTTAAAAATAGTCCTACGGCTAAAAAGATGTTAAGTAGTGCTATTACAAAAGTTACAAAAGAATATTTTAAAAGAATGGGTACGGAAGTTAGTACAGAAATGTTACAGGATGTCGTATCTAATACAATGACTTTATTAGCGGCTCAAGCCGATAGTGTTGAAAGCGCTAAGCCTACGGCTGAGGATTGGAAAAACATTATAACTAAAACAGGGCCTCAGACGGCGGCCGCTATGGCTCTTATGGGTTTAGTATCTACTCCGTTTGATGTTTATAATGCTAATGTCGGAAGTGTTAAAGGCTCCGGAGGAGAGATAGGTACTAAAGCAGAAATTGAGCAAAACATACAAGACTTATCAGAGGGTAAGGCAATTACCACAGGGGATTTAGTATTACAGGGAGGTATCTCTTTTGATACGGTCGCAGAGGGGCAAAATACAATGTCCGAGTTAGAGTCTGAATTAGATTTAAGTAATGAACATTTAGAGTCTATGCAAAGCGAATATAACTCTTTGAGCAAAAAGAAAAATTTATCTCCGGATGAGCAAAGCAGATTATCAGAATTAAAAGACGAGATCAAATATGAGCAAGATTACCAAAACCTTATTAAAGAGGAAATGGTAAATACGAGTGCTAAAATGTCTGAACAAGAAAATCAAACTACTAACAGACAGGCCCGGAAAGAGGAGTTACAACAAAAGATTAAAAATAAAGAAACGCTAACTACTGAGGAAAAGCAAGAGTTAGCGGATATTGCTATTGCTGAATTTGAGGAAAAAGAAAAAACCGATATAGAGGAAAAATCAAGTAAGGCAAGAGAAAAAGAATTAACAAAAGAAATTAGAGACCTCGATAACGATATTGAAAAGGCTCAAGTTAAAGAGGATAAGGCAAGAGAAAAAAGAACTAAGATAGAGGAAAAACAAGATAAATTACAAGAGAAAATAAACGAGTTAGAAAAAGAGAACGCGGAATTAGACGAGGCGTTGAAAACCACCGAGATAGACACAGATAAGGCCGAGATTAAAACCACTATTGCTAAAAATAAGAAAACGATTAAGGCTCTACAAAATAATATAAAAGATTTAGAGTCTCAGCGTTTGGCCTTAAATGAGGACGTGGAAAATGCTATTAAAGAGGCTGATACTCTGTCTGAAAAGAGAGCGGCCTTAGATGAGGAGAGAGCCGGATTAAGCGAGGGTGTTATTGATGAAAACGGACAAATTGATATGTCTGTTAAACAATATAAAAACCAACGCTTAGGGGCTTTGAAAAGAACTATGAGGGCTATCGCTAATGCTTTAAAAACAGGAGCGAGATTAACTCGTAGGGAAATTAGAGACGTACAAAATACGGCTCTTTCGCTTATTAAAAATTCTGATATGCCTAATAGTGATAAGGCAAAATTTTTAACTACGTTGAGGGATATTAACTCTCAAGAAAAATTACAAAAGGCTTTACCGGGCCTTATACAAAAAATCGGAGAGTTAGAGGAGAGGGCTAACAAAAAAGGCGCGTTGAAATATATTGATAAACTTTTGAAACAGGCTAAACCTAAAAAGGGGGGTAAGACTCCGGTAGGTAAATTTACGGCGGATATACAAAAAGTTTTGGATAATATCAAAGAGGCAACAGGATTAACAACTGAGGAGGCTTATGCTGAAATTGAGAAAATTTTTGACGAGGCTAAGGACAGAGATTTAACAGAGGATGAAATATCTAAAATTAGGGCTTTGTATAATTTTAGCGGCTTAAATGAAAAATCGGCTAAGGATTTATTACCGTTGGCCCGTATGCTTAAAATGTTAATCGTGGACGGTAAAGTAGCGGCTGAATTAAAAGCAGAGGCTAAGAGAGAACATAAAGAGCAAATTGTATCCGAGGCTATAAAATCTATTGAGGGAGACGCCGGAGAGATTGTAGTCGATCGTAAGGCTCCGGGATTTAAAAAAGTATTCTCTCAATTTTTGAGAACATTGGGCCATACCTTTGACGGGTGGGAGGGCTTAATGCACACTTTGTCTTTAGATGATAAAGCCCATAAATTGCAAAAGATGTTAGATATATTCCCGGCTAAAATGAAAAAGATACATGGCATTATGACGGCTACTAAAAAAGTTAATGAGTCATTTAAAAATATTTACGGACTTAAAAACGATAGACAGTTTTTGAAAAAATGTAATGAGGACGGGGTTATAGTTGATGTCGGAGAATACGTAAATCAAGACGGCGAAACCGTAACATTACAGATGAGTAGGGCTGAGGCTCGTAAACTTTACATGGAAATGAAAGATCCTACACTTAGAGAGTCTTTTGTTGAGGGTAATAAATATACTTTTGATGAGGATGTATCGGCTACTCAAAAATCAACTCAAAGTCTAATCAATGAGTTTTTAACTCCGGAGGATAAGGCTTTTGCTGATTGGCAGTTACAATTTTATAAAGAGTACGGAAAATATACTAATGAATTTTATAGAGAAAAATACGGTATGGATATGCCGGCTAATGAGTTTTATTCTCCTATCAAAAGGTCCTCAAAAGAAATACAGGACGGTTATGATTGGAGGAATGAGGTATTATTCCGGTTAAGTATGCAACCGTCATCATATAAAGCCCGTACCAATGTTAAGACGGCTATTGCTCCACAAAACGATATGATATGTTTAGCGGATCATATATCCCAAAATGAGCATTTTATCGCTATGGATAGCCTCGTTACTGACATGGATACGATATTTAAGAATAAAGAAATTAGGGACAAAATTATAAATAAATACGGGGACAGTATTTTAGGAGTCGTAGATCAATTTATAAACGATATAAAGAGAGACGGCATAGAGACGGCAAGAGCGGAATTAAGAGGCCTTAATAAATATAGAACATATTTACAGGGAGGTTTATTAGGTATTAAGGCTCAGATAGCGTTAAAGCAGATGACGGCTATCGGAGTTTTCGCTAATGATATTTCCGCTAAAGATTTTGCTATGGGACTTGCTGATTTCTTTAAAAATCCTCAAAGGGCGGTTGAGACATTATCTAAATCGGATTTTCTAAAGGATAGGGCTGACGCTTTGAGTATGGAGATGAGAGACTTAATGCGCTCTAATCAATTCCACTTGTTTACCAAAATGCATGGATTGAGACAATGGATGTTTTGGTTTACTCAATTTGGGGATAAATGGAGTATTATAATGGGCGGTTGGACGGTTTACCAAAGTACCTTAAAAAATACCGGTAGTGAGAAAATGGCTATGGAGGCCTTTGAGAGAGCCGCTGACAAATATCAACAATCCGGACATGTAGATCAATTATCAGCATGGCAGAGAAGTAATAACGTATTTCAAAAGGCTTTGGTTATGTTTACATCCGATCAGATGAAACAGGCGAGGGCTGAATTACATGCGATAAGAGACGCTATCGTAAGCGGTAGAAAAGAGGACATAGTACAAGCCGCTAAGACTATTGCTATTATGCACATCATACTCCCTAACCTCGTACAGTTCATTACAAACGGTATGGCATGGGATGATGACGATCAATTAAGAGCAACAGTTTTAGGCCCGTTTAATGTTTATCCGATTGTAGGGGATTTATTGAGTACGGCATTTTGGGCCGCTATGAGGATAAACGGTAAAAAGGTTGATAATTTTGGAAACTTTGATACGGCTCTTATGAAACCATTTCAAAGTATAGAAAAAGCATTTAAGAAAATTAAGCCGGAGGAAATTGAGGCTGAGGATATTTGGGAATGTATTTTAACATTGACAAAAGAAGTAGCGCCGTTATCCGGTATTAACTTAAAGCCTGTTATCGACTTTAGCGATAAAGGGCCTAAGTATGCAGAAAAAGGCGAGTATGGTAATTTAATAAAACTATTTGCCGGTTGGTCTCCTTATGTAATTGAGAAAAAAGGAGGCAGTAAGGCTAAAGATGATGATGAGGATAACTATGACGAGGATGACGAATAAAGGAGGTCAATATGTCGGTAACGAATAGTACAAACAAAACATTACAAGACGGGGACGGTGTAACAGTTGCTTTTGATTTCTCTTTTAAAATTTTTAAAGAAACCGATTTAAGGGTTTATAAAATTACAAAAGAGACAGGGGAAACGGGCGATCCGTTAGTATTAAATACTGATTATACCGTAACGATTAACAAAGTTGGAGACGGTGGTACTGTTACCTTTACGGTAGCGCCTACGGTTGATGAACAAGCCGGAATATATAGGGTAATAGATATTACTCAGCCGGCTAATATTCCGGTTGATACGGAATATGTTGAGAAAACCATTGAAAACGCTCTTGATAGGGCTTGCATGATAGATCAGCAATTACAAGAGCAAGTTGATAGGGCGGTTAAAACTCCAACATTTTCAAATATTACGGATGTTATATTTGATACCCCTCAAGACGGTAAGGCTACATATTGGGAAGTTGAGGATAATGTTGCGACACTTAAAAATTGTGAAACTAATCCGGATGACTTAGTAGAAGAAGTTGATAGCATTAGAGACGATTGTGAGGACTTAAAAGATGATTGCTCAGACTTAAAGGATAAGTGTGAGGGTATAAAAGGCGAAATATCCGATTTAGTTAATGCCGCTTTAGGCGTAATTCCGGAGGAGGAGGATTTAACCTATTGGGCCAGAAATGATGAGGGCGATTTAGTTAATATGCCTTTAAAATCTTTTGAGGCGTATAATACTCCGTTTATCACAAATGCCGGAGCAGAACATCAAAAGGTTATAATTAAAGGCCCGGTATTTGCTTTGTTAGAGTTACAGGACTTAACCAAAAAATATTATATACAAAAGAATAATGTTACTCTTGATGTCGTATCAGCATTAGATACAGGCTCAGCATTAACGGCCGGTAAAGATTATTACATATATCTTTGTTGGGATAGTGTTAATGAGGTATTTGAGTGGAAAGTATCTCTAAACTCTACATATCCGGCTGACTATGACGAGTACACATCTCGTAAGTTAGGCGGTTTTCATACTCTTTGTGTAGGAGTAACGGCCGCTAATGCTCCTCAAGCGGATCATCCGGCGGCCGGTTATGACGCCGGGGATATTATCCCTAACTCAGTTTGGGCTTATAATTTTAAAGCAAATGGAGGTAACGCCGGAAAAGCATACGTTGATGTTTTACGTAAATGGTGTTTTATATATAATAACTCCGGTACAGGCTCATTAACAGGCTCAGTATATGGAGCAACAAGAACTCATACAAGAACTTATCATGACTTTGTTGAGGATTTATTTACCGTATCCTCAGAGATGATAGGACAAGATGAATTTTCGGTATGTATGGATATGTCGAATTATAAGACAGCCGTAGCCGGTGCCGCTCAACCGTCTCCGGATACAACAGGGGGACACTCAGATACGGCCGGTAAACGTATGATTTCTAAATACTTTATTGAGGAGGGTTGCGGCCTCCAATGGCAATTTACTAAGGGCTTAATCGGAGGAGGCGGCTCAGGTTGGTCGGCTCCGGACGGTAGCGGTAATAAAGGACAACAGTACGGCTCAGCATACGTTGTGCTTGCCGGTGGTCGTTGGGCTGACGGTGGGTACACTGGTCCCCGTTGTCGTTTTTTCAACAGTGCCTCGTCTGCCTCGTACGCGTCCGATGGCGGTCGCGGGCTGAGTTGTCATGTCGAGTTTTAAAGTTTAAGGCTATGAGTTACGTTCACTTTGTGATTGCCGGTGGTAATTGGAATAACGGTGGGTACACTGGTCCCCGTTGTCGTAATTTCAACAATGCCTCGTCTAACTCGAACGCGAACAATGGCGGTCGCAGGCTGAGATGTATAAAGGGGAGTAATCCCCTTTCGACAACTGAACTCATAGCCCTGTCCGATAGGGCAAAATACACTACTAATCGGAGGCGCAAGCCAAAGAGGGATAGGCTTTTTGTTAGTAAAGAAATTGAAAGTAAGAGGCTTTTTATATGAAAAGACATGGTAATCTTTGGGACAAAATAATAGATCCGGAAAATATTAAATCGGCATACAAAAAGGCCCGGAGATGTCGCTCAAAATTTGAGAGCGTACAAAAATTTGAAAAGAATGAGGAGGCTAATCTAAAAGCAATTAGAGAGGCCTTAGTCAATAAAACTTTTAAGACATCAAGATATACAACTAAAATTATTTATGAGCCTAAAAAACGGACAATCTATATTTTACCATTTGCTCCGGATAGGATTGTACAACATGCTTTAGTTAATATTATTGAGCCGATATTTGAAAAAACTTTTATTGATGACTCTTTCGCTTGTCGAAAAGGTAAAGGACAACATAGCGGCAGTACCCGTACAAAAGAATTTGTTAAACGTAATAAATATTGCTTAAAAGGGGATATAAGACATTTTTACCCCTCAATAAATCATGATATACTTATGAGCCTGTTAGAGCGTAAAATTAAATGCAAAAATACTCTATGGCTCTTGAGAGATATTGTTTATTCATTTCCGGGAGAGACTAACTCTCCTATCGGGAATTTAACCTCTCAACTGTTTGGCAATTTGTACATGAATGAATTAGATAAATTTGTTAAGCACGAATTAAGGATAAAAGATTATATCCGATATTGTGATGACTTTTGTTTATTTCATGACGATAAAGAATTTTTAAAAGACGCGGCCAAAAAGATTGAGATGTTTTTAGCAGAAAGATTAAAATTAACTTTGAGCAAGTGTGATTTATTTCAAACAAGTAGAGGCGTTGATTTTTTAGGCTATCGACATTTTCCGGATTATACTCTGTTACGAAAGAGTACGGCTAAACGTGTTAAAAGACGGCTGAAAAAATTACCGGGCCAATTAGCAAATAAAGAAATATCTCTTGAGACATATTGCTCAAGTATAGCAAGTACATACGGTTGGCTCAAGTGGGCTGATACATATAATCTAATGACGTTGATAAAATTAGATGAGTTACTACAAGACGCAAAACAAAAACAAAAGGAGGTTAATATGCGTGGATTTCCAAAAGAACTTAACACAAAACAGGATTATCTCAACTGTATAGAGAATTATCCTAACGAAACGAGACAGGCTCTACAAACTCTTTTAGACAGTAGGTTTAGTTGGTTTAGAGTTAGAGAGTTGGATGACGGAGAGGAGGCTCCGGAGGGAGATAATTACAGAGTCGTTGAGGAAAAAGACGGCATGGATCCGGAGGCTGAAACTAAGAGAATACTCGAGGAATTAAGAGAGGATCCTAATGCTTTGTTATTCCTTAGAGGTTTTACCGTTGAGGAAGTACAAGAGTTAATCAACCCTGTTACTTAGAGCGGAGGGCTTTTGCCCTCTCTTTAAGTAATGTAAAACTTTTTACAAAAATTTACACATTTTTCTCAAAATAGTGTATAATGGTTGTGTCGAATACTTAAACAGGAAAATTTAATGGACGCTAAAGCGATACTTGAATATGCTCCAATAATAATTGTAGTGTTGGTTTTTCTATATCAGCAACGCTTAGTTGTTACTCCTGAGCAGTTAGAGAAAAAGCATAGGGAAATAATGGACGATTGCGAAAAGAAATTCGCAACGATACAAGATCATGAGCATATTAAAGAGACAGTTGGCGATATTAAGAATAAGGTGGACGCGATTTATAACAAAATTATTGCGGAGGGTTAGGATGTTATTTTTTAAATTGAGTGAGTTAATACACTCTGATACGGCGGTAGCAAATAACATAAATAATATGCCTCCTATTCAAGCATTAGATTGTATGCTTGATGTAATTTATTATGTTTTAAATCCGGCAAGAACACATTTTGGGGTACCTTTTATAGTTACATCCGGGTATCGTTGCTCTCAACTGAATACAAAAGTAGGAGGCAAAAATACCTCTCAACATTTAAAAGGACAAGCGGCCGATTTTGTAGTTAAGGGATATGATTTACATAAAGTTTTTGAATGGATTAGGGATAATCTTGAATACGATCAATTACTTTTTGAAAGAGACTCAAAAGGTAATATTTGGATACACGTCTCTTTTGTTAGGGGCAAAAATAGAAAACAGGCTATTGATAATTACAAAGTAAAGTAGGAGGGACTTATGGACGTTGCAGAACTAAAAGAACAAATTAAAGGGCTTTTGACAATATCAAAACCTTTTATTCAAAAATTAGTGGACGAAAAAGTAATCCCGGCGGTTAAAACATTTGCTTATAAAACTTTGCAGAAAAAAGCCGACAGGATTATTAACAACCTCGTAACACTAAAAAGTAAAGCAGAAAATGAACTTAATGAGGATAAGCGTAAGGCTCATCTTTTAGGGTTGAAATTGGGGGCTGAGGCGATAGTTGCTATCGGCGAGAAATTAGTCGAGGCCGGTAAAATTTTGTTGGAGGAGTAGAGACATGACAGGGATTAGTTTAATGATAAAGGCGTTATTTGAGTCCCTGTCTAATTTCTTTTCTTTTGCTGAGACGAGTAAAGAGCGCCAATCAGAAACAGAGGTAATTAAGGATAAAAAGAAACTTAAAAAAGCCTCCGATATTTCTGAGGAGATTTTAATGTTAGCCGTCAAGTATAAGAATTGTATGACAACAAGAGATCAAGCGAGATTGCTACGACTAATCAGAAAATTTAATAAGAATAATTAAAGTTGTTTTTTGACATAAAATCCTACTCAGCGAGTGGGATTTTTCTTATGCCGCTCTTTTAAATGTGTAAAGTATCCACCCATTTTTTATATCAAAGGCTATTTGAGGGCGTTTCAGAGTTCGGATGTTGTATCGTAAACTCCAATTTATGAGACTCATCCGAACACTATTATCGGATGAGTCTTTTAAATTAAATGGTACGTCAATAATATCGTTATCCCCGTTGTATTTATAAGCAATAGTGATGTATTCCGGATTTACTACAATCCCCTCTACAAACATATCTACTAAAGTTTTACGGTACATGTCATCATTAGCGTCCCCGTCTTTAAATTTTTCGAGATAAAATAAAACTTTATCCGTAACAGTTTTAGGAGCCTCAATTCTTTTTCTCTCTATTTGTATTTGAGCCTCTAATACATCCTGTCTCCTCTCCAACTCTAATAAGCGCTCTTTAGTTGTATTCGTTATAATACCTCTCTCAATAGCGGCCATAAGGTTTTTTATGTTTGCTTTGACTTGCTTTAATTCGGACGTCATACTATTAAGCATGCTCTCGTCATAATTTTCATCCTGTAATTGAGAGATACTGTCTGATATAAAATTCATAACGTCCGGTACTAAAATACTCTCTTTGGTAGTATTTATAACTAAATCCTCCAAAAAATCTTTTTTAATTGATTTTGTTTTACATCCTTTTTTAGATTTTTTGTTATTGCATGTATAGTAATAATATGTTTGGCCTGTTTTACTTGTGCCGCTATCCCCTACCATAGAGCCTCCACATGTCCCGTCAAAAACTTTACCACTTAATAAAAATGTTACGGGTAATGTTTTTGCAAGTGTCTTAGCCGTCTTATGTTTATTTTGGTTTATTCTTTCCTGTACTTTCATATATAAATCCTTTGTGATAATTGCCGGTATAGCGTCCTCTTTTCGTACCTCGTCATAACTTTCGTCTTTACTTTTGAATATCAATAGCCCATAGTATTTTGGATTTTTTAGCATACGGTGTAAAGAATTTTTATTAAAGTTTTCTCCTTTGGCCGTCTTTAATCCTCTCCGGTTTAAGTCCTCCGTTATTGCTACTATGGACTCTCCGGCGGCATAACGATTATAAATCTCTCTAACAATGATACTTTTATCCTCATCAATCATATAAAATTTATCATCAGATAATTTGTAGCCATAAGGTACAGGGCCACCGGAGGCTTTACCCTGTAAAGCATTATCGTATTGCCCTCTTATAACTTTTTGTCTTAACTCCTCAGAATAATACTCATCTAAGCCCTCAAGCACACTCTCTAAAATTATTCCCTCCGGGCCGTCCGGAATATTCATTTTTGAGTAAATTACTTTTACTCCTAATTTTTTCAATTTTCTTTTATAGATTATCGCGTCAAATCTATCACGAGCAAAACGGCCCGTCTGATAGCATATCACATACTGAAATAGACCGCTCTCAGCGTCTTTCAACATCTTTTGAAATTCCGGACGATCATCAGATCTACCGGTTAATGAGCGGTCTATATAATCGTGTATTACCGTTAAGCCTTTTTGCTCAGCCATACGGTGATTTTCTCGTAGTTGTCCTGTGATACTCTCCTCCCTTTGATTAGGGCCCGGAGAAAATCTATTATAGGTTACGGCGTTATTCATAAATAAATTATAAATCAAACAAAATTTTTATTACGTTGAGCGAGCCATAGTTTGTACTCCTCCTCTACGCCGGGCTTTTTAAAATAGTCCTTTACACAAGCCAAAAACCTACGCCCTATAATCTCTTTATCCTCTTTAGGGATTTTATTTATATCTATTTTACATTTCTTAATTTCCATGACGGGCCTCCCTAATTTCTTTTAAGGTAATTTGGCGGCCGTATTCAGCAATAAGTAATGAGTCGCAAGTCTCAAGAGTTGGCTTTAACTGAGGAAAAAGCCTTTGAGCATTTGCTTTTAATTCATTTTTCTTTTGCTTATATTCAAGCCCTCTAACTTTTAACTTTAATACGCTTTGCCATTTCAGCGGTATTACTGTTTGGTATGGGACTCCTAACCCCGTTAAGAGTCCTATCCAAAATCCGTAATTCTTGCCAAAACTAAAAGCCTGTACTTTCCCGTCTCTCGGCATAGCATGAACTTCCTCGATATACGCTTTAAATTCGTAGCCTAAAAAGTCTCTATGCTCTATAATTAAATCCTTTATATCGTACTCGGTGTACTTTGAAAAGCCAAAAACTTTACGATATAAACCGTCTAAAGATACAAAAGATATAGCGCCATGAGAGCCGGGATCTATTCCGACAATCATTTTACCCATGGAGCCATAGCCTCTCTACGTTCTTTTTCTAAAATATTTTTGGCATAAGTATAAGCCTTATTTAATTGGCCCGTCATTTTAATACGTTCCATATCACGTGAGGCATACCACCATGCGCCAAAATCAACTTTTCCTTTTAGTTCTCTTTCATAGTTATTCAACAAATAACGATAAACAAAATCCTCTTTTAGACGTTGCAACTCGCAAGCAATTAAAAACTTTTTTACTTTACGTTGTTGTAAATATTTCCTAATCAATTTGAACATTTTAAATCTCCTTATGTTGTTTGAGTATTCGACAATTTATTTTCTATATCTTTTGCCTCTCCACCCCTCAGCCTTAATGGGATAATCTTTAGCCCATTCCGGAGGAGTTGATAGCAATTTTTCAAATTCCTCAACACTTCCAAAGCCCTCGGGTACTTCTGAGATAACTTCGTCATGTACCGTCATAACAGATTTATAACCGGCTTTTTCGGTGTTAAGCATACCGTTAGCCATTAAGTCTCTTGCCGTAGCCTGTACAATATTTTCAACGAGTTTACCCCCGTAGGTGTGTTCTCTCGCCCATATTTTCGCTTGGCCTACGATAGCCATAAAGGTTAATGACTCTTTTTCGGTATCCCATTTTGTTTTTATAATTTTTATTTGTGGATCCGGATATGCTAAACATCTTCCGGACGGTAAACGGCAATATAAAAAATTACCCTGTACTTTCCACTTGATAGGCCCCTCAACAAATAAGCGGCCCGGATTTTTAACGGCTAAAATAGCGGCTCTCTCTTGAGCATACCAAAGTTTAACAACTTCCGGATATGTCTCTCTATAAGTTTTTACCGTTCTCTCAGCCAACTCCTCAGAGATAATTAAGCCGGCTTGATTTTTAGCATGTTCTTTAAATCTTGCCGCTCCCATTTGAAAGCCGCAACCTAAGACTCCGACTTTACCTAATTGGCGTTCCTCTTTATCCTTTTTAGTTAAAGGGCGTTTGTAAATTTCTTGAGCCAATGCTAAATAAATGTCTCGTCCATGCTTAAAATCATCTATGCCTCTTTGACATCCGGCTAACATCATTACAACCCTCGCCTCAATTTGAGAAAAATCGGCCGTAACAAAATCACAACCGTCCTCAGCAATAATAAAGCCTCTGAGTCCGGCACTTATAGCGTTTATAACGTCCGGATACATCATCTCAAAAATATCTAAATCATCTAATAAAAGACAATCTAAAACTTTATCAGAGTTGTATCCCATGCCTCGAGGGAAATTTTGTACTTGAATACCGGCTCCGGCCCAACGTCCCGTACTTGCTCCATGATATACCAAAATATCACGTACTCGACCGTCTGAGCATACTCTATTTTTAATTGACTCAAGTTTAGCCGTTGATGATTTTCCACCCTGTGAGCGTATTTCAAGTACCCTCTTTATTTTCTTATCATCAGTATTTTTTATCCAATCATCAACAGTAGATTTTCTTAAATCCGTAATAGGCACTAATGAGCGTAAATATTCCGTTAGCCTTTTTGTCTCCGTAGCCTTTTCAACGGCTCCATTAGTTAATTCTTTTAACTCTGTATTGAGTCTGATTTTAAATTCATCAATGAATTTTAGAGCAATATCTAAGGCTTTGGTATCAATTTTAATACCTCTTGAGTTTATGGCTTGGTCTAATTCCCATATCAATTTTTCTTGCTTATTGAGATTAGGGACGGCTTTATCTATTGCTCGCTCTACTACTACGTCTTGCTTACAATAATCATAAAGCGTCTCAAATTTTTCCGGATCCTCTACCCATATTGACGGATCGCTCTTAGAGGGCTTACGAGGTTTAGAGAGTTGTAACATAACCCTTTTACCTGTTTCGTCCTTATTCTCGCTGAGCCTTAATGCTAATGCACAACCGCCTAATGAGCGAGGGAGGGCATGACTTGCGGCCTTTGCCGCCGTACAATCCCACCTTTTAATATCCCATAAAGCCGGAAAACCGTATTTTTTATGTAATACATTATTCCATATACAGTATTCAAACATTGAGTTATGAGCCTTAAAAATTGCCGACTCGTTTAAGGCTAATTGGTTAATCAATTCCATATTAGGTGTATAATAACAATCCCCAAAAATATCATAAGTATTCTCAAAATCCTCATGAGAGATTAACCTTACCTCCTCGTCATCAACTGTAAAGCATAGGCATAGAGGTATGGTAGAGGGATCCATGGAGTATCTCCATGGACCTGTATCTTTTACATCTACCATACTACGTGTTTCAAAGTCTAAATGAACACTAATCATTTAAGTCCCCTAAAATGTCATCATTTTCAGATGTAGTGTCCTCTCCTACTTCATTTTGTACGGAGTCAATTATGCCGGCAAAATCAGACTCAGCGCTTGCACGATTAACAAGAGGCTCGCCGTCTCTAATTTTTAATAGGTTTTGCAAGCCAAAAGCAACGCCTTTACTTACATTATCATAAGCATAAGCAACTAATGAGGCTCTTGCATAACAACCGCTATAAAATTCTTTTGGATCTAAAATCTCTTGTTTTGTTTTAGCGTCAATAAGTCCCGGCGGATATGCAACACTTTTAGCGTTAGCAATAACCTTATCAGCGTCCTCCGGATATTTGTCTAAATCTGACTCATTACCATTTCTCAAAGGCATTTTAAGATTTTTAGGAGGATTATTACCCCATTTATTCCTAATAGCCTCTTTAATGATTTCCTTTAATCCGGTTAAATCAGCGTCCTTATCGAAAATCATCTTTACGGAGTATTCTAATTTTCCGCTTTGCTCATTTTGTCTCGGCTCAAACACATTTACGAAACTTGCTCTAAATGTAGGTGTTACTACTTTTTTTGATGTTGTCGTTCCCATGATTTTTTTTACTCCTTTACTGTTTTACTGTATTCGACAATTACCCTAAATCAATATCATCAAAATCAGCGAGGGCCTTTTGATTTTGACGTTCCCTAACGTCTGTATCTCTTGCGAGTACGAGTTTACTATCGGGACGGATAGAATATAACTCTACGACTTCTTTAGCGGAGCCGCCTAATTTTTCAATTTGGGCCGGAGATTTTAAAGATGTTTTATAAATCTCATCCTCCCCAAACTCTAACTCAAGCATTGAGGCCGCTAAATCCTCATTTTCCCATTTTCTATGGGCTTTACCACCCTTAACGAGTTTATATCCCTCAACTGTACCGCCCCTGTCTAAGAGGTTAAATGCGTATTCTCTTACCTCTTTAATGTAATTTTCAATTAAATCGGCGTTGTCTAAAAGGACTTTTAACTCTAAAGGTGTTAATCTGTCCGGAGATTTTAAAGCATTTGCCTTAACAGGCTCTTGAAAATCTGCTTTTGCAATTTCATTAACCTTTGTACGAGTTGCCGGACAAATCATTTTTGCATTACAGAAACGGCACCATTTACCCGTCTCTGTTTTGTCGGATGTACGAGTAGCCTTAATACGTCTTGCTAATTCCTGTTTGAAAGTATTAACGTATTGAGGTGTTGTTATCCAACGTCTTACCGGGCCTTGAGGATGTTCCGCTCTCGGTTGAACTATTACCAATTCAATAGACTTAAAATTCATAAGTTTATCGCCGGCCGCACCTATCGCATAATAAAGCATTTGTTTATTTTCGATAGCCTCGACAGGGACTCCCTTACCATATTTAAAATCATAAACGATAAGAGTCTCGCCCGGTACGAAAATTGAGGCGTCATTTGTACCTCTTGCCTCCGGATCCACATCATCAAGAGTAAACGGTTGCTCAATATTTACCCATGGCTGATATATTTTCTCTTGGGTATCTTTGTCCCAAAGTTTCCATGCCTCTTTGTTATTGCCCTCTAATTGTACGGATTTTCTTAAATTACACTCAATACGCTTAGCGTCCTCAAGTATAGTATTTACGTACAAATTAGCGGCATTAGCCATTTCGTCCGTTACTTTGAACTCAAAATCATCCGCCTCCATAACTTCTCCAATCATAGAGGTAGCGTCCCATTGAGCGCAAAAACAAACTTTATTTTTGAGTACATGTTCACAAAGAGCATGAGCAACGGTACCCTCAGCGGCATAACTTGTAGCCGGAGGTGTCGGGAGAGTCGCTATAAGAGCATTACTCCCCGGACAATTCCACCAACGCTCACACGTTGAGGCTCCTACTTGGCTATGTCCTGTATCTACCGGCATTACTTGTCTCCTTTTGAAACATCAGCAATAATAGCGGCAAAATCTTTTTCTGCTATTTCCGGAATTTTTGAGTAGCCATAACGATTAAGAACTTCTAAAGCGGCTTTTTTACCCTCTTTAATGTCCTCAAAAGATGTGATAAAATCACTAATTGCACTACGTACATCATCAGCCGTATAAGTCTTAACAGGCTCAGCCGGAGTAGTATCTAAACCTAAGTCTAAATCATCCTCTTGTACAACTTCTGCCTCAACTACTTCCGGTTGAACAGGCTCAGCCGGAGCCTCTTGCTTTGGAGCGGCTTTTTTAGCGGCTTTTTTAGGAGCCTCTTTTTTAGGTGTTTCAGCCGGAGCCACTTCTTGAGGTTTTGCACATCCACAATGAGCCTCATTAGGGATAGCCGCTACAATGGCCTCCAATGCTACTGCGATACGGTCAAGTGATTGTTCGATTGTCATAGTTTTTTCCTCCTTTTTAAGTTGTTTAGTATTCGACAATAACCGGGTAATGACCTTACCCTTATTTATTACACTTTTCATCATGTTTTCCTCTAATGTATCCGGAGCCACTAAATAATGAGCAATAACCGTATGCTCTTGGCCTATTCTTACGAGTCTATCCCTCGCTTGATCCATATTTCCGGGTACCCAATCTATCTCAGCAAAAACAACATTATTAGAAACTTTTTGTAGCCCGTCCACTCCAAAACCGGCGGCCGTCATTTGTCCTACAAAAATTCTACTGTTTGGATCATTAACAAATAAATCCACTTCTATTTGCTTTAATTGAGCGTTCATACCGCCTTGGATACATCTCACTCCATAACCACAAAGAGCCTTACGTATCTGATTTATAACTTCTCTATGGTATGCAAATATAACAACTTTATCCTCTTTTGCTAAAATATTTTTAACATACTCTATGACTTGAGGGACTTTTGCCTCCCCTAATTGTCTCCTAATTGTAGCCATAACCCCTAATTCACTATTAGGGCTATACTCGTTCATGTCCTCAAGTAAACTTTCCTCCTCAGCCAAAACCTCAATAATGTCCGGAGTGATTTCAAGAGGTATAGTTTTCTCAATAACCGGAGGCAACTCTTTTAATACTTCCTCTTTTGTACGTCTTAACATAAAATCTTTTAACCTCTCGCTTAATTCATCAATATTTGAGGCTCCCTTATCTTGTAATACTCCGTATGAGTCTCTATAAGCGGCACAATATCTCTTAGCATACTCCTCATAGGCTAAAAACGGATGTATTACTTCCGGAGCCAAAACTTTCAGCATTACATAAAAATCTTTTGGCCTGTTTCGTACCGGAGTCCCTGTCAAAGCAAAAATGATTTTAGCATTTCTTACTAAGCCCTCATTATTGAGTATTCTTTTTGTCCTCTTTGCCTCCATATTTGAAAGACAATGAGCCTCATCCATAACTAATACATCAAAATTTAGGGCCTTTAATTGTTTAAAGATTTCCGGATAAATAATTAAATCGTAATTGATTATTATAACTTGAGCCGATTTACTTATAGTATCTTTTGTCTTATTAACAATTTGGCACTCAAAATCATAATTAAGCCATGTAGTTAATTCTCTCATCCAATTTATTTTGAGAGAGGCTAAGGCTACAATTAAAACCTTTTTGGGCCTAATAACATTTAATGCTCCGGCTACCTCTACGGTTTTACCTAATCCCATATCATCCGCAAGTAAAAAAGTTCTGCGGCTTTTTCTCGTTAAAAAATCAATTCCTGTTTTCTGATATTCTTTATACTGTTTTCTCATTCTAATCCTAATTCTGCTAAATCAACTGTTTTTCTGCGATAACCTCTAACTGTTTTACCTGTTTTTGCTTGATAGAATTTACCTTTTTCACAATTTAACTCTTTACACATAATATTTGAGATACGGCTTAATTCTCTTTGGCCGACTCGGCTGATAGATAATCCGATACATTCCTCTAAAATTTCCTTAGATGTTACAACATATCGAACTTTACCCGTCTCAACATCTTTTTTATTCATCCATTCCTCGATTACATCAAGCCATGGATCTTTAAACATTCTTTTTTCTGTTTCAGTATGGGCCATTACTTGAATTTCTTTTTTATCTAAAAATAATTTTTCGCCCTTAAAATATCTGCTTGCCGCCTCGGCCCATAATTGGTCTCTATCATCTTTTAACCCGTTAAAATCTATTTTTGTACAATAGACGGGCCAAAATCTCCTATTACCCGTTGGATCTTTTAAATATCCGTTGTCCTCCGGATTGATAGTGCCGATAAAAATACTCTGTCTCGGATAATCCTCAGCATTTCTACGATATGCTAAACGTACTCTATCCGTTGCTTTAGATAAAAATGATTTTAATTTATCAGCCTCAACCTTACGACTACATACCATTTCGGAGACTTCAACTATCCAACATCCCCTCATGGCGTCAATGGTATCTTTATCCGTATCCGTAATTGAGACATCTCCATACCATTTGCCGCCTAAAATTGATATTAAGGTACTTTTACCTATACCCTGTTCTCCCTCAAGTACAAGCATTTGGTCGAACTTGCAACCGGGATTAAATACACGTGCTACGGCGCCTACAAGAGTTTTACATCCTACGGCTCTCGTATAAGGATTATCCTCAACTCCGGCATATTTGCTCAACCATGTATCAATTCTTTTAACCCCGTCCCATTCAAGAGATTTTAAATATTCTCTAACAGGATGATATTTAAACTTTTCAGCGGCAATAATAATAGCCTCTTGACATAATGCCGTTGAAACATTAAAACCTCTAACTCTTGATAGCCAATATTTGAACTGTATAGCGTCTGAGTCCGTCCACGTTCCTAACTTCTTACCGTTATGCCATGGAGACGGTTTAACAAAAACTATATCCCCTGTAAATTCATTAAACTGTAAAATCCCTAATAGCGGATATTCCTTACATAAAAGATAGTTTACAACATTACGGATTGTAGGCTTAATGTCATTGTTACGGGTAACATCCCACTTTAACTCCTCCTCATGTTCCCCTACAACCTCCTCCTCAAGAGTTAAAACCTTTTCAAAATCACTTTCAGCCGTATGTTTACCGACTACATCATTATTATATGAATAAGCGTTATCAACTTTTTTCTTTAAATCCTCAATGTTCCATACAGGAGTACATCTCGGATTAAAATGTTCAACCATTAACTCAAACGTCTTAGCCGGAGATAAAGCAAAATCTCTACCTCTGCAAGCCGTTTTAAAGGTTAAAACGTCTCCACCCTCTCCCTCAATAGCCGGAGGGCAAGATTGTAAAAATTTGATGTATCTTAAAGCGTTTTGCTCTGAGTCTGTATAAACAGGCTCTCTATTATCCGTTACAAGTTCTATATCCGCTCTTTTGATTAAATCTAATAATGCTTGAGGGGCCTGTTTAGGAGCAAAAGGGCATTTTTTAACCTCATAAGGTTTTTTAGAGTCCGGATGTATTGAGCCGGCTCCTACTATTTGTTGTCCTTTTGTCTTAAATTCTACGCCCGGATATTCTTTTAAGCCGCCTCTTATTTTAAAATCTTTTGGCTTTTTAAAATACAAGTGCAAGCCTCCCCCACCGGTTTTAACGGTAAAGGTTAGAAAATCTGATTTTGCTACCCCTAAATCATCTATTAAACGGGCTAAAGAGTTCTCTCCCTTTGGAAAGTTACGCGGATCCACATCTACTATGATGTCATCATCCTGTAAAACTACTCCATAATTACCCTTAATCTCTGACGGAGACAAAAACGGATCATATTCAGTTTTAACCCAATCCTTAACTAATGGGATTTTACCTTTTAATGGTGTTAAAGTATAACCGGCGTCCGTATAATTAAGGATTAAATCGTCCCTATTCAAAGTCGGACAAATCGACTTTAACTCCCTGTTTTGCATTATTTACACTTTCCCCTACAAAGGCATTTTGTTTTACTGATACTTTAAAAACCCTCTCCGGATTAAAATACCATTTTCTACGATAACTAATTGCGGGTACCTTACCCAAACGGGCTTGGCGTCTCCAACTTTGCGCTGAGTCCCCGTATTCGTTAGACATTTCAGTACAATCAAAGTGTAAAATGCCGTCAAAAGTTTTTGACATTTACGACCTCCAAAATATTTAATTGAGTATTCGACAATAGGCATTAAGCCATATAACAATAATAAACGATAATAAACTTTTGTCAATAGTATGTAAACAAATTTTAATTTTTTAATTTAAACGTAGGAGTCGGTGTAGTAAAAGGGTTTTCCACCGGATGAGATAACTCCACCCTCGTTAATCCCGTAGGCATATCATAAACCGGTACGGGTTGAGGTGTACTATTGTCAAAGTCATTTTTATAATAGTCATAATTTTTAGGATATAAATGAGTCGGCCTGTAATCCGTTGATACAGGGGTATATCCCGTATTTAATATCTCTGTAAACTCATCAGCCCTCGCAACCCCATTAAAAAAGGTTTTTAAAGCAAGTACAATAAGAGCAAATACTATTGCTTTTAAAAATAAATTGAGATAATTGATTTTCATAGAGTGGCGCCTCCTTTTATATTATAACGCATTATATTTTAAATTTAAAGTGTTAGGCTCTTTTCCTAAAGGATTTAAACCATTCAAAGATATTTACCGGTTTATATTTAAGAATTCTTTTTAAAGCCATATCACAGTAATCAAAAGCATTATCTACAATAATAAAATCCCTATTGTATTTTAAGCAAGATAATGCCGTAGTACCGGAACCACCAAACGGATCTAATATTAACTTTTTATCAATACTCGATATAATACGATCCGTTAATTCTTGAGGAAATGGCGCGGGATGTGGATTGTTTCTCGCTTGAGGTATTTTCCATACATCCGTAAATTTATTAGCGCCCTTTACGAGTTTAAAATCCTTTTTCGCAATCATGTAAATTTGCTCCGTAGTAGGTAAAAAATAGCCGTCATTAAAGTTCATACCGCCGCTTCTTTGCCATGTTATTATTTGTCTTAATGGCAAATCTTTAATAATATCGGCTCTGTTTTCTAAAATGCCTTTTTGTACTCTATTTTTATTATTATAAAAAATAACCCCGTCATCTTTTAATAGCCTATAACACTCTTTTAATACGCTCTTTTGCCATTCTATATATTTTAAATAAGGCATATTATCATTAAAATTTGCGTACCCCTGCTTAATTTTTGCGTTTTTCCAACGAGATTTGTCATTATGCGGCTTAAACCCATTACCGCTTGAATTTAATAAGTTATAAGGTGGAGAAGTTATTATTGCGTCTATGGATTTATCAGGTAACATCTGCATAAAGTCTAAACAATCCGCGAAAATGATATTATTTATGCATTGATTGATTTCTATTGTCAGACGTTTTCTTAAATCTATAATCTGCATTACTTTTTAACCTCCTGTAAATTTTTCTCCATAAACTCTAAAATCTCATCCATATCAAAAACGTCCTTAAATAGAAATTCAAAGACAAATTTTTTAATAAAGGCAAAATCTATATCGGCTTTTGTTTTCTCCTCAAAAGTCCATTTCATATTAGGAGCGCCCGTCCTACGTATTTTTATAGTTCCACATTGTACCGTTTCGCTATACGTTACACATATACAGGTCCTACATTCAAAAGTTTTTTCAATACGGTATGTATTATGAAACATCATTACCCTCCTCAACTATTTCTATTATTTTATTTATGATAACTTGCAATTTTTCATTCTCTTTATTTGGCTTTACTACAACATACTCCCCTAAAAGATAAGTCAATATGTTCGTAATTATTTCTTTTGAGTGGATTAACTCTCTTTGTAAATCCTTATTTTGTTGTACAACTGCGTTATATTGTTGTACGGCTCTTTCAAGTTCATTCATCTTGTTTATCTCCTTAATAAATTTCTGTGTCTCTTTCGTCATAGGTGTATTCGCTCCCATAGTCATCT
>CAMZGO010000014.1 GCA_947306425.1 uncultured Elusimicrobia bacterium | reverse complement strand
CACTACGGAGCGCCTACTATAAATGCAAAATACTTGCAAAACTTTAATTATTGAGGGGGTATTTGCTTCGTCTTTTACATTTATAGGGTGTTGCTCCTTCGTTCGGATACACGGGCCTGCCGGCCACTCTAGGTATACCTCACTACGGAGCGCCTACTATAAATGCAAAATACTTGCAAAACTTTAATTATTGAGGGGGTATTTGCTTCGTCTTTTACATTTATAGGGTGTTGCTCCTTCGTTCGGATACACGGGCCTGCCGGCCACTCTAGGTATACCTCACTACGGAGCGCCTACTATAAATGCAAAATACTTGCAAAACTTTAATTATTGAGGGGGTATTTGCTTCGTCTTTTCGGTAAATTTCTGATGTTTTCTGTTTAATTCTAAACATTTTACTTGACATTTTTTTTTTTTTTTATAAAATATTTTTATAACAAATATGAAAAATTTTAGGAGCAATATTATGACAAATAAAAAAGGTTTTACTTTAATTGAATTATTGGTAGTCGTTTTAATTATTGGTATACTTGCTGCGATTGCTTTACCGCAGTATAAGCTTGCGGTTGATAAATCAAAAATGACACAATTAGTTACTTTGGCCAATAGTGTTAAACAAGCACAACAAAGATATTATCTTATCAACGGTACTTATGCCGATAATTGGAAGGATATTGATGTAACCTTTAAAGGAAATACCCCTTCCGGACGTTTTATGTCCCTGAATGGTGCCACTGTTGATTTAAATGATCACAATCGATTATATTTTTACGGTGAATCTTATTTGAAGGGAATTTTGTTCATTGCGTATTACGAAACAGGAACCCGATTGTGCCTTGCAAACAAAACAAATGAAAGAGCGCAAGCATTGTGTAAGCATGTTTGTAATGCAACGACATTACGTACTGACGGTACATGGAAAAACTGTGAAATCTAGCAATAATATTTTTGACGGCAAAAAACTAAAGTTCCAGAATGTACCAATTAATTATTAGACGACATCAAATTCATTAAACTTATAAACAGGTTAATAATATCAAGATAAATATTTATGGCAAAGTTTAATGCCGTTTCCCAATTATTTGCGGCGGCTGCTTCTTTAAGTTTAGCAAGGCGGTTAAAATCAAAAAGCAAATATCCGGTAAAAATTAGAACACCGAGCCCTGCCATAAAGCGTTGCCCTCTTATACGGGCAAAAATCCTGATAATGGAAAAAATAACAATAACTATAAGACCTATGAATAAAAATGTTCCCATCCAAGCAAAATCAAGACCGGAAAACATAGCAATTAAGCCTGTCAAAAATGTCGTTAAAACAGTTAAAGCAAGTGCTTTTTGGGCAGTATCCTTATAAGCAGCGAAGTAAACACCTAAACTGAAACCGCTGCTTGCAGTAAAAAGAGCCATAAAAAGCATATTTAGCGGGAAAGCCGCCCTAACGAACATTAGCAGTAAAAATGCACCGATATTTATTACCAGTGCCCAAGTTGTGTAGCGCTTGACGGCTTGATAATCTTGCATCTGTAAAGCATTATTGTACATGCTCGCGGCAAATAAACAAGCGAACCAAGCCGCCGTTAAAGAACAAGCCAAAATTATAAATGTTTTTGCAAGTAAAGTTTGAAACATATATCCCCCTTTTCTCGATGTGCCGAGTAATAAAATAATAGCAAATTTATACTATAAATTGTAAAATTTATTTATGACAAAATCAGAAATAGCAAAAAATTATTTTTTACAAGGTTATAATTGCGCGCAAGCCGTGTTTTTGGCTTTCGCTAAAGATGAAGGTTTAAGCGAAGAAACTGCCCTTAAAATTGCTTCCTCTTTCGGCGGCGGTCTTGGCGCACAGCGTGAAGTTTGCGGTGCTGTCAGCGGTATGTGTATGGCACTTGGTTTAAAGCGCGGTTATAGTACTGCAAAAGATTTTGCTTCCAAACAAAAACATTATTTAGCGGTGCAAGAAATTTGCGCGGAATTTAAAAAACAAAACGGCAGCATTATTTGCCGCGAACTTTTGGGCCTTGATAAAAACAATTTGCCTTTGAAACCTGAGCAACGCACCGGCGAATATTACAAAAAACGCCCCTGTGCGGAGCTGGTTGCCATGGCGGCAGAAATCTTAGAAAATTATTTGAGTGGGAAGTAGGATGAAAATCTTTTTTTTAAAATGATATACTTGTAAAAAGGAGTTTTATTTTTATGTAAGCCGCAAAAAATATTTGGCTTAAAAAAATTTAATCTGTTTTTTAGGGAACCTGAAAAGGTTAAATTTCGCAAAAGCGAAATGATTGCAAGACCTAGAAAACAGTCGTTATAAAGTACAAAATAGATGGACTAATTAACCGTATGTTTTGTACTTAATATTTGCCGTTCTCACGAACGGCAAATTACGGCTGTTTTACTATGTTTCTTGCAATCCATAGTATGACAGCCGTTTTTAATTTATTAAATTAGGAGGTGCAGATGAAGCATAAATAGCAGTACAAATTAAATTTAAGGAGAACGAAAATGTTTAAAAGTTACAAAAAAGGTTTTACTTTAATTGAATTATTAGTAGTTGTTTTAATTATTGGCATACTTGCCGGTATTGCCTTACCGCAATATAAAATGGCGTTAACAAAAGCAAAAGTTGCAAGTATTTTACCCTTAATGAGAAGATGGTATGATGCATTGGCTGAATGGAAACTTATTCACGGCAGTTATTGTAAAGTGATACATTCTGAAGTGTGGTGTGATATTCCCACTGCAGATGATGTAGGTGTTTCTTGGCCGAGTGATTGGGAATGTGATGAAATCGGGCGCGAATGTTGGAATGATTATTGGTATTGTATGGCAAATGAAGAAGATACAGGCTATGTATATTGTGATAGAGATATAGATAATAATAATTACTTTCGTATTACTATGTATCAATCAGATGATCCTAGCGATGAATATCGTAATAAAATAATTTGCTATGCCAGTGGTAATAAAGGACACAGAGTTTGTAAAGCACTTGGTGGAAAATTAATAAACGGTGATGAAGAAGCTTGGGGCGAATATTACCTAAATTAAAAATTGGCTTAATATGCAAAATTTTTTTAATTAAAAATTTTTAAGCGCTTTTCAATCGGTTCAAAAGTTTTATCTTGCGGTGCGCTTAAAATTTCCCCAAAGGGCATTTGTGCAATTAAACGCCAGGTGGCAGGTATCTTGAAAGTTTTATGTACTTTTTCATCAATTATCGGATTATAGTGTTGCAAACTTGCCCCTATATTCTGTTCGGCTAAGGAGCACCAAATTGAAAATTGAAGCATACCGTTTGCCTGGGCAGCCCATATCGGGAAATTGACAGCATAAGCCGGGTATTGCTTTTCCAAATTTCTGGTTATAACCGTATCTTCAAAATATAAAATTGTTCCGCTGCTTGCGGCGAATGCAGTAATTTTTTCTTGTACCGATGCAAAATTTTCGGGTTGAACCCTTTGCCTTAAAGTTTCCAAAACGATATTCCAAAATTGTTTATGATTTTTATTTTCAAGCAAAATCACGCGTGCGCTTTGGCTGTTAAACGGCGTTGGTGCTGCAAGGATACATTCTTTTAAAATTGCCGGTATTTGCTTTTGTTTTTCTACGGACAGCGGTCCTAAGTTGTAACAAGAACGGCGCTTTTTTATAATTTCAGTAAAGTTCATAATTTATCCCCCTGACATAACCATTATTGGTTATATTGATAATGATAAAATTTTTTAAAGCATATTGTCAAATAAATTGTTATTGATATTAGTATTAATGTTTTTAAGCCTTAACAAAAATTTTGAAAGATTGTAAAAATTTTGCTATAATATAAAGGTAAGATTTAAGTCACCGTAGCTCAGATGGTTAGAGCGGGCGTTTCATAAGCGCCAGGTCAGTGGTTCAATTCCACTCGGTGACAATTTTTTTTGTCTTTGTCTTTTCGGTTAATTTTTGTTTTTTCTTTAGCTTCCGATATATCCGCCCTGCGGGCTAGTTAACCCGTTATACTTTACCTTGAGAAAATATCTTTGGTATAGATTTTAAAACCCCATACTTATATGGGGTTTTAAATCAATATTTATAAATAAGCAAACCGCTTCTGAGTTTCGGTTCAAACCAAGTGGATTTCGGGGGCATTATCAAGTTTTTATCTGCTACTTTAATTAGTTCTTCAATACTTGTCGGGTACATTGAAAATGCTATTTTATATTTACCGCTGTCCACCTTGTTCATAAGTTCCTTTGTACCGCGTATACCGCCTACAAAATTAATACGTTTATCGGTGCGCGGGTCCTCAATGGCAAGTAAAGGTGCAAGAACTTTATTTTGTAAGATAGAAACATCTAAACTTTCCACAGCATTGTTTTCATCAATCGCAGACGGTTTCGTTGTAAGAAGATACCAACTTTTGTCAATGTACATACAAAATTTATGACGTGCCGGCGGAACTTGCAAAGACGTCTTTTCAATTTCAAAATTTTGTTTTAGTGCATTAAAGAATTGTTCTTCGCTTAAACCGTTCAAATCTTTAACTAAACGGTTATAAGCCATAATATACAAATGGCTTGCCGGGAATATTACAGATAAGAAATAATTATAACTTTCCATACCTGTATGATTAGGATTCTTTGCACGTTTTTGGCGTGCATTGTTTGACGCGGAGGCAGACCTATGATGCCCATCTGCGACATATAAAAGCGGAATATTTTTAAATTCTTCCTCAAGTACTTTTATAGTATTTTCTTCCGAAACAATCCATATCTGATGTGTAATATTATCTTCGGTAGTAAAGTTATAAACCGGCTTTGCTTTACAAATTTCTGCTACAAGTGTGTTTATTTGTGTATTATCGGGATAAGTTAAAAATACAGGGCCTGTTGTTGCTTCTAAGGTTTGAATATGACGTGTACGGTCTTCTTCTTTATCTTTGCGGGTTAATTCATGTTTTCTTATAAGTCCTTTATCATATTCTTCTGTTGATGTCGCGGCAACAAGGCCGTACTGCGTGCGTCCGTTCATTGTTTGTGCGTAAACATAAAAGCACGGTTTTTCTTCTTCTTTCAAAATACCTTGTGCGATGAATTTATCTAAATTTTCACGCCCTTTGGCATAAACGGAACTATCATAAAGGTCTGTTTCCTCAGGTAAATCAATTTCCGGCTTGTCAATATGTAAAAAGGAAACGGGATTACCTTCCGCCATTTTACGGGCTTCTTTACTTGAAATTACGTCGTAAGGCGGGCAGGCAATTTTTTCCGCATTTTTAGCGGGGCGATATGCTTTGAAAGGTTTAATTATTGCCATAAATCACCTAATTTACCTTGTGTAAAAAGGTCTTGTCTTTGTTATATTCATTGACGATTTGCACCGCCATTTCGGCAACGGCATCTTGTGCTTGGTCGGTAGAAGCACCGATATGATGTGTACCGTAAAAATTTTCAAGGCCTTCAAAAATTGTTTTATCAAAAACGGTATCGGCGGCTTTCGGCTCATTTTCATAAACATCCATTGCTGCCCTTATTTTACCGGTTTTTAATATTTCCACCAAATCTTTAGTATTTACTAAATTACCGCGTGCCGTATTTATAAAATAGGCACCTTCTTTCATGTTATCAAAGAATTTTTTATTGAAAAGGCCCTTTGTTTCCTCGGTAGAAGGCAAATGAACAGTTATAATATCAACGGTTTTTGCAAGTTCATAGATATCTTGTATACGCTTTGCCTTAAATTGTTCTAAAGTTTCATCTTTGGCATAAGGGTCATAAACATAAATTTCAAGTCCGAAGGAATCTGCACGCTTTGCAACGGCTTTGCCGATATTGCCAAATCCTAAAATTCCAAGTTTCCTGCCAAAGATACCGCGTGCTTTGGAATATTCTGTTTTATTCCATTTACCGTCGCGTAAATCACGTACATTATTATAAATGCGCCTGTCAAGCGCAAGCATTAGGGCCATGGCAAGTTCCGCAACCGCGAGTGAATTTGTACCCGGGCAATTACATACGGCAATCCCTTTTTTGGCTGCATAAGCGGTGTCAATAGTATCATAGCCGGCCCCTGCGCGGATAATAAGTTTTAAAGCAGAACCCGCATCTATAACCGCAGGTGTAACTTTTGTACTTCTGACTATTAAAATTTCATTATCTTTAATTTCGGCTGGTAAAGTGTTTTCGTCAAGTTTCGGTGCAAAAGTTACTTCATTATTTTGCGCCAAAACATCCTGCCAATGCTGGGGGAATTTATCTGCAATCAAAATCTTCATTTTGCACTCCTTAAATCTTTTACGATTTTATCCACTGCATTAAAAAGTTTCTGGTACTGTTCCACGCCGTCAATATCAACGAACGGGAAGCAGGCAATTCTTAAAGAATTCTGCTTAACGGAAGAATATTTTTTAATGCCGTCTTGTAAATTTGGCATACCCGTTGCTTTTAAAGCGGCGGAAATATCGGCATCAACGATTTTATCATCAGTAATAGCCAAAGTAACGGTGGTGTATGAGCGGTTTTCCGCTTTATCAACCAATGGTTTTAAGTAGTCTGTTTTTGCTGCAAAATCCAAAATATAATTTGCATGTGTTTTGCAAAGTGCGTCCATTGCTTTAATACCGCCGCGTGAAAGCATCCATTTACATGCCTCGTTAAACATCCAAATATTTATGGTAGAGGGCGTATTTAGTGTTTGGAATTTTTCTTGTGCTTTTTTTATGGTTTCCGTTAAATCTAAACTATACGGAACACGCCTTATTTTTTTAACTTCTTCAACACGCGCTACGGCTTTTGGGCTTAAAATCATTACACTTGAACCGCCTCCCACGCCAAAACATTTTTGCATGGAAAACACCATGACATCAAAACAATTTTCAGGTAAAGCGCGGCCGCCTGCACAGGAGGTACAATCCCATGCAATTAAAGTATCAGGCCCCTTTTTTGCCCACGCTTCTTTTAAATATTCATCCGGTATTTGTACGCCTACGGAGGTTTCATTAGGTGTCATTACCACTAAACTTGCATTAAAATCGGGCTTTTCTTTAGGGAAAAATTCGCCCTCTGCCGGTTCTTTGAAATCTTTTTTTACATCATCTTCAAGACAGGAGGCGATTTTCTTACACCACATTTTTGAAAAAGCACCGAAACTTAAACCGGAAATTGATTTTTTTGTTAAGTTCCATGCAACTGAATCCAAAGCCGGTGTTGCACCTCCAAGAAAGAAAATAATGGTATAATCGGCAGGTAAATTTAGTAATTTTTTTAAATTTTCGGTTGCTTCGTGATATAAGCCTTTTGTTGATATGTCGCCGGCACGGTGGCTTCTTTCAAACATCATATCACAAACAGGGGTTTTACGTATTTGCGGGTGTCCTTGAGAAGGCCCGCAGGCAAAAGTCGATGTAGGGAGATCCTCTTTTTTAAAAGTAACTGCCATATTTTCACCTCTCTTTTAAATTCTATACAGTTATATTACAAATTTAAGGCTGTAATTTCAATAGGCTTTTGTTGTAATAGTTAATGTTATGAATTTTGTAATTCAATGTGCATTTTCTTGCTAAAATAAAGAGGATAATATATTTCTTCCATACTCCCTTACTGCTTCTATCGGATTTTTTAAAAAGTTTATGTTTCAACTTATATAGGATATTGCTTATGTGTTGCAGCAGATATGCCGTCTGGTGTTAAAAAGCCGGTACCTTGCCAATTTTTATTTCTATCCCATAATTTTTCACATAGTTTAAGTGCCCTGGGGTCATCTTGTTTAGCTACACACCAAGTTTTGGGAGTAGTAGTAATAGAGTGTATCCATATACCAAACCTATAATTTGTTTTAGCACAATATACAGAATCTGAATATAAAGGCGATATACAACAATAATTATCGGCGTTAATACGGCATCTGTAACCGTAGCCGCCCTTTTGCTTTTCGTAAGGGAAATCAACGTCCATATAGTCAAAATATTCAGTGCCACTATTTGCAAATTTATTTCCGGACAGGTAATAACGGGAATAAGCATCAACTAAACTTTTTGCTTGCGCTTGAAGTCGGGCAAATTCAGTTCTGTCTACTGCTTGTTTATATTGGGGCAAAGCAATACCGGCAAGTATACCAATAATTAAAACAACCACCAACAGTTCAATTAAAGTAAAACCTTGAATACATATTTTTATTTTCTTCATAAACTCTCCTGATTTAACTTATATAGTGCTTTTAAATATCTTTACACTGAAATTATACAAAAAAAAAAAAAAAACAAGTCAAGTACATCATCGTAAAAATAAACACATGTAAAGGCAGTAAATAATAATATCTATGCTTTGCAAGTGCGTTCCGTAAATTTGAAAACTACGTTAAGACCCAGAATGTCAAATAAGAATGTCTATTATTTGAAACACAACTTCATAATTGCTAAAATATAAAAGTATGCAGATGACTGATTTATACACAGCGCTGACTGCCAGCGCCTACCGCAGACCGGAAGCCCCGGCCGTTGTGTTTAACGGAAAGACTTGGTCTTTCCACGAATTATTGATGACTATAGACCGTGCTTCAGATATGCTTTGGGCCTACGGTATCAGGAAAGGGGATCATGTTGCTGTCGCCCATCGTAATTCCGTTGAGACGATTATAACAAACTATGCTCTTTATAAAATCGGTGCCATTAGTTTGCCGATAAATTTTATGGTTTCAAAACCGGAAGAGCTTAAATATATGCTTACAAACAGCGGTGCAAAGGCAGTAGTTACCCAGGCAGAATTTTTGCGCCATTATGCCGCAATTAAAAAAGATTTACCTAATGTAAAATATATCTTTACTACTGACGAAATTTCTTCAAGTGCCGCCTCAATGGTAACGGACGGGAGTATCAAATTATTTTGGGAAGAAGTTAAAAACAGTAAATTTAATTCCGAAACTTTAAACTGTCACCCTAGTATTGAAGATACTGCCATGTTGCTTTATACTTCAGGTACCACCGGTTTGCCGAAAGGGGTGATGTTGTCCCATAAAAATATAATGTCAAATGTGATAGCGGCGGTACTTTCTTTTAAGATTTCCGAAGAAGATTCCATGCTTTGTATTTTACCGATGTTTCATACTTTGGCATGGACGGTTAATGTTATTATTCCCCTGACAGTTGGGATGAAAACAGTTGTAGTAGGCAATATTACCCCTGCAGCAGCCTGGCTCAATTTAATGGGGCGTGAGCGCATTACCGTTATGACGGCAATACCGCAAATTTACAGTGTTTTGTCAAAAGAAGCAAAAGGTTTGAAGCGTATTTATTTGCAATATTGGGCTTTTAGGAAAGTACGTTTTTGTATTTCCGGTGCAGCCCCGCTGAGCAAGGAAACCAAGGAACATTTTGAAAAACAACTTGATATACCAATCTTGGAAGGATATGGCTTAACAGAAACAAGCCCTATTGTCAGTGTTAATACGGAACAAAACAGGAAACATGGCACCGTAGGCATAAACTTGCCTTACGTTAAAGTGCGTATTATTGATGAAGAAGGTAATGAGCTTCCTAGAAATGTGGAAGGCGAAATAGTTATAAAAGGGGATAATGTTTTTAAGGGATATCACTTAAACCCTCAGGCTACGGCAGATGCTTTTGATAAAGACGGTTGGTTTAAATCCGGCGATGTCGGGTTGATTGATAATGAGGGTTTTATAGTAATTAAAGACCGCTTAAAAGATATGATTATTATCAAGGGTTTAAAAGTGTTTTCCGCGCAGGTAGAACATACTATAATGGAATACCCCGGTATTGAAGAATGTGCAGTTATCGGAGTACCGGACGGGCATGGAGGGGAATTTATAAAACTTTATGCCGTTAAAAAACGCGGAATAGAGTTTAATGAGTCTGACTTTAGAAAATATTTAAAAACTAATCTTGATAATTACAAACGTCCGCGTGATATAGAATTTAAAAAAGAATTGCCTAAAAATTCCATGCGCAAAATTTTGAAACGTGAACTTCGCAAAGAAGCCATTTTGAAATTCAAAGAGGAAGAGGCCGCCAAAGCCGCTGAAAAAGCTGCTAAAGAGGCCGCCGTAAAAGCGTAAATCATGCTAAAAGGGAAAGACATTTCCAAATTGCTTGCCAAGGAAGCAAAAAATGCCTATTATGTTGGTGGTTGTTTGCTTGATGGTATTTTGGGAAAGTATTCTGCCGATATTGATTTAGCCTTACCGCGTGCCGAAGTTAAAACAACAGCAAAGAAATTAGCAAATGCCCTAAATGCCGCTGCTTTTGAAATGGACCCGGATTTTTGTGTTTGGCGTTTAACTACAAAAGAGGGTTTCCAAATTGATCTATCCGCTTTAGAAGGTAATGATATTTTTCTTGATTTACCCCGCAGGGATTTTACCATTAATGCTCTTGCCTTGCCTACTTCAAGTGAACCGTCTGTAAAATTGAAAAAAGAAAATGATGCTGTCAGAATTTTAATTTCTTCTTTTGATGATAAACACTTGATTGATTTACATAATGGGCGCCAAGCAATAGAAAACAAAAAGATTATTGCAAATAACCCTCATATTTTTGAAGAAGACCCTTTAAGATTATTCCGTGCTTTCAGAATTGCTGCCGAGCGCGGTTTTAAAATTGAAGCGGAAACTTTAGAACTTATTAAAGCAAATTCAAGCAAAGCAAATAAACCTTCAGGGGAACGTATACAAGAAGAATTAAAGCGTCTTTTTCGTGCTAATAGTACAGCCGAATATTTACGCGTTATGGAGAGTTTGGGTTTATTTAAAAAGTTGCTGCCTAAACTTGCAGACCAAAAGACTTGTGCGGAATGTTATTACGGTGAAGGCGGAGTATGGAAACATACACTTCTTGTAGTTGAACGCATAGAATTCTTACTTAATAACTTAAAAATTTGCATACCGGCTTTTGCGAAGGAATTGGAACCCTTTTGTCAGGACCATGCCCTTTATAAAATGGCAGCGTTTTTGCACGATATAGCTAAGCCCGAAACAGCCAAGATGAAAGACGGGCGCTTGCGCTTTTTTTATCATGAACAGCAAGGTGCGCGACGTGCTGAATATTTTTTGAAAGATTTACGGTATTCTTCTTTGGAACGTAAATTGATTTGTAAGATGATTGCCTCCCACTTACGCCCGAGTAATCTTGCAAGTAATGAGATTGTTACAAATAGGGGGGTATACAGATTCTTTAAAGAACTTGGGCCGGCTGGGATACCTTTGTTGTTCCTCTGTTGGGCGGATTATACAAGTTATGTCTCTATGGAAAGTTTGAGGGCTATGCTCCCAAAAACACAAGACGATGTTATGACAATTGAAGAAGGCAAAACACTTGGTGCGGAAGGTAAGACTTTGCGCCATCTCCAAATGCTTAATTTACTATTTAATAAATACTTTACTGAAAGACAGAAAATTATTTTACCACAAAAATTGATTGACGGTAAAGATATTATGCGTAACCTAAAGTTGCCAAGCGGCAGGATAATAGGTATAATTTTGGAATATTTAGCGGAAGAACAAGTGGAGGGTAAATTTACAAATAGGGAGGAAGCCCTTGCTTACCTTACAGAACATAAAAAAGAACTTCGCGCTTTGGGGGAAAATAATGAAAACCATATTAAAAAACCGTAGAATATTTTTCTTTTTTTGCTTCATTTTTTTAGCAGGTTGTGTTAATGTGCATTTTAGGTCCCGCGATTATGCCGCACGTGGGGAAATGTATCTTAAAACAGCCGAATATGCAAAAGCGGAAAAGTATTTAAATAAAGCAATAGAGGCAAACCCATATAATTTAGAAGCATATAAAAACCGCGGTGCCTTGTATTTTACTTTGGGTAATTATGAAGAAGCATTGAAAGATTTTAATTATGCTTTGGAATATGATAAACATGATTCTTCTACCTTATCGGCCAAAGGGGCAGTGCTTGCCAATTTGGGCAGATATCAAGAGGCTTATGATAATTTATTTGAGGCCATACGTTTGAACCCGTCTAATGTTTCTGCTTTAAATTCTATGGCAGGGCTCTTGTACATTACGGGTGATTTCAAAAAAGCAAAAGAGGTGTACACAATTTCTTTGGAATATCATACTACGCCCGAGGCTTATTTAATGCGTGCAAAATGTTGCGAACAACTCGGTCAAACGGAAGAAGCCGAGCGTGATTATGCCCTGGCAAAAATTTTAAAACTCGGCACTGCAGATACTTCATCTTCTGCCGTAGGCAGCGGGGCTATTGCTCCTGCTAAATAATTAAAGTTTTAAACAAACAGGCTTATCCGTTATTATCTTAATTTAAAAAACCCTGATGAAAAATCATCAGGGTTTTTATAAATATTAAGTTATTTATTTTTTTGTAATAAGTTCTTTTACTGCACCTACTGCACCTAAAATACCGGTGGCTTCATAAGGCATATAAACTAACTTATTATCTTTACCTTCAACCATTTTTTGTAAAGCTTCAATATATTTAATTGAGATTACATAATTGGCCGGGTTTGAGTATTGGGAAACCGCTTCAGCAACAATTTTAACTGCTTGCTTTTCAGCTTCTGCTACGCGGATTTTTGCTTCTGCAAAACCTTCAGCTTCCAAGATGCGGGCGCGTTTTTCACCTTCCGCTTTATTGATTTGGGCTTCCTTTTCACCCTCGGCGCGCAAGATTTTTGAGCGTTTTTCACCTTCTGATTCCAAGATAATAGCACGTCTTTCCTGTTCGGCTTTCTTTTCTTTTTCCATAGCTTCGCGGATTGATGGAGGCGGTGTAATATCTTGCAACTCAACGCGGTTAACTTTAACACCCCATTTATTTGATGCGGCATCCAAAATTGTGCGGAGTTTTGAGTTAATTGTATCACGAGAAGTCAATGTTTGGTCCAAAGTAAGTTCACCTATAACGTTCCTTAAGGTTGTTTGCGTTAATTTCTCAATAGCTGTCGGCAAAGAAGCAACTTCATAGGTCGCCCTTAACGGATCGGTAATTTGGAAATAAATCAAAGCATTGATTTTGATATTGACGTTATCGCGTGTAATAACATCTTGGCTTGGGAAATCATAAACTGTTTCGCGCAAATCAATTCTGTCAATCATGCCTATATAAGAAGCGTTTTTTCCATAAATTTCACGGGTAAATTTCCATTCTATATGACGTGGTTTATCAATTATTGGAATTATATAATGTAACCCGGAGTGTAAGGTCGTGTAATAACTGCCCAAACGCTCAACAATCATAACTTGCGCTTGTTGCACTTGCGTAAAACCGGCAAAAGCCATAATTATGAAAAATACAACTGCTACAACTAGTACTGCTATAAGACCCATAAACTAATCCTCCTGTTTAATTATTAAAGTACTGCCTTCAATTTTTACTATTTTAACGATTTTACCTTCTGCGAGGGGGACTGTACTTTCTGCTTCCCACACATCACCATCAATTTTAATGAGGGCATGTTTTTTATCCTCTTTAAGAGAATAAAAATTGTGTTTGGTACCGACTAAGGCATCAATATTGCTTTTATATTCTTGTTTTCTTGCAATATGCTTTAAGATAAAGGGGCGCAATGTAAAGAATAAAACTATCAATATTACACATACTGTGATAAGCTGCCAATATATGTTAAACCCAAGCCAGGCTATAAGCCCTGCGGACATAAAAGCAAGGCCAATGCAGCTTAGAGAGAAATCCAGAGTAAAAATTTCCCCAATAAGTAACAAAAAACCTATAACGAGCCAAATTACGTAAGACATACATCCTCCTTTTAAATTCAAATATATTTTAGCATAAAAGGAAATAAAATTGTAAAATTAATTATGGACATATTTTCCAAATACCCAAATTTCAAAAGCGGTTTTGCCGTAATGGCCGGTTTGGCCAATGCCGGAAAATCAACTTTACTAAATAAATTCGCGGGGGTGGATTTATCACCCGTAACTCATAAACCGCAAACAACCCGCCAAAATATATTGGCCATTTGCGAGGGGGAAAACTATCAAATTGTTTTTGTGGATACTCCCGGTTTTCTGCATGCTGAGTATAAATTGCAGGAAATTATGCTAAACTCTTTAAACCAAGCCATAACGCAAGATGCCGATTTAGTAATATTTGTTTATGATGCAACCCAAGCACTTGCAAAACATGCACCTTTGATAATTAAACTAAAAGAACTTAATTGCCCATTGTTTTTGGTAATAAATAAAATTGATTTGGTTCAAGATAAAGACACTTTAAGTAAAATTGCAAATACCCTATTAAAAGAATTGCAAATAAGCAAGATTTTTATGGTCAGCGCAAAACAGAATAAGGGTGTGCAGGAACTTGAAAGGGAAGTGGTAAATTATATTCCTTTTAATCCCCCCTATTTCCCTAAGGGACAGCTTACGGACCGTTGGGAAAGGTTTTATATCGCTGAATTTATACGAGAGCAAATATTTTTGCAATATAATCAGGAAATACCTTATTCCACCACTGTGGAAATTGAAAAATTTACAGAAGACCTAGGCGATAAGAATTATATTCGCGCCATAATACACGTAGAAAGGGAAGGCCAAAAGCCCATAATTATCGGTAAAGGCGGTGCGGCTATTGCAAAACTCCGTACTTCCGCACAAGAAAGAATTTGTGCATTTTTAGGCCAGAAATACCGTCTGGAACTTCAAGTTCAAGTTAGTCCTTCTTGGCGTAACGATGATAAATACCTAAGAAGATTTGGTTTTATTGAATGACGCAGGAAAACAAATTACAATGTTTATTTAAGGATTATTTTTCCTTATATACTCCTTCTCTTTCAAAAGGGATTACTTTGCTTGAGATGTTTCTAAACCCTTCTTTAAAAAGGGGGGAGATGGACTTTGTTTTTAATTTACTTTGCGGAGAAATATCACCTTATTTGCAGGAAGAATCTACTACCGAGGAAAAGGCAGAAATTTTCCGTATGGTTCTATTTGATAAATTGGGATTTGAAATAACAAATTTGTCAAATGAAAACCAATTATCCTTAAAACAAGTTATCAGAACCCGCAAAACAACCACTTTATTTATGGGTGTTTTGTATTTATTACTTGCACAAAATTTTAATACACCTGCCTTTTTGACCTTATATAAGGGGCAGCCGATAGTTTGTTTTAGAAAGGAATATAATTTCCCCAGTATTTTTATTGAAATCAGCAAAAAAGGTATTTTTACCTTAAACAGTGACATAACTAATAATTTGCAAATTTTAAGTACAAAACAAATCATTAGGCATTTACTTTCCAATTTGATATATTTGTACGGAAAACAAAATCGCTCTGACAAAAAACAAACTGTTCAAAATATAATTGAACAGTGCCTGTAGGTTAGCAGTATTATTCAACGGTTCGTTTTGGATTCCCGCGGTTGATATGCGTAATTAAAGAAGAAATAATATATACGGAAAAGTCTTCAATATCTAAATCATAAATTGCTGAAATTATTCTATCACATTGTTTCGGAGTTGGTGATTCAATAAATTTCTTTATTTCTTCTTTTATTGTTTTTTGTATCTCTGTATGATATATTATTTTGAAGTGGGAAATTATCGCTTTTTTAATTTCTTCCGTTTGTTTGGAATTATTTTTTAAATCCTTATACACTTGGCAAAGTTTCCTGATAAACAATAAAATACACTGGCATTCGGTGTTTGAAATATCTTGTTTAGTATAATTATCCTCTTGTAAACAACAGGATGTTTTTTTAGCAATTAATTTAAACAAGGATAATTGGATTTTTTCTGCATCTGTTAAAAAAAAGGTCATAAAATCACCGTTAATGATTAATCAATTACTGCTCAATAAAGTTATTTTTTATGATGTTTTTTATTCTTATTTTCTTTAAAATACTCTTCTTCATGGTTAGGGTCAATAACAACAGTTTTACTGCTTTTTAATATATTGATATATTTAACATCTTTGTTACTTTTTGAATCTCGTTTATCATTTTTCTTCCTTTTATCATTTTTTGTTATTTTATGTATTGACCCCTCTAAAAATAGGAATAAAACAGTATTTGCCCCAACGAATACTGCACTAATCAAAGTAAAAATAAAAATTTGTATTGCCTCCCATAATACAAAGCGTACATAAAGGTTGCGTGCTTGCTCGCTGAGTGCAGGTGCATTTGTAAAGATAAAGTCAAAAAAATCAGGGCTGTTTGGGAAGAATAATAAAGATACCACAAAGTAAACCAAGAAGGCAATTATTGCCACAAATATAATTTGGGTTAAAATTGATTTTGTAACCAATCCCCATCTTTCTAAGGTCATATAATAACTGAAAGTGAAACTGTTTATAATATTTGCTTCTCTTAACGCAACTGCTAAAGGGGCAAAATAAATAAATGGCAAAGCAGCAATAATAAATATTGTTACAAGGGCTTTATAGGGTAGAGAAAATAATGGGTTTTTAATATAAAATGCAGGTAGTACCAGTAAGGCCAAAACCAATGCAATAATAGCAGTAACAGTAAATAATTTTACGGCTACCATTAGTGTATGTGAAATATTAGCATAAATCTGGGCAGTTTTATTTAAAACAATATCTTCCGATGTTTTAAAAAACGAGGCTATTGCTATGGAAAAAACAAACCAAGTCCAAACCCAAAAACAAATATTATTGACATTACTATTCGGCAATAAAGCCAAAACTGCCTGCCCGAAAAATATAAAAATAACAGAAATTATTGCCGTTTTGAAAATCGGAACAAACAGTTCTATCGCCATATTCCTGTAAATATTTATTGATTCCATTAGAGAGAAGTTAGTATCTACAATTCCATTAAAGTTAAGCATTTTATACCCCTTTATAACAGTATAATTTATTATAACATAAAATTTTACACCGCGGTTATTTTATTATAAAATGTAGAAGATAAATAAATAGTTTAGGAGATATTATGAAAATAACAAAAACCATTTTGCTTGCCGTTTTATTGTGTTTAAGTGCAAACTCTTTTGCAAAAGAAAATACACGCCGCGGCTGGCAGCTTGACCTTGAGCGCCTTGGGTTAAATGTAACATCAACCAGTGTAAATCATGCCAAAGATTACGAAGACTTTGCCGATGCACGACTGACGGCAGACAGTCAAACCACTTTGCAAGGCGCTTTAAATTTTAAGGCCGATTATTTTGCCCGCCGTTATTTGTGGTCCAACGGTTTACTTGCTGAGTATGGGAAAAGTACTATTAAACAAACGGACGGCACAAAAATGACTACGGAATCTGTAGACAGAATTATTGTAGATACCGCTTACACTTTACGTTTGTGGAATATTGAGAATTTTTTAGGCGGTTTTGAAGCCGGCCCATATCTTTTAGCTGCTTATGAAACGGAATTTAATAGTACCGGTGATGCCCCCTTAAAGAAAGTTTTGCGTGGTGAGGGCGGTGCAAAATTATTTGAAGGTGAGTATTTGAAGTTACTCTATGTGTCCGGCTTGTTTGAAGAAGATTTTACTTACCCGCAACATTCTTCTAAATTCGGTTGGGCTGCAGGGTTTGAGGTGAATGTTCCTGTTCGTGAAGGAGTAAAAGCGGTGTTTAAAGGTATTTGGCGCGATTATTTGCACGAGAGCATAAAACAAAAAACGGACCTTGATTATTCTTTGGAACTTGATGCACGTATGGAAGTATTGGTGTGGAAAAATTTTTCAGTTGCGCCTTTTATAAATTATTTTACGGCACAAGGTAAATATGTTGGGCCCAGAGGGCAAAATGTTTATGTCGGGGTTTCATTCTCATTTAGCAAATTGTTTAAAGAAGCCCAGCCCGTTGTCGTTGAATAAAATATGCACAATATATTGCAAGATTTTAAAAAACTTGCCGATGAAAAATATCAAAAATTTACCTCAGGGCTTTTACCTGGGGTAAATTATATTTTGGGTGTTAGAGTTCCGAAAATAAGGGCTTACGCAAAAACATTTACGTTTGAAGAAGCACAAAATTATTGTAAAAATTATAAGGCAAAATATTTTGAAGAATATTTTTTAAAAGGTATTTTAATTGCGCGCGTTTGCAAACAAATATCTCCTGAAGAAGCTAAAATTTTGGTAGAAAATTTTATTCCGGAAATTTCAAATTGGAGTGTTTGTGATGCCTTTTGTGCTGATTTAAAAATACTAAAAAAACATCAAGAAATATTTTTGCCGCTTGTATTAAAAAATTTAAAAAGCAAAAGGGAATTTAAACAAAGAACCGCATTTAATTTGTCCCGTGCTTACTATATAAACAGTCCCTATTTTAAAAAAGTTTTGGCAGCTGTTTTAAAAATAAAACCTAAGCATTATTATTCCCAAATGGCCCAAGCATGGTTTATGTGCGAAGCATATATTAAACATCCAAAAGAAACAGAAAAGTATTTAAAGAACTTAATCTCCGAAGTTTATAAAATGACGATACGCAAATTAAAAGATTCCTACCGCGTAAAAGAATATTAAAATTTTAGCTATTATTTACAAAGTATTTAAAAATTGTTATTATATTTAAAAGGAGTTTTATTATTAATGTAGGGTTAAAAACCCTAAAATAATTCAATCTGTTTTTGGTAACCGTAATAACGGATGTATTCTTAGAAATAGGAGTCCAGTTCCAATCCAAAAACAGCCGAAAAAGACACAAAATGAAGGAACTTATAATCCCTTTGTTTTGTGTTTAATGTTTATCGTTTTTAGCGGTGAACTACGGCTGTGATGGCTTGAGACATTGGAACTGGCTCGAGTATCCCAGCCGTTTTTATTTGGTTTTCCAACAAACAGTAAGGAGACAAAAATGGGAACAGTAGCAGATATGAATATTTTAGCCAAAAAAGGTAATATCTTATATCAATTATCAGAAATTGAAATTGAACAATTGAGGACGATTCTTACTGAAATGCTTATAGACATAGAATCTGTTTGTAAAAAATATAATTTATGTTATATGTTGGGTTATGGCTCTTGTTTGGGATCTGTTCGTCATAAAGGGTTTATTCCTTGGGATGATGATTTAGATTTGTTAATGCCAAGAGAAGATTTAAAAAAATTTCTTAATATATTTGAAAAAGAATTAGGTAACAAATACGTTTACACAGCCCCCAATACCTGTAAAGAAACGAAAAATAATTTTACAAAGATTTATAGAAAGGATACTTTATTTATGGAAATTACAGATGTCAATTCAAAATTTCCTCGTGGCATATATGTTGATATTACCCCTCTTGATTATGTACCTGATAATGCTTTTCTCCGAGCATTAAAAGCATATTGTTGTAATTTCTTATGTAAAATTGCTGTTTCTGTTTTCTATGCAAATAATAGTAATAAACAACTGATAAAATTTATGAAACAAAACAAGAAAATGTACATAGTTTTTAGAGTTAGGCAATTCCTTGGAAAAATTGCCTCTATTATTCCACATGGAATTTGGGCTAATTGGGCTGATAAATTAATGCAAGGCAAACCAAGTAAATTAATGACTGATTATACAGGCTCTTGCTATAATAAGGTTTATCCTGTAAAAATATTTCTACCGACTAAAAAGGGGTTTTTTAACAATAACCTTGTGAATTTACCAAATATGCCAGATTTGTATTGTAAAATAACCTATGGAGAAGATTATATGCAATTACCACCGGAATCAAAAAGGCGGCGCCACTTTATATTAAATTTTCAACCATATTATAAAGAAAAAATTTCAAATTTTAAATAATATATTTATGAAAAGAGTAATTACTTTTGGAGTATATGATTATTTTCATTTAGGGCATTTAAGGCTATTTAAGCAAGCAAAACAATATGGAAATTTTTTGATAGTTGCAGTTCAAGACGGAGATTATATTTTAAAATATAAACCGGATGCAAAAGTTTTATATTCAACGGAAGAAAGAATAGAATTAGTAAAAGCACTTAGCATTGTTGATAAAGTAATTATTTATAAAGATTTAAATATAAATGTGTTAAAAGATATAGAGTTTGATATTCTGGCATTAGGGGAAGATCAAACAGCAAAACGTTTTAATGATGTTGCACAATGGTGTTATGAACATAATAAAGAAGTAATTAGATTAAAAAGAACACCCGATATAGCAAGTTCTCTCATAAAGAAGTTATTATAATTCGTCAAAATAAAAATCCCCACAAACAATTAAGCTTGTGGGGACTTTATTTTATTGAAAACTACTTACTCAATAATTTTGGTAACAACACCTGCACCTACCGTATGACCACCTTCGCGGATTGCAAATCTTACGCCTTCTTCCATTGCAATCGGGGTAATCAATGTAACTTCAATCTCGGCATTGTCGCCCGGCATAATCATGTCACCTTTGAATTGTAATTCACCGGTTACATCGGTTGTTCTGAAATAAAACTGCGGTTTATAACCCGGTGTTAAAGGTGTATGGCGCCCGCCTTCATCTTTCTTCAAGATGTAAACTTGGCCTGTAAATTTCTTATGCGGGGTGATGGTTTTCGGGGCTGCAAGTACTTGTCCGCGTTCTACTTGATTCTTATCAATACCGCGGAGTAAAATACCTACGTTATCGCCTGCTAAACCTTCATCCAATAATTTGCGGAACATTTCAATACCTGTCGCAACAGTATTTAATGTGTCCCTAAAACCAATGATTTCCAACGCATCACCGACTTTTACCTTACCTCTTTCAATTCTTCCGGTTGCTACTGTTCCGCGACCTGTAATTGAAAATACGTCTTCTACTGCCATCAAGAAAGGTTTATCAGTTTCGCGTTTCGGTTCAGGTATCCAGGTATCTAATGCATTAAGTAAGTTCTTAATTGCAGGGATACCAAGTTCAGATGTATCACCTTCAATTGCTTTTAATGCACTGCCGCGGATAATCGGGGTTTCTTTATCAAAGCCATATTTTACGAGTAAATCGCGGACTTCTTCTTCTACTAAGTCCAACATGTCTTTATCTTCTACTAAATCTACTTTGTTTAAAAATACTACCAACTTCGGAACGTTAACTTGTTTTGCTAACAATACGTGTTCTTTGGTTTGTGGCATCGCACCATCTACTGCTGATACTACCAAGATTGCACCGTCCATTTGTGCAGCACCGGTAATCATGTTCTTAATATAATCAGCGTGGCCCGGACAGTCAATGTGTGCATAATGCCTGTTGTCTGATTCGTATTCAACGTGTGATACGGCTACTGTTACGATTTTGCTTGCGTCGCGTACTACACCGCCTTTCGCAATATCGCTGTATGCCATTTCTTTACTTTTACCTTCGCTGGCTAATACTTTCGTCATAGCTGCGGTTAAGGTCGTCTTACCATGGTCAACGTGGCCGATTGTTCCAACGTTAACGTGTGGTTTGCTTCTTGAGAACTTCTCCTTTGCCATAATATAATTTCTCCTGTGTTTTTTTGTTTTTTAAAAAGTAAAAGCTGGGAATGGGATTTGAACCCACGACCTTCTCCTTACCATGGAGATGCTCTACCAACTGAGCTATCCCAGCAAATTTAACCCTGCGCTTACGCTAAAGCGGGCGAAGGGAATCGAACCCTCGTCATCAGTTTGGAAAACTGAGGTTCTGCCATTGAACTACGCCCGCAAGGCGTACAAAAGGGTTTATTTTAAAGAGCATTAGGCGCGAGGGAGAATCGAACTCCCGAATAGCAGTTTTGCAGACTGCCGCCTTACCACTTGGCCATCGCGCCAAACTTACTTTATAAAATTATACGAAAATTAGAGTCAACTTGCAACTGTTTTTTGTTTTCCGACGGCAATAATGATACCTTAATAACCCCACCCCTTTACCCCTCCGCCTTTCTGACAATGAAAGGGGAGGGGAATAAAAAGAAATAAAATTATACTTGATACTTTTTTGTTTTCCTACGGAAAAATAACTTTACAAAAATTATATAAGCACAATTTTTAAAAATAATGTAAAATTAAACTAGATACATAAGGTATCAGATTGTTTGACGGGGAGGCACCATGCCTCACGCTAGGCGGGTTTACCGCAAGGCACATTCCATGCCGCAAACAATCGTTGCTTATGTGCATGTTTTTGCATGCACCGGCGGCGGTTGTTGCACGGGTTAATGGAATGGCTCAGGCAACACGCCGCATTTTTACACGTATTGCTTCCCCTAAAACAAAAAATTAGAGAGGTTAAAATATGTGTAAAATACAAAAATTGTATAAAAATGGTTTCACTTTATTGGAAATGTTAGTTGTTGTTTTAATAATAGGTATTTTGGCAGCAATTGCTTTACCTCAATATCAGCTAGCTGTTGATAAAACAAAGTTTGCGAAATTACAATCTACAGCAAAAGAAATTGCTGGTGCTTACACTAGATATCATTTGACAACTAACGATTATCCCAGTGATATCAAACAACTTGATATAGATTTTTCAGAAGGGAATGAAGTAACTTATCCCAAAAAATATTCAAGTTGTGTCGTATTTAGCGATTATTACTGTTGTTTAACAGCACCACGTCCTTCATTTACTTACGGTGATATTTTTTGTGGGAATATTGACTATTCTTTCGGTTATACTCACAGGTTATTTTTAGATAATTATTCCGTGAGTTCTTATAGAGATTGCCGTGCAAAAGCCGATAATGCAAGAGCAGAAAGAATATGTGCTGACTTCAGTATATATAATTATGGAATTGGATTAAGCGGAATAACTACTCCTTATGGTAGCGAGAGTGGATACACTACACATCATAACACCAAAAAATAATAAATTAAATTTCCTTGTAAAATTTCTAATAAAATATGTTATAATATATTTGAGGATATTCCTCAATAGTCTCACTGAGACCAACATTAACAAAAGGAAGTAATTAGTAATGGCAAACGGAAAAGTAAAATGGTTTAACGACCAAAAGGGTTATGGTTTCATTACCCCGGATGATGGATCAAAAGATCTTTTTGTCCACTATCAAGAAATTCAAGGCGATGGTTTCAAAACTTTAGCCGAAGGGCAAGAAGTTACCTTTGATATCGTTGAATCAGAAAAAGGCCCAAAAGCCGTAAAGGTCTCAAAGAAATAATTGTTTTTTGAGTTCTAACCTGCGTCTATTATTAGCCGCAGGTTTTTTTATTCTTAATATATAACCCCACACCTAACCTCTCCACCTTTGCAAGCAAAGGGGAGAGGAATTATAGGAATATTCCTTTTACTCCCCGCCCCTTTCGTTTACGAAAGGTGGAGGGGCTGGGGGTGGGGTTGTAAAAAGTAAAATGAAGAAATTATTCAGTAAAATCAAAAAAAGTAAAGAGGCATCTTACCGGTTAATCTTAACTATTGCATTACCTTTGATTATTACAAATTCATCTCAAAGTCTAATGCAGTTTACCGATAGAATGTTTCTTTCATGGTACTCATCCGAAGCTTTAGCGGCTTGTGTTCCGGCGGGGCTTTTATCTTTTACGATAATTTCATTTTTTATGGGTTCTTGCGGTTATACGTCGGTATTTGTGGCAAATTATTTCGGGCAAAAAAAGTATGCGCGATTAAGTGTCGCTTTATGGCAAGGGGTTTTGCTTGGTGTAATTTCTTGGCTTGCAATAATCTTGCTTACGCCGCTTGGCAGGTTTTTTATAATGCAGACAAATCACGCGACTAATGTTAAAGCCTTGGAACTTACTTATTTTACAGTTCTTACTTTATTCGGAGGGCTTACTGTTATTAATAATGCACTTGCAAGTTTTTTTACCGGGCAAGGCAGAACACTGATAACTATGCTTGCAAATATCGGCGGGAATATTATAAATGTCCTTTTGTCTTATATTATGATTTTTGGGAAACTTGGCTTTCCTAAAATGGGAATTTCGGGCGCGGCTTATTCAACGGTAATAAGCGGTTTTTGCGTTACTTGCTTTTTCCTTTGTTTACTTTTTAGGCCAAAGTTAAATAAAAAATTCCGCCTTGGTAAACTTTTTGGGTTTAATAAACCGGCACTAATTAGGCTTTTACGTTTTGGCGTTCCTAACGGTTTTGGTATGTTTATGGACGTTATTTCTTTTACGATTTTTGTTTTGTTTGTCGGTAATATTGATACTATTTCACTTGCGGCGAGTAATATTATTATGACACTCCAGACTTTGGAATTCTTCCCTTTAATGGGGTTGACTATTGCCGGCCAAATTTTGATGGCGCAATACCGCGGTGTGAACAAAATAGATACAGGTGTCAAGGCCCTGTACAATGTTTTTAAACTTTCCTTGATATACGAAGCGGTTTTATTTTTTTGCTTTTTTACTTTTCCGGAAACTATACTTGGCGCATTTATTGGTGCACATAGCGCACAAACGCAAGCCATATATGCAAATGCAATACTTTTGCTGCCTTTCTTATTTATTTTTACCTTAGGGGATACGGTTTATTTAACTTTTGGAGACGGCCTGCGTGGGGCAGGTGACACAAAATTCCAAATGAAATTAATGATAATTTGTGCCTCCTACTTAATGCTTGGCAGTTATTTTATTGTTCAAGTTTTTGGAGGCGGAATTATTGCTTTGTGGACTTGGATGTGCATTTACGGCATTGGCACAGGCGTATGGATGATGTTGCGTTTTTGGGGCGGCAAGTGGCGCACGATTGACATAACAAAATAAATTATCTTTTGAAAACTAACTTTTTGTTTAAAAAATAAGATAAAATTGCCCCGGGGAAAATTAAAATAAAACCGGAAATATAGCGGTTTTCTATGCCGCATACAGCAAAAAATTTAAGCCCTGCCACTTGAAATATATAAACAATACCGTACACTAAGCAAAAGCGCCAAAATAATTTTTTGGACCTATCTCCAAAAACCATACCGCCGATAGTGTTAAAATTAAAAATTACGCCGGAAATTGTGGCAAAAAGCGGGGCCGTAAAATCCCCGCAACCTATAAAAACAAAAAACGCAAAAACCGAATAACCGAAGGCCGTATTTACTGCCCCGCTTACTAAAAAGCGTGCGAAATATTTGCTTAAACCTAAACTTTGTGCCGTTCTATCTATGATAGACATAGAAAAATCGTAAACGGGTTTTATTGGCGCGAAAATTTTTTTCATATACCTGCCCACAAAATATATTGTACAATTTTTGAAACGCATATTAATGGGGTTTATATGCGGGTTCTTGACAAATCAGAAAAAAACGTTTATACTATTAACAAGTAATATGTAGTTACGCTCTATGTTTGAGCATCCCGGCAATGTGGGGGTGGGTCAGCAAGAGCACAGTTTTTTGTCTATATAAATTAATAGAGGGGAGAGTTATGTCAATAATAATTAGGAACAGTGGTCAAAAGAGGGACCAGGGTGAAAATAAAAAACAACTTTATACTTGGGTTGGTTGCGGTTTGGTGGTTACATTGACCTTAGTAAGTGTGATATCTAATATAGGCGCTGAAGATAAACCCGATTATAGTAAATTTGCTTCCTCAAGAATGCAAGACCTTGCCTCTATGCCTTTTGGTACAGATGCCGAGTTAAATAATTTTTTGAGTGAAAACCCTGAGTATGATAATATTTCTAATAAAGACCTTTTGGGTTCTTTGTTTTCCTCTGAAGAACGTGAGGATCGCAAAGCCAAAGATGAAGCTGAAGGTGTGCCTCCTCCTCCGGACCCAGAGTATAAAGCAATTGCTTTAAGTAAAGAGAAGGCAGAGCAGAAAAAGCAAATTAGAGAGGAACGCAGGGAGCGTGCCGCACAACTTAGTAAAAAAAGAGTACAGTATAATTCTAATAGACCGACAACGAATCAAAATAAATTATCAAGTAGCAGCGGCCGAGTGGGTACGGGTAGTGCTTCAACAAGTGTTACTGGTACTATTTGGCGTGATGAGGGTAAAAATATAAAAAGCAAAGAGATGCCTTCAAATCATGCGGCAACGGCAAAAGATGTCGCCTTTGCAAAAAATATGGGTAAAAATACTGGTTTTTACCAGGCAAGTGTGGAATCATTAAAAGCCGGTAATGCCTCAGATTTAGATACTGCTGCACAGTCCGCCATTGATGCCTTCCAAGATGCTAAAACCGCTACGGAACTTGAAAAAGATAAAGAGGAAGCAGGGCTTGATGAACTCCCTACTGGATTAAACGAGGACTTGCAGGACCAATTAAAACGTGACCTTGGTGATGATGTCAAAAACGCAAATAACAATAACAAGGATAAGGACAAAGATAAGAACCAAAAAACATACAATATAAATGAAAACTGTATAGATACTAATGGTGAATTTAGTTGGAAATGCATGGGTGCAAAACTCCTTTCACAGGGGCTAAGTTTAGGGTTTGATTATGTGAAATGGGGTGCTAAAGGCGGATGGAAAGAGAATAAGGCTAGAAAAGAATGTATGAAAGAACATCCCGGTGATATAAAGACTTGTTTTTAGGAGATAGATTATGAAAATAATAAGTAAAATGATTGAAAATATAAGGAACAAAAATTCCGCTGATAAAAAAGGCGGTGTTATGTTCGGTAATACTGTGCGCGGTTTGAGCATAGGTGTATTTGCCGTATTTGTAATTTACAGTGTATATAGTGCCTATAACAATTCCCCGGCATATAACCCGGCTAAACGTGCTATTTTTGCAGGTGAAGGGATGAATTTAAGTATCAATTCCTTTGAAAACAATATTTTGAATTTTCAAGACGAAGATAGTATAAATAACTTCGGCAGTTATTCCGGCGGTATATTGCCGTCAAGCGAAGGCGGTTTTACAAGCCAAAGTGCAATACAAAACCGTATGCTTAAAGAGCAAGAGGGTTTTGATGCCGCCCGTTCTTATTTTGACACTCAAAAAGCAGAAGCGGCCAAAGCGGCGAGTCCCAAAAATACGGCAATGATTGCATCACAAAACGGTATGAGAAGTTCCTTTGAAAGTTTAGGCGGCGGTGTTGATGGAAACGGTGATGATGAAGTACTTGCAAATAAGAAATCAAGAGCAAAAAACAGGCCAAACAGAAACACAACAAAAACAACTATTAATGAATTTTCCGGTTCGGGTAGTATGAGAGGAGGTATGTTTGGCGGTTCTGCTTCAAGCGGAAGTTCAGCTAACATTTCGGGTGCCGGTAGTTCTTCCAATGTAGGTTCCGGCCGTTCTTCAAAAGACAACGGTTCAAAAGCCTTGCCTCAAAATCAGGTTACAGGAAAAGCATCTTCCGATTCTTTTAAGTTTGGGCGCGGGGGTAGTGTCGGCGGTTATAATGTTGCAGCTGCCGGAGGTGCTGTTGATACCGGTAAAGGCGGCAGGGGCGGTGATGCAAAAGCACAGTTAAATATCGCCTACAGGCGGTCAGGTAAGGCAACTATGCAAATTGCCGGCGGCAAAAATTTGGAAGCAGGTGTAGCATCAGCAAATGCAGCATTTGACGGTAACATTGTTACCGGTTCTACAATAGACGGGGAAAATGTTGTTGATGCCGGCGGAATAGGCCTTGGGCTTGATCATTCCAAAGGGCTTAGTTCCGGCTTAAAAAACCTAAAAGAGGATTGGGAGGACCATGCTACAAAGAAAAAGCGTTTACAAGGTGCAGTAACTAACCACTTGATAAAAGCTTTTTTGGCGACACTTGCCGCTATGGTAGCAATAATGTCCCTTGTTAAGACAAAGAACGTTTATGCTTATATCGGTGCCGCTGCAATAACCGCAGCAGCATTATATTCCATTTGGGCTATGGATTATGACGGGGACGGTATGAATATCCATAAAACTTTATCTGAATTAATGAATTTGCGTGCGGAAGACGGGCAGGCAAATAACAGCTGGTTATATTACAGTATGTTTACTTTGATGACGGGCGGCTTGGCTCTTGCTTGGTACGGCGGTATGAAAGAATGGAATCTATTTAAAGGTAAGTTTATGGAAAAAGTTCAAGATAAATTAATAAGCACCGCAGAAACCAATGCATTAGGTGCAGCAAGCGACGTAGTGGGCTTTGATGTGTCAAACATAGAGGGAGAAATTACCTCTAAGATAGTTGATGAAGCTAAAAAATAAGGTATAACTATGGAAAATAGAAAGATTATCTTCAAAGAAAATGTAAAAAAGCAAGATTATTTTTCATTGATTTTATGTATAATTACCTTGCTTATTTTGGTCTTTCAAGTTATGGCAAACAGGCATATTTCTAAAGCAAGCCATGATTTTATTGAGGGCGAAAGGGCAAAACGTATGGCGGTCCAAATAAAGGAAAGAAAGGCCTTGCATGAAAAAGAGTTGGAAGTACAGCGTCTTAAGCAACAACGGGAAGAAGAGGAATTTCGTGCAAGTATGGAAGCAAAAAATCGCGATAAAGAAGTCAACAAAATTGCAGAAATTCAAAACGGAATGGATTATAGGCAGAAATTGGAAATTGCCCGCCGGTCCCAGGCAAATGCTGCAGGCAAAGCAGGAGTAAACTATAAAGCGGCTAAAACGGGCAGGCCGGTAAAAAAATAAAGTAGCGGTTTTTTAGAAGTAAAGATTTAAGATTTATAGGAGGAATTATGAAAAATATATTAGCTAAAATTGGCTCTAAACAAATTGCCGGTGCGGTTTTAGTAGTAATAACCCTGTTCGTAGGTATGGGTGTTATTAATAATTTCAGCGGCGGAAGCCAAAAAGCTGCAAATGAAGCAGCCTTATCAAAATTTGGAGATAGCACTTATAGTGATTCAAATGCCTTTTTTGGAAGTTCTGTAAGCCGTGCTGCGCTTGAAAGGCAGATGTATGCCCAGCAGGACAGTAATACAGCGCGTTTTATGCAAGGCAAAAGCGAAGAAGGATATGAAGACGAAGCAATAAGTTCCGACGGCGCCTATGCAGAAGGTATGAGGAGTGATGAAGGTTTTGTATATGATTCCTCATATCAAGGCGGGCAGTATGTACAGGGCGGGAATTATGACCCGTCAAACCCTATGTATGCACAAGGCGGAGTAGATGCAAATGGTGTGCCTTATAGTGCGCAAGGCTATATGCAAGGCGGTGCTTACGGTGCCGGCGGAGATGAGCAAGGTACGGACGGTACACAAGGCAGGGCCGGTAAGTCAAAAAGTACAAAAGGTAACAAAGGACAAAGAAGTGCAGGGCAGGTAAGACAAACAACGATAAACAAATTATCTCCTTCAACAAGCGGTGCAAGTTCTTGGGGCAGCGGCAGCGGAAGCGGCAGTTCTTCAAGCAGTGTTTCATTTGGGGGTTCTTCACAAGATAGCAATACAAGGGCCTTACCTCAAAACAACACACCGGAACAAGCAAAACAAGCGGATGGAGATTCTTTTAAGTTTGGGCGAAGCGGAGCGATGGGCGGATATAATGTAGCCCGTGCCGGCGGTAAAATAGACAATGGTAAGGGCGGTAATAGCCGTGGTGCAGCTGGGGACTTGCAAATGGCGGCAATATATTCCGGTAAAGCAATAGCATCAAAAGCGGAAGCCGGAGCAAAGCAATTGGCGGCGGCGGCATTTGACGGCAGTAATCCGGAAAGTATTGGTTCTACGATAGAATCGGGCGCAAGTATAGCAACGGTTGCAAACCAATTAATGGATGCAAGTTCAAATTCAAGCCTTCCGCATGCTTTAAGCGTCGCTCTTCCTGAGGTCATTAGTGAGATTCAGAAACAACAAGAGGACCTTGCTGAATCTGAAAAACAATTGCTTAATAGATTTAAAGATTTAATAGTAGGTACGATGGTTCTTGCGGTTGCTTTGTGTGTTTTGGTGCAGTTGGCTTATGCCGGTGGACCTTATACCGCATGGCTTTGGGCAGCAGCAGCTGCAGTTGCTGCTGGAGCTGAAGCATATATGTACGGCATGCTTTACGGCTTTGGTGATCATAGTAAGTCAATATTGGGTATAATATCGCACATGAAAGACCTTACGCTTGTAAACCAAGGAATAGATTTTGACCATAAGGTTTCAAATGCTTGGTGGACGTATGGAACTTTACAAGGTGTATTAGGACTGTGTTTCATTAATTGGACAAAGATTGTTGGTTTTGCAAAGGATGTTATAAAATTTGTTTCTAATTTAAAGAAGTATGGGACTGACTTTTTAAAGAGCATATTAATACCTCATTAAAATTTGATTCTTTGAATAGGGGCACATTATGCAAAATTTAAATGAAACCAATAAACAACAAGAAAATTTGGAAGGTGCTAAAAAAGCGCCTTCCAAATTTGGGGCTTTTGTAAGTATTGCTTTGGCAATTGTAATTTTTGTTGCCTTTTTAGTGATGATATTTCTTATTATTCAAGATAACATTTCAACTAAACGGCAAATAAAAGCAAATTATGAAAAGGCCTTGCAAGCACCTGAAATACAGGAATATTACAGACAAGAGGCGAAAAGGCAGCGTGAACTTGCCCAGCAAAGACGTTTAAGACAATTAGGTATTGACGGAGTATCAAAACCAAAGCAAAAAAATGACCTTTTAAATGCAAAACTTGCCGAACAGGAAATTGTTACCCAACGGGAAAAACAACTTGCAGAGCAAGAAAAAACACAGGCCTTTGATTATAGTGCTGAAGTAGCGGCTTATAATGCAAAGTTAAAGGAAGTCCAAGCAGAAGAAGCCCGCCTTAAAGCCGAAGCTGAAGCTAAAGCCAAGGCACAAGCGGAACAAGAACGTTTGAGACAAGAAAAGCAAAAACAAGAACAAGAACGTGCCGCTGCGCTTCAAAAAGCAAGAGAGCTAGAAAGAATTAAAGCGCAAAAAGCGGCAAAAGCAAATGCAGCAAAAATGAAATTGCAAACATTTAAAACAGAGAGAAAGACTTTGCAAACATCTTCGTCAAATTAAATCGCCTTGATTTTGATGTTAAGCAAAATTAGGTAGATGTCAAGGAGTAACAAAGGGGTGTTTACTAAGAGGTTGGTAGTGTAAAATAGAGGTTTATATGATACATAAAAACAAGAAAGAAATTAAACCGGTAAAAACAAAGCAACAAAGCCAGAAGAAATTATATTTAGGGCTTGTATTATTGCTTATTTTGGCGATGTTTATTACTATTGCTGTGCCTGTTTCTTATGTACCGTTATTGAGCAATATTGCATCAAAATTCGGTTTATCTGCTTCTGTAGCAAGGAAACTTACTTTACTTGATTTGGCTTTAAGTTCTGTAGGTGTAGAAACAAAAAATATGCAAGAAACCTTTAAAAAGCAAGAGATTGTAAATGAACCGCAAATGTTTCTTTCTTCAATATTTGAACCGCAAACCGAGCGCCTTTTAAATGCACGGGAAATGTATTATAATGAATACGAAAAAACCCGCCGCAGACCCTCGGAAATAGCCGGCATTTATCAAGACGGTAAAGAAGCCGATACACCTGAAATTTCCGGTGAATTAAAGGGTGTCAGGGCTTTGCCGTCAGGTGATTATCTTTCTTCTAGTCAGGGATTTGAGGATGGTTCCTACTATGGTGCTGATGCAGGAAAATCAGCCGTAAATAAAGGCCGCGGTACCCGCCGTCAAGCCCGCAGCAGTTATGATAAGCAAGATAAAGAACAAATTGTTTCAAAAGAGGCTTTACCGGATTTTGTAAGTTCTGTTTATGATACGACCTCTCAAGCTCAAAGCAGAACCATTGATTTAAATAACAGCCGTATTGTCAAACCCGTTTTTTCCGGTTCACCTTTTAAAGTAGATAAGACGGAAAGTTCTGTTTCCAAATTAATAGGGGCTAGTGCATTCGCAAAGACTTTTGGCTCTTTACGTTCTTTTGGCGGTCGTGAGGTTTTAGGGTATTATGTCGCTGATGAATTGCCAAAAGGGGAATTATTTGATTTTTTTGGAACTTCCGGGCAAGATGCTTTTAACAGTTATTTTTATAGCCATGCCGCCGTCGGCAGGAAATATAGGGAATCTGCAAAACATTTATCTGAAATTGCATTTCACGGGGAAGAACAACAAGACAAAGTTCTTGTAGCGCCCAGCCAAACGATGGACACCGTTCCTACTGTTGATGAAGGTATTGCCCCCATAACAATTATGCGTACGGTGCAAGATAATATGGCAAAGTGTGAGCAGGGCCGAAAGGAATATGAGGCCGCTACGAGAAATTTAAGAACACAATACGCAAATGAAAAAGAAAAGTTAAAGGCAATTTCCCGTGGTGAAAAAGTAAATAATTTAGAAAATGTCGCTGAAAAGGGCGCCCCCGGTTCTTGTAAGAGATGTATGGATTTGGGAATAGGAGAAGTGTGTTGGGGTAAAAAAACTGACGATTTAAGGAAACTTTGGAATGATACAATAGACACAATAAAGTCAAAATGCAAAGATTTAGAACAAGCAGGAAGAACGTATGCAGCAACATGCAATATGGATTATGTAAGAGATGGAAATAATGACGATTGTGATTCCTTGGAAGCACTTAAAGTAAAAGGTGGAACAGAATGGTTTGATATTGAGAATTTGACAATATGCAGAAGGAATGTTAAATGGCAAAATGTATATGTATCCAAAACATTTAGGGGTTGCGACAGTCGTTCTTCCTGTGCCCAAGCCCAAGAGGATTTATTTAAAGCAATAGATCAAAATGTTCATTTAGAACCAAGAGACAATTTTATATTTTAAATATTTTTCAAGGTCTGTTTATTTCTAAAGACAGATGCAAACACGGCTATACCCAAAATCAAAACAATAATAATAAGAGAAAGCACGGTAGGAAAATGGTAAAAATGTGATACTAACATTTTTGTACCTACAAAGGCTAATACTGCGGCTATGCCGTATTTTAAGTACTCAAATTTGCCTGCCATACCCGAGAGTAAAAAGTAAAGCGACCTAAGCCCTATAATTGCAAAAATATTTGAAGTGTATACTATAAAAGTATCTTGTGTTACTGCTAGTACCGCCGGTATTGAATCAACGGCAAAGACCAAATCAGATGCCTCTATAACAATAACTGTCGCAAACAAAGTAGTTGCACAAATCTTTCCGTTTTTTCTGCAAAAGAAATTCCCGTTCTTGATTGAGGGGTCTATAGGTACTATCATTTTAAGCATCCTTAAAAGAGGGTTTCCGGCAGGGTCAATCTTTTCTTCTTTACCGATTAACATTTTGCCGGCAGTATAAATCAAAATTAAACCGAAAATGTAAATCATAAAAGTAAAGCGCGTTATAAGTTGTACTCCGATAAATATAAAAATAAAGCGCATCACTACGGCCCCCAAAATACCCCAAAGCAAAACTTTAGGCTGATGATCTTTCGGTACTGAAAAATAACTGAAAATCATAATAAAAACAAACATATTGTCTATTGAAAGCGAATATTCTATTACATATCCGGTAAGATATTCCAAAGCGCTTTGAGCGCCGGAAGCCATCCAAATAATGCCCCCAAAGCCAAATGCCAAAGTTACCCAGGCTGCAACCATAACGGAAGAGTCTTTAATTGAGACATGCCCGTGATGTTTGTTTAAAATAAAAAGGTCAAGTCCTAGTGCTAGGATTACGATAACCCAAAACAAAATCCAAAGTGATAAATGATGCATAAATATATTATATAAAGTTTTAATCGTAGGCTAAAAGTTCAAAATCAATTTTAACTATATCAAACTTGGTTTTAACAGTTATTTTTTGGGGAACGGTACCCTTATAATCTTCAAACAAAAATATTTTATCTAAAAGCTGGCTTTTTTGTTTTAATTTATAAGGTACAATTTCGCCGGTATTAAAATAATACTTATACTTTAAATCTCCATACTCGCCGAAAGTAAATAACGCAAGCAAAATTTCCTCAAATACTTGCTTTGCTTTTATGTCTGATAAAAGGGGGGAAATGGTTTCATACTCAAAATCGCCTCCGCGTAAATTAACGGATGCCAAAACGGCGGCGAAATCCCCTATCAATTTAAAATTAATAAAATCTTTTTTTTTGTTTGCGAGCAATAAAAAATTATAGTTTTTCCCTTTTGCTTCAAGGGCGGTTTTTAATGCTGTACGGTTTTCTGTGCCGGCCATAAAAACAGGAACTGCTCTCGCAGGTATTTCGGCGGATTTTTTGATATTAGTACTATTGGTGCAAGCGCAAAAACATAAAGCTAAAATAATAACATTTGAAAATTTCATTTCATAAACCTCTCTATATTTTATATCATATTATTATGGACCATGGAAATTTTATTTCTTTTTTGCGGGCCTTTGTGTTATCTTTTGCGATTACTTTTGCGTTGACACCGTTTTTTTGTAAAACACTTGGTAAATATTTAAAGGATTCGCCGACCGCTTTAAAAAATCATACAGGCATAGTTCCTTTAGTGGGCGGTTTATCTGCCCTAATAGGTTTTTTAGGCAGTTTAACCGTTATTCGTTTTACAACTAATTTCCCTACAGGTACCCTGCGTAATTTAAGGGGTATTTTCCTTGGTACTGTTATTATATTTATTTTGGGTTTAATAGACGATATCAAAAAGCCAAAAGGACTAAGCGCCCTAATCCGTCTTGTTGTGCAAGCATTGGCGGCGGGATGTCTGATTTGCTTTAATGTGAAAATACAATTTCTTCCTGAACCATGGGGCACTATTTTGACAGTTCTCTGGGTTTGCGGTTTGACAAATGCTTTTAATTTACTGGATATTCAAGACGGGCTGGCTGTTTCCCAAGCATTATTTGCGGGGCTTGCATTTTTATTTATATCTTTGCCGTCAGAAAATATTTATGTAAATTTTTTAGCGGCGTCAATTATAGGTGTTGCTTTATCCTTTTGGCCTTATAATCACGGTCTGTTTAAAATAAAAAGTTTTTTAGGTGATAGCGGAAGCACAATGCTGGGGTTTTTGCTTGCTGCCTTAGCGCTTGGCGTGGATTATTCGGCAAAAAATCCTTTGGCTGTTTTCTCCCCGCTTCTGATATTAGCAGTACCTTTGTTTGATACGGCTTATGTGTCGGTTGTGCGGTTATTGAAGGGGATTTCTCCGCTTCAAGGCAGTCCGGATCATTTCGCTTTACGTTTACAACGTCGCGGCTTTACAAAAAAACAGATACTTTTTTATACAATTTTAACAGGTATAATTCTAGATATTTTGGCATTTACAGTAACGGAAAGTAACTTACTTTCAACATTTTTAATTTACTTATTTGTCTTATTATCTGCCTTAATGTTTACTTTATTTTTAAGGGAAAAAGAAGGGAAAGAGAAATGAAGATATTAATTTACGGCGGTACTTTTGACCCCGTTCATCAAGGACATCAAAAATTATTTTCTTCGGCATTAAAGGAAATTAAGCCGGATTTGTGTTATGTTTTTGTGTCCTATAATTCCCCGTACAAAGAAAAGAGCCAAACACCCTATAGTTTGCGCAAAGAAATGGCAAAACAAGTTTTTACTCATTTGCATAAAAAAATAATTTTTGATGATTTTGAATATAAAAAACACCGCAAAGTTTATACTTATGAAACTTTAAAGTATGTAAAGCAAAAACACCCAAAAGCAGAACTTTTTATTTTAGTAGGTACCGATTGTGCCGCTGACGTAACAAAATGGAAAAATGCCGAATATAATTTTAAAAATGCCACTTTTGTTATCGGTCTAAGGCAGGGGTTTAAACAAGTAAAACCGGAGTTTAGAGCCCGTATTTTGAAAGGTTTTTTACCAAAAATATCCTCAACTGCTTTGCGTTTACAAATTATGTTAAACGGTAAAACACCAAAGAATATGCTGCCGGAATTATCAGAAATAATAGATAGAAATGCTCTATATGGCTTAGACATTCATAGTTGGCTTAAAAAGTATTTAAAAGCACCGCGGTATAATCATACCTTGGCGGTAGCGAAAGAGGCTGCTTCCTTAGCAAAAATTTATGGGGAAGATGTTAATAATGCCACGCTTTCCGGCCTTTTACATGATGCCGGCAAATCCTTAACTAAAGAGCAAATGATTGCTTATGTAAAAGAACATAAACTCAAAATTAAAGGCGTAAAAGAACTTTGCAATTATGCACCGGCTTTGTTGCATGCACCTATATCAGCTCACTTAGCGAAAGTAAAGTTCGGAGTAAAAAGTAAAGAGATACTACAAGCCGTTTCCCGCCATACCCTTGGGGGGAAAGATATGACAGTTTTAGATAAAATTTTAATGATTGCCGATATGTGCGCCAAAGGCAGAAGACCGCAGGATATAAAGTTAATAAAATCTGCTTTAAAAAAATCTTTAGATGAGGGTTTGCTTGCTGCTGAAAAAGTCAAACTTATTTACACCGTTACCACAAATAAATGGCTGGCGCCGGATGGAATAAAATTATGGAACGAAACTCTTTTAAAGAACAAATAATTTTGCGCTTGTTTATATCATTTGCAATAGCCGTAGTTGTTTGGGGTGCGATGAGTTATTTTACAAGTTCACTCGTACCTGTGCTTCGGCAGCGCCAAGATACTGCTTTAAATTTTTTGGTATTAACAAAACCTGCTATGCTTATATCTTATAATCCTATGCTTAAAAAGGGCGTTATCACTAATTTAACCAATGAAGAAAGTAATCTCCCTTTAGAAAAACTGACAAAGCGTTTAAAAATTGATACTACACCCTATATCTTTATTCCGCTTACCAAAAACCGCCAAGTATTTTGGGATAATTTTAAAGCGAATTTATCTTCTTGGCAACGGAAGCCGTACCAAGTTTTGGATTATTTATATACTTATATTAAAATGCGCCTTACAAAAAGAACTTTTATAAGTGTGGGCGATTTTATCTTAATTAGTTTTGAGTTGCCCAATTTGCGTGGTGTGGATTTTACCGTCAGGGAAACACAAAAAACCAAGAAACAAAAAATAAAAGTAAAGCAAAAAACAGAACCGCCGCAGGAACAGGCCATAATACTTTCAAATAAAAAACAAGAGGAGGATGAAGTTTTAGTAGTAGAAGTTTTTAATGCCTCGGATTATAACGGTCTTGCTGCGGAAGTAACACGTTATTTGCGTACCTTAAATAATGAAGGTATTTTTAAAGTTGACGTCATTAATTACACAACAGCACCGGAGCGCAGAAATAAAACCAAAATTATTGCCACCACCAAACGTTTAGAGGTTTTAAAAGATTTAAGCAAACACTTGGGGCTTGAAAATAAAGAAATTTATTATTTAGAAGATAAAAATGCCATAAGTGAAGCAAAAATTTATTTGGGTGAGGATTTTAAATTGCCAAAACCCGTTAAATAATGATACAATTTTTTAGACGGAGGATTTCTTATGAACAAACAATTAAAAAATATTGCCATAAAAGCGGCACAAATTTTGGAAGATAAAAAAGGTGAAAATGTCGCCCTATATGATTTGGGGGGCAAATCTTCATTGTGTGATTATGTTATAGTGGCAACTGCTACTTCAGCCCCGCATTTAAATGCACTTGAGGAGGAGGTCTCCATTAAATTAAAAGAAAAAGGATTTTTTAAATTAAACCGCGATGGTTCCGGCAGTCAAATTTGGCGTGTCAGCGATTACGGCGGTTTAATTCTCCATTTAATGACCGAAGATGCCCGTGCCTATTATGCTTTAGACAAAGTGTTTGATTATGCAAATCTTATAATTTTACCTACGGTTTTATACACTAAAAAAACAGCCAAGAAAACCGTCAAGAAAGCAGTAAAAAAAATTACCCAAAAAACAGTTAAGAAAACGGTCAAAAAATCTGCTAAAAAAACTGTTAAAAAATCAACAACAAAAGCCGTCAAGAAAACAGCTAAAAAAGCGGCTAAAAAAACAGCCAAAAAATCTGCTAAAAAAACTGTTAAAAAAGGTGCTAAATAAATGTTGAACACTCTAAAAAATAAAATTCAAACAACCTTAACAAATCACTTCAAAGATTTTTCCTCTTTGCCGGAAGTTATCTTTACCCCTGCCCCCAGCCATGTCAAGGCAGATATTTCGTTGTCTTGGGCTTTGAGTGCAGCCAAAATAATGCGTAAAAATCCTCTTGAAATTGCCGGGCAGGTGTGTGAAATTTTACAAGGCTTTGAGGAAATTTCTTCTGCCTCATTTTTGCCGCCGGGTTTCATAAATATTATTTTAAACGATAGTTTTTTGGTTGAGGTTTCCAGGGACCGCCGCTTAAAAGACAGGGATAAAGAAGGTGTTTTGCCGAAGGAAAAATTTTTAATAGAATTTGTGTCTGCTAATCCAACGGGGCCTTTGCATGTTGCAAGCGGTCGCGGGGCAAGTTTGGGGGATAGTCTGGTTAAAATCTTCCGTGCGCTTGGTATTGCTTGTGATGCCGAATATTATGTAAATGATGCCGGCAATCAAGCAGAACTTTTAGGGCAGTCTTTACAAGCACGCGCAGAAGGCAAAGAACCGCCGGAAAACGGTTATCATGGTTTATATCTGGTAGATCTTGCAAAAAAAATTCCTCAAGGATTACCTAAAAGTGAATATGGGCGTTTTGCTATGGAAGAATTAATAAAAACCCAGCAAAAAGATATGCAGGATTTCGGCGTAGAATTTACCCGTTGGTTTAGGGAAAGTGAATTACATCAGGAACATGCTTTAGATAAAACATTGGACTTCCTTAAAAATACCGGGGAAGTATATGAAAAAGACGGAGCCGTCTGGTTCGGTACTACCGAGGAAGAGGACGATAAAGACCGCGTTTTGGTTCGTTCTGATGGGCGTCCCACTTATTATTTGGCGGATATTGCCTACCATAAAAATAAATATGACCGCGGTTATACACATCTGATTGATATATTGGGTGCGGACCATCACGGGTATGTTCCGCGTATGAAAGCGGCTGTTAAAACGCTTGGCAAAAGTGAAGGGAGTTTTACAGCCATTATCCACCAGCTTGTGCATTTGATTGAAAACGGCGAAAAAGTAAAAATGTCAAAACGTGCCGGAACTTTTATTACTTTAAGGGAACTTATGGATGATGTTGGCCGCGATGCCTGCCGTTTCTTTTTTGCAAGCCGTACACCTAATGCCCATCTTAATTTTGATATAAATATTGCAAAAAAGAAAACTAATGAAAACCCTGTCTTCTATGTTCAATACGTGCATGCTCGTATATGTTCAATTTTTAGAACTGCGCAGGAAAAAGGTTTAAATATTGCCGCTACAGTAAGCACCGATAATTTAGCCCCTGCAGAACGTGCCTTACTAAGTAAAATGCTTTGGTTCAAGCCGGTGCTTGAAAATTGTGTCCGCGATTTAAGCCCCCATCATCTAACTACTTATTTGACAGAACTTGCCGGTTTATTCCATTCGTTTTATGATAGTTGCCGTGTGCTTGACGAAGGTAATAAGGAATTAACCTCCTCCCGTTTATTTACTTGTGCTTTGGTTAAAGAACGTATCTTTAAAGGTCTGGAGTTAATTGGTGTTTCTTCTCCTGAAGAAATGTAAGTAGCACAAATACACTTCTGTTATTTAGAATATCGGCGAATTGATATTTTTTAAAAACTATGGTCTAATGGTCAAAAATGTTGCTGATTAAGTATCTTTTCCTTAAAATTGTTGCTCTTTTATTTTCCTCCCCCTTTGCCGTTTTATTTTTGCCTTAGCAAAAATAAGAAAGGGCGGAGGGGTTAGGGGTGGGGGTTGCCCATTAATACATTTTACGTCTCTGAAGTTTACTAATAAGGTACCCCCCTCTTGCCTCGCAAATAAAATTTGCTCGGCTTTCTCCCGCCCATTTTTTACATAGATAAAGACCGTAAAAAATGGGTGGCGAAAATAAAAGAGAAAGCAAAAAAATAACATTCCATCATTTTTGATACGGTATTAGCAACATTTTTGACCATTAGGCCAAAACTATTAATATCGCCGATATTTTTTTGTTATGAGTAGGAAAAATATTATAAAATCAGGGCCTATAAAATATAGGACCTTAAAAAGATATTGACAACCTTCAAAATTTATACTAAACTTTAAGTGTACCCAAAAGGGACAAAGGAGAAAACTATGAAAAATAATAAGGGTTTTACCCTCATTGAATTGCTGGTTGTCGTTTTGATAATCGGCATATTGGCAGCAATTGCCTTACCGCAATACTTCAAAGCTGTTGAAAAATCAAAAGCTTCAGAAGCATTGTCATTGTTTGGTTCCATCGTTGGTGCCCAACAGAGATATTATTTAGTCAATGACGGCTACTCCGCAAATTTCGGTGGGCTTGATTTAGACTTTACCGATAATTCTGGTAATCCTGTTGCTGCTGCTTCTACACAGTTTGGTACCAAGAACTTTACTATTGCAATAGGTGATAAATGTGTAACCGCCACAAGATCAGGTGGTAAGTATATCTATACCATGCAAAAAGAATATGAAAGCGGTAAAATAGGTTGCGGTGAAACCAATGGTACGCAAATTTGCTCTTCTTTAGGGCAATTCCAAACACCTACTTGCTAGTAGTGTATAATATCGCAGTATTTGCCCCCGCTTTTTGCGGGGGTTTTTTATTGTAAAATTTCATTTTTTATATCTCATCTAGGCCCTTTAGCCTATAATCAAATAGGACCTTTTACCCTTGCACTCTTC
>CAMZGO010000013.1 GCA_947306425.1 uncultured Elusimicrobia bacterium | reverse complement strand
GAAGAGTGCAAGGGTAAAAGGTCCTATTTGATTATAGGCTAAAGGGCCTAGATGAAAAAATAACATAAGGTAGATTATTTTATATCTTCTAGCGTTAAAGGAGTTGCAAAAACATAGTCCTTTTTAGCGGTTTTACCTAAGACTTCCTCGTAATATTTTGGATGTAAACCGTTTGCAGGACGGATTGAACGTACATTTTCTTTAGTAAATTTTTCCCCTTTTTTTATTGGTTTAACTACATACAGAGAACGGGCAAACTTACGATTCTTTTCATTAACTTTGTAGGATATTTGACCCAAGGCCTTTTCCGTTTCCCTGACGGCTTGTATCATTGAGGAGAATTCTTCGGTATTTAAAGAAAAGCCGCTGTCGGCACCGCCTAAGGCGCGGTCAAGAGTGAAATGCTTTTCAATAACACTTGCGCCCATAGCAACGGCGGTTACCGGCGGAATAATGCTCATAGAATGGTCTGAAAGACCGATTTTTACCCCTTGCGGTCCGAATCTTTCTTGCAAATCCTTGATGGTGTTTAAATTCATATCTTCAAGTTTAGCGGGGTATGACGATGTGCATTTTAAAATTGTTATATCATTGTTTCCCGCGTTTTTACAGGCATTTATTGCTTCTTGTATTTCTTCTAAATTTGAAATGCCTACGGAGATTATCATTGGCTTTCCAAGGTGTGCGGCATATTTTATTAAGGGGTAATCAATGGCTTCAAAACTTGCAATTTTATAGCAAGGAACGTTGATGCTTTCCAAAAAGTCAACGGCAGTATAATCAAAAGGTGTTGAAAAGAAATCTATGCCAATTTCGTCGGCATACTCTTTTAATTTGCCCTGCCATTCCCAAGGCATTGTCGTTTTTGTATATAAGTCGTAAAGATATTGATTATCCCAAGCTGTCCCGCCTGTAATTCTAAAATCGTTATTATGTGAATTGATTGTAAGACAATCAGGGGTAAAAGTTTGGATTTTTATAGCGTCAGCACCGATTTCTTTTGCCGTCTTAATAATTTTTTTAGCAAGTTCAAAATCGCCACAATGGTTACAAGACATTTCCGCAATTATATAAGTTTTATTCATTTTGTAATTTTCCTTACTAGTATAAAATTTTCACTATATTTTAATCCGACCTTTGTTCCATTAACTTTAGCAAGTTCCCTTATATGTTTTAATGAACGCGGATAAGGATAATCCCTTAATTCCGATTTGTATTCTGCCATCGCCTTTATTTTTAATTCTATGGTATCTGTTATATCACTAAAAACATTAGGAATAAAAGACGTTTCTTTTGAATAATTATTCCATTCCGTGGAAGAAGGAATTTCCATAGAATAAATTGTTTTTACGCATTCATCATTCATAGGCCTTGTTGCAGTTAAAACTGCTTTGTGTGTTAATTGATGGTCTACATTCATATCACCTATATGATGTGTAAAAATAATTTCCGGTTTTATTTTGTTTTTTATTTCTTCAATTCTTTTAACTATAGTAAGCAAAGGAACAGCGTCAAAAGAATTGTCCGGAAAATTTGCTTGGAAAACTGTTTTTATCCCTATTAATTTATTTGCATTTAACATTTCTTTTTTTAAATTATCAAGTTCTTTTTTGCTAACTTTACCGCGTGAAGTTTTACCGCCGCTTAAAATGAGAGTATAAGCTTCATATCCCTGTTTTATCTTCTTCGCTACTGTGGCGAAGCAACCCAAAACTTCATCATCAGGATGGGCAGCCACTATTAAAATTTTTTTAGACATATTTAGTTAACCTCTCCAATTAAATCATATATACTTTTTATTTTTTTAATTTCTTTTCCTAATACTTTTTCTTTAAAAATTTTATTTTGTAAATATAAAAATTTAATATTTAAATTTTTGGCGGCCATACCTTCAGAAGCATACCAATCCCCTACAGAAATGCAATCATCATGTGATAAACCATATTTTTTCATGAGATAATCATACCAATAGGGAGAAGGTTTAGTATAAGGGGGTATAGCACATTTGTATTCATTTACTATTTTATCCAATCCCAAAGTTCGTATTTTGTGTTCTTGCATATTTTGGTTTCCGTTAGTTACTATAAATTGGTATATACCGTTTGATTTAAAGTTTAACAACATTCTTTTTATATTAACGTCTAATATAAGTTCTGTTTTGTAAGTTTTAAAAGAATCTATTAATTCATTTTTATTTAAATCTAAGTTATATTTTATGACAAGATTATCAATTAAGTTGTTTTTTAAAGGGCCGCCATCTAACCATTCTTTTAACCAATATGCAGCTATTTTATTGTTTAAATTATATTTATTTGTACAAAAATATATACGTTGTTTTATATCTTCTGTTTGGTCGTAAAGTGTATTATCTAAATCATAGAAAATGGCTTTATACATAATAATATTCCTTATAATATCTAATCATTTTTAGAGGTTTAGGTCGGTCAAATCTAGTTATATTTTTATTTTGTTTCTGCTCTAAATAATTTTGCAACAAGTCAACCCCGGCTTTGATGGTTAACATTATTGTTCCACTAGGGCGGGGATTAAAATCTATAATATAGTAAGTATTATTGTTTTCAATAAATTGAATATTATTAAGCCCATTTATATTATAAGTTTGGCAAAAAGATTTTAGTATACCGTATATTTTTGCGTTTTCTGCTATTTCTCCATCTAGACATATTCCGCGGGAAATGTTTCTCTTTCTACATACATAATTAACTACAATTCCATTGTCAGCAATGAAATCAACTGTATATTCTATCCCTCTTATATATTGTTGAAAGACGAAATTATCCTTATCAATGAAGTTTTTATAATCATCCAAAGAATTTAATAATGCTACGTTTTTAGCACCGGAACCGAAATTGGGTTTAGCAATAATTGGGAAAGAACTGCCCACAGTATAAAATTCCGGAAATTTAAACCCGTCTTTTTGTAATTTATTATAGAAACACTTTTTATTAAGGAATGTTTCGTAATCATGCCAAAAATTAATATAAAATTTATTTAAACACTGTTGTGGAATTGCATTTTTGTTCTTGTTCCAAAATAATATTTCTGCATCTAGCCAACTTAAAAAAACATCAATATTTTCGTTTTTTAAAATATCAAAAATTGTTTTTTTATATGATGGGTCATTTACTGGCGGTACCTTATAAAATTTATCAACAAAATATTTTCCTACTGGATTATTAGAACTATCTATACCTATCACTATGTAATTATTTCTTTTGAAATATTCTATTATTCCATAAATAGCTTGACCGCCGATAGGAGATATTAAAATTTTCTTTATTTTGGTTGGGCGTTCTAATAAAAACAGGTTTGTACTATTATCATTTTTTACCAACTTAACTAATTTGTATTCATTTTTTATAAATATTTTAAGAGAATTAAAGTTTTGTTCTTTGACAAATGAAATTAAAAATTTTTCTGGATGTAACTTGTTAATTTCATAGATGATTTGTGTTCCATACCCTTTTGCACGCATAGTGGGTAGTATATGAATTGTAATAATCCATTGATTATGTTCATTTCTGTCAAGGTGTATATATCCTATAAATTGATCTTCTTTATGTACCGTATAGAAAAAACAATCTCGGTCATTAATTTTATTTTTGTACCATTTACAATGTTCATCCCATTTAATCTGCTCTTGATGTATAGAATTTGCCCTGACAACAGGGTCATTAGATAAATCAAAAACTTTTTTACAATCTTCTGCTGTCGCAAGGCGGATATTTAATTTCTCATACATTTTGAATCTCCGATAAAATCGTCTAAATTTGTTTTTGATGTCTTGTCTGTTTCTAAAGTAATTATAGCATCTTGAGGCAGCATTTGCTTAATTTTTTCTAAATTAAGCTGCCCTTTGCCCAAATTCGGATGAGTATCATAAGGGGAATTTATGTCTGTATTATCTGTCAGATGAAACATGTTTGGTTTTAGAGCTAAAAACTCTTTACAGTATTCATAAATTTCTTTCTTTTGGAAATTTGCCGCGCATATTGCATGCCCGAAATCAAGACAAAAACCGCAGCTGGAGGCTTGTTTTACAATTTGTATTTCTTCCTTATTATAACCGCGGCAAAAATTCCCCCCCATTCTGTTTGGAAGAGCAACCATCGGTTTATTTTCTATTAAAGCACGGGGTTCATTAAAACTTGTAAGTTGTCTAGCTGTTTCTTTAATATCACCATCTACCCCGCCGTGAAAGATAATGTATTTTGCATTTAAAATATCCGCAAATTGTTTAACTTCTTGGTATATAGCAAAATTATTTTCTTTTTTTTCCGCTTTTGCTAGATTAAAACCGTGCATAAAATGAGGACAATGAATAATGAAAGGTATGCCGATTTTTGACCATTTGTCTATGGTTTCCAAAGTATTTGGTACGACATATAACTCTATATAATCAAAAACACCTTTATTATAAAGTTTTTTTGCTTCTTCATAATAATAATCGGTATTTACAGACCAGAGTTTTAAGCCAAGTTTGTACATTTTATTTCGCCTTTAAATGTAAATTTTCTTTAAGCAATTTTATGCACTTTTCTACATTATCAAATGGTAAAGTTATTATGAAATCTTTTGGATAATCCCACCATTTTAATTTTAATAATTCATCAATAATTTGTGGTGAAAACCTATATTTGATAATTTTTGCCGGTACACCCGCTGCTATAGCATAGGGCGGAATATCTTTTGTAACAATGGCCCCCGTTGCTATAACGGCGCCGTCTCCGATTTTTATCCCAGGCATTATGATTGCCCTGAGCCCTATCCAAACATCATTACCTATTATCACTGGTTTTGAGATTTCAAATTCTGGTTTTACAAGATTATTTTTTGGAACAACAATAGCATTATCAATAGTTCCGTTGTCTTCATTTTCAATGAAAGAATTAGTTGTTAAGTAATGGAGAGAATGGGACGTAGGGCCAATATAAACTTCGTGTGATATTGAACAGTATTTACCTATAACAGTTTGCTCTGGGTTTGAGATTACTGTATTATTTCCTAAATATGACCCTTCTCCAATATTATACTTTTTGCGATTGATACCGTATATGGTTAAACCATGTTTAAAACGAAAGGCACGCCTCTTGCTCCTGTCTATTATAAAACAGGACAAAAACCTTAAAAAACACCACTTAAAGCCGCGATTATTTTTACTTTTCATTATGTATTATCTTATACTTTAATTCTGCAAGTTGCCAGTCGGTTTCATTATCAATGTCCTGGCACTCTTTTTCATCCAAAATATAAGCGGCGGTATTATCCGGTGCAAGTGATTTGTGCTGATATATCTTTTCCGTTTTGCAAAAATAGAACATACCGACGTCAAAATATTTCGGTTCAATATCTTGGGAACGCATATTTTGTTTTTCCCTGTCAAAAGGAACAAGCAAGTTGTTTTCTATTTTCATTGCCCATTCTATCGGAACGGAATATTTGCAAACAGGCATTATAGCATCAAAATTACCCTCTCTCATTTTTTTATGAGCATCACGTAAAGTTTCCGCTTTTAAAAAAGGTACGCAAGGGTATATGCAACATAAACTTTCAAAGTTTTTGCCAAGTTTTTTATATTCGTTTATAACTTCGTCTATAACATCAAAAGTTGTGGCAGTATCGCTTGCTGTTTTTGCCGAACGCATAAAAGGCACATTAGCGCCGTATTTAATTGCGACTTCTGCAATTTCTTTGTCGTCTGTTGACACCATAACCTCTTCAAAGATTCCGCTTTTAAGTGCTGCTTCAATGGCATAAGCAAGCATGGGCTTACCCATAAAGTTTTTTATATTTTTACGCGGTATTCTTTTACTGCCGCCGCGTGCAGTTATTATTGCTATCATTTAATTTACCCTTGCAAAACCGGCTGTTGCAGGTTTGCCTTCCAAGTTTTCTTTAACTTTACCTTGCTTAATAAGTTCGGCAAGTTTGGCAAAGACTTCATCAACGGCTTTACCGTATTTTTCCACTTGTTCAAAAGTATGGGCATACATGGCATAGAATCCACCGCTTGCCAAAAAACCCTTTTTAAGCATTTCTTGAGTAAAGTAAGCGATATTTACAAGATGATTGTCTTTAAAAGAAAAATGTATCAATGGTTTAAAACCGCTTATATGTATTTCCAAACCATATTTTTTTGAGGTCTCTTCCCAGATTTTCATTACCGCAGAAGATATTTCAACCATGTGCTTTGAAGCATCAACTCTGACAAATTTTTCAATCATAGCAAGTGCCGCCGTAGGTCCGATTCGTTCAGTCCAATTTGTACTTGTGATAAAAGCATCTTGAGCATATTCCATAACCCATTTTTTACCGATAATAGCTGAAGACGGAAACCCTTGCCCCAATGCTTTTGAAAATACTGCCATATCAGGTTTAAAACCGAGTTTCAAATGCGCTCCGCCGTTACAAATTCTAAACGCAGCGGTTACTTCATCAATAATTAAAGGCACTTTCTTTTCTTTGGCAACAGTATGTATTGCATCAATAAATTCTTGCGTCGGTTTAAAATTTCTTATCGGTTCCATTACGATAGCGGAGAGGTCATCTCCCGCTTGTTTTATTGCCTGTTTGAAATTTTCTATATCGTTATAATAGAAAGGAATAACCGTTCCTGTTAAACCCTTTGGTACGCCGTTTGGGTTGAGGCCTGCTATCCATTGGTCATCCAAGGCATCTTTTTTACCTAAATTAGCAGCAAGGTACCAATCGCACCAACCGTGATAACCACAGAAAACGATAGTATCTTTTTTTGTTGCAACGCGTGCAATACGTACGGCAATAGACATCGCTTCACCTCCGCCGCGTGCAAATCTTGCCATATCTGCCCATGGGTGAAGTTCAAGCAGTTTTTCTGCCAATGCTACTTCTTCCGGCGGATTTAAAGTGGAAGCAGAACCTTTGTTAATAACGTCAATAACTGCTTTGTTTACATCGGGATCGGCATAACCTAAAACTGTTGCACCGATACCTCCTATGCTGAAATCCAAATATTTATTATCGTCTAAATCTGTTACTTCAACACCATGTGCTTCTTTAAAATATGTAGGCCAAACACCCATAGAATATTTATCCGGACGTTTAGATAAAAGTTGCGTCATACCCGGTATTAATTTTTTTGCTTTTTCTTGTAATTCCTTACAATTTTTATTGTTCATACATACCTCTATTTTTTGACCCATAAACTGGGCATTATTATATTGGTTTCTATATTTTCAAATTCTTTGGCGATATCTTGTAATATTTCCTTCGGAAACGGGTTATGAAATATCTTAATATTCTCTTTTAACTGCTCTATATTATCAATGCCAAAAACCAGATGGGAAACGGCATCAAACTGTTTAACGAAATTAATGGCAAGTGAGATACGGGAAACCTGATATTTTTTGCATAAATCATCAATTTTTTTGACTATCGGTTTTGCTTTTTCCAAAAAAGGCGGTACTTCTTCAACTTCCATCAAAATAAGCCCTTGTATAAAAGCACTTCTTGAGTGTATTTGCGGCTTTCCCGTTTTTTTGGCTAAATCAAAAATGCCGTCTTTTGCCATTCTTTGGTCAAAAATGCTAAAAGGAAGCTGCATAAAATCAACAAAAGGACTTTCTATACATCTCTTTGCCTCATCCGGATAGTAAACGGATACACCGCAATGTTTTACTTTACCCTGTTGTTTTACTTTAAACATTGCTTCCAACATGGCATCATTAAAAGCGTAACGGGAACTATGGAAGAGATAAGCATCCAAATAATCGGTATTTAAGCGTTTAAGTTGAATTTCTAAATTTTTACTGATAACTGTTTGATATTCCTTTGGATTTACATCATCCAACATATTGGGATGAAACTTGGAACTGATAAATAAATTTTCCCTATTGATTGTTTTTCTTTTTAAAAATGCTCCCACGACATCTTCCGCAGTTCCATAGGAATGGGCTGTATCAATAGCTTCAATACCGTTTTGGGTGGCATAGTCAAGCATTTTGACAGCATTTTCTAAAGAGGGCTGCTTTTGCCCTCTGATTCCGTAATTCATACCAAATTGTACTGTTCCTAAACAAAGTTTCATAAAATGTTCTTTATTCTCCTGACAATTTCTTTTAAATCGGCATTAGTTAAATCATAATAAAGCGGCAAAGATATACAATGGGCGTAAAATTCTTCAGCATTAGGATAATTACCCGCCTTATAACCGAATTGCCTATAATAAGGCTGCAAATGTACAGGTATATAATGAATTTGCAAATTAAGGCCTGCTTTTTTTGCCTTATGATAAAATTCTTTTCTGTTTTTTACTAACACCGGATATAAATGAAAGCAAGCATTTGAAAATGTTTCTTCTTCCAAATGTTTTAAACCAAGGTTTTTATTATAGTAAGCCACAATTTCGCGGCGGCGTTTTTTAAATTTATTTAATTTTTTTAATTGAGAAATGCCTAATGCCGCCTGAATATCTGTCATACGATAGTTAAGGCCAAGTTCAATCATATCATAGCACCAATCTTGAGTGTGGTGCATACCATGGCTGCGGTACGCTAAAAGTTTTTTGTAAAGTTTTTCGTCGTTAGTTGTAACCGCACCGCCTTCGCCGGTAGTAATTGTTTTTACCGGGTGAAAGGAAAACACCGTCATATCGGAATATTTACAGCTGCCGACTTGACTGTTTTTGTATTTAGAGCCGATTGCATGTGCTGCATCTTCAATTATATAGATTTTTTGTTTTGCCTTTTTAGCAATTTTTTGTATTGCTTCCATATCGCAAGATTGACCTGTAAAATGTACAGGTACTATTGCCTTAGTTTTCTTAGTTAGATGCTTTTTTATTTCGTTAGGATCAATATTTGCTGTTTTAGGTAAAACATCGGCAAATTTTACTGTTGCGCCGGCAAGACGGGCACAATTCGCGCTTGCCAAAAAAGTCATAGGGCTTGTGATAATTTCATCCCCAACACCTACACCTGCCGCAAGCATAGCAATATGTAAACCGGATGTTGCAGAATTTACCGCAACGCAATATTTCGCGCCTGTATATTTGCAAATTGCCTTCTCAAATTCTTGCACTTTGGGGCCGCAAGTAAGATAGGGTGATTTTAATGTTTCTAATACTGCTTTACAATCATCTTTGTCAATATACTGTTTGCCGTAATTATAGACTTTCATACCTAAATCTCGCTTATAAGTTTACGCATTTCTTCAATAGTAAGCCAGCGGTCGTTGTTGCCGGAATTATATTCAAAATCCGGCGGAACTCTTTTGGCATTAGGATAATAGGTATCCACATTTTTATTTTCCATAACAATTTGAGGCAGGACAATATAGAAATCCTTAAATTCTATTGTATTGGGGGCATCTTCTTTCGTAATCATTTGTTCGTGTATTTTTTCGCCAGGGCGAATGCCGACTTCCTTAATTTTTAAATCAGGTGCGATTGCTTTTGCTAAGTCAGGCATATGCATAGAAGGAATTTTCTTAACATAAAGTTCGCCGCCATGCATATTTTCAAGGGCTTCTAAAACCATTTCAACGGCTTGCTCAAGTTTAAGCCAAAAGCGTGTCATTTTCATATCGGTTATTGGTAATTCTTTAGCCCCTTCGGCAACAAGTTTTTGGAAAAACGGAATTACTGAACCCCTTGATCCTGCCACATTACCATAGCGAACTACGGCGAAACGTGTTTCTTTACTGCCGCAATAACAGTTGCCTGAAATAAATAGTTTATCGGAACATAATTTTGTTGCACCGTATAGGTTGATAGGAGCACAAGCCTTATCGGTTGATAAAGCAACAACTTTTTTTACACCTTTGTCAATGGCTGCATCAATAATGTTTTTTGCACCGATAATATTTGTTCTTACTGCTTCAAAAGGGTTATATTCGCAAGCAGGTACTTGCTTTAAAGCAGCAGCGTGAATTACATAATCAACACCTTCAAAAGCACGGTAGAGGCGCTCCTTATCCCTAACATCACCGATAAAAAAGCGGAGTTTTTCTTCAAACGGTTTAAACTCCGGCATATTTTGCATTACAAATTGTTTATACTCATCGCGTGAAAATATAATTATCTTCTTGACATTTGGATACTTGGTTAATACGGTTTTTGTAAATTTCTTACCGAAACTACCCGTACCGCCTGTTATTAAAATTGTCTTGTCATTTAACATAAATTCTATCTCCTCATTTTAATTGTATATTATTTTTTTATGAAATGCTCACTGAACGGGAAAATTGAGTATGGCAATTTTGTAACCGGTGAACAGTTATAAATTTTAAGATTTTGTTCTTTAAAAGATTCTGAAGCAAGCCGCATAAAATTTTCAATTCTTTGATAATCACGTAATAGTCCGATACTTACAATTTTGTTTTTTTCCGTTTCGTAAAAATGCGGTTCATTAAAATTACCCAAATCAAGACCGCAGATATAAGTTGTATCAGCGCGTAAATAATAAGCGACTTGTAAAGCCCAAGTTAGTATAGTACCCCCGTCAAACATTGCTTTTTGAGGATTATAAGAAAAGGCGGAATCATATCCTATTTTAAAATCTTCTTTTGGCAGCTGCTGTACTTTCCTTTCCGGCTTATAATAAGGATGTAATGCACTGAAAGAAAGGTATAAATCAAACTTATCAAGCAAATGTCTGTTTTTCCTCAAGGCATAACCCAGAAAACAATCACTTACAAGGAGTTTAGTCCCTACCGGCAAATCATCAAGCATTTTAGAACAATTTTTATCCCATAAAAAGGCATAGTCAAAAACAGCGCACATCAAGGGCCCGCCCTTTAACTTATTTGCTAAAGCCATTGCACCGTTTACCAGGATAGCAGTTTCCGGTTTAACTTTAGAAATATCCATCTGTTTTACCGATGGCCCTGCTCCAAAAACTACTATTTCATCATATTTTCTATTTTTTAGTTCTTTGAAACTTTTTGTAGTGTAGACCTTTTTCCCCTTAAACACAATTTCGTGCCGGCCGTCTTCTTTGAAATTGATTTTCATAAAGGGCCAATAAGGATGGATGTGCCTGTAACCTTTTCCGAACTTAACTAATATCATTCTTCGAGCGATAGAAGTACGCAACTTATCAGCAAATTTACTTATATTGGCAATTATTCGGTTCAGCATAATATTCCTAAACAATTACCCCCATACAGAATCGAACTGTAATCCCCTGCTTAGAAGGCAGGTGCTCTATCCATTGAGCTATGGGGGCCTAAACTTACTAAAATTGTTACATATATATTTTAGCAAATTTAATTTCAAAATGTGCGAATGTTTTTGAAATAACTTTTTAAATAACAAAACTTTTTGTAAATTTGCTATAATTAAATTATGGAAAAACTTTGCAGAAGTTTTAATTTTTTAAAAGCGGGTTTCGCTTTCTGATTTTAGGGCAGATACTTATGTGTCTGCCTTTTTTTATTAGATAAATAGGATATAAAATAGGAGAAATTATTTATGTTCATGCCAAAAGAAACAAAATTTTTTGACTTGTTTGACCGTCAGATTGATAATGTTGTCAAAGGTGCAAAACTTTTTAGAAACATTATCACAACACCGGCTGTAACTGCCGATAATATTGATAAAATGCACTCCATTGAACACGATGGCGACGAAGTTTCCCACCTTATTATTGAAAAACTTAATGAAAGTTTTATCACACCTTTTGACCGCGAAGATATTTTGGACCTTTCTAATTCTACCGATAATATTATTGACGGTATTTACATGATTTCTAAGCGTTATTACCTTTACAAACTTTTAACCCCCGGCGAATATAGCCATAAATTTGCCGCTTTGATTGAGGAAAGTGTCCTCGCACTTCAAAAGGTAGTTCACGGCCTTAAACACAAAAAACATAGCAAAGAAGTTATGGAACAATGTGTTGAGATTAACCGCCTTGAAAATATGGCCGATATTTTAAGGGATGAAGCCATATCAACACTTTTAAACGACGAAAACGCAAACCCGATTGTCGTTATAAAAAAGAAAGAAATGTATGAAACCTGCGAATATGTAACCGATATGTGCGAACATGTTGCAAATATCGTGGAGTCAATTTTGGTAAAAAATAATTAACGGATTATGATTTCAATAATTTTACTTATCGCTTTAGCCCTGTTTTTTGACTATCTTAACGGGTTTCACGATGCGGCAAATTCTGTTTCTACGGTTATTTCCACACGCGTTTTGAGCCCTCGTGTTGCGGTGTGGTCAGCAGCATTTTTCAATGTCATAGCATTCTTATTTTTTGAAATGCATATTGCTAAAACCATCGGCGGCGGAATAATTGATATAAGCATAGTAGATAACAGTGTTATTTTTGCCGCCCTTTTCGGTGCTTGCGGCTGGAATTTGATTACTTGGTTCTTTGGCCTTCCTTCAAGTTCTTCACATGCTTTAGTCGGCGGACTTATTGGGGCCGGAGTGGCAAAAGCAGGTGTGTCTGCTTTAGTTACATCAGGTGTTTTGAAAGTTATTGCATTTATTGTAGTAGCACCTACAATCGGTATGATTTTAAGTATAGCTGTTGCAAGTATTGTTTTTAGAATCGGTTCCTATTTTAAATATAAAAAAGTAGATGCTTTTTTTAGGCGTGCGGAACTATTATCTGCCTCTGCTTTCTGTTTGGGTTATTCCGGTAATGATGCACAAAAAACAATGGGTATAATAGGTATGATATTGTTTAGCACTATTGCAATTGACCCCGATTCAATATTACCTATTGCAAAAGTTATAATGACACATCGCGAATATGAACAATTTATCGTTCCAAATGCTGAACTTTTTATACCGGAAAGCGTAAAAATTGCTTGTTACGGCGCCATTGCTTTGGGGACTTTGTCAGGCGGCTGGCGTATCATTAAAACAATGGGGCAAAAAATTACGCGCCTTAAACCGATTGACGGCTTTTGTGCTGAATCGGGTGCGGCGATGTCCTTATTTATTTCATCATTACTCGGTATACCGGTAAGTACCACGCATGTAATAACGGGTGGTATAGTCGGTGTAGGAATGTTTAAGCGTATGACGGCGGTCCATTGGGGCGTAGCACGCCGTATTGTATGGGCTTGGTTTATTACGATTCCGGCCGGTGCAATTTTGTCTGCCGTTACATTCTACATAGAAAGTTTGTTTAAATAATTTATCTCTAACCAAATTCCCCCCCGCTGTTTTAAATAGCGGGGGTTATCTTTTTTAGTGGCTAACTGCAAAAATATAATTTTTAGGAGGTTCTTTGCCGTAACTGTTTATTCTGTTTGAACCCGGTAAAAGAAAGAAAAGAAGCAAAACTATGTGCAGAGGCGGAAATAATGCCATTAATATCCACCATCCGCTAAAATCAATATCATGTAAGCGTCGTATGCTCACGCTTAATAATGGTAAAAAGCAAAATATGAACCAAAGTGAAAGCGATGCAAAACCGGATATATTTTCAAACATACTATTGGGTGAAAACAGAATTTGTAGAAAAATAAGCCCAAGGGCAATAATAAAAACAAAAAAGATAAAACTCCAAAATTCTTTCCTGTTTGCTCGACCTGAAAAAGAACAATACCGCCAAAAACATTTTTTTACATATTCCATACTTTTTACCCCCTTGTAAAAATATAACTTTGTTAGATTATTTTTATATAATCTAAAATAATTATAATATAATAAAACAAATTTGTCAATAGATTCATCAAATGGTATAATTTAAATATGGAAAAAAAGGACAATTTATTTACTTTTATCATAATTAACGGGTTGCTTTGGTGTTTTATTTCTTTAGGATTTTTTAAAATTGTAGGATTTTATATTGATATTTTGGGTATTATTTTTGCCATTCTATTTTTATTCTCACATATTTTTTTATTTGCCTGGGTTACCGGAATTTTGTGTTTACCATTTAAATATATCGCTAAGCCGTTTTTAAAATTTTCTTGTGTATTTTGGGCCTCTTTATTTTCCGTATTTTTATTGATAGATTTATTTGTATTTTCACAATACCGTTCTCACATCGGGCTTGCTATGCTTGAATTGTTTTTCGGCCCTGCAAGTAGGGAGATATTTGTTTTCCCGGTAAGTATGTGGTTAATGAGTTTTGGCAGTATATTATTTATTATTCTTGCCGAAGTAGGTATTTTACTATTATCTAAACACATATCTTTAAAACCTAAATGGATTAAGGTGTTTATAATTATTTGGGTTTTTTGCTTTGTGGGATATAATTGTTTATATGCCTGGGGTAAATTTATGATGGTACCCCAAATTATTTCTCAACGTAAAGTTTTACCATTGGCTTTTCCTTTATCTGCAGACCGCCGTCTTGTTAAATTAGGATTTGAGCCCAAAAAAGATCTTTATTCTCTTCCTAAACAGGGGAGATTAAATTATCCGCTTGTTCCCTTGCTTTGTTCTAATACCGGAAAGACAAATGTTCTTATTATTGTCGTTGATGCTTTACGCTGGGATATGCTAAATAAGGAAGTTATGCCTCTTTTATCAAATTGGATAAAACAACCCGGAATGAGCGTTTTTACAAATCATATTTCCGGGGGTAATGGGACCGAAACAGGTATATTTTCTTTATTTTACTCGCTTCCGCGTTCTTATTGGGATGATTTTACTTCTTTAAATTTACCACCTATTTTAGTAAGTAAAGCACTAGAAGACGGATATGAACCGGCAATATTTGCAAGCGCGAAATTAACGAGCCCAACTTTTTATCGCAATGTTTTTGCAGGTATTAAGGATCTTCGTATCGGTTCTAAAGGTAATACTAGTTGGGAGAGGGATCTTAATGCTGTAGAAGATTTTGAAGAATTTTTAAATAGACGAGAGTTAAATAAGCCTTTCTTTGGTTTTATTTTTTTGGACGCTCCGCATGCTTATAGTTATCCGCTTGAAGAAAAAGTTTTTACCCCTGCTAAAGAATTAAATTATTTGCTTTTGACCAAAGATACAGATCCTCTACCTTATTTGAACCAATATAAAAATTCTGTACATTTTTCTGATAAATTAATAGATCGTGTTCTGACAGATTTGAAAAAACGTAATTTGTTGGATAATACCTTTATAGTTATTACCGCAGACCATGGTCAAGAAATTAATGATTCCCATCATAATTTTTGGGGTCATAATGGTAATTTTAGTGATTATCAAACTAAGATTCCATTAGTTGTTTATCACCCTAACAAAGGGTTTCCTGCTAAAATAGATTATAGAACTTCCAACTATGATGTTGCTCCAACAATTATAGAGTCAGTATATAATTGTTCAAATTCCACTTTTGATTATTCTGTTGGTTATAATTTGTTTGCTCAAACTCCAAGAAGATTTAATATTCTTTCCGGTTATACTGAAAAAGTTGTACGGGTTGGAGATAATATAATAGTCTTTGATGATTTTGGGAGTATACAACATTATGATAATCATTTCCGCCCCTCAAAAGAAGAGATTGATCCAAGTATTATAAAAGAAAGTTTAGAATATTTTAGACGTTTTTATAAATAAGATTTTCTACATATAGTGTTCCTTGATGATTTATTTGAGCCTAAAAATTTTGCTTGACATTTTTTTTTTTTTTCTACAATTTTAATGTAGCATAAAAACATTGTATAAATTGGGAGTTTGAAAATGAAAAGAAAAAATAATCAGCAAGGTTTTACTTTACTTGAACTGCTGGTAGTTGTTTTAATTGTCGGAATTTTAGCGGCAATTGCCTTGCCTCAGTATCAAATGGCCGTAGGAAAAACCAAGTTTTCTACATTAAAGACTATTACAAGGGATGTACAAGCCTCAGCCCAAAGATATTATTTGATACAAGGTACTTATGAAGGTGTAAACAGTAATTTAGATATTACTATTCCTAGCGGTATAAATTGTATGGTTTGGGTGGGGGCAGACCAAGTCGCATGCAATAAAAAAATATTTGGGATAGATACTTATTATTATGTATTCAGAGATACAGGAATGCCTAGAAGCTGCAATGTATATAGTACCGATTTAATGGATAAATCCAATCGTTTATGTCAAAAAGAAACAGGAAAAGTTGCCTCAAGTAAGCGTTGTAATACCGGGGGTAATTGGTGTTCTTACTCTTATTATTAAAGAATCAAATTACGCTTTAAAAATGGTATCATTTAAATATGGCACAGTTCTTCTATTCCCAATCAAAAATGGGTTTATACCGGGAATGCCCGTTAAAATATAAATTCCGCTATATCTTAAAGATACCGGAAGAACCAAAATATTTCTTTACTTTCGGAACAATTTTACATAGCGTTATGGAGTTTTTATATTCCGCCCCGCAATTTCCCCCCCTTGAAGAAACTTTGAAATTTTTTAAACAAAAATGGTCCGCCCAAACTTGGCAGGAAAAGGGTTATGCAAATGCCGAAAAAGAACAAGCAGGTTTTCTGGAAGGACAGGAAATTATTAAGAAATATTATCAAAAGCATGTAGCCGATAATTTGCACCCGCTTTCTACAGAAATGAAGGTCTACGCAAATATAGACGGTTTAACCGTTATGGGGGTTGTGGACAGAATTGATTATCTCGGCGACGGTAAAATTGCAATTCTTGATTATAAAACCGGCAAAACCTTAAAGCGTGAACCGGACCAGCTTATGTTTTACCAAAAACTTTTGGAGAACAGCCCAAAACTTTTGCCTTTGGTGCAGGCGCGCGACGGACTAATACAGAAAATCAGTATAGAAAAAATGCTCTTTTATCATCTGCCTACTTTAACGGAAGATAGTTTTAAACCGGTTCCTTCGGCAGAACTTGATATCTTTTGGAAAGGTGCATTAAAAACGGCTGAAAATATTTTGGCCGAAAAGTTTGAACCAACACCATCTGAACAAGCATGTAAATGGTGTGATTACAGGGATAATTGCCCGGTGTGGAACTCTAGCAAAAAAGAGCAAGGACCTATGCAGGAAACAAAAAAAGAAGAAACTTTATCGGAAAAAATTGACCGTCTTGGTAAACTTAACGATGAAGGCCGTAATTTGAAAACGGAAATTATCAAATTTTTAAAAGAGCAAAACCAGACATTAAGTTTCGGTACTGCCTATAAAGTAGAATTAAAGGAAGAAGAAGTTTTTACTTTTAAAGATGAAGCCAAAACCATTGATTTTTTAAAACAAAATAACTTGCTTAACAAAACTTTAAAACCAACGGTAAAAAGTATTTTGGCTTTATTGAATGATCCCCAAGTTAATGTTGAACAAAAGCAGCAATTGCGTACTTTAACAACTAAAGAAATTATAAGTAAATTACGATGTACTAAAACCGAAGATTAACGGAGCAGATTTTGAAAAATAAAAGTTTTATTTTAGCAATAGACCAAGGTTCTTCTTCCACAAAAGCAGCGGCTTTTGGGGTACAAAACGGATGTTTGGCTGCTTTTGCAAAAGCAGAAGTGTTTTTAAATTCCGTTCAGGACAGGTGCGAATATAAAGCAATTGATTTGCTAACAAGTACTCAAAAAGTTATAGAGGAAATTTTAAATGAAATACCCGCTGCGCAAATCAGCGAAATCGCAATCTCGGCACAACGCTCTACCATAGTTTTTTGGGATAAATTTACCGGTAAGGCTTTAGCCCCCGCTTTAAGCTGGCTTGACGGGCGCGCTAAACGGGAAATATATGAAAATCCTTTAACGCAGGAAGATGTTCATCAAAAAACCGGCCTTTATAAAACACCTTATTTTTCCGCCGCAAAAATCGTATGGGGTTTAAATAATTTTCCGGAAGTAAAAAATGCTTTTAAGGAAGGGCGATTGTACGTAGGCCCTGTTACAAGTTATTTGATTTGGCATTTAAGCGGCGGTAAAGTTTTCGCTTGCGATTACGCCTGTGCACAACGTACTTTGCTCTTTAACATAAATACTTTTAAGTGGGATGAAGAAATATTAAAATCTTTTAATTTGACAGCGGATATTTTACCGCAAATCGTTTCAAGTTCAGGTGATTTCGGAACATATAAAAATATAAAAATAACCGTTTCTACAGGGGACCAGCAGGCCGCTTGTGCTGCCTGCGGAGTATTGGAAAAGGGTTCCGCGCTTATTAATTATGGTACAGGTGCATTTTTCCTTCTAAATATTGGGCATAAAAGTGCTGATGTAAAGGGTGTGTTAACTTCTCTTGCATGGAGCAGACCTCAAAGAGAGCCGTATTATTTGCTTGAAGCCCCCTTAAATACGGCAGGTTCTTTTATTGCATGGCTTAAAAATTTTGGGCTTAATTTTAATGTAAAAAAACTTGATAAAATTTTTGAAACTTCTAAAAACCCCGTATGGTGTCTGCCGGCTTTGGGCGGGCTAGGGGCCCCTTATTTTGATTTTGGCCTGAAACCTGTTTTTAGTAATTTTTTGCCAAATACACAAAAAGAAGATGTTATTGCAGGTTCTATGCGTGGGCTTGTACTACTGTTATGCGACATAATATTTTATTTAAAGCAGCAGGGATATAATGTTGAAAGTTTACAGACATCAGGCGGTTTAAGCGGGGCAAACTTGATTGCTTTCCAATCGGCAATTTTAGGGAGGAATATCCTTCAAAATAAACAAAAGGAAAGCACTTTAACAGGTACAGCTTTAATTGCTGCTTTAAGCAAGGGGTTTGATATTTCCGCATGGCGTGAACTTAAAAATTATGAAACTATTTCCCCCCGCCTAAGCCCGGAGGAAGCCTCAAAAATTTATCAAACATGGCGCGAATTTTTTGATTGGTCAATCGGTCAGGTAAGATAAAAATTATGTTAAAATGCCTAAAAAACTTGTATAATAAATTAACAGGCTTTGGGAGGTATTAAAATGGACCAAATATCAGTACCGCAAGAGCAACAAGTGAAAATACAAGATAGTGCCGTGAAAGATTTTCCTCTTGCTTCTGTTTTTGAGAGGGCGATTGCCTTTTTAATTGACTTTATGCTTTGGCTTTTTGTATCCTCCTTCTTATATGGGTTACTTGATATTTCTTTTAACTCAACAAATTCCTATTTTATTATTTGCATTTTTGTTTTTGTTTTGTATGAGACGGTTTTTACTGCAGGTAAATTTCAAACTATAGGCAAATTTTTACTTGGTATAAAAGTTATAGATCGACGCACAAAGCAGAATTTAAATTTATGGCAGTCTTTTTTACGGGCCATCGGTTATTTGATAAGTATTTTGACCCTTTGTCTTGGTTTTGCTTTTGTGTTATTTTCAAAAAAGCGTTTAGCCTTGCAAGATTTAATTGCAAAGAGCGAAGTTGTTACTATACGTGAGAAAAGCGGAACGGAAATGATGCTTATTTCTTTCGTAGGAACATTTTTAATTTCACTTTCGGTTTACTTTGTATACAATAATTTTATTTATGATCCGTATAAAGCTATGAAGAGTTCTGCTTATAAGCAGCTTGCAAAAGTTGCTTATTTGGAAGAACTTCATAAGCAAAATTATGGTGTATATACTTCTGATTTATTGCGTCTTGCTTTAATTAGCGGTGATGCAGTACAATTTCAGCGTGATATGCAGCAATATTTCCGTCCTAGTGGCTTCCAAATTGGTATTACTGAGGACGGTTATTATATTGAAGGTTTTGCAAAAGATAGTGCGGATCCTGCAAAATCAACTTTGATACATTTCGTGAAGTAATTTTTTAATATTGAAAGGAGGAAATTTATGGCTTATAAGATTAATCCGGATGTCTGCGTAAATTGCGGCGCTTGTGAGGCCTCTTGCCCCATGAGTGCAATTGCAGAAAAGGACGGCAAAAGGGTAATTGATGCCGCAAAATGCGTTTCTTGCGGTTCTTGCGCCGGTGCTTGCCCAGTAAGTGCAATTGCAGAAGAAAACTAATTAAAGATTATAAAAATACCCTTGCTTTGATTTTAATCACGCAGGGGTATTTTATATTAATAGAATTATTCGTAGTATTAATTATTATTAAACATCAGCAAAATTGCTAATAAATATCTCCGGCTTTGCCGGAGAAGAAATTATTAGGACTATGAAAAAGTTATTAAGTATATATACAAATCATAAAAACCTAAATTAAATTATTTGCTATAATAAAGTATAAGTTGTAAAAGGAGTGTGCGAGAGTTGTAAATTGAGTCGCAAAAGTGGAGCGACTTAAGAGATTTAATTGTTTTTGGAATCCTAGGAAATAGGATGTTTCTTTAGGGAAAACCTAAGGAACAGATCAACTCCAAAAACAACCGATAATAAGTAAATATAGTTGGAAGTCATGAGCCAGCTGTTTTACTTAAGAGTTCCTGCCATTTATAATGGCAGGAGCTTAGCGGTTGTGATATTTTGGGTACGTTGATCTGCCTAGGATATCACAGCCGTTTTTTATTGGCTTCGTCTTTTGCATTTATAGTGCGTTACTCCTCCGCTCGGATACATCGGTATACCTCGCTACGGAGTGTCTTCTCTGAATGCAAAATACTGTGCCAATGTTAATAACACGGTTTCTATTAGGCTAAATTTAGGAGGTGTAAATAAAAGAAAAATGTTAGTTTACAATAATTTTTTAGTAAAATTAAATTAAGGAGAGTAAAATGAAAAAAAGATATTATTATATTATTTGCATACTAGTTGCTTGTTTGTTGTTTTGCGGAATGTATCTTGATATGAACGAAATTAAACAAGATATAGTAAGTGGCATTTCTTCCGGTAAAGAGGAATATGTTTCAGATGACTTGGAACCTGCTTCCGATTTCATGAGAGATAAAAAACGCTGTGAAAGCGCATTTGATGATTTAACTTCATCCAAAATAGATATAAGATATTGTGATGTGTCAGACGTAGATTTTACAGAATTACCGGAAAATATTATAAATAAACTTTCTTTTAATGGTAAAACAATATGGCCTTCAACAATGCCTGATTGGTTAGACTTGGAGCAGATAAATAAAATAGGCAAAACACCCGGTTTAAATGTCAAAGAATTGCATGCGAGAGGTATTACAGGTAAAGGCGTAGGTTTGGCTATTATTGATCAGCCCTTATCTTCCCACCAAGAGTATAAGAATAATGTTAAATATTATAAAAATTTTACTCAACAAAAGGAAGGTACAATGCACGGAACTGCAGTATCTTCTATTGCTGTCGGTAAAAATATAGGTGTAGCACCAGGTGCAAATTTATATTTTATAGCGGCTGAATTTATAGAAGATGATGAAGAAATTTTTGATGCAGCCCCAATTGCCGAAGCAATAAATTATATTTTGGAGTTGAATAAGACCTTACCCGTAAAAAGTAAAATATCGGTTATATCTATTTCAAGAGGGTTTTCTGAAAGAGACAATAATTCTGATAAATTTCAAACTGCCTTGCAAAATGCTAAAAAGCAAAATGTCTTGGTGTTAGCAACAAATGATGTGATGACAGTAAGCAGAAATGGATATTTTGCAGATCCGAACAATTTAAAATCATATACCCGCCCCCCTTATTGGTTTGAGGATGATGATATGGACTACCTTCAACAGAGTGAACGAATTAAGGTACCTACTGATTACAGAATTACTGCTTGTGAAACAGGGGAAAGTGATTATGCTTACTATGCATCCGGTGGCTTGAGTTGGGGTGTACCGTATTTGGCAGGTGTGGCCGCTTTAGCAAAACAAGCAAAACCTAATTTAAAGATGGAAGATTTTATTTCTATTGCCCGTAAAACTGCGGATAGTGTTTCGGTAAAAGATTCCACTGGTAAACCTTATCAGGTAAAATATTTTATCAATCCTAAACGTCTTATCGATAGTTTAAACTAAACTGGTAAATATTTGCTTTTATTGCTCTCGCCTATAATATTGGTGAGAGCAATAATATTTATTAAATTTTTTTGTATTTTCAAAAACAAATATAACTTGACTTTTCTCTCTAAAGAAGCATGAATGTTTTTATAGGATGATATCCCCCATATTATGTCAGATATTTTGGAATACCAAAACCCGCGGAATTTGACCTTACGCGAACTAATGAATCTCGCCGAAGGTAATGTTGATTTTACTAATCAGGAAAAAATGTGGAAATAATGCTAAAATATTATTACGGTAATTTATGGTTATGAAATTTATATTAAATATTAAAAATAAAAAGATCAATGATGAAGAAATTTTGAAAGATCTGAAAGATATATTTAAACAATTAAATATTACATCCTTATCTATGAAAGATTATGATGAGAATGGTAAATATAGTAGTTCTTTAGTGAGTAGACGATTTGGGTCTTGGAACAAAGCATTAAAACAAGCCGATATCCCATGTAGACAAGAATATTGGACTGTTGATGAGTTGATGCTAAATATATCTTCTGTATGGGTAAGTAAGGGGCGACAGCCAACTAGAAGAGATATGAATAACAAGACATTATCTAGAATTTCGAGTGGAGCATATTTGAGAAAATATGGTTCTTGGTACAAAGCATTAAAGGCTTTTGTTAGTTACATGAAAGATTCTAAAGATGGTACAAGTTATAATAATAAAGGGCAAAATGCACCAGGTCATAAAACTAAAAGAGATATAAATTTACGTTTGAGATTTAAAGTTTTACAAAGAGATAATTTTAAATGTTGTATTTGCGGTGCTTCCCCTGCAAAGGATCCTAGTGTGGTATTGCATATAGATCATAAAAAACCTTGGTCAAAAGGTGGAGAAACTGTTTTAGATAATTTACAAACATTATGTGAAAAATGTAATTTAGGAAAAAGTAATATATCTGAATAACATTATTGGATCTTCCGAAATTTGCAGTTAGAGAAAAAGGGCTAAAATAGCGGCTTTTTAGCAATATATAAAACAACTCTAGGACCTCAACTAATAAAAATTGCACCTAAATACCGACGGTAAATTGTAAAGCAACCCAGCAAAAAAGGCATCTTTTTAAAGATGCCTTTTTAAATGGTGGGCTAGAAAGGACTCGAACCTTCAACCTTCCGCGTGTAAGGCGGACGCTCTAACCAGTTGAGCTACCAGCCCCTTTAAATTGTAATTACCAAAACCTTCCTCTATATTATATTAAACTTTTGCTTTATTGTCTAGAAAAATTTATTTGTTATTGCTAAATTCCTTCTTTTTTCTAAAATATAAATACCAAAGTTTTGCATATTTTACCGTCGGGTATGTCGAAGACAGCCATGCCCATAAAAAACCTTGTATACCGTCTAAAAAAGCACGGCGGAAAATATATATTTTTATAAAATCAACAGGTTGGCGGAAAAGATAGAAAAAATTAAATTTTCTTCCGCTTTCAAATAACTTTTGAGCACCTAAAGTCGTATAACGGTTAAATTTATCAAAGTACTGTTCTATGGAAGTATATGGCGTATGGTAGTAATAATTTTTTAAACATTTTATCGGTCCGTCATTAAAAAGTTTTTCATGTACGGGACCGCCTATATATCTTGCCCCCTCCCTATAAGCAAAACGTTCTTTCGTATAGCCGGTAAGGCCACTATATTTCATTTTACGCCCTAAAAAAGTTACTTGTTCGGTAAGGGAAAACAATTTAGCCTTAACTTTCTTATTTATAATTAAAGAAATTTCTTTTTTGAGTTCCGGTGATAAGGCTTCGTCATCATCCAAATTAAGTACCCATTTGCAGGTACATTTATTAAGAGCAAATTGTTTTTGGTCTTGGAAATTTATAAATTCCCTTTGATATGTTTTAGCACCGTATTTTTGGGCAACTTTAATAGTTCCGTCGGAGGAAAAACTGTCAACTACGATAATTTCATCTGCTAGCCCTTGTACACTTTGTAAGCAATTGCCAAGCATAGCCTCGGAGTTTTTTGTTATTACAAAAAGAGACAGGTTTTTATTTTCGCCCATATCAATACCTTTTTAATATTATAGCAATTTGTTGTTGTTAAATGTCAAATAAAAATAGGTCCAAAAAACATTTGACATTTACCTTTAATTTAGTTATCATTTACTATGTTTACCCCCGATGAACTCTTCAATATTACCCCCTGAGGAGTTCTCAAAGTAGGCCGAGTTATTTTAACTCGGCTTACTTGCGGGAAAATTTTTATTTTGAGGAATCATGAAAATGAAAGCAAAAAAACAACTGAAAAAGCAAACCAAAAAACAAGTTAAAACAACCGTCAAAAAGCAGATTAAAAAAGCGGTCAAAAAGCAAACCAAAAAACAAATTAAGGCAAGCGTTAAAAAGCAAATAAAAAAGATTGTTAAGCGTGTTACGAAAAAAATTAAAGTGCAAAAACAAACCGCTAAAAAAGTAGTAAAAAAAGCAGCAAAAGAAATTTCTAAAAAGGTAAAACAAGAAATAAAAACGAAAGTAAAACCTGTAATAAAAAATTTGAAATCAAAAATAAAAAAGGAAGAAGATATATTAACCCAAAAAGAAATCAAGGAAATAGAAAAACATTTGCTTGAAATGCGTAAAGAAATTTTAGAGCGTATCAAAAACAAAAAAAACGACGAAATGCCTGAAAACGAGACCGGTGATGAAGCTGATATGGCTGCCCAAAGTTTAGAGAAAGAAGTTCTTTTTGAACTTAATGACAGTTCACACGAAATGCTTGACCAAATTGAAGCAGCATTAAGGCGTATATCTAAAGGCATTTACGGTACTTGTGAATATTGCCGCTGCCAAATACCTAAAAAACGTATTTTAGCCTTACCTTTTGCGCGATACTGTATAAATTGTCAGACGTCAAATGAGTTTATAAGGAATAAAAATAAATAGTTGTTTTTCTTTCAAAAACCGCCGCTTGTTAATTTATAAGCGGCGGTTTTTGGTTTGTAAAGTGTAACACAAAACCGAGAATATTAAATAATTTTACTTACGGGAAGAATTCTTTTTGGAAGCATCATGATTATGTATTACGGACATTACTTCTTGTGAACAATTATTAATATTTGCTAAGTCCCTAATAGTAATCGTTCTGCCTTGCATAATAATTCTTTTATTCAAATCTGCCCCGGTGTCAAGAAGTAATTCAAGTAATTCGGTATTATTTGATTTACATAAATTGGCAATCCATGCACCCAGGAAAGTCAAATCCTTATATAGTAAAGTTGAATATCCGCCGACATTTTTTATTCTGTCTGTATTGCCTATTTTTTCTACTATATTTTGTGTGAGGGCATACATATCATCTTCCCTCATTCTAAATAAAAGCCCGGAATAAAAATAATCGGTAATATCTTTAGGATTTACAACTTTTAATATGTCCTCTAAAAAATCTGATTTATTGGAATAAAGTAATATTGCTATTTCCAGAATTGCGGTTTTTTCCTGACCGGAAATTTCCATAATTTTGGATACATCCCGGTAGAAATTATTAAAATCTATAGGGCTTCCGTTATAATACAGCGTGTTAAGGAAAAGAAAACTTGGTGTAATCGGGAAACTTTTTGTTTCCTTAAATATAAACTTTTTCTCTTTCAAAAAATTATAAAATAACTTAAAATCCTCAAAACTATGATACACAAATAAGTTTATAGCAGAGGATATCATAGTGAGTTCATATCTGCACACAAAAAACGAAGCAACATGTTCCCTGATTTCATGATGCTTATTATTGTACAACGCAAATGTCCTATCATCAACAGATATACTGCAGGTTTTGTCTATATTATTGTAAAGTAAGTTTAAGGCCTCAATGTTTCTATTAACAATTGCTTTTGTTAACAAAGAAGTCTCTTCTAAAGAATTATCGGATTTTTTTGTTAGAGTCGGGATAAAATCAGCCAATAAGAGATTTTCTAAAGCGGTAAGGTCATTATTTTCAATACAGTAAGACATTATGTCATATTGATCATCTTCCGATACTTTCATTTTTTTTATTTCTTCTATTTCCCCATTTTTTGCAAGGGTTAAAATATTTTTTTGACGGTCAATTTTATCGGCAATGGCAAGTTCCTGAAGAATATTTAACATTTCAGCATTATTAGCAGGAACTTCTGCACTTACTGAGTAATTTTTATCTTGGGCAAACAAAGGATTAAACAATAAAAAACAAACTATAAAACTGCGAATTGAATTCAGTATATATTTAATTCTCATAATGCACACTCCCGGCACATGTATAAATAAAGTGTAACACAAATGTTTAAAGTAGTCAAGGGCCAAAGGACCTAATTTAAATACTAAAAAGACCTATACAGCCATGTATTGTTTTATTTTACTTTTGCTTTTCTTTGATATCCTGCGGCAGAAATTATTTTTGCTTTAAATATCTTTCCCGCTTCTACAGGTTTATTAAAAGTTACTGTACCGTCAATATCCGGGGCATCTTTATATGTTCTGCCAAGCAGAGGAGTATCGGAAATCACTTCAATATTTTTACCGATTAATTTTTTGTTTATATCATCAACAACGCGGCTTTGTACGGCTTCAAGTTCAAGTGCACGGCGGCATTTAGTTTGTGCTGAAATTTGATTTTTGAAATTATAGGAACTTGCCCCCTTTTCCCTAAAATATTCAAAAACAGCAACATTATCAAATTTAAACTCGTTTACAAATTGTTTGAGTTCTTCAAATTGACGCTCCGTTTCACCGGGAAATCCAACTATAAAATTAGTTCGTATTGCTATATTTTTTACGGTTTGCCGCAACATAGACAAAACTTCCTTTATCTGTTCAGGCCCGCAGTGGCGGTTCATTGCCTTTAAGATAGGTGCGGAAATATGTTGGAGAGGCAAGTCTAAGTATGGGTAAATCTTTTCTTCTCCGGCTATGATTTTTGCAAGTTCTTTTGTTACTCTATGAGGATAAGCATACATTATTCTAAAACGTTCCAAGCCCTTTATTTTAACTATTTTTTTAAGTAAGTTTTCAAGTTTTGGTTTACCATATAAATCTTGCCCGTAAGAGGTAGTATCTTGGGCGATTAAATTAATCTCTTTTACACCGGCTTTTGCCATTGTTTTGGCTTCTTCAATTATTTCTTCAATGGGTTTGCTTCTGTAAACACCGCGAATAAAGGGAATAGTACAATAAGAACAGCGGTTATTGCAACCGTCGGCGATTTTTAAATAAGCGGTATGGGGCAAAGTTAAACCCATTTTAAATTCCGGTGCATGCAAAGTTTTTGGTAAACTTGGCAAAACAGAACCATGTTTAGACAAAATATTTTCAATATTTTCCTGTGCTTTAATAGAGAATGTTAAATCAATTTGTGGAAATTTTTGCATAACTTTTTTCCCCAGACGTTCCACCATACAGCCTGTAACAAATACTTTTTTAATTTTCCCCTCTTTTTTAAGTTTTAAAGCATATACAATATTTTGTTCTGCCTCTTTTAAGGAACTTGCCAAGAAACCGCAAGTATTGATTAAAACTGCATCTGCTTCTTTAATATCAAAGACCAAATTGTGCCCATGTGCAATTAGACGTGCAGAAAAATCTTCCGAGTCCGTTAAGTTTTTAGGGCAACCTAAACTAATTATGAAAAAATTCATTTATCCTCCACTAAAGCCGTATTTAATAATTCCAGCAGGGCTTTATTTTTTTTATCTTTTGAATTAAACGGTACAATTTTTGATACGGATGCATTATTAATTTTCACATAACCGTCTTTAATATTAAAAACCGTGTGCGGCTGGTTATCAAAAATACTTCTACCAAACATTCCGCGGGGAATATCAAGCCCGGCTAGACCTAAAATCGTAGGAGCAATATCTTGTTGTGATTTAAATAAATCTGAAGATATTGTTTCCTCAATCGGTTTTTTTGATATAAAAATCATTGGTACTTCATTGAATACAGGGCGGGCGTTTGCATATATTCCCCCTCCTTCAAGATTGGCATAAAAAGGATGGTCCGCCGTGATTATGAAAAGAGTGTCCTCATCAAGTAAGTTTTCTTCCTGTAAATTTTTTAGGAATTGGCCCAAGTCTTCATTATGACGTGCAAAAGCACGAAGCATATTCGGTTTTTTATAAAGCGCCTCAATTTTAGTGTCTATGTCAGAAATTTCACTATATTCCTGGCCTAAATAATCAATGCGGCCGGTAGGAACATGGGTGTCCACATTTAAGATATTTATAAACAACTTTTCATCTTTGTGTTGTTTAAGGTATTCAACGATAAAGTCAAAAAGTTTCCTGTCCGTTAAGCCCCACCAAGCAACGGAGGCAGCATACTTAGGGTTTCTCTCAAAAGCGGAAGCACCGTAAATTTCTTCAAAACCGGCGGACTTAAAGGTTATATGTTCATTCATATATTCTTCATTAGCACCGCGAATAAAAACTGTTCTAAAACCATTTTCTTTTAACCGGCGAACAAAAGATAATGGGTATCCGTTTTTAAAGGATAGTTCAGCATTAGGATGACCTGAGAATATTACGCTTAATCCATATAAAGTAGAAAGGGTTACAGGCTTTAAAGAGGCATAAGGATAATAATAAAGCAGACCATCATAAATAGAACTTGCTTCAAGCGGAATGTTTGGGTTAAAAGAGGAAATAAATTTATTTGACAGGGCCTCTGTAGTAAGCAAAATGATTTTTTTATAAGTATTTTTATTTTTAAAATTGCTTGGCGTAAACAAATTATATTCTTTGGCCGGTTCTTGAAGATTTGCAGGAAGGGTATTTACAATTTTTTGTTCAGGACTACTTGATACAGATTCCTTAAGTATATTTATAAGCGGTGTATCAGTCAAAAGATTACTGTAAAAGGCTTTTTCCGTCGCGATATATTTTACAGGATTAAAACAAGAAATTATGAGAAGTAATACCGCTGCTACTGCTAACTTCTTAGTGCTTTGTTTAAAACTTGTTTTAATCCATAGTTTTTTAATGGCAAAATAAGGTAGAAAATATAATACGGCAAATATGGTAAGAAGGCGAATATCCGTCATAAATTTATAATTTGCACCGCCTAAGGTCATTAAATACTTTATTACAAAACGCTCTTTAAAATATATTAAAATTGCAAGGTCCGCACAAATAGTAATATAGTAAAAGAACATTACCAAAGCAAAAGACCAAGGGCGTTTAACTCCAAGAAAATGAAAAAAGTAAAAAATAACTGCTATGGTTAAAAATTCGCAAATAAATTTTGTTATAATCCCTAAAGTTAAGGTTATTCCGCTAAATGCATCAAATTGGCTTAACCCCAATAAAAAAGCAAACAAACCGGGTAGAGTTAAGACGGTAAATAGTAAAAAATCTTGTTTTAAAGGATAAAAATATTTTTTTAAAAAGTCTTTCATAATTGGTATAACCTCTAAAAAAATGCTAAAATAATTATACCTTTTTAAGAGAATCTTTGCTTTATCAAAGGTAAGGAAAATATATGGAAAATATAGACTTACAGAAGAAAAGACATAGCGCTTCACACATCTTAGCGGCAGCAGTGCAGGAAATGTTCCCTGATACAAAATTCGGTATCGGCCCGGCCGTTGACAACGGTTTTTATTACGATCTTTACACAACTCATAAATTTACACCGGAGGATTTAAAAACTCTTGAAGATAAAATGAAAGAGATTTGCAAAGCAAAGCATCCTTTCGTTTGCAAAAGTATATCAAAACAAGAAGCCCTTGCCTATTTTAAAGAGCGCGGTGAAGTTTTTAAAACAGAATTGATTGAAGAACTTGAGGACGGACAAATTACTATTTATACCGTAGGTAATTTTACTGATTTATGCCGCGGACCGCACGTGGAGCACAGCGGGCAGGTAAACAGTTTTAAACTTACTCATATTGCCGGTGCTTATTGGCGCGGTGATGAAAAACGCCCCCAGATGCAGCGCATTTACGGCCTTTGTTTCAATGACAAGGAAGAACTAAAAAATTATATTCATCAACAAGAAGAAGCCGCAAAACGCGACCACAGAAAACTCGGTGTGGAACAAAAACTTTTTACCATTACTGAAGACGTAGGGCCGGGGCTGGTTTTGTGGCAGCCGCGCGGCGGGATGCTTCGCAAAATTTTAGAGGATTGGATTAGAAATGAAAATTTGGCACGCGGCTATGATATGGTTTATACTCCGCATATTGCCCATTTACATTTATGGGAAAAGTCTGGACATGCAAATTTCTATAGCGAAAATATGTTCAGCCCCATTGAAGTTGACGGTCAAAAATATCAATTAAAACCTATGAACTGTCCTTTCCATATCGCGATTTACAATGCGCAGTTGAGAAGTTATAGAGATTTACCCTTGCGCCTTAGCGAATTGGGCACAGTGTACCGTTATGAGCGTTCCGGTGTAATGCACGGGCTTTTACGCGTTAGGGGTTTTACACAAGATGATGCACATATTTTTTGTACGCCCGACCAAGTTGCACAGGAAGTAGAAGATTGTTTTAATTTTGCTTTACATATTTTTAAGACTTTTGGTTTTAAAGAATATAGGGTAGAACTTTCTACTTGGGATGAAAAACATCCTGAAAATTACACCGGTTCCGCTAAAGACTGGAAACAGGCACAAGAAGCCCTTGAGGGTGTGTTGATAAAGAATAATATTCCTTATACTTCCCACTCCGGTGAGGCGGCTTTTTACGGTCCTAAAATTGATATAAAATTGATTGATGCAATCGGCAGACCTTGGCAACTTTCTACTATACAATTCGACTTCAATTTGCCCGAACGTTTTGATTTAACTTATGTAGCAAAAGAAGGGCGCCAAAGACCTTTAATGGTACATCGCGCAATGCTTGGTTCTATTGAAAGATTTTTGGGTATTTTAATTGAACATTACGGCGGCCTTTTTCCGCTTTGGCTTGCGCCGGTTCAGGCAAAGATTTTGACTTTAACAGATGCCCAGCTTGATGCAGCAAATTTGTTATCAGCCAAAATGAAACAAGCAGGCCTCCGTGCTGAACTTGACGGAAGTCCGGAAAAATTGGGTGCAAAAATACGTGCCGCGCACATTGAAAAGGTGCCTTATACCTTGATTATCGGTGCTAAAGAAGCAGAAACAAATACTGTTACAATTCGTTTAAGAAACGGGAAAAATATAACTGTTTCCCAAGACGAACTTATTAAAGTGTTATCTGAAGAAGCAAATACACGTTCTTTAGAGAATCTGTTTAAATAAACGTATCAAATTTTGATTTTTGCACTTGGGCGGAAAATTTGGTATAATATATGTGTTGCAAGAAATTGCGACGAGGAATTTGAAAATTTTTTAAGTTTTAAGCCCAGTTGGCGCAGTGGTAGCGCGTTCCCTTGACATGGGAAAGGTCACAGGTTCAAATCCTGTACTGGGCAATTTTTATTTATAAAAATTGCACAGTAGCAAGCCAACTGCTTGGCTTGCGACAGGATTTGAAGGCGGAGCGATGTACGAGTTTTGCCGAAGGCAAAGGCGAGTGCCGCGAGCCAGGGCTGGAGCAAATTCCGTTAGGAATTTGACGGAAGCCAAATCCGTTTGTACTGGGCAATTTTTATTTGTTTCATTTTACGACGAAGAATCTCCATTTTTACCTATTTTATGGCATTGTTAACTAAGCATTAAAAAGGCCGTTTTTTGTGCGTTTTTGCAGGTTTTTGTAGTTTTATTGTCAATATTCTGGCAATGAAAAGGCGATATTTCCCGCACCGAAATGATAAACGTCAAACAAGTTTACTCATTTTTAAAACCCCCGGTGCAAAACGGAGGTTTTTTATGTAGGTAACTCTTAGTTAAGGTAAGGTATAATAACGAGTTGTACTATCTTGATCATTCAAAGGGATAGCCTGAAATATCTTTTCACAATAAGATCCTTTTGAGTTAGAAAAAGTGAAATGATTATTTTCGTGTGCATCTTCTACACACATAAGATTTCCTTCCGAGTCGGCACTAAATCCTGTTCCCGCATAAGGGCCAGAAATACGCCCAACCCATAACCGGAAATTTGTACCGTTTTTATAGATTTGCACTGTCCATTCCTTATTAGATTTTGCCTCTGCGTCTCCATGCCATTTTTGATTGCCCGTCCATGGAATATCAACATCCAATTCTTCCAAGTTTGACGGATATATCCCATTGGTTAAATAATAACTCTGGGATGCTTGTACCAATGCTTTAAGTAATATCAATGCCTGTGCTGCTTTTGTTTTTTCCACGGCTTTTTGATATTGCGGCAACGCTACCGCCGCCAAAATACCAATAATTAAAACAACTACCAAAAGTTCAATTAAAGTAAAACCTTTTGTTACATTTTTTATTTCTTTCATAAATTCTCCTAATTTATTTTATACGGTGTTTTTATTTCCGTATAAATAAATTTTAGAAAAAAAAAAAAAAATGTCAAGCAAAATGTTAAGGTTAAGCTTGTATAAGACTTTTAAGGAAAAATGAAATTGTGAAAAAACTTGTTCTTTCTGATTTCCATCACACTTTGCCGTTTTATTTTTGCGCAGGGTATAATTAGATGAAACAAAAATGAGAAAGGGCATATAGTGGTTTGCACGGCTGTATCGTGCAAGACGGGCGTAGGGTGACCAAAAAATAAATTTACCTATATTGTTAATAATAAAGTACCCCCCTCTTGCCCTAATGGGCGTTCTCCCTCTCATTTTTTACATAGATAACAGCCCTAAAAAATGGGTGGCGAAAATGAGAGTATAAGTCTTTTAAAAAGTATCAAAGGTTGTCAACCCTAACAATATTTTATAATACAAAGTGATTTCAAAATTGCTAAAATATATACATGAAACCAAAGCATATCGCAATTATAATGGATGGAAACGGACGTTGGGCAAAACTTAAAGGCCTGCCCCGTAAAGAAGGCCATAAAGAGGGTGCAAATTCAGTTGAAAGTGCCGTACAAACTGCATTAGAAGAAGGAATAAAAGTTTTAAGTTTATATGCTTTTTCAACAGAAAATTGGGCGCGCCCCAAAATGGAAATTGCATATTTAATGCAACTTTTAGCAGATACTTTAAGCAAATTTACCGAAAATAAATATAAAGATGTAAAACTAGTTTTCAGCGGCAGGCGAAAAGGGTTGCCTAGCATGATTTTAAACAAACTTGATAAAGTAATTGAAGCGACTAAAAACCATAAAAAATTAACTTTAAACCTTTGCTTAAATTATGGAGCAAGGCAGGAAATTACCGATGCAGTAAATAAAATAATCGCACAAGGCAAAACAAATATTAAAGAAAGCGATATTGAAAAAAACCTATATCAAAACTTGCCTGTACCGGACCTTATAATAAGAACATCCGGCGAAGAACGCTTATCAAATTTCCTTCTTTGGCAGGCAGCATATAGTGAGTTTTATTTTACAAAAACTCTGTGGCCAGATTTTAAAGAAAAGGACCTACTAAAAGCCATTGCCGAATATAACAAAAGAGACCGGCGTTTTGGCAAAAGGAAATAAAGTACCCAAAAGACCTATTTTAAAATAGGACTAAATTCCCTTGCAAAAAAACAATATAACTAGTAAAATATTTTTGTAAGGTATTCGTACCTAAACTTGATGTGAAGTAAAGGAGAAAAAAATGAAAAAGAACTTGCTAATAGCAATCGCAGTATGCGCGCTTTCTGCTATGCCTGTAATGGCATCTAAAACAACAAATGCCGCTGATTTGGGGTTGAATGATGATATTATCCAGGATGTTACCTCTGCGGTAAACAATCAATTGGAACAAGAAGCACAAAAAACTTCTGAAGAAAATGTTATCAAACAACTAAGAAAGCAAAATAGAGAAATACTATACAAAATTAATGTCACAAAATCTAAAGAATATTATGAATTACAGAATAAGTACTATAAACTCTTATTCTTAATGGAAAGCACAACACTAAAGCATCAAAAACAGGAAAATATAGGGCAAAGTATTTTTGTCATTCTTGATGACTTAGCAAAGGCATTAAACGCTTTACCTTCTGATACCGATAAAAAGGCTTATACTAAAGAAATTGCCCAAAATGTTTATTATTTTGAATATACAGGCAAAATTGTTAATACGGCAAAGTTATTTGATTTGGCTACTTCATGGAAAGACATCTATTTATCAGGGAACAGCGCGATAGAAAAATCCGAACTTTCCAATGGTTCTTTAATTTTTTACACAGTAGAAGATTTTACGAAATTATTGGAAAAAAAATCTGAAGAAAAATCATCTTCTGGTTTTTGGGGATGGATTAAATCCTTAACACAAGACGCAAAACAAGAAAAATAGATATCTTCACATATATTTTATCCCCCGAGTTTTTAAATTCGGGGGATATTTATTTAAAGATAAAAATATCCCCGGGCAAAACCCGGGGATATTTTATAGAGTAATAAATTAAACCGTCTTTTTAATTTTTACTACTAGACTAAGTAAGTACAAAACACCGATACTTATAATAATTACCGAACCGTTTTGGGAATTCATAACATCTGATACATAACCCATTATAGGCGGGAAAATTGCACCGCCGATAAGCCCCATAATCATTAAGCCGGAAATTTCATTCTTCTTTGCCGGTTTATGCATAATCGCTTGGGAAAAAATGATAGGGAAAATGTTTGAGTTTCCTAACCCAATCAAAGCGACACAGACAAATATTGCCGCCTGGTTATCAAATAGAAATAAACCGCCCATTGCCGCCAGCATAAACAAAACGCTTACACCAAAAACCAATTTTGCGGATAATCTGGAAAGCAAGAAAGAACCGCTTAAACAACCTATAGTACGAAAGATAAAATAAACACCTGTTGCTTTCATAGCGTCCCCTGTTGTTAAGCCGACCTTATCCATCAATATTTGCGGGGCAGATGTGTTTGTACCCACATCTATACCAACGTGACACATAATACCTATAAAGCAGAGTAAAATGGTTGTATCGCCAAGTAAAGCCAAACATTCCATAAAGCTAGACGGCTTGCCGGTAATTTCTTCCTCTTTAATATCCTCTTTTGTAAGGAAGATAATAGCCACAATACATTCCACTGCAAAAATCGCGTACATTAATGCCCAATTATTATATTTGGCAGCGACAAAAGGGGCAATAACTGTTGCACTCCAAGAGGCAATGGCTTTTATAAATTGTCCAAAAGTCATTGTGCTGGCGAGTTTATCTCCCGTAACAATATTTGATACTAACGGGTTTAGGGAAACTTGCATTAAAGCATTACCGATACCTAATAAAGAAAAAGATACCATGAGCAAAGCTAAACTCTTTACCGGAATAAGCGGTAAAAGCAATGCACCTAATGTTATCCACAAACTTATTATAACCGTTTTGCGGCGGCCGATTTTGTTCATTAACATCCCCGTAGGAACAGAGAAAATTAAGAACCAAAAAAATACCGCTGATGAACAAAGAAATGCTTGAAAGTTATTAAGCATAAATTCTTTCTTCACGAAGTTTGCCGCTGTGCCTACGCTGTCAACAAAGCCCATAGCAAAGAAGGCAAGCATAACCGGAACTAACTTTGCTACTAAAGAAGTGTTTTTTTCTTCAGACATAATATCTCCTTATTTATTTTGCACAAGTACAATGGTCGTATTCCGGCCAAGCACCCGTTTTAGTACATACAAAAGCAGAAATTTCAACCGCTTGTTTATGTGCTTCTTTCAAGGTTTTACCTGATAAAATCCCTTGTACAAAAGCACCGGAAAATGCATCCCCTGCGCCGACGGTATCTGCCACGGTTACCTTCGGTGTTTCAATACGGGATACCTCCGTTTGGGAATAGACGACGCTGTATTTTTCCCCGGCTGTTAAGATGAGATACTTTAATTTGTAGGTGTTCATAAAGTATTTACATACTTCCTCATCAGTACCTTTAAGGGAGAACAAATCCCTCAAAACAAGCAATTCATCATCATTTATTTTAAATACATTTGCGTAGTTTAGAAGTTCTTCAATAAGTTCTTTTGAATAATAATGCTGACGCAAATTGATATCGTAAAATCTTAGGGCATCTTTTCTTGCATAAGAAAGCAGAGTTGTGACGGTATTTTTTGAATCTGGATGCCTTAAAGACAAAGTACCGTAACAAACGGCATCGGCTCTTTTGACTAAATCAACTGCCTTTTGTGTCAAAGGTATATGATCCCAAGCGACATTTTCAATAATTGTATAGGACGGAATACCATTATTTAATTCCACCTTAACACTACCTGTTGGATAAGATAAAGAATCAATGTAATATGCAATGTGATTTTTATCAAGTTCCTGCAATATTTCAGTACCGAAGGCATCATTACCAACAGCACTGATTGCATAACCTTCTGCGCCGAGTTGTGTTGCATGATAAACAAAGTTTATCGGTGCACCGCCGGCACGTTTACCTGTCGGAAAAACATCCCAAAGGAGTTCCCCGATGCCTACTACTAGTGGTTTTTTATTTTCCATAATAGTCCCCGCATAATTAAATTTTACTACTCCTGCTTAGATATTATCAGTTTTATGTAATATTGTCAATTGTAAAAATAAAAAATAAAAACCCCTATATAAATAGGGGTATAATGTAATAATAACACTCCCCCCGCTTTAGACAAGGGGAGTATATATTTTTAGTTAGTTTTTTTGTTATTCTGCGGAGGTGTTGCTTCCTTCTTCCACGTAGTAGCAATTAAAGCCATTGCTATAAAACATGAAATTATACAAGAAACATATACACCTTTCCAACCATAACTTTGACTAATATATGCTGCACCTTTTGATGATAACATTGCACCAAAATAGCCGAACATTCCTGTAAATCCGCAAGCAGCAGATACAGATTCCTGAACAGTTATACGGGATGCCTGAACACCGCCTGCCAAATTTTGAGGGCCATCTACAAAGAAACCTATAAAAGCAGCAAATATAGCTGTAACGAGGAAGGCATTAACAGAAGCATATTTATAAAAGCACCAGCAACTAATGGCAAGTATCGTCAGGTAAATTATATTCATTTGTGTACAGCGGCCGCCGAACCATCTGTCAGCAAGATAACCAGCAACTATACCGCCCGGCATACCCAATAAAGGCATGGCTGAAGCAGCACTTGCCGCCAATGCTTGTGAAAATCCACGGTCTTGTACTAAAAATGTTGTTGCCCAATCCAAAGTCGCAAAACGTACATAATATATGAAGATATAAGACACAGCCAAAGCCCATAAAAACGGATTTGTCAAAACATATTTTTTGATAATTTGCCACTGAGTCATATCACTTTTTTCTTTTACCACGGGGATAACATCATTTCTATATTTTTCAATAGGAGGTAAACCGACTGTAGTTGGTTTATCAGTCATAGCACGCAACATATAAATACTATAAAGTATACCTAAAATTGAAGGAACAATAAAGGCATATTGCCATCCGAATTTCATCCAAGCGAGCAAAGAAATCAACTGTGCAACGAAGAATGCCCCGAAAGTATGAGATGAAGACCATAATGTCCACTTGGTGGCCCTTTCATTAGGTGAGAACCAATAGACCAATCCTTTTGCAACCGGAGGAAAACCCATTGACTGAGCAACACCGTTCAAAGCCCACAAGAAGGTTGCTAACATCGTTACACTTAAAGGAATTCCAACTGAGTTAAAAGCAGAACTCATCTGAGGTAAAAAAGCAAAAATTAGGTTAATAACGGAAGATACCATTAAACCGGTTGCCATAACAGCACGTATATTACATTTGTCTGCAATAATACCGCTTAAAAACTTACCTACACCATAAGTAAGATAGATAGCAAACCCAATATTACCCAACTGCTCTATTGTAAAAAGATTGTTTTCAATCAAAGTCGGTTTGATGATATCAATATTTTTACGTGTAAAATAAAATAGGGCGTAACCAAAATACATAGAAAAAAACATCTTGATACGCCAATATTTATATTGCTTCTTAATGACCTGCTCATCTGTTAACGGAGCGATATCAGGAAGCGGTTTGAAGTAGTGCATCAACTTGTTGAACATTTGTTTCTCCTTAAATGTTTTTGAACCTACAAAACTATTATATCATATTATATAAAAGCATTGAACAAGAATATAAACGTATATTTAGATTTTGTTATTTTTGACTCATAAACGTATTTTTGATATTATCTATTTGTTCTTTCAAAATAGTAATTCTAAGTTCTTCTTCTTCATTGAACTTGTTATCTTTTTTATAATATTCTATTTCCTTTAAAGCACCATTATATAAGTGATCAAAGTCCTGAAACATTCCGTTATATATAATACCTTCTTTCTTATTTTTAAGAAGAGATATCAATCCGTCTCTATATACCGTTGCTTTTGCAAAATGCAGAGTTTTTACAGGGGCTGTAACTCCTTCTTCTATATAATTTAATCCTTTTACTTTCGCAGAAAGCAGCAGATTATTATATTGTGATAGAAACCGAGATGAATAATGAGATACTTTTTTATTGCCCTTTAAAGCATATTCATTATTTGCTGGTGAAACTCTTTCCACAATATATTCAAGATTCGGTATAATATTATTCTTGAAAGTGGTAATAGCTCCTTCCATTTTAACAGCGATATCACTATCATACTCAGTCAAGAATTTAATTCTGTTATTTATAGAAATTGCCCTCTGTAACCAATTATTTACAGTTTTTTCAGAAGAAAGCCCTATACGGTTTAGCGTTAAATCTGTATTTAGAGTTTTAACATCATCGTATAATTTTCTAATGTTAGTACCCATGTTATCAGCTTTAATAGCAAGTGCTTTTTCAGTAATTCCTCCCTTGTCTATCATATCTTGAGTTATTTTGGCTTTCTCTGAATAGAAGATTGATTTAAAAAGTTTCGTATTGGAAATGAATGTAGTCAAAGCCATACCAGCTGCGATACTCATAAATATCTTAAAGAAAGATAATTTAATAAGTTTTTCCCCCGTTAACTCTGATACTCCACCAAAAATATCCGCAATATTAATTAAGCTTTGAGATACAGCGGGATTACTTTTTAATATGTCTATCATAAGTATAGCAGCAAGTGATAATCCTATTACAGGATATAGAGCACTTGCATTACCCCTATTATAATGGGCGGCTGCTTCAGTTTTCATGGCATTCATTTCTTCGTTTATTTTGTCAATTTTTTCTTTCTTTTCCTTTTGAGATAAAGTCTTATCTTCTTCAATATTCATGCGTAAATCCATATAATAATCTACTGTTTTATTTATCATTCTTGTGCTTTCCACCGTTCCTAATGTAGGAGTTGATATATATGCTCCTAACATTGAGAGAATCAAATAAATAGAATTTGCAGATAAGCTTAAATCAAATGGTGAAAGGAATATACCCATGTATGATAATGCCATAAGAGGTAACATTAAACCTGTTAGTTGATCTTCATTAATTTTTCTTGCTTCTATCATCTTAGTTGATATTTTACGTGCCAACCAACTAATAATAGAACCCGTCATAGTAACGAATAAAGCTTGTTCTACTAATAATCCGGCTGCAATTTGGTTAATAATAATAGATTGAACAATACCATAAGGCAGATATATCATGAATAAACGTACATATTCAGGTTTAATCATGGGTTTGATAATTTTTTCAAACTTTTCCTTTTGTTTTTGTTCTGATATTTTTTCTTTTGTCTTTTTTATGTTTTCTGCTTTTTGGTTATTAACTTTATTATTTCCCTGTTCATTTAAAGATTTAGCATTTAATTCATTTTGTAATCTACTGTGTTTAATACTATAGAGTCCCCATAAGGACAGTAAGGAGGATACAGGAACCATAATAGACCAATTTATTGTAGATAAGAAATTCATTATATCAAATTCTTTTGCTTGTTCCATAGGGGCTATAGTTCCTTCTACGGCATTTATTAACTCTTGGGTGGCTACATTATCTGCTGTAGGAGAACCTTTAATCATATTTAAAATAACAAATATTGCGGGAATACCTGCTGCAAGAACTTTAGCTAATGCTTTATTAGTATCAAAATCCATATTTTTACTTGAAAATATGACATTGTCCTTATAAACGCTTTTTAGCATAGGGCCTTTTATTGTGTTAAAAACGCTGGCGACAGTTGCTGCCACTGCAAAAAATATTACCGATGAAATTATAGCATACAAATTCGCTTCTTCAGGTTTATAATGTCCCAGCATGCCTGCTGTCATACCCAATATTGAAGCACCGAGCATAGCATATAATCCCAACTGTGCTGTTTTTACATTGCCGAGCCTATTAATATATTTCTTAAGAGCAACAGCTATAAGAGGTGTAAGATATCCGACACCCGCAACCATGAGAACAAGACCATATATTGGAATCAATTTCCCTAACTGACTGCTTAAACTTGCTGCTAAGTCAGCACCTGCAATTAGTGCAATACCGGTTAACGCCCAATCCAAACGATCTTTCTCAAATGCTTTTACTATAGCAATTAAATCATCTTGGTGAGTGGTGGTTAAATCCGCCTTTTGTACACTTGCAGCTATATAAGCTTTATCTTCTAAATTAAGTGCACTTTCAATTAATAAATCTCTATCTTTAGGTTGAGAATTATACATCTTCTTAGGATTTTTAAAAGCACTACGTGAAAAACTTCTAGAATTATTTACGGCAACAATATCATTTACTACGAACTTATAAGTCATGGTTTCATCTTGTGCTACAACAAAACCATTTGGTACTGTTATTTCTCTAGATAGTATAATGTATATCTTAGGGGTTTTTGAAATCGTTCCGTTATTATACATTAGATGAATCGGTAGAATATTTTTATACGTGGTAGAATAATCATTATGTTTCGTTATTATAAGAGGTTCCAAAATATCTTTTGTTAAATCAGAGGCATTATATAAAGCATCTATAGCTTTATCTGACATCTTATTCTTAAGAATATCTAAATCAACTATAGCCCCTGATAATATTTGATCTTCCGGTGAGGAAACATTCAATGAATTCTCTGTTTTCTCTATAATTCTCCTAGTTAATGATTGAAGCCTTTCTACATCTTGTTTAGATAATTGAGGCAAAGCAACTTTTACATCATTAAAAATGCTTTCAAAATAATTGGCAATCTCTTCTTTAGAAACATTGTCATATCCAAATTCTTGCATTAATTGGGATGCCAATACTTTATAAACATTATCAGCTGCACTTGCCATAACCCAATAAAGTTGTTTTTGAGTAGGAAATTCAAGAGATTTAAAAATTAATTCCGCAAGCAAATTGTCATGTGCGACTTTCCTTTCAAAATGTTTTCCCGCTTCTTTTGTAAAATTTGCATTATAGAAATCTAAATATTCACTTTCAGCAATAAAACCATACTTGCTTTCTACTTTAACGGTAGTGCCATCTTCAAGAGTTACGTCACTATATTTAAAATTAGGCAAATGTTTTGCAATATATTTTGCCCTTTTAAGATTAGTTTTTGGCTGGAAATACTTATACCAAACTTCGGTAATATCATTTTTGATATTGGTAAAAGGATTTTTATTTTCCGAATCTATACCGCTTCCCGGTATACCGATAGGTGCTAAGGCTAAAGCCGTTCCTACCGTTCCTATAGCTGTTATCGGGCTTATTGCCCCTACTACCGTTAAACCTGCTATCGTTGCTGCTG
>CAMZGO010000012.1 GCA_947306425.1 uncultured Elusimicrobia bacterium | reverse complement strand
AACCCAACATCTCACGACACGAGCTGACGACAACCATGCAGCACCTCGGCTGGCTTCCTTGCGGATCGCCTCTACTTTCATAAAGACTACTACCAGTCGTTCAAGCCCAGGTAAGGTTCTTCGCGTAGCGTCGAATTAAACCACATAATCCACCGCTTGTGCGGGCCCCCGTCAATTCCTTTGAGTTTTAACCTTGCGGCCGTACTCCCCAGGCGGATAACTTAATGCGTTAGCGGCGGCACGGAAGGGGTCGATACCTCCCACACCTAGTTATCATCGTTTACGGCTAGGACTACCGGGGTATCTAATCCCGTTTGCTCCCCTAGCTTTCGCACTTGAGCGTCAGTAAAGGCCCAGAGATCCGCCTTCGCCACCGGTGTTCCTCCTAATATCTACGCATTTCACTGCTACACTAGGAATTCCGATCTCCTCTGCCTCACTCAAGAACGCCAGTTTCCGTTGCAGTTTCTGGGTTGAGCCCAGAGATTACACAACAGACTTAACATTCCGCCTACGCGCGCTTTACGCCTAGTAATTCCGAGTAACGCTTGCCACCTACGTCTTACCGCGGCTGCTGGCACGTAGTTAGCCGTGGCTTATTCACAGGGTACCGTCATTTGTTTCTTCCCCTGCAAAAGAAGTTTACAATCCGAGAACCTTCGTCCTTCACGCAGCGTTGCTGGATCAGACTTTCGTCCATTGTCCAAAATTCCCCACTGCTGCCTCCCGTAGGAGTGGGGCCCGTATCTCAGTGCCCCCGTGGCCGGTCGCCCTTTCAGGCCGGCTATCCGTCGTCGCCTTGGTAGGCCGTTACCCTACCAACTAGCTGATAGACCATAAGATCGTCCGAAAGCGAAAAACCTTTAAGAAGAAAGCGATGCCGCTTCCCAATATTATGGGGTATTAGCGAACCTTTCGGCCCGTTATTCCCCACTTTCGGGTGGATTTCTTATGTATTACTCACTCGTCTGCCACTAGAATTATCCAATGTATTGCTACACCGAATAATCCCCGTTCGACTTGCATGTGTTATGCACGCTGCCAGCGTTAACTCTGAGCCAGGATCAAACTCTCCATTAAAATTAAAAACCGCTAAGCAATTTCTTGTTTAGTGGATTTTAATCACTTAACGAAGATTTGTTGACTTATGACTCTATTAGTTTTGTACTACTCTTTTGAATTTACGTTGGCTTATATATAAGGTATATATAAGTTACTAGTTTGAATGTCAGTTTAATTAAGTTCCACCGGAAATCCGGTTTCTCTTGCTTCAAACTGCCCATTCGCACATTTGCGATCAAATTTTCAGAGAGCGAAATCTCCTTGGCTGTTTTCCTTCCGGATTAACAACCTGGAAATTTTGTCTTTCCTTACAACCGTTTTTAGGTTATAAGAATATTATATAAAATTTTTCTACGTTTGTCAAGTTTTCCTTTTTTAACGTCGGAAACTTTGACTTTTAAAATCCCTAAACCTAAGCCTAGGGTACTGATTTTTAATCTAGCATGACCTGCTTTAAAATCTGTTGAAACTAAAAACTAAAAAGATCAAATTTATTTTTGTTACTTAATTATTATAGCATTTATTTTTAAGGTTGTCAACTGTTGTTTCAAGTTCTTAAATTTGTTTAATATTTTAGCACGCATTTAGGGGGTTGTCTAGCCTTTTGCTGATTCAACGCCGTAAAGTTGCATATCTATATTCAACAGGTATTTAAGTTTGTCAACCGTGTTGTTTCAAGTTCTTAAAAGAGCTACCTTATTATTGTAACATAAAAAGAGCGAAATGTCAACCCCCTTTTTTTTATTCCTTTTAAAAAAGGGCTAACTTTTACGTCTTTGCAGAGGTACTAATGTACTTGCGATAATATAGTGTATAACATATTTACTTATTTGTCAAGGGGTATTTTTGTTATGACGAATTATGTTAATTAGTGTGCATGTTCTTGCAAATTTAAGTGCTTTTTAATTTTTCTGCTCCTAGAGTACCGATATGTCGCTTCGCTCCAAGTTCTTCTGGGTACTCGTCGTCGCAGAGAAAAGTTAAAAATCATCTTAAATTTGCTACGTCGCACAAAATGCGTTCGTACGCTTTAACTCTGAACTTCAACATTTTAATAACTTTCCTCAAAAATAATTGTCGGGTTTACGCACTCGATTTGACTTTATGAATTACATACCGTATACACGAGCATAATAACTTTCTATTAATAATTTTTTTGCACCCATTACTTTCTCACAAAATTCACCTGCTAATAAATCCGAATTAAATTTATATATAGCCCCTGCTTTTCTTTCTAAACATAATATTTTATTTGAAGGAACAGCTCCATACTGGTTATTATAATATATATAAAATCCAGCACCTTGAAATTTTCCACTTTTACGTACCATAAAAATTTCTTTATAAACAGTCTTCTCAAAAGATATGTTCCAATCTTGATTTGATTTACCATAAGTTTGATTATTAGGAATAAAATTTTCATTTATATCAAAATTTGATGGAAGTGATATTTCAAGTTCGTCAAAAGAGGTTGGGTACTTTCCATTAACTAGATAAAAATCACGAAAGGCTTGATCAACCGCTTTCAATATAATAAGACCTTGACTTGCTTTACTTTTTTCAATTGCTTTTCTATATTGCGGTAAAGCAATAGCTGCTAAAATGCCAATTATTAAAACAACTACTAATAACTCTATTAAAGTAAAACCTTTATAATTTTTTAACATAAATTACCTCGCAAAATATAATCTATATTAAAAATTATACAAAAAAAAAAAAAAACGTTGTCAAGAGGCAATTATACCACACGACGAGGAAAATGAAAAATAGTCAGATAATTCTATTTAATAAAATAAAATTAAAAGTATAAGTAAAGATAGTATTTTTTGGAAGAATTTATTTTATCACACCGCCGGCAAGCAAAATTTCGCCGTTATAAAACACAGCACTCTGCCCCGGGGTAACTGCCATTTGCGGTTCATCAAAAATAACTTTTGCAGTATTATCTTTAACAATAATTTCCGCATCAGCCGGTTTATGCTGAGCGCGTATTTTAACTTGTGCTCTAAAATTTTCAGTCGGGGGAATTGATACCCAATTGATATTTTCAACAATAATTTCTTTTGAAAATAAATCGTTTTTACCGCCAACAATAACGCGGTTATGGCAGGAATCTAAACCGATAACATAAATAGGTTCTTTTGTGCCACCGCCCAAAAGGCCTTTGCGTTTGCCGATAGTAAAATTCCAAATACCTTCGTGATGTCCAAGTACTTTGCCGGTTTTGTCAACAATATCGCCGCGTTTTGGTTTAAATTGTAAAATATCTTTATAATCACCTGCGTAAAAATCTTGACTGTCTTGCCTTTTCGCGACGGGTAAATTATATCTTTCCGCTAATTTTCGTACTTCTGTTTTTGTAAGTTCACTTAAGGGAAAAATTATTTTTGAAAGTTGCTCTTGATTTAAGCGGTACAAAAAATAACTTTGGTCTTTTTTTATATCGCTTGCAGTTTTAAGTTGAAAACGTTTTAAATTTTCGTCGTAACTTATGCGGCAGTAATGGCCTGTAGCAAATTTATCAAAATCAATACCCTGCTTTTTTACACCTTGCATAAGGAGTCCAAATTTCAAATTTTGATTACAAATTAAACACGGGTTTGGCGTTCTGCCATTGGCATATTCTTGCTTAAAATTTTTTAAAACAATTTCACTGAATTCTTTTGCCAAATTTACAGTTACCAAAGGTATACCGACAGATTTTGCGACGGCCTCAGCCGCTTCCAAATCTTCTTCTTCCGGGGCAAGGCAACCGCCTGTTATAGGGGGGATTGGCATAGATTTATCCCAAGTAAGCATCATAGCACCAATGACTTCATGCCCTTGTTCTTTAAGTAAATATGCTGATAATGCTGAATCTACCCCACCGCTTATGCCGACGACAACTTTCATAAATTAATCTCCTAATTTTGAACTTAAATCATACATTATAATTGCAGCAGAGGCCGATGCATTCAAACTGCTAACTCCGCCTTTTTGCTTAATGGCAATTATATCATCACAATGTTCTTTTGTTTTTTCGCGTAAACCTGTGCCTTCTGAGCCAATCACAAGCAAAGCCGGGTAAGCATAGGAAAAATGTTTAATATCTTTACCGGCCATATCAGCACCGTAAACCCAAAAGCCTTCATCTTTTAAATCTAAAATCGCGGTATTTAAATTTGAAACTTCAACAATATTTAAAGTTTCCAAAGCACCGCAAGCAACTTTATGCACCGCCGGTGTTATACCCACAGTTCTATGCTTCGGTAATAACACAGTGGAAAACCCTAAGCAGGCGGCACTTCTTAACATAGCACCCAAATTTTGCGGGTCTGTAACTTCATCTAAAGCAAGCCAAAGTTCTTTTTTGCCTTGTGCCTGATAAATTGCATCACTCAAGCGCAAAGTTTTTAAAGGCTCGGCACGTGCAATTAAACCCTGATGGTTTTGCCCGTTTACCATATTATCCATTAAACGTGCTTCTATACTTTTGATAATAACATTTGCCGCCTTTGCCATTTTAATAACTTCATCAACAGCGCGGTTTTTTGTTTTATCTTTAACGATATACAATTCAAAAATATGGCGTTTTTTACTTTTTAACGCTTCACGAATCGGGTGAATTCCGAACATTAATTCTTGTTTATTTATCATATTAATCCTCAAAATTTAATTTTGCGCCGAAACTTGTACCGACGCTTACTGCCGCGCGTACTTCTTGCCCCTTGGGGTCAACGAGCTTTAAGTGCGCAACTGCTTCAGCGATTGGAACGGACACAATTTCCGTTTCTCTTAAAGCAACCATATAACCTGTTTTACCTCTTAAGATAAGGTCAACCGCCGCACTTCCAAAACGTGTGGAAAGCCATCTGTCAAAAGCGGTCGGTGTTCCCCCGCGTTGCAAATGCCCAAGCACAACAACGCGGCACTCGGTTTTAATTTCACTTTCAACCATATCGGCAATTCTTTGTGCTATGCCTCCAAGACGTATAGGATCAGTTGAGCCGGCAACGGTTTTTTGCACCGCCATTTCACCTTTCTCATTTTTTGCGCCTTCCGCCGCAACAATTATACTAAAAGTTTTGCCTTGTTTTTGGCGTTCTAAAATTGCTTTTACTATTAAATCATCATTATAAGGTATTTCAGGTATCAAACAAATATCACCGCCGCCTGCTATACATGAGCGCAAAGCAATCCAACCGGCATAGCGGCCCATAGTTTCAACAATCATAACACGATGGTGCGATTCGGCAGTAGTATGTATGCGGTCCACGGCATCAGTAGCGATAGCCAAAGCGCTGTCAAAACCAAAAGTATAATCGGTGGCGGACAAATCATTATCAATAGTTTTTGGTACGCCCACGATTTTTACACCTTTATCAATAAATTGTTTTGACATTGATAAAGTTCCATCCCCGCCGATAGTAACTATTGCATCAATTTTGTTTTTTTCTATATTTTGCAAAACAAGGTCTGAAACGTCTTTAGGTTTTTCCGGTGTGCCCAACGGGGCCAAAGTGTAGCGGAAAGGGTTTGCAATATTGCTTGTTCCAAGTATAGTTCCGCCGCGTGTTAAAATACCGGAAACGGCTTTATTATCAAGAAGAATAAATTCATTTTTAACAAGCCCGTCAAAACCGTTTTTAAAACCGTAAACTTCAATATTTTTAAGTAAAGCATATTTTGTAACTGCGCGGACAACCGCATTTAAACCTGGGCAATCCCCACCGGCGGTAAGAACGCCGATTCTTTTAATATCACTCATTTTTCCCCCTTAATGCTTTCCACTTTTTTTGCTACTTCCTGAATAATCCAATCAGGGGTGGAAGCACCTGCGGTAATTAAAATATTTTTTGCATCTTCTAAAATTTCTTTTTTAACTTCTTCGGCAGTTTCCACATGCAAAACTTTTTTGCAAAGTTCACCGCAAAGTTTTGCAAGGCGTGCCGTATTTGCACTATGTTTACCGCCCACGACTATAACAAGGTCCGCATTTTTTGCAAGTTCTAAAGTTTCTTTTTGCCTTTGCTTTGTCGGTGTGCAAATTGTATTTGATATTTGGCAGACTTTTGATTTTTGTTTTATAACTTCTGCCGCTTCAAAAAAAGTTTGTTCCTTTTGTGTCGTTTGCGCGACAACATTTACTTTATCATAAGCAGGCAATTTCTTTGCTTCTTCCGCGTCAGCAACCACAATGCCTTTACCCTGTGTGTAACCAAGCAGGCCGATAACTTCCGCATGTTCCGCATCGCCGATAATAACAGTATAATAACCTTTTTTTGCATATTCATCTATTATGGTATGTGCGCGTTTAACAAGCGGGCAGGTGCAATCAATAACTTCAAGGCCGGTATCAAAAACTTGCTTTTGATATTCCGGTGTTATGCCGTGTGCGCGAATAACTAAAACGCCTTGTTTATCAATAGCTTCATTTAAACGGTTTATTGTAAAAATATCTTTTTTTTCAAGCATTTGAGTCACTTGTTTATTATGTATCAAAGGACCTACGGTATAAACCGGTTTTTTACCTTTTTCTGCAAGTTGTAAAACACGCTCTATAGCGTTTTTAACACCGGGGCAGAACCCTGCACTTGATGCTATAGTTATTTTATAGTTATTACTCATATAGATATTTTAGCAAAAATATAAGGGTTATATTTTGATTCTTAATTTTTTATTTGCCGAAGTTAAAAAATAATGATATACCTTTATTTTATAAGAAGCCTCTTGACAGGTGTTTTTTTTTTTTTTTGTATAATTTTAGGGAAAAATATTTGAAAACTCTTTATAAGTTAAATTAGGAGGCTTTATGTGTAAAACAAAAAACAGTAGTAAAGGTTTTACTTTACTTGAATTGCTGGTAGTCGTTCTGATTATAGGTATACTTGCCGCAATTGCTTTATCACAGTATCGGAAAGTGGTAGCAAAAGCAAAACTCGCACAAATTATTATGGCTGTTAAAAGTCTGAAAAGTGCAACTGATAGATATTATTTGACCCATGGCGAGTATGCCAAGGATATAAATACCTTAGATGTTACAATAACAAGCAATGTAAATTGCCGCCTAAATGGTTCCTCTCCCCTTTGTTACAATGATAAATTTGCTTTATCGCGGCACAGATACAGTAATTTTTCGGAATGTGCTGCAAAAACACAAGATGTTAATTCTGCTTTAGCACAAGCTTGTAAAAATTTTACAAATGCACCTAAGTGTTTTCTATCAAATGGGTCATCAAATTGTGTTTCTTTCTTACAACTAATTCCATGCTTTGTGTGCCAAACAGAAAATAGTCCAATATAAAGTTTCTCATTTTATACGGTTAGGAACGATAAATCTCAATTTCCTCTTTTAAATTTGCAAAATATCAAACACATATTGGACTTTTACCCATCAATTCCAAAATATGCTATAATATATTTGGAAGAAATTCCCTAAAAAAGTTCTTGCCCCTTTAAAACAGTTAAAGCGGGCGGGTTAATTTTCGCTTTTTTAGAACAAAAGTATTATGTACGCAATCATAGAAACTGGTGGAAAACAGTACTGGGTAACCCCAGGCCAAAATCTGAAGGTTGAAAAGCTTGAAGCCGAAGCAGGCAAGACCGTAGAACTCAAAGTTTTATGGGCTGCTGAAGAATCAGGTACCTCATCAGATGCCAAGGCAGGTAAAACTGCTAAGGTCACCGCGGAAGTTGTAAGACACTTACGCGGTCCTAAGATTCTTATCTTCAAAAAACGCCCTAAAAAAGGTTATGAAAGAACCAAAGGGCATAGGCAAGATCTTACTGAAATTAAAATAAAAGAGATTTCTCTCTAATAACAGGAGGTTAATTTATGGCACATACAAAAGCACAAGGTTCCTCCTCAAACGGAAGGGACTCTCACGGTCAACGTTTAGGCGTTAAAAGATACGGCTCCCAATTTGTTAATGCGGGGGAAATTATCTTGAAACAACGCGGCACCCGCATTTTACCGGGCGTCAATGTTTCCCGCGCCAGCGACGATAGTTTATTTGCACGCAAATCCGGCATTGTTACTTTTGAATGGGCAAAACGCGGTAAACAACAAGTTTCCGTCTATCCCGTTGAAGCCAAACAAGCCGCTAAACCTGCAGTAAAAAAAGAAACTGCTAAACCTGCTGCAAAAGCAGAAAAAGCAGCCAAGAAAGCCGCTCCTAAAAAAGCAGCCGCTAAACCTGCAGCAAAAAAAGCAGCAAAATAAACTAAACAAATAATTGTTATAAACAATAAATTGTTTTAAACCCCCGTGTTTTCCAACACGGGGGTTGTGTTAAATAGTAAAATATCTTATGGCTTGGTATAATTATTTATTTTTCCCGTTGATTGGTTTTATAGGAATGTTTTGCGGCGGGTTTTGGAGTGTCGGTTGTGGTTGGTTAATAGTCCCGACGATGCTTATATTCGGTTTTCAGCCAATGGAAGCAGTGGGGGCGGCACTTTTTCAGATGGTTTTATCTACTGCGCCTACTGTATTAAAGGAAATAAAAACTGTTTCTTGGGGTAAACGTTCTTTAATGAGAGGCCTTGCTTTGCCTATGGCCTTAGGTGTTGTTTTAACTGCTTTCAGCGGACGTTTAATAAATGCCTACTTGTATGATAAGTTCGGTTCTAAAGCCTTGCTTAGTATTTTTGCTTTCGTTATGTTGTTTATAGGGCTCAAAAGCATATTTGGTAAAACTGAAACTAATCAGAATCTAATTCCGCATTTTACAAAAGGACAAAGTTTAATTGCATTTCTTTGCGGAATGATGACAGGTATTTTAAGTTCTTTACTCGGTATCAGCGGTGCTTTAATTTTTAGGCCTGTTATAATAAACGGTTTTAAAGTAGCGGAAAAACTCGCCGCTAAAGCCATACGTTTTTTACTTTTGGTGGCAACTGTCAGCGGCTCAATGTTTTATTTGTTTGATGACGGGAATTTTCATACTCACATTTTATTTTTAGGTATTCTTATTGCTTTTGGCGGGGCTTTCGGTTTCCCTATGGGGGTAAAATATGGCAAAATAGTTGTAAGAAAAGGATATGTCAAAATTTTACAAAAAAGTTTTGGGAGCATTATTTTAATTATCATAACCAATACTGTTTTAAATTTATGCGGTTTAGTTAGTTTCAGTCGTTATTTAATGATAATTTGTGCTTTTGTTTTATTTGCGTTCATAAATATTTTTACTCTATATACAATAAAAAATCCTCGTCAATATATTTAAAATTGATATAATTTATTTAGTTAGGAGGTTTATTTAATCTCTGGCCCTTGGGGCTAAATAATTTTGCTGTTTTTGGGGGCTTTTGCCGCTTTTCGAGAGAAAGGAATTCCAAACCAAAAATAGCCGTTATATGTCTTTTGTTTTTAAAAAACAAAAGACGGCGGCTGTTTGTTTGAGTGCTTGGAATTCCTCAAATAACAGCCGTTTTTTATTAGGCTATTTTTTATAAATGGAGAAAATATGAAGGAAATATTAGTTTTTTTATCTTTCTTTTTGATAATGTTTTGTGCTTTTTACTTTGTTTTTTTAATTGCTAAACACGATAAAAACAAGTAAAAATATTTAAATCTATTTTATTTTTCCAGATTAAGTAGAAATTATTTTATTTTTTTATTTTCTTCAATCAGGAATAAATTAAAATTTTTGATTTTAATGTAAAAGTTATACATTATTTTTTAAATATTAAAAGTGCAGCTAAAATAATTAGGACAAAACCGGCATAATGATTCCAGCGTAAATCCTCTTTTAAATAAGTTATACTAAACACGGCAAAAACAATAAGCGTAATGATTTCCTGCATACCTTTAAGTTGTGCTGCACTAAAGTAAGTGTGGCCTATTCGGTTAGCAGGGATTAAAAAGCAGTATTCAATGAGTGCTATCATCCAACTTGTTAAAACAACAAGCCAAAGGGCTTTATCTTTGAAACGCAAATGGCCATACCAAGCATAAGTCATAAATATATTTGAAATAACAAGCAATACGACAGGTTTGTACATAAGATATTTTAATTGCTCCAACTAGGTGTAAAAGAATTTCCCCTTATATTTGCAATAAGATGTTGGGCACTTCCGTCTGCATCCATAACATATATTTGTCGTTTGCCGTCGCGGTTAGTGGTGAAAGCCAAAAATCGTCCGTCAGGGGACCACCAAGGGTCCTCATTAGAGCCGCTATCTGCAGTTAGTTGCCTTATTTGCCCGCCGGTAATGTCAATTAAAAATATATCTATCGGGTGGTCTGGTGCTTGACGCCCGGCAAAAGCAATCCAATCCCCGTTAGGGGACCATTGGGGGGAATCCGTCCAATTAAATTTAGTTAAGCGCCTTGTTTCTTTTGTTTCAAGGTTCATAATGTAAATTTGTGGATTGCCCGAGCGGTTAGAAACAAATGTTACATATTTTCCGTCCGGCGAAAAAGAAGGAGAACCATCCACCCCATATCTGTCTGTTAATTCCAAAGTGCGGCCGCTTGAAAGTTCTTTTAAATATATACTTGGGTTTTGCCCTCTGGAAAGGGTTATAACAAGTTTTTTATTATCTGCTGAAATGCCGCCTATCAAATTAAGCCCTTTTTCTTTAATTATCGGTGAAATTTCTCCTTCCTTTAAATCAACCATATAAATTTGAGGGTTACCGTTGCGGTAAGTAGTGTAATAAATTTTAGTGCCTTGGTCGCTCCATCTGGGAAGTAATGAAATAGATTTATCGTTTGTAAGTTTTGTCAAATTATAGCCGTCATAATCAACGATATAAATTTCTTTTCTGCCGGTTGTATCATTTGCAAAAGCAATTTTTGTACTTGCAAGGCCCCGTTTACCTGTCAATAACTTCACGATTTGGTCAGCAAAAAGATGGGCACTTTTACGAATACTTTTTGTCGGGGCTATAAGTTTTTTAGCAAGCAAGGCCTTTTTTGAAGATGTATCATACATAAATGCCTGTATTTCCCATACATCTTGTGTTCCGGTAGGTAAAAAATTAAAGAAAACAAAATATAGCATACCTTCTTTTTCAAGCAAAGAAAGCTGCGGACCAAGCGCAGCAGTTTCCGCTGCAGGTACTGTTTCTTCAATGTTAAAATAACGGGCACGGTAAAGGTCGCTTCTTAAAACTTCGGCAAAAAGGTTACTGTACTTTTTTTCTTCTTCCGGGGTAGTATCAGAGTATGTATTTGCGGCAAGCCCGATTTTTGGTAAGGCCGAAGGGTCATATTTAGATGAAAGACCTATAAAAACATCACTTTCCCTTGCAAACAGGAAAACCGGCAGTAAAAAGAGAATTAAAGATAAAAATTTTTTCATCATTTAATTCCTTTTAAAAGAGTTTGGGCCTCTTTTGCTGCTTTTGATTTTGGAAAATCCTGACCTATAGATTTTAGGTAATTTTTTGCTTCATCAGTCTTTTTTAAAGGTATTACACTTTTTGCATAAATAAGACGGGCATCCGGCATTAAAGAACTTTTTGGGAATTTTTCCATCAAAGTAGCTGCGGTTATGGCAGCGGCTTGATATTCCTGTTTTTCTAAATAAATTACGGCGCTGTTAAAATATGCTTCTTCTGCTGAGGCCCCGCGTGATTCCGTTGCTTTTAAGTAGAGGCCAAAACCCTGCAAAGCACTGTCATATTGTTTTTCTTCAAATTGTTTTTTTGCCTGGGCATAAATTTCGGTAGGCAAAAGGGTAGTATTTGCTTTTTTTACTGATGCTTCTAAATTATCAAGTTTGGAATTTAAATTATCAAGTTTATAGTCAAAGTGATCAATATTATCTGTTGCTTGGGTTAAACGCCCCATAATTTCTTCCATTTGCACGGCATTGTCTGCTTGATTTTTTTGTAATTCTTGTAAGGTTTTATTTAATTGTGAAATTTGTATTTTTAAAATTGCGGCATCTTCTTGTGTTGCCAAACATCCGCTAAAAAGAAAAGAGGCACCCCCCATAAAAAGAAATAATTTTAAGTAACTTCTTATCATAAAGTGTGCCCCTTTCAAACTATTTGACTACGACTACAGTATCAGCTCTTCTGTTTTTTGCCCAGCAAGATTGTGTTTGTTCCATACAAACCGGGTTTTCTTTGCCATAAGAGACTGTGTTTACATTTTCTGCCTTTAAGCCGAGTTTAATGTAGTAATCTCTTACTTCATTTGCTCTTTTTTGGCCTAAAGCGATATTGTAGGCGATGGTACCTCTATCGTCGCAGTTACCTTCAACAGTGATATTATTGATGCCTTTAATCTTCAATATTTCGGCATTTGCATTTAATATATTTCTTGCTTCTTTTGATAAAGAATATTCATCCAAAGCAAAATATACAGGTGATAAATTGATTTCAATATTATCAACTGCGGCGACTTCTGCTGCTTCATCAACGACTATGGTATCATAATCGCTGGAAGTTGCTGCAGCATTGAGGTCAGCATTAGGGTCTGCCTTTGTATTTTTGCTGCAGGCAGCAAGTCCTAAAGCAAGACCAAGAACCAGAATTAAGTTTAAGGTTTTTTTCATTGTTTCCTCCTTAATAATATAATACAAATTAAATGCAAAACAAGTCAATAAAATTTTGTTATATCTTTTTTAAAAAACGGCAACAATATTTTTTAAACTGTTTAAAATTTGTTTTACTTCGGTTAATTTATTGTTTTGAGGGGCAAAAATTCTAAAACCGTCTCCGCTGGGCGATTGTAAAAATTCTACGGGAAAAATTTGCATTATTTTGGTAAGTGATTCTTCCGGTATTTGCGCATTTCTTGCAAAATAAAAATCGTAAAATTTAGGGCCTGCTTCTATGGTACGAATTTTCAAATTTCCGCCGTCAGCAGATATTTGCATAATCTCAATCAAATTCAATAATTCTTGCGGGGCAGGGCCGCATAAATCTTCAATTTTTTGTTTTAATTTTTGTTTTGTTTCCTTATTTGCATCCAAAAAATCTTTATAAAATTTCAGACGTTCTTCGTCACTTGGTAAATAATCAGGTGCAATAAAAGCAGGTATACCCAAATTAACTGTTGCATACATTTTACGCATAACCGGCTCTCCGCGTAATTTTTTAACTTCGTTTGCCACTAAATCGCAATAAAGAGAAAGCCCCACCGCATTTACATAACCGTGTTGTCTAATACCCAGCAAATCGCCGCCGCCTCTAATTTCCAAATCGCGTAAAGCAAGTTTAAAACCGCTGCCGAGTTCGCTAAATTCAAGCAAGGCCGATAATCTTTTTTGTGCTTCCGCATACGAGGGTTTATTTTTCTTTTTAGAGAAATAAAAATCTTCGGGATTAAAATCTTCCTCGCGTTTGTTTAATATCCAAGACGGTGCAAGTAAATAACAGTAGGCCTTTTTGTTCCCGCGCCCGATTCTTCCCCTTAATTGATAAAGTTGTGCAAGGCCGAAGTTTTGCGGATTTTCCACAATCAAAGTATTTGCATTTGTAACATCAAGCCCGCTTTCTACAATGGTAGAACAGAGCAAAACGTCATATTTTTTATTATAAAAATCCCACAAAGTTTTTTCAAGAACTTGCTCCGGCATTTGTCCGTGCGCACAAATTATTTTTATTTCCGGCATAAGTTTTTGTAAATACTCGCGTTTTTCTTCCATAGTAGCAACGGTATTAAAAAGGTAAAATACTTGACCACCGCGTGCAAGTTCCTGGCGGACGGCATTTGTTACAATAGTATCCTCATAAGCGCACAAGAAAGTTTTTATCGGCATACGGCCTTGCGGTGCGGTTTGAATAATTGACATCTGCCTTAAAGCGGAAAGGGATTGGTTTAAAGTTCGCGGTATCGGTGTTGCGGAAAGCATCAAAGTATGTACCCCCACGCTTTTGGCTTTAATTTTTTCTTTTTGTTTTACGCCAAAGCGGTGTTCCTCATCAACAATACACAATCCTAGATTTTTAAAAGCGACATCTTTTGAAAGCAAACGGTGCGTACCTACAACAATATCAATTTTACCCTGTTTAATATTTTCCACTATCTTTTTTTGTTCGGTTTTTGTTTGAAAACGGCTTAACATTTCTACATTTATTGGATAGGACTGCAAACGCTCTTTGAATGTTTTAAAATGCTGGCTTGCCAATACGGTAGTAGGTACTAAAACAAGCACTTGTTTATTACTTAAAACGGTACGCAAAGCAGCGCGTATGGCAACTTCCGTTTTCCCGAAACCGACATCTCCCACAAGAACACGGTCCATAGGTATATCTTTGTTTAAATCTTGCAAAATTTCGTTTATGGCTTGGGTTTGGTCATCGGTTTCCTGATAGGGGAAAGAGTCCGCAAATTCCCTTTCCAAATGTTCATTACCAAGTAAGACATCTGCTTTATGTGCGCTTCTTAAGGCGGCGGCCTGCAAAATTTCTTTTGCAACTTTTTGGGCATCTTCTTTAACGCGTTTTTTTACTTCTTTCCAAGTCGAAGTGTTTAAGGAAGATATTTTTGGCGCGCGCCCCTTTAAGCCAATATATTTTTGCACTTTTCTGAAATCGTGCAAAGGCACATATAATTTTTGTGAGCCTTTAAATTCAATTAACAAACAATCAAGAGGTAGGGAATCTTGCTCTAAAGTTATAAGCCCACCGTAACGCCCGATACCATGCTCCTGATGGACCACATAATCGCCTATTTCCAATTCCTTAAAGCGCACGTGTTTGGAATAGGTCTTATCAAATTTTTCTGCAAAATTTGTCTGTTTGTATGAATGCTTTAAAAGTTGTGCTGAAGTAAAAAAAGCGAAATTTTCTTTAGTGCTGTAAAACCCTTCCTGTAAAGGTGCAATCGTAAGCGGCAGAGTTTTTAAATTTTCATAATCTTGGAAAACTTCGGTTAAACGGTCAAGTTCCCCTTTGTTTAAACAGAAAAATGTACTTTTAACATTCTGCCTGTTTAAATTAAAAATTTCACTGTCAAATAAAGCGAAATTTGTTTTAAAATCCAGCGGCGCGCGTAAAAAACTGTCTTGCCCGTCTTTAGATGGTAGAGCAGTCAAAATTGTGGCTTCGTTTAGTCCTTCAATATTTTCTTGCGGTTCATAAAAATAGGGCTTAAAATCTTTAAGCCATCTGGATAAAGTTGAAGGGGTTATCTCAAATTCAAAAGGTAAGATAAGTAAGTCGTTAATTTTGTTAATTGTATTTTGAGTGTTTAAATCAAAGGATGAAATTTGTTCTACGGTATTAGCCCTGAAATATAAACGGCATGGTTTTTGGGTGTTAATCGGGAAAATATCAAGTACACTTCCCCTTACGGCATATTCGGCCGGATTTTCAGTAAAATCCATCCGTTTATAATTTAATTTATTTAAGGTATTTAACAATTCCGTTCGGTTGATTTCCTGCCCTTGTTTTATTCTTAAAACTTGTGTACTGAAATCTTTTTTGCCGGCAACTTCTTGTTTTAAAGAGGCATAAGTTGTTACAACAAATAGAGGTGTTGTTGATTGTGAAATTGTTTCCAAAGCGGAGTATAAGGAAAATTTATCATCATACACACTTACAAGCCGGTAATTAAAATTTTGAGGGGCAAAAGTTTTATAGGCTGCTTCAAAAATTTCAAGTTCTTCCTCAGTGTTACAGGCAAAAAGGGTATGTACGCTTTTTTGTTTTAAGGCATTTATTATAAAAAAAGCGCTTGAGGAAATATTAGGTAAGTACACAGTTGCCATACATAAATGATAGCAAATTTGTAATTTTACATCTTTAGTTTTTTGTCAGAAAATTCTTCTTGGCGGGTACACGCTTTCGGTTCGGCTTTATTAAATATGTATTGTAGCACTAAAAAATTATTATGTGCCATGTTTTTGAATTTCTTTTCTTTAAGTTCAAGGAAGAACTTAATAAGGTATATAATTAATTATTAAAATTTGTATTTCCTATAATTGCCTTCTTCAGAACCTTCTTTTCCGGTCAATGATTGGCACAATCTGTTTCCCCTTGCATTATTCTTGGGATATACCCAACAGTATCTATTATTAGAACTAAAATAATTATCATCCCATTTAAGAAAATACCAAGCACTTGCGATTAGGCCGAGTCTAATATTACATTGTCCATAACCTGTATTATGTAAAAAACAAGAACCCCAAGTATCTGTATATTCATCACCTGCTTGAGATATTTTTCCGGAAGCAGGCATATCAATATCAAAATCATTGAAGTTACTAGTTGCTATTCCATTTGCTAATACATATCTTCTTTGTGCTTGATTTATGGAAGCAAGCAAGTTCATTGCCTGCGTATACCTTGCTTTATCTTTGGCTAATTGATACTGCGGCAAAGCAATTGCAGCCAAAATACCGATAATTAAAACTACAACTAAAAGTTCAATTAAAGTAAAACCATTTTTATTTTCCATAAAATCTCCTAAATTGCTTTATAAGGGCTTTTTGGAATCCTATGTATATATTGTAGAAAAAAAAAAAAAAACGTTGTCAAGAGGCAATTTTGTGCCACGACGAAGAAAATAAAAAATAGTGAGATGATTTTATTTAATAAAATAAATATAGATAAGCGTAAAAACTAAAAATTTAAAAATCCGCAGAGATTGCGCGCGGCAGCAATTTGAAAATCCTTTCCTTTACTCGCAAGCGGTAAAAAAGTGCTTAAGCCGGTAAGGTCTTCATTTATATACGGGCTTCCAAAACTTATTAGCAAAGATTCATCTGCCGTATCAATTGCTTTTTGTAAAATATTTTTTTGCTCTTTATTTAAATTTACCGTACCCTTGAAAGCGGTATAATCTTCAAAATTTAGGGCTAGTAAAAAATCACTCTTTTTTCCCGGTTTATAAGGGTGAAGTTTAAAACCGTTTTCTTTCAAAGTCATTAAAAACGGGGGCAAATCTTTAGGCTGTTTTTCGTCCAAAATTAAATAAGTTATAGGGGTATATTTATTTAAAGTTATTTTTGGTTTCAATTTTTGCAATACGGTATAAGCGGCTTCTTTATTAAGTTGAATGCAGGCGGTTTCAATATTCCTGCAAGGCAAAGGATGTAAACTATTTAAATGCGCAATCATCATTTCCAATGTAGATATTGAATAAAACATCTTTTCTTTTAAAGAAGGTTCTTGTTTAAGAGTTTCTGCTAAGTCCTTTATAGTTTTAAAAGGATCTTCCGGACAAAGTAAAATATCGGCACCGGCTTTGAAAGCATCTATCGGGTTTTTAGAGTTAATACCTTTCATTGTTAAAGCATCAGTTATTATTAGACCTTTATAGTACATGGTTTTTCTGATTAAATCCGTCAATATTTTTTTTGAAAAACTTGCCGGCATTTTATCATCCAAACATTTAACAAGCAAATGGGAAACCATTATGCTGTCTGCCCTTGTTATTAACTCGCGGTATGGTAAAAGGTCCTCTTCTTTTAGTTGTGATAATGTTTTGGTAACTTCCGGTATAGTTAAATGAGAATCCTGTTTAGTGCTGCCATGCCCGGGAAAATGTTTAAAACTATTTAAGCAAGCCCCGTCAACAATGCCTATAACAAAAGCTCTGGCCATACGCGCAACTATTTTAGGGTCAGAGGAAAATGCCCTTGTATTTACTATTGGGTTACTTGGTGTATCAGCCAAATCTACTACCGGTGCGAAAATCCAATTTATACCTAGTTCCCTCGCTTGTATTGCCGTTAAAAAGCCTTTTTTTAAGGCAAGGTCTTCCCTTCCTGCAAGGCCCAAGGTGTAATTTGTCGGTAATATCGGTAAACCTTCATGCCAACGGCCAAGGCCGTTTTCATAATCAGCTGCAAATAAAAGTTGGTGAGGAGCTAACTTTTTCAAAGATTCAATAAGGGTTTTTAATTCTTCAGGTTTCCCGCCGTAAAAACAGAAACCGCCCACACCCATAGAAGCAAGTTCTTTTGCTTCTTCTGCGGAACTTTTTCCAAACCAAAAACCGGGGAAAACTAAACGATTTGTTTTCATGGTAAATTTAATGCTCCTAAAATAGTATTTTTTTGTGTTCCGATTAATATCTTATTAACAGGCATTTTATTAAAGTTCAAGTAGGCTAAGTAAGCAAAACAGGCGGCTTCTTTTGCCATCGGATTTAAAGTATTTAAAATTTTAATATTAAGCGGTAACAAGTTTTTTAAATTATTAAGTAAAGTTTTATTATAAACACCGCCGCCTGAAATATATAAATTTTCCGCATTATATTTTTTAAGAATAAACTTTTTGATATTTTGGGCTATTATTAAAGCTGTCAAATAATTTAAAGTAGCCAAATCTTTTTGCGTAAGATGTGGAAAATATTTTTCAAAAAAGGTTTTTGTAAAAGCGTTTCTGTCTAAAGAAATTATCTTTTTATAAAGGAATTTTTTTGCAATTTCTTTTGCTTTTTTTATGTCTGCTTTGTTTTTGGCAGCAATTTTGCCGTCTTTATCAAAACTTTGTTTTTCTTTAGTTAACTTTGAGATAGCAAAATCACTTAATACATTTCCGGGGCCACAGTCAAAACCGAAGGTCTTACCCTTTTGCACATAAGAGCAATTTGCAATACCCCCTATATTTAAAAGTATTTTTGGAGTTTTACCGGCAAAAAAATAGTCCTCAAAAATTGGTACTAAAGGGGCACCCTGCCCCCCCAAGGAAATGACGGCCGGCCTAAAGTTATTAACCACCGGTATCCCCAAAATTTTAGCTAAAAAAGCACCTTCCCCTATTTGTAAAGTGCAAAATTTTTCCGCATTATGGTAAACTGTTTGGCCATGTAAACCTATTACGGAAATATTATTTTTATTTATTTTGAAATCCTTTAAAAATTTTTGTGTAAGTGCCAAATATATTTTGCCGAGTTTAAAATTAAGTTCAGCAATTTGTGCTGTATTAAAAGACGGAGCCTGTAAAATTGTTTGTTGTAAATTTTTAGGGTAGGCATAATTTTTAAAACACACAAGTTTTTTTGCTTTAACATTTAAGAGTGCTAAAGTCAGACCGTCGGCCGAAGTGCCGCTCATCAACCCTAAAGCAAATTTATTCATTTAAGGCGCTCCTCAAAAAACCATTATTTTGTTTTAATATTTTTTTTGCTTCTTTTTGGTTTACTTTTAATTTAGCCATAACAATTGCTTCCTTAACCAAATAGTTTGTTTTTTGTGCATATTTTTTGGCTTCATCAAAAGTGATATCGGCTGCTAAAGAAATGAGGCGCGTTGCGCGGTCTTTTAATTTTTTGTTCTTGGCTTGTAAGTCCACCATATAATTTTTATAAATTTTTCCGGCTTTTGCCATAGCCATAGTCGTAAGCATATTAAGTACAAGTTTTTGTGCAGTTCCTGCTTTTAAGCGTGTTGAACCGCTTATGGCTTCGGCCCCTGTATTTAAATAAATTGTTACCGTAGCTCCTGCTTTTTGGGCTGCCTTATTTGAGGTAATAAATACTGTTTTATTACCTTGCTTCTTTGCCTTATCAAGAGCGCCCACAACATAAGGCGTAGTTCCGCTTGAAGCAATAGCAATTAAAAGGTCTTTTTTATTTGAAATTTTTGCAAAATCATTTGCTCCTTGTTTTGCATTATCTTCTGCCCCTTCAATGGAACTAAAAACGGCTTTATTCCCCCCTGCAATTATTGCGGAAAATAAATTTTTTGGTGTACCGAATGTAGGGGGGCATTCCGCAGCTTCTAAAATACCCAAACGGCCGGATGTACCGGCCCCTATAAAAATAATTTTCCCCTTGGAGATATATGTTTTTACTATAAGTTCAGCTGCTTTAATAATTTCTTTTTTTGCTTTTTTTACGGCTTTTACTGCGTTTAAATTTTCGCTACACATTAAATCTGCCATTTTACTTAATGGCAGTTTATCAAAATTTCGTGTTTGTTTATTAAAAGCCTCGGTTTCAGTTAAGGGAAGGGGCATAGTTCTGCTCCGCAATTTGATTTTCTTCCGTATATATTTCGGGTACTAAAATATCACTTTTTACTTCCGGTAAAGCGGGGGTTTTAAGCCATTGTAAAAGTTCCGGCCACATATATTTATTTAGCATAGCAGTTCCTTTTAAATTGTATGCGGTAACGAAAGTAACTTTCCCCTGACCTGAATGCAAAAAAGCGGCATTTCTTATAAAACTTGCTTCCATAAAATGTTTTCTGTCTTCACTTGAAACACCTATAAATACCGGCCCTTTATAATCCTTTATTCCGCCTAAAGTTATAACGTCACGCTGTTTCAAAGACGGGGTTAACATGGCAATTCCGGCTATGTTTTGATTATTGCTTAAACTTTTTGCTGCGATATTTGCCCCCAGTCCTGTGCCTAAAAGATAGATATTTTTTTCTTCAAAACCTTTATTTTTTAAGTATTTTATTGCGCTGTAAACATCTTCAACGGATTTGTTAAATTCATTTTTTTGGCCGGTTTTTTCAAATCCCTCAAAAGAACCTTTATTTGTGCTATATCCATGCCCGCGTAAATCAATGGAAAGATAACAAAAATCTTCCTCTTGCAACTTAGAAGCAAAGTTAGAGAATTCTGAGCGGGTCTTTTCTAAATCGGGCAATAGTATAATGCAGTTTTCACTGTTACCGCGGTAAAAAGTGCCGGCTATAGCCCAACCGTCATTTGTACTTAAAGTAACATTACTTTGTGCCATAATGTTTGCAAAACACAAACAAAATAGAGATAGTAATACCAATTTACGCATTAAGCAATTATTTCCTCCGGCTTAAACCAAAGGTCTATTTCACGTTTAGCATCTTCCGGCGTACCGGAAGCATGAACGCAGTTAAACATAGTTTCACCTTTGGTATAACCAAAAGCACCGCGGATTGTATCGGGTGCGGCATTTTCGGGTTTTGTTGCTCCAAGCAAAGTGCGAATTTGAGAAATTGCATTCTCACCTTCATAAACAAAAGCATAAATGCGGTGATCTTTGATACCGTTATAATCACCACGCATAAAGTTAATTACATCTTGTAAAAACGGTTTTCCTGCAAGGTTTGCATAATGTTTACGCGCAAGTTCTTCTGTCATAATTCTTACTTTTGCGGCTTTCATATCAAGGCCTAAATGCTCAATACGGTCAAGGATAGTACCCGTTAAACGTTTGCTTATGGCGTCGGGTTTAATTAAGATTAAAGTTCTTTCTTTCATATCTAAATTATACCATTTAATGCTATAATTTATATATGGCAAGTGAAAGGAGAATTTTAATAGTAGCCGGCGATATTTCCGGCGATGTTCACGCGGCTAATTTGATAACCGCAATAAAAGCGCTTGCGCCCGAAATTAAGATTGATACTATCGGCGGCCTTCGTATGAGGGCATTGAGTGATAATTATCTATACGACCTTATCACCAAAGGTGCGGCCGGTTTTGATGCTGTAATTAAAAAATTACCCACATGGTTAAATTTGTATAAACTTGTCAAAAATTATTTAAGAGAAACAAAACCTTCTGCCGTAATTACTGTTGATTTTTACGGTTTTAATCATCAGATTTTGAAACTTGCCAAAGCGGAAAATATTCCTGCTTATTATTATGTCTGCCCACAAGTTTGGGCTTCAAGACGTTATCGCACAAAAGAAATTGTACGTCTTACCAGAAAGCAATTTGTCATTTTCCCTTTTGAAGCAGATATTTATAAAGAGTATGGCGGCAATCCGGTATTTTTCGGTAACCCTCTTTTAGATACTGTTCCCGAACCGCTGGAAGTCAGTTATAAAGAGGGGAAAGATGCGGCTTGGAATTTCGGCCTAATGGTGGGAAGCCGTCCCGCGGAAATTGAAAAACATAGCAAAATATTTTTTGATGTTTTTAAGGAAATTAAAAAGGTTTATAAAAACGCAAAATGTTTTATGTTTGCAGTGCCGGAAGTTAGTGATGAAAAACTTTATCATTTAACCGGTGCAAGCAAAGAAGAAATGCAAATTGTGCGGGAAAAAGATTTCAAAATCAGGCGTACTATGGATTTTGTTTTAACTTGTTCCGGCACCGCTACTTTGGAAAATGCCTTGCTTGGTTTGCCAATGAGTGTAGTTTATAAAACTTCTTTTATAACGTATACGATAGTTAGGATGATAATTAAAGTGCGTTTTATATCTTTGGTAAATATTTTAAGCAATAAAGAAGTAGTGCGCGAGTTTATACAACAAGATGTTAACCCCGAAGCAATTTCAAAAGAAATTCTTGGCATTTTAAGTAATAAAAATAAATATTTAAATATGCGAAAAACAATGCTTGAACTTCGTAATAAACTTGGAAAGCCGCCGGTAGCAAAACGCGCAGCGAAAATAATTTTAGAGGATTTATGCAACAATATTTAAAGCAAATTATTGACGGCTTCAAGCAGTATAGCACGCAAGACACCGCTATTATTGAAAAGGCATTTAAATTTGCTGAAGAAGCCCATAAAGAGCAAAAACGTTTAACGGGCGAACCGTTTTTTATTCATTGTTGCGAGGTCGCAAAAATTTTGCTTGAACATAAACTTGATGCCGATACTATTGCCGCCGCCCTCTTACATGATACCGTTGAAGATACTCCGACATCCGTTAAAGATATTGAAACAAATTTTAATAAGACTGTTGCTTTAATGGTGGAGGGTTTAACAAAAATTGATAAACTTGAAAACACTTCAACCGATGAAGAAACCGTAGAAAATTGGCGTAAAATGCTGATTTCCGTTTCGCACGATATCAGGATTATTTTAATAAAACTTGCCGATAGAACACATAATATGAAAACGCTTGATGCCCTTCCTAAACAAAGGCAAATTGATAAAGCGCAGGAAACAATTTCTTTATATGCGCCATTAGCACAACGTCTTGGCATGTTTAGTTTAAAAAATGAACTTGAGGACTTATCTTTTAAATATTTGCATCCGGAAAAATATCAGGAACTTGTAAAGGGTGTGGAATCGCGTTCAGGGGATTTAAATAAAAAACTTGCCTCTTTTAAAGAAGCATTAGATAAGGTTTTAACACAAGAGCAACTCCCACACAGGTTGCTTTCCCGTGTAAAAAATTATTATTCAATTTACCGTAAAATGCAAAGCCATAATATACCGTTTTCTGAGATTCAGGATTTATTGGGCGTCAGAATTATAACAGAGACTAAACTTGATTGTTACCGCGCTTTAGGTGCTTTGCATGCAAATTTCAAACCTGTTGTAGGCACTTTTACCGATTATATCGCAATGCCCAAAATGAATATGTACCAAAGTATTCATACCACTATTATATATGAGGGTAAATTGATAGAAGTACAAATCAGAACTGAGGAAATGCACCGCACTTGTGAATATGGTATAGCCGCACATTGGCGTTATAAACTCGGTTCCAAAGAGGACCCAAATCTAGACGAAAAATTAAATTGGATACGTCAATGGATTGAGTGGCAGCGCGACTTAACTGCCCCGCGTGAATTTATTGAAAGTTTCCAAACGGATATTAATTTAAAACAAGTTTTTGTTTTCACTCCCCAGGGGGAAGTCAAGGTCCTGCCGGAACATGCAACCCCGCTTGATTTTGCTTTCTTGGTTCACTCGGAAATAGGTTTGCATTACAGCGGTGCTTTAGTGAACAGCAAAATGGTAAAGATGACTTACGAATTAAAAAGCGGCGATATTTGTGAAATTCAAACCCGTAAAAATGCTGAGCCTACCCGTCAGTGGCTTGAGGCGGCAAAAACCGCACGTGCGCGTTCCAAAATAAAAAGCACTTTGCGAACAAAAGGTGTTGAGATATGATTTGCTGGAAATGTCAAAACGATATAAACGAGTTTGATAATTATTGTAAATATTGCGGCGCAGGGCAAGGCAAACATATACCCATGTATTATAAGCATATCGGTATTATTTTGCTTTTCTTTATAATAGGGCCTTTTAACTTATATTTTGTTTGGCGTTCACCGGCACTTAAAAAACCTGCAAAAATTATTTACACTATTATTTTTCTTGCTCTTACAGTTTGGTTTTGTTATAAGACTTATCTTTTATTTTTACAAGCACAAGAAATGATAAGTTCTTTCCCTACCAATTTAATGTTTTAGTTTTTAAATATATTTAAGTATCCTGTACAGCGTGTAAACATATTCACACTACGGTTTTTTAATTTTAAAATTTTCGGCCTAATGGTCAAAAATATTGCTAATACCGTATCAAAAATGATGGAATGTTATTTTTTTGCTTTCTCTTTTATTTTCGCCACCCATTTTTTACGGTCTTTATCTATGTAAAAAATGGGCGGGAGAAAGCCGAGCAAATTTTATTTGCGAGGCAAGAGGGGGGTACCTTATTAGTAAACTTCAGAGACGTAAAATGTATTAATGGGCAACCCCCACCCCTAACCCCTCCGCCCTTTCTTATTTTTGCTAAGGCAAAAATAAAACGGCAAAGGGGGAGGAAAATAAAAGAGCAACAATTTTAAGGAAAAGATACTTAATCAGCAACATTTTTGACCATTAGACCAATAAAACTTACCGGAATAAAATACAATTTTACCGTCGGGGTGCTTAAATGCCTCTTGACAACGTTTTTTTTTTTTTTTTCTACAATATATACATAGGACCCCAAAAAGCCCTTATAAAGCAATTTAGGAGATTTTATGAAAAACAAAAAAGGTTTTTCTTTAATAGAATTATTAGTAGTGGTGCTTATAATTGGCATACTTACGGCTATTGCCCTGCCACAATATCAGTTAGCAAAAGATAAAGCAGAGTTTATGAAATATCAATCAATGGTTTCTTCACTTCGTGATGCTTATGATGAATATGTTTTAATTCACGGCGAAGGTACAAAAAATTTTGATGATTTATCCATTTCTTTGCCAAATTTTATAGAAGTATATGATCTAGTTGGAAGAACTTGTAAGAAAAATAGGGAAATGTTTTGTTGTATGTCTAGTTCTGGGGAAAACTATGGCGGTGTTATAAATTGCGGTAAAAACGATTTGTCTGTTATATATGTGCAAAAATTTTTTGGTTTTAATAATCAACCAACAAATCGCCTAGGTTTATGTCTTGCAGAAGAAAATCATGCAAGAGCAAACCGTTTATGTAGTGTTTTAGGAATTGAAGATGGTACCACTAATATATGGACCCCTAAAGGTTATAAAAATACTTATCAAAAGTATATATTAAACTAAAACCCCCGCGCAATTTCTCACACGGGGGTAATTTTGATTAAGAAAACAAAACCTATTTTGTTTCTTCTTTTTCTTGCGGTTTTAAGGTCGGGAATAAAATAATTTCCCTGATAGAATCTTGCGCGGTGAGCATCATACAGATTCTGTCAATACCTATGCCCATACCGCCTGTCGGCGGCATGCCGGACTCCATCGCAATAATATAGTCCATATCCACGATATCGGCGTCCTCGTTTTTACTGTCTTTTGCTTTTTCTGCCGCTTGGTCTTTAAGGCGTTGATATTGGTCCGCCGGGTCATTAATTTCGGAATAAGCATTTGCAATTTCCTGACCGCCGGCAACAAAGGCTTCAAAGCGTTCAACAATGGCAGGGTCGCCCGGTTTGTTTTTGGAAAACGGACTGACTGCCGTCGGGTAATCCATAACAAAAACAGGGTCTGAATATTGGAAAACAATTTTTTCATCAAACACCGCATCAAAGATTTTATTTGCGGCTTCGCTTTCGTCAAATTTAACACCGGCTTTTTTGGCAAGCGCAACAAGTTCGGGTTTTTTGAAATGGCGGCCGTCCAAAATATTATGTATGTCTTCGCCGAAAGTTTCCTTCCAAACTTCAGGCAAATAGATGCGTTTGAAAGGCGGGACCAAATTAACTTCATGCCCGCGGTAATTAACTTTTGTTACACCTATTGCCTTGGCGGCATTGCCGATAAGTTCATCAAACAAATCTGCCATCGTGTTCACATTGCCGTATGCCTGATAAAGTTCCATCATGGTGAATTCGGGATTATGGGTTGTGTCAATACCTTCATTCCTAAACATTTTGCCGATTTCGTAAATTTTATCAAGCCCGCCGATAACAAGGCGTTTGTGGTAAAGTTCCAAAGCAATACGCATATACAAAGGAATTTTCAAAGCATTATGATATGTCTGGAAAGGCTTTGCAATAGCACCGCCGGCACTTGCGGTTAAGGTTGGTGTTTCAACTTCCAAATAACCTTTACCGTCTAAAGTTTTGCGAATTGAAGAAATAATTTTTGCCCTTTTAACAAAAATTTCTTTTACATCTTCGTTGGAAATTAAGTCAAGGTGGCGGTTCCTAAAACGGATTTCCGTATCTTGCAAGCCATGAAATTTTTCCGGCATAGGGCGCACTGCTTTTGAAATTAAATCAACGCTGTCTGCTTTAATTGTTTTTTCACCTGTTTTGGTAAGAAACAAATGGCCTTTAACTAAAACGAAATCACCCACGGCAATATGTTTTTTGAAAAAGGTATAAGATTCTTCGCCAAGGGAATCTTTTTGCACGTAAATTTGAATCTTTGCGGTAACATCTTTAATATGCGCAAAAGCCGCTTTACCCATTGAACGCAACTGTACCAAGCGCCCGGCAACCGCAACTTCCGTATTTTCCGGTAAATCTTTTGCTTCGGCACAAGTTTGTTTTGGGTCAACATGCGCGGGGTATGGGTTAAAACCGCTTTCCTTTAAGGCGGCAATTTCTTCCCTTTTATGTTTAATAATTTCGTCAAGCGGGGAAAGTTTTTGGTTATTTTCCATATTATTTTCGCTCCAATAGTAAGGTTAAAGTTGTCATTTCCGTTACAACTGCGGGGCCGAAATATTGAATAGGGCCGGGGAAAGTGTAGCGGTCGTTTTTTGCCCAATCTTCGCGGTTCTTTTGCAAGAATTTAAACGGCTTACCGTTAAGTTCAACAAGCGCTTTGCGGATGACAGGTTTATCTTTACCTTTACGTTTTTCAACATTCATCATCATTGTTAAGGGTATACCTCCGCAAACCCAGGCATCTGCTTTTTTGGTTAAATTCCTTACGGAAGATAAATAACCGCTGCAGTCATTAAGTGCTAAAACGGCGGCATTGTAACCTAAAGCATAAGTGTAAGTCGCGTCAAAAGTTGAGGGGATACCGCAACGGCCTTCATAACCGAAGAAGTGTGTGATAGTAGAAAATTTGCCGTTATATTTGCCGGATTTTTTGAGTTCTTTTAATTTGGTTTTAAGCATTTCAATTAAAAGTTTTTCCGTTTCAATTAAGGAAACTTGCACGTTCCCATGCGGATCGCGGTCAAGCATAAGCTGGTTTGCAATACCTTCGGGTAAAGATTCCATTAAAGCGGCCAAATTTTTAGGAAGTTTTGAAATAACAAAGGCTTTCTTTTCTTTAAGTGTATTAAGTTTTGAAAGGGCTTCTTCATTATCTGCAAGTAAATCGTTTAAAGCAGAAATTAAGGCCTTCATTTCCGGAATAAATTCAATTAAACCTTCCGGAACCAAAACAACACCGAAATTTTTACCTGCTTTTGAGCGTTCAATAATAACTTTAGCAATATCGTTTACAATCTGCCCCAAAGTTTTCTTTTTAGCTAAAACTTCTTCGCCGACTAAAGTAATATTCGGGTGTGTTTTTAAAGCGACTTCCAGAGTGATATGGGAAGCACTGCGACCCATTAAACGAACAAAGTGCCAATACTTGCGGGCAGAGTTAACATCGCGGCAAATATTGCCCACAAGTTCGGCATAAATTTTAGTGGCTGTATCAAAACCGAAAGAGGTTTCAATTTGAGTATTTTTCAAGTCGCCGTCAATAGTTTTTGGTACGCCGATAACATTAACTTTTACGCCTTCTTGCTTAAAATATTCGGCAATAACGGCGGCATTGGTATTGGAATCATCCCCTCCGATAATTACAAGCGCATTAAATTTATTTTTCAAAATATTTTCTTTTGCAGTTTTAAGTTGTTCGTCCGTTTCAATTTTTGTGCGGCCTGATTGAATTAAATCAAAACCGCCGGTATTTCTGTAATCGGCCATAAGTTTAGGCGTAATTTCAACAAATTTATTCTCAAGTATACCGCTTGGCCCGCCTAAGAAACCATATAATTTATTTTTTGGGTTTGCTTTTTTGAGGCCGTCTAAAATACCGGCAATAACATTATGCCCGCCGGGTGCTTGACCGCCTGACAAAACAACTGCCATTTTGATAACTTTTTTGCCTGCTTCGGCATTTTTACCTTTGATAAAAGTAATTTCCGGCATACCGTAAGTATTTGGGAACATCGCTTTGATTTTTGCTTGGTCTGCCACACTTTTCGTGGGTTTACCGATTTTAGTTTTTACTGCTGCCGGTCCGCTTTTTAAGACGGCAGGTAAAACGGGTTTAAATTTGATTCTTTCTGCTTGTAAAGGTGAATGGTTCATAATAATATCTCCTATACTGACGTATAGTTATATTATATAAAATTAAGAGGTTTGGTAGAATAGTAAAGAAATCTGCATCCTTAATTTTTTGCCGTCAAAGTCTTTTGGATAAATTAAAATATAAAAATAATTCCTATAATTTACTCCCACCTACTTTTTGCAAGCAAAAAGTGTGAGGTAAAAATAAAAGGAAATATTTTATTATTTTATCGTCGGGGTGTTTAAATTCCTCTTGACAACGTTTTTTTTTTTTTTTTCTACAATATACTATATAGCTAAATTAAAAACGCTGTATAAATAAAATACGGAGATTTAATATATGAACAAAAAAGGTTTTACTTTAATAGAACTTTTAGTTGTGGTTTTAATTATCGGAATTTTAGCGGCAATCGCACTGCCGCAATATCAAATGGTAGTCGGTAAAGCAAGGTTTAGTACTTTAAAAAATATTACAAAAAGCCTTCAACAATCTGCACAAAGATATTTTTTAAATAATAATGAGTATCCAAAAACAATGGCGGGGTTAGATATTGATTTAAATATAAAAAGAGAATCAACAACCAGTTATAGTTTACATATAGAAACAACCGATGGTATCATCTGTGATGTTTGGTTTGGTAATGTTGATAATGACAATAGTTTTCTTGCTTGTGAAAGAACTATTTTCAAAGAAACAGTAAAATATTATGTTACCAGGGGTACGGGCAGGCCTTTTTATTGTCTTGTGCAGAATTTAAACGGTGTGGATGCCAAAGGTGCAGCAAGCCGTTTATGTGCAAAGGAAACCAATAAACCTATCAGATCAATTTGTGATGGAACTATTTGTGCTTATCTGTATTAATATTTCATAATTATAATATGTGGATATAATTTTCTTATTCCCCGAAACAAATGCCGTCTTGGGCTTTTGTGATTTTTACTTTTACCAAACTGTTTTTCGGTGTACTTAAAGGAACTAAAACTTTTTGAAAATTTGACGCGGTTGCCACTTGATATTTACCATCTTTAGTTAAATCTTCAACCAAAATTTCTTGGATTGTATCAATTAAACTTTCTGCCGCTTTACGGCGTAAAATTAAATCTTCTTCACGCAAAATATCGGCGCGGCGTTTGATTTCTTGTACGTCAATTTGCGGCAATTTTGCCGCCGCCGTCATTGGGCGCGGAGAGTAACTGAAAACATGCAAACCCGCAAAACCTATTTTGCGAACAAAAGCAACGGAACTTTCAAAATCTTCTAAACTTTCAGTAGGAAAACCTGCGATAATATCAGTATAAATAAAAATATTCTTTATTTTTTTGCGTATTTCCTGTACGCGTTTTTTAAAATCTTCCGCAGAATAATGGCGGTGCATTTCTTTTAATACCGCGCTTGAACCGCTTTGTAAAGGCAAGTGTAAATAATTGCAAAATTTGTTTCCGGCTTTTGAAACGACTTCCAAAAGTTCATCAGTTACAGTCGGCATTTCTATGGAAGAAAATCTTATGCGGAAATCACCCTCTAATTTAAAAATTTCTTTAACAAGCTCGGCCAAATTTGTTTTGGTTTCCGGGCAAAAATAATTGCCTATGTTGATGCCTGTCAAAACAATTTCTTTATAACCGGAAGCAATTAAATTTTTAATCTCTCTAAGTACAATTTCTTTAGGTTTAGAAGTTTTTACAGGCCGCGTAAACGGAACTATGCAATAAGTGCAAAAATTTGTACACCCGTCTTGAATTTTAACAAAAGCGCGCGTTTTACCTTGATGTTCTTTAACCGTCCAATCAATATCTTGTTTAAATAATTCTTGCGGTAAATTTTCCTTTTGTACAATTTCTGCTTGCTTAACTTTTTCCAAAATTTCTTTTGCGCCGTGTCTTGCAAAACATCCTGTCAAAATTAAACGCGCATTTGGGCTTTTTCGTTTAATTAAATTGGCTTCTTTTAGCGCGTCTTTATCGGCTTTATGTGTTACGGAACAAGTGTTTATTAAACAAATATCGGCATATTGCGGTGCGGTTACTATTTTGTGGCCGCGACGTAAAAACTCTTCAAGCAAAGCCTCACTTTCCACTTGATTAACACGGCAACCGAATGTTTTAATATAAATTTTCATAAATTAGCCAAAGCCCATGCTGCGCATGCAGCGGCAGTTTGCGCACGTAAAATATTTACACCGAGTGTTACAGGTTTTACACCATAATTTTTTGCAAGAGCAATTTCTTCTTCTGCATATCCGCCTTCAGGCCCGATGAAAAGGGCAATATTTGTCGCCGACGGAATTTGTTCTGTTATCGGCATTTTTTGTTCTTCTTCATAACAGATTAAGCCAGGTATTTTTAAATTTTTTATTGCTTGATCAAAAGTAAGAGGAGGTAAAATTTGCGGTATTTTTGCAATCTCGCATTGTTTGGCGGATGCCAAAACAATTTGCCCCCAACGCTCTTGTTTTGTCTCCCATTTTTTTAGTAAATTTGGATCACAAAATTTACTGAACACAGGGCAAAAAGTGCTTGCGCCGGCTTGCGTGCAAAGGTCAAGTAATTCCTCTGTAGCAGGGCGGGAAATAGCGCTGAAATAAAGCGTAATATTTCTTTTAAGCGCCAGGCTTGGCAGAGGTTTAATTATTTCCCCGCCTTGCATGCTTGTTAAACGCGCTAAATATTTTTTACCCAACCCGTCAAAAATCTTGATTTCTTGGTTTAAAGTATAGCGTGCCACTTTTAAGTGGTGTGCTTCCTCTTTTGAGAGAATGAAATTTTCCCCATTTATTTGGGCCAAATACTGCGGCATACATAAATTTTAGCAAAAAAACACCCGCGGCGCTTAACCGCAGGTGTTATCAAAATATAATTTATTTCAATTTTATTTAACGCCGTGCATCCAACGCTTAATAGGTTTAACTAAAATAAGCAGTATCAAAGAAGCAACTACCGGCGTAATAACCGGCCAAGTGAAAAATTGCGTCAAATTATCTTTATCTAAGAAACCTGAGTATTTACCCGCAAGCCATCCGGCAGCGGAGTTTGCCAAAAACCAAATACCCATAAATAAAGAAATAAATTTTACCGGCGATAATTTGGTTACCATTGAAAGCCCTACCGGCGACAGACAAAGTTCACCCATAGTAAATAAGAAATATGCACCGATAATCCAAAGCATACCAAATTTATCTTTACATACTATTGAAGCCGTCAAAAGTAAAGCATAACCTAACGCAATTAACCAAAATGCAACAACAAATTTTGCCGGTATGCTTAAGTCTTTATTTTTTTTACCTAAAGTTACCCAAAGTTTTGAAAATACAGGCGCAAAAAGCATAATAAACAATGGATTTACCGACTGAAACCATGCAGTAGGTATTTCAAATGCTTTGCCAAATAAGTGTACGATTCTATCTACATTGTGTTCGGCAATCAAATTAAGCGCCGCACCTTTTTGTTCAAAAATAGCCCAAAAGAAAACGGAGAAAAATGCCATTATAAAAATAACCGCAATTCTTTGTTTTTCTTCTTTTGTCAAAGGATTATTTGAGGTTTGTTTAACTTCCTTTTTTTCATAATTTTTAGGGGCCAAACCTTTACCTTGTAAAAATTTATTTTGACCCCAAAGGAAAGTTAATAAACCAATAATCATGCCGATTGCCGCTGCACCAAAGCCCCAACCCCAGCCGAATTCATGCGCTAAGGAACCTGCAATCAAACCTGCCAAAAAAGAACCCAAATTTATGCCCATATAAAAAATGGTAAAACCGCTGTCGCGGCGAGGGTCATTTTTTTCATAAAGGTCTCCGACAATACTTGAAATATTCGGTTTAAAAAACCCATTACCTATAACGATAAATGCCATAGCCCAAAACACCCAAGTCATACTGCCCCTGCCCATGCAAAGTTGCCCGGCAGCAATACATACTGCACCGATAATTATTGCCGCGCGTTTTCCAATCCATTTGTCTGCAATATAACCGCCAAAAAGAGGAGAGAGAAATATCAAACTCATCAATGTTCCGAAATGCCCGCTTGCCTCTTTAGTACTTAATAAAAGTTCTTTCGTTAAATATAAAATAAACAGTGCTTTTAACGAATAGAAACTGAATCTTTCCCACATTTCAGTGGCAAAGAGCAAATATAAACCTGCCGGTTGCTTCTGTTTAGGGGTAACTTCTGTCATAAAACCTCCAAGAGTAAAATACTTTCCTATTTTAACATAAAAATTGTGGACATAGCAAACATTTCGTTTTTATGATTAAAACAAAAATAATAGCCCATAATTTCATATAATGTATATATGAGAAACTTTTTGGTTATAACCCTTTCTTTACTTTTGACACCTTGTACTTTTGCCCAATTGCTTGGTACTAATTCAGCATCAAGATCCCTAAACACAAATTATTTTGGAAAAAGCGGTGTGGATTTTACCTCAGGTAATTATGTCGGTCAAGAAGAAGAAAAAGAAGAAAATAATAATTTTTCCGAAACAGGACCTTGGCTTATTTGTGAACTTAAAACCGAAGGTCTTGTAAACATAAATAAAAAGACTGTTTTAAAAAATATTTCGGCAAAACAAAATATCTTTTATAATTTTCCCGACGTACAAGAAGATAAAAACAATTTAATGGCTTTGGGTAATTTTGAAAATGTAGAAATTGATATAACACCGCTTGCAAACAAAGCGAAAAACAAAGCCGACAAAAAAGATAAAGAACTTTACCCCTGCCATTCCTTAACAGTAATTTTAGAAGAAAAACCTATCTTAGAGAAATTTTTATATGAAGGCCGTAAAGCCCTTTCAAAAAGCACTATACAAAAGGCAATGATGTCAAAACTTAAGGACCCTTTTAGCGAATCTAAACTGCTTGCAGATATGGATAAAATTAAAGCAACCTACGCTGAAAACGGTTTTTTAAATGCACAAGTGTCTTACACCTTTGAAATTAACAAAGAAGAAAATATCGTCATTGTTACGCTTAATATTAACGAAGGACAAAAAACACGTGTTAAAGAGGTTAATGTTGAAGGGTTAAACAAAATACCCGTTAAGAAATTTTTAAAACAATTAAAAAACCGCCCCGGTAAAGTGTATAAAGTGCAAAATATGCCTACTGATAATTATAAGGCTACTTTATATGCTAGAAATGAAGGTTATTTTGATTTTAAAATTGAAAATTATGTTCCTGTTTTTAGTGATGACTACAGCGAAGTAACCCTAAATTATACTGTACAAGAAGGCGTTAAAGCATATTTCGGAGACACTACTTTTCAAGGAAATACCGTATTAACGGAAAAGGAACTTGATAAAAGTATCTTTTATTCAAAAGGGAAACTTTTTAACCAGCAGAAGTTTGACGGTACAGTCCGTGCTTTGCAAGAGGCCTATGCAAATAACGGTTATTTAAGGGCAGAAATAGTTCCTGAAAAAGATTTACAGGATAATACTCTTAATATAAAATTCCAAATACAACAAAATAATCTTGTATACGTGGACCACATAGATATTACCGGGGAAGGCGATACACCAAAATATATCTTTGCAAGGGAAATACCTTTTAAAGAGGGATCTGTATTCAATTATTCAAAAGTGCAGCGTGGGCAAAATAAATTAATGAACCTTGGTTTTTTAAATGATGCACAAATTGATATTACCCCTACGAATGATATAAACAAAGTTGACGTCGGATATAATATTGTGGAAGGACGCCCCGGTATGTTTACGGCGGGTATTGCAATGTCTTCCCTTGACGGTTTATATGGAGATATTTCTATCAGCCATTTAAATTTATTCCATCGCGCCCAACGTTTAACAGCCCGTGCTATGTTCGGCAAAAGAATTTTGGATTATACAATTAGCTGGTATACCCCTTGGGTTTATGACAGGCCGGTCGGTTTCGGTATTGATGCTTTTGATACAAGAAGATACCGTTCTTATATGGATACTTATTCAGCATATACTGAAAAAAGAGTAGGGTTTCGTTTAAACGTCGGCCCAAGATTTAGCGATGATATTTACGGTTTAAACTTTTCTTATGCCTTAGAAAATATAAATATCTATGATATTGATTCCAAATATGCAAACCAAGAAGAAAACGGCCTTATTAAGGGAAAATCAACACAGTCTACTTTCGGTGTAACCGCTATAAGGGATTCAAGGGATAGTGTTTTTGATGCTACCGAAGGGTCAAGAAATTCTATCGGTTTAGAACTTACAGGCGGGCCTTTTATGGGTAATGTAGATATTTATAAAATCAATTTAAAATCTGCCTATAACTTTACCTTGTTCAATATAGGAAAAGACTACCCCATCGTTTTAATGATAGGACAGAGGGCCGGTTCAGTTAAAGCCTATGGACGTTCAAATATAGTTCCCGCTTATGAAAGAATTTTTCTGGGAGGTGCTGATACCATAAGAGGATATGAAACGACAGGCCAAATCGGACCGGAAACAGGCGGTGAAATATACTATATAGGAAATGTGGAACTTAAATTCCCTATCGCCCGCGAAGGACGCAGAACTTTGGCACAGCTGGCGGCATTTTTTGATATAGGTAACTCTTGGAAAAATATCAGTGATGTTCGCTTAAAAACAGGAGAAAACGTAGGTGATTTTAAAATGGGTGTAGGTTTCGGATTAAGAATAGTAACACCCTCTCTCCCTATTCGTTTGGACTGGGGGTACGGTTTAAATCATAAGCCCGGGGAAAAGCGCGGTTATATTTATTTCTCTATGGCAAACTTGTTTTAATACTAAAAAATTGCTTTACTAACAGTATGAGGTTTTTCTATAGAATATCAAGTTTTGTATTTTTAATTACTTTTGCCTCTTTCTTAAGAGCACAAGATAAAGTTGATATTGCCGAACTTGAAAAAGAAATAGAAAAAACAGAAAGTTCAAAAACCCAAGCGGTTTTAAACCAGTTACCGGGCGCAAGCCAAATACCGCTTGAAAAATACGATACAACTGCAATAGTAGAAATACCTGTTATGAGCCCTTCAAAAGATCAAAAAGCCGGTAATTTTGATTCCATAATGTCCCAGTCCGCACCTGAAGGAAGCCAAGATTTTAATGTTTCCCAAAGTGCCTTAGCACCTGTGGAAAATCCACAGGATGCCGCTATGCAAACACCTGAAAAAAATTCACTTGCTACTAATGCTCCTATAGAAGAAGATAAGCAAAATTTAAGAATTGCCTTAAATGATAAGGAACAAAAATTATCAAAAATACCGGAAGGAACTTTGGCCGTATACATAAATATGGAAGAAGTATTTAATAATAATCCTTGGACTATTGAAGCTCGTAAAACAATGAGACTTGAACTCGAAGAAAAACAACTTGAATATGCCCAATTACAAGAGCAGGTAAAAAATTTGAAAGGGAAACTTAATCTTCTTCGCAACGAAATTGCAGAAGAACAACCATTTTATAAGGAACTTGAATATGTACCGCCGACAAATGACAACACCTATCCCCGAATAAAACAAAATATCTTAAAATATATACTGCAAGACCTTTTATTTTGTTCCTGTCAGACTGTACAAAATACTCCCCTTACCCCCAAACAAATAAATGTTCTTAAAGAGCAAATAAGGGAAACAAAAAAGGCAATAATTGATAAAGAGGCCTTTTTACTTAATTTTAAAGAAATGTCAAAAGAAGAAATAGAATCACGCCAAGATTATATTGTAGGTGAAATTTTGAAAGAAATTTACAGCGGACTTAAAGAGTATGCCGCTGCTCGTAATATAGGTATGGTGGTAGATAAAAATAATTTACTTTACGGAAAACCCCTGAATGTTACTGACGAATTTATAAAGTGGATGAAAAATTATCATACCAAATATAAAAAACAATTAGGAGATAAAAAATGAACTTAACATTAAAAGAGATGTCTCAGATTTCCGGCGCGGAACTTGTGGGAGACGAAAATTTTAAACCAACCTGCTTGTGTGGCCTAGATAAGGTTATTAAAGACGGTATCGCCTATGCGGCTGAACTCCGAGATGCAAACGCTCCTACAAATAATGAATTGGGTGCTTTGATTGTTCCGTCAAAAATTAAAGGTCAGGAAATTATCTATAAAGGGAATATTTTATATGCAGATAATCCTGAATGGGCTTTTACTTTGATCATGAGAGCCGCTACCACATTAAATAAAAATATAAAGAGGGAAATTCATAAGACGGCGGTTGTCTCGGAAAATGCAAAAATAGGTGCAAATGTCGCAATAGGTGCTTTAAGTGTGATTGAAGACGGTGCGGAAATCGGCGAAGGTACAATAATTTACCCGCAAGTTTATATAGGATGTGATGTTAAAATCGGTAAAAATTGTATTATTTACCCAAAAGTTACCATCCGCGAAGAATGTGTTTTAAAAGATTATGTTATTTTGCAGCCGGGGGCGGTTATAGGTTCTGACGGTTTTGGTTATGTGTTTATAAATAAACATGAAAAGATTCCGCAAATCGGCAAAGTTATTTTGCAAGATGATGTTGAAATCGGCGCAAATACAACCATTGACCGCGCAAAGATGAACGAAACGGTTATTGGAGCAAATACCAAAATTGATAACTTGGTTCAAATAGGGCATAATGTTAAAATCGGTATGTCCAGCATTTTAGTTTCGCAAGTCGGTGTTGCAGGTTCTGCGGAAATCGGCAACGGTGTTATTATCGCTGGGCAGGCAGGTGTTTCTGGACATTTAAAAGTGGGGGACAGGGTTGTTATCGGCCCTCAAGCAGGTATCATTTCCGCGCTTGAAGCAGGTTCAAAAGTTATGGGTTCACCGGCAATGTCTTATTCTGATTTTATGCGTTTACAAGTAATTCTTAAAAAACTGCCGGAATTTTATAAAGAAATTCAGTCTTTGAGAAAAAAATATAATATTTAGAGGTTTTATGAACAGATTTACTATTGCACAAGAAACAACTTTAAGCGGTATAGGTTTGCATACAGGCAAAAACAGTACTATTACTTTGAAACCAAGCGAGCAGGGATATATATCTTTTTTAAGGAAAGACATCCAAAATGCTGAGCCCATCAAAGCACATCTTTCAAGTATTAAATCCACTCTACGCGGAACAAATATGGCAAGCAGTAATGCAAGTGTACATACTGTTGAACATTTACTAAGTGCCTGCGTAGCCCTAGGAATTACAGATTTACTTGTGGAAATGGACGGCCCCGAACCGCCTTTAACTGACGGTTCTTCTTTGGTTTTTGCCGAACATATTTTAAAAGCCGGCCTTAAAGATTTAAACTTGCCCGCCAAAGTTTTAAATATAAGAAAAGAAATAAAATACGAAGAAAAAAATATGTCTTATACCGCAAAACCGGCAGATAAATTAACTTTTACCTTTATTTATTTAAGAAATCATCCTTTGGTTAATCATCAGGAATATACTTTTGAAATGTCTAAAGACGGTTATATTGAAGAAATAGCCCCCTCCCGCACTTTTGGATTTGAGGAAGAACTTTCTTTCTTAAAAGCAAACGGCCTTGCTCTTGGCGGAGACCCAAAAAATTGTGTAGTAATTTTCAAAGATAAATTTTCCACTCCTTTGCGTTTCCCTGATGAACAAGTACGTCATAAGATTCTTGATTTAATCGGCGACCTTTCTTTAACCGGTTATGTTTTAGGACCAATGCACATAATTTGTTCTTGCGGAGGTCATACAGGCAATACAAATTTTGCTAAAATATTATTAGACAATATATAGGAGAATTTATGAAATACCCCGTTATACACCCAACAGCAATTATTGACCCTTCCGCTAAAATCGGTGAAGGAACCGTTATCGGCCCTTTTACCATTATCGGTAAAGATACTACAATCGGTAAAAATAATAGAATCGGCCCAAGTTGTATCATTGAAAATACTGATATGGGTGATGAAAACGAATTAATAGGACATTGTTTCATAGGTGTTAAACCGCAAGATTTATCTTATAAAGACGGTTTTGAAAGCCGTGTTAAGATAGGAAGTAAAAATAAAATACGCGAATGTGTAACAATTCACCGTTCTACTAAATTAGAACAACCTACTGTTATCGGCGACAGTTGTCTTTTAATGGCAAATTCCCATGTTGCACATGATTGTATTTTAGGAAATAATATTATTTTGGCCAACTCCTGTGCCGTTGCAGGCCATGTCAGGATTGCAGACAGGGCAATAATGTCGGGCTTAACAGGTTTACACCAATTTGTAAGGGTTGGACGCCTTGCTATGCTTTCAGGTCTAAGCGGTCTTACTTTGGACCTTCCTCCTTTTTGTTATGCAACAGGTACAAGGGCAAAACTTGCCGGTTTAAATATAATCGGCCTTAAGCGTGCCGGTTTTAGTTCTGAAACGGTGAGAGCAATCAAAAAAGCTTATATGGAATTATTTTTATCAAGCAGAACTTTAAAAGAAAGTATTGAATTTTTGCGTTCTAAACCTCAAGTTCCGGAAGTTATGGAAATGATTGAATTTTGTGAAACAACCGAACGCGGGTTAACAACACCTCGTAAAAAAACAAATAAAACAGAAGAAGATAATGATGAATAAAATACTTGGCATAATTGCAGGAGAAGGAAAATACCCTGTTTTAACAGCTAAAGGTGCAGCTGAAGAAGGCTGGCAGGTAATAGTTGCTTGCGTTAAAGGAAATGCCGCGGAAAGCGATTTTAAACCTTATGCCAAAGTGACAAATACTTTGAAAATAGGGCAGCTTTCAAAATGTATAGAATTTTTTAAACAAAACGGTGTAACGCATGCCATTATGGCAGGACGCGTAAAACACATAAATATCTTCTCCCTTATACCAGATATGCGTATGGCTAAGGTCTTGGCTACACTTCGTGATAAAAGGGCAGAAAGTTTATTAAATGCAGCAATAGCAGAATTTAAAAAGGATGATATAGAGATGTTATCTTCCTTTTCTTTCTTAAAAAATTGTGCCGTTAAAGAAGGTGTTTTAACAAAAAGAGCCCCAAGCGAAGAAGAAAAATTAAATATTAATCTGGGTATTAAAATAGCACATACTTTGGCAGATTTAGATATAGGTCTAACAGTTGTCTTAAGCGATAAAGCCGTATTGGCAGTTGAAGCAATGGAAGGAACAGATGAATGTATCAAACGCGGAGGGGAAATCTATAAAACAGCGAAAAGCACAATAAAAAACCCTCTTGTGGTAGTTAAAGTTGCCCGTCCGAAACAAGATGAGAGATTTGATTTGCCTGTCATCGGCAAAGGAACAATAAAAACAATGTTAAAAGCAGGGGCCGATGTTCTTGCAGTAGAAGCCGGAAAAACCGTAATTTTAGATATTGAAGAAGTTATAGAAATTGCAAATAAAAATAATATTTCTATTATTGCTTTATGATAGACAAACATTTTGTTATAATTTAGTTGTGAATATTTTTTAAAGAGGTCTTTATGAAAAGAATATTATCTTTTTTCTGTTTAATTCTTTTGGGATTACCTTGTTTTTCGGTTGAAGTATCTACTTATAACCAATTAAGAAATGCTATTAATACAAATCAAGAAAATGTTGAATTATCTGCTGATATCAGCTTTGGCAGCACTTCCTTAACCGCACATAAAAATATTAATTTGACAACTGTTAACGGCAGCACGTTCACTATTAGTGGAAATACAGTATCACCTATGATTACTTTTGAGGGGGCTTCTTCCACTATTTCAAATATAACTTTTTCAAGTACTACGCAAAATACTTCCGTAAACCCGGCAGTATTTATAAATGTAGGGGCAGCCGGCACCGGCCAAACATATTCAACTTTTACTATAGAAAATGTCAGTTTTACAAATAACATTTCAAATACTAATGCAGGAAAAGGCGGTGCTTTAAATATTAATTCACAACAAGGCACTTATTTGAATAATGTTTTTTTCAGTACCAATTCTGCTTTAGGAACAGGTGCACAAGGCGGTGCAATATACTATGAAGGCAGCGGTGATTTTATAGGGGAAAAATTGATTTTTTCTACAAATACTGTTACAGAGGACGGTGGGGCTATATATGCTTCCACTGCGAACATACTAACTTCTATATTTTCAAGTAATACAGCAAACAGCGGAAACGGCGGAGCAGTATATCTTTCCAGCGGAACCATACAGACTTCAATATTTTTAAATAATACTGCACTTGTTGGAAATGGTGGTGCTGTTTATGCCTCAACATTAACATTAAACGGCTCTGTTTTTTCAAGCAATACAACTACGGCAGGAAACGGCGGTGCAATTTATATAACAGATTTCGTTTCTATGACAAATGCTTCATTTTCCAGCAATACAGCCCCGGCAAATAATGGCGGTGCAGTTTATAATTTAGGAACAGCAAAAATTGATAGTAGTACTTTTAAAAATAATAATGCCAACAATGGCGGTGCAATTTATAATATGGGAACTATGGCCCTTTCAAGTACAACTTTAGAGGGGAATGAATCTGTCCTTGACGGCGGTGCAATTTATACTAAAGGTAATATCAAAGTTACAAACACAAAATTTTCCGGCAATACGGCAGGCGGAAACGGCGGCGCGGTTTTTGTAGATAACTCTACTTTGGATTTAAACGGAAATACAAATTTTATTAACAATGTTTCCGGCGGGAGCGGCGGTGCAATTTATGTTAGCAGCGGAACGATTAATTTAAATACAAACGAAAATATCATTTTTAAAGGAAACACCGATAGTTCGGGGTATAATGATATAACCTTGGATGAAAATTCTTCTTTAAACATTTCCGGCGGCGGCACTATAAGTTTTTACGGGGGTGTTAAAGGGGGAACAATAGATTCCAATAATACCACTTTAAATTGGTATACGGAAAATACTCATAACGGTACTTTAAACATAACAGGCGGTTCCTTAAATGCTAAAGTCGGTAACCCAACTTTCGGCACAATTACATTAAATGGTACTGCTTTAAATATGCAAAATGACAGTATAGGCTCTTTAACATCTGCTTCCCTTACTTTAGTTGGTGATAATCCTTTATATATTGATGTTGACTTGGCGAATAATAACGCTGATACCATATCCGGCGCCAGCGGTAATTTTAGTATTAACAATTACACGCAATTAAATATTTTAAGTGATAGTTCTGCTGACCCGACAATTACTGTAGCACCCGGGGCAACCGTGAACATTAATACTGATGAGTATTTTTATGGACCTTTATATATTTACAAATTGCAATCTTCTGCCGGCGGGTTTCAAACAATTAGAACTAACAGAGTAAACCCGACAATTTCCGTTTTACCTATTGCGGCAAATTCCAAAGTAATAAGTGCTGTTAATACTGTGTCAAGTTTATTTAATAGAATAGATATTATGTTTTCAAGGGACCGCTTAAATTATCGCCGTATTGAAAATCCTCAAACATTTGGGCCTACGTCCGAAGTAAACCCGGAAAAACCTATTAAACAAGGTGTTTTACCAACCCAAAGTAGAAACCACATGGCTTGGTTTATACCTAACGGCGGTTATCAAAAAGTTAATCACGATAACGGTATAGAAGATGTAAAGAATTATTATTATGGGGGTTTAGTCGGGATAGATTTCCCTTTCTTAATTTCAGATGATAATCTATTTGTTCCCACAGTATTTATGGGATATTTGGGTACAAAACAAAAATATCAGGAAACAACCTTGCATAACGATTCTTTAGCCTTAGGTTTAATGGCAACTTTAAAAAATTATTTTGCATTATTATCCGCCCAAATGTATATAACAAACGGGCCGGAGTCCTATTCTTTTAAAACGTACAGCGGTTCTTTTGATGTGTTTTCTTATACCGCTTCCGTTAAAGGGGAATTAGACCTGAATTTATCTGAAAATATTGTTGTACAGCCTGCTGTAACGGCATTATATAATTTATCTAATTTACAAAATTACACAACAGCAAACGGAGCATCAATAAATTCTACGAAATTTCATAATATTTTACTTTCCCCTAGTTTAAAAATTATGGGTTCTTATAACGGTTGGTATCCATATTTGAGCGGCAGTTATAATTTTAATGCTTGGCAAAAAGGAAAAGTAACGGCTAATGATTTAACATTGTTAAAACATAAAGTAAAAAGCTTTGCGGAATTTTCTGTAGGTCTTGAAAATACTTTCCTTAAAGATTATTCCGGTTATATACAGGTTTCCGCTTATGCGGGAAATGCCAGCGGCATTTCCTTCCAAATAGGTTTAAGAGGTTATATTGATTAATAAAAGGGGGATGGTTTAAGGCTTCTCTCTTTAAATTATTTTCCTACTTTCCCTTTATTTTAACCCCACATTTTTGTTCCGATACATTATAAAAAGTGTGGGGTTTAAATCGCGCTGTTATTTCTATATATTTATTGGCCTAATGGTCAAAAATATTGCTAATACCGTATCAAAAATGATGGAATGTTA
>CAMZGO010000011.1 GCA_947306425.1 uncultured Elusimicrobia bacterium | reverse complement strand
AAAAAAAAAAAAAAACGTCAAGTAAAATGTTAGTTTCGTAAAAATGATTTAATATTATTTTTAACTTTACTTTTTATTTTCGCCATCTATTTTATAAAAGTGTTGGGGAGAAATTTAAGGAAAAACCTATTAATACCAACAATTTTACATATTAACCCTATGAATATAATCCTAAAAATAATTTTTTGGTATAATTTATGTACGGCAAATATCTTACGTTTGTTTATAATTTTGGTACTTTTTATAGCCGGGGTAATTATCGGTAATGTCTACATAACGCAAAAAAATTTTGACCAAAAAAGCATAGTTGTTCCGCAAAAACCTAAAACATCTTTTAATGTTGAAAATATTCCCCCTATTGAAATTATTTTAAAAGAAGCAGAAAATTATAAAGCACTTTTAATTGCTTTCCCCTATTTCCTTGCTTTGTTGGCAATCCTCTTGTGTCAAATTAAACTCATCAATTTTTAAAGTTGAAATAATTTTTTTGGTTATTTCCTTTTTTCTAAAGACATCATCCCCGCTGAATAAATACACCGGTGCCACTTGCATATCGGCAATATTTTTTAATTACTAGCAAAAAGTTCCGTTAAGCCTAAAAGTCTGATATTTATTTATTTATTTACAACAGCGGGGTTGTAAAAAGTTAAAAAAGTGGGTATAATAAATAAATACGCAAAATTGAATTAAAAGAGGAGGTGATATGCGTAGTCTGTTTAACAAAAATTGTGTTAAACATAAAAAGGGCTTTACGCTGTTTGAAATATTGACTGTGCTGATTATTTTTATAGTGCTAGTTTCCGTAGCGGCACCTATTTACAACAAAGCGGTTAACCGCGGACGCGTTTCAGATGGGCTGAAAGTCCTTAAAATGTTAGAAAATGCACAAGAGAAGTATTTTATTCATCACGGACATTATGCAGCAAGATTAACTGATTTAAATGTCCCAATAAAGGAATTAAGAGGTCAAGACCCCGGTTCCTCATTCACAGATATTATAACCACCCACTTTACTTACAACAAAATTCCTTTACAACATTGTATTTATGCTACCCCGAATAAAGCAAAACAAAATTATACTTTAGTTAAAAATTATAAAACTAAAGCTAAGGTTCGTTGTGTCGGCGATGGTTGTGATGCTATATCAGGTTTAGTAAAAAAGGCGGATGAAATTTCTACCCTATGTCCTGCCGCCCCGGAAGGATGTACATTAACAGAAGAATATTGCAGAAAGCACAAAAATTCATATCTTGATCCGGTAAAATGCGAGTGTGTACCCCAAGCAGTAACACCATCCGTTCCTTCGGGCAACGATTGCAGCAAAGAAGGTTCCGTAAGATTTGTCAATAGCGGAGAAAGATGCAGCGGTAATAGAGGAGAATCCACTCCCCCCGGCACACCTTCACTCTATATTACTTGCGGAATAAGGTTTGACGAGCAAACCTGTAAAAACGGATATTGGGTTAATACAGGTAACTATGATTGCCGTCAAAAAACATGCGGGGAAGGTTCGGGACAAGTCCTTAACCTGGAAACCTGCGAATGTGACACTTATAAAAATTGCGACCCCATCACTAAGCCTTCCTGTTCCTATGGCATTACGGTTTGTGACCCTTGCCCTGAAAGCCCAAGTATTCCAAATATTATACAACAGGCCCTAATGGAAATAGGCGGGGGAAATGAAAAAGGGGAACACCCCTCAAACCCTAGTTTATCTACAGAATGTTTCCATTGCGGCTATAAAAATAGTGCTACTACGGCAACTTGTAATCATACAACAGGGCGCTGGTATTGCGCGGGTGATGAGAATGTCGGGTGTACACAAATAAACGGTAGTATTCCTCTTTACAACGGTTCTTGTGACGGTAACGGCACAGCAGGGAATGCTTGCGGAGGTTATAAATTAACTAACGTCAGATGTTGGCAAGAAATAACGGGCGGTATACCGGAATTAAGCCCACAATATTCAACCTCTTGTTCATTAAAGACAGGTAATGCTTGTTTTAGCGGCGAAACAAGAGCATGTACTTTACAAAGCGGCGGCACCGGCGTACAAAAATGTAAAAACTGCCAATGGGATGAATGTACATTACAACAATGCCCTGTTACACCAAATCCGACAGGTAGTAATAAACGAGCTTGTAATAATGGCAATCCACAACTATATTGCGGTACCCAAATAGCCGTTGCAAAGTGTGACGCTTCTACCAACTATAGATGGGTATGGGATTTTGACGGTCAACCTTGTACAAATGTGCATACGGCTGATAGGAAGAATTGTCCCAGAGATAGTTTCTGTGCAGAACAAATATATATAACATCATGTACTTTACAATATAATTATCAACTGCAACAAGAACAATATGATTGGGATAAAAATTCCGGCAGTTGGTCTTCTTGCCGTAATAAACCAAATGTAGGATGCTCCCTATTAGATTCTTTACCTTCCGGCGTTCATTGTTCCTCAGGATGTAGCAAAATAACATGTCCCAACGGATCAAATTGGATTGATGATCATCGTGCTTGTGTAAAATCGGAAACAGTAAATCATAAAGGTTTCTTTTACAATCCATCTAATTCAAGTACATCTAACCTGAGCTCATATAAGAATTGCGGCACTGATAATTATACATTACATAACTGTAATTCGCCTACTTGTAATTACGGAACTGTACCAATATACGCTATAACTAATAAAACACCTGATGCATATTGTTTAAGTAATGGAGCATCTTTGAATAATATTATAGTTAGGCAACTAGATATTCATCCGGGGAGATGTACCGGCGGGGGGCAATATCAAGCCAATCAAAGTCTGCAAGGCAGATTCTTTAAATGTGTTTCAGTTAATGGTACTCCATATAATAATTAACGTCTAGCGGAAATATTGTTGTATATATGAAACTCCCCAAGCACAAGCTTGGGGAGTTTCATATTACTAAACTATATTTTAATGCTGAATACCGGTGCCACTACCACTGTTGCTGCCGGTAGAGTTTGTTCCTGCTATACGACACCAGTAAACACCAACGTTAAAGCCTGGCAGATAGCTAGGATTACAGCTCGTAGAAGTATTTTCCTGCGCTCCTTTATATATACGGTCCTTTGAAAGACAGTAAGTACCTGTTTGTCCTTTACAATAGTCAGCACAACTGCCATTATATACACTTTTGGCTGATGTTAAATAGCTACAACTGACATTAAGACACCCGGTACTTGGAGAATTGTTATTAGTGCCACCAGCACCAAGGCAATCTACGCCGCACATTTGACTATAACAATCTTGGACACAAGACTGGTTCCAATCGACACAACTATCCGTACATTGGTAGACTTGAGATAAAGTGTAACAACCTTCGCAAAAATTAACATCGCCTCTCCCTCCACCTTTTCCGCCGTCACCGTCACCGCCCCTGCCGACACCACTTTCTGTATAACCGCAAGCACTGTTGTAAACTCTAAAAGTTTTCTTTGGATTATTTCCATCACCAAAAACCGCTGTATTCAATGAAGAATTCCAATAGGCCTCATAGCATTTACCTTGATAATATGTTGATGCACTTCCGCCCTTACAAGTGGCCTGGCAGTTCGCACTACAACTTTCAATACCTAAAGCGGCCAATTGTGTGCTGCTTAAATCGGGGTTACATTGTACAGTGCCATTTGCAGGAACCCACTCCCAAGCATGACTAGTTTCATTACACTCATATGTACCGCAAGCATTACCTTGAGGTTTGTTTCCGGGATCACAATTAGATGTAGAATTACATTCTTCATCCCATTGGCAGTCTTTGCATTGTTGTACGCCGGAACCGCCGCCTTGCAAAGTACATTCTCTTGTTTCGCCGCTAAAACAAGCATTACCTGTCTTTAATGAACAAGAGCCTGAATATTGTGCGCTTAACTCCGGTATACCACCGGTTATTTCTTGGAAACATCTGATATTAGTTAATTCATAACCGCCGCAAGCATTTCCTTCTGTACCGCTGCCGTCACAATTACCTCTATCAGGGTCATACGCAAAAACACCTCCACTGATATTAGTACAGTCTGTATTTTCATCTCCTGCACAATACCAACGGCCGGTACTATGGTTACATTCCGGAGTAGTACTACCATTTCTATAACCACAATGGAAACACTCTGTTGATACTTCCGGATTAGTTTGTGCACCTCTGTCATTACCACCTTTATCATTACTATTACCGCTGACACCTGCCAAGGCCTGTTGTATAATGTTTGGAGTACTGGGGCTTTCAGGGCAAGGGTCACAAATTGTTACACCGTTGGAACACACCGGTATCTCAGCAGGATTACATTCCTTATAACTTTCACATTCACAAGTTTCTGGATTAAGAACTAAATTAACACCTTCCTGACACTCTTTTTGACGGCAATCATATTTTTCCGTATTAACCCACTGTTTTTCTACACATTCTTGCAGTACATATTTTATGCCACATTTAATATCACCTCCGGCATTACCTAAACCACCTGTACGCCCTAAAGAACTGCTTGTACAACTTTCTTCTGTTTGTACATATTGTGTATCCCCATCAGTACAGAAATTTCCGCCTTGGTTTTCTTGACACGCATTCCCTTGTGCATCTTTACATTCCGGTTTGATATTTTTGATAATGATCCATTCATTATCTTTACAAACTTGCGTGGTCCATAAATAACAACCTTTAACACCACACGCTTCACCGGTATTATAGGGCCTTGTATCGCCATCTTGTCCACCGTCCGGACAACCGGTATTAGCAGGCGGCACAGACGGCTGCGGTGCGTCTGGAAAACACTTACAGGCATCACTATCAAAATGTTCCCCTTCGGGACATTCCTCTTCTTCGCAAGGAGGCTCCCCCGAAGCAACTGCCGGACACAAACTGCCAATGTCACTAGTTTCATCGACGTAGCCAGTAAGGTCCTTACATCCTTCGCCTACACACCGTACTTTGGCATTACTTTTATAATTTTTAACCAAAGTATAGTTCGTACCCGTGTTAGAAGTAGCATAAATACAATTTTTCTCAGGGATTTTATCATAAGTAAAATTTTTGGTAATAATGTTTGCGAATTGGGCCTGAGGATTCTCAGACCTATAATCCTTCATCGGAATATTCAAATCCGTTAATTTTGCAGCATAAATACCATGCTGTATAAAATACTTATCTTGCGCGCCTGCCAACATATCAAGCACGTTTAAACCGTCTGCGACACGGCTCCTTCTAACTATTTTATTGTAAGTGGGCACGGCTATCGTCGCTAAAACACCCAAGATTACAACAACTACCAAAACTTCTAAAAGAGTAAAACCCTTTTTGCGTTTGGCACGATACTTGCGAAAGATGCTGTTCATAATTGTCTCCTATGTAAATTTACTGCCTCATATTTTAATTATACACTCTTTTTCTATTTTTTGCAATAGTTGTAAATTTGCTATTTCAGGTATTGTACGGCAAAATCGGGTTCAATATCATAGACTTTATCGCTTGCTGTATTGTTTGCCGCAGGAGTGTAGGTATATTTTTCCGCTTCATTAAAGACAAACACAATAAAATTGCGTGCTTGGTTGTTTCCAATCATTTCTTCATAAAAACTTATGCGGATTGGTAAATAATTATCAAATCGTTTTTGAATAACTGACCCCAAATAAACAGAGGCCGGTAAATTAAAATTATAAAATTTTTTAATTTTTTCCCGGTTTACCAAAATTTTTTTAAGTACACTGCCTTTTGGCATATCATTATATGGAACAGTATAGGGCATAAGGGCCTTATCTTTGACCGTAAACGTTGCATTAGGGTTACCTAGAGTTGCCTTAATATTCATTGACATACTTTCCCTGTTTGGTACTTGTATTTCACGCATGGCGATGTTTAACATATTGCGTTTGTCTTGCGGGGTATCTGCCCCGATATAGTCCTTACACTTTCTGACCGGCGTATAATTTTTGACTTTATATTGTTGTATTGCCCCTTTATTTCCCCTTTGAGATTGGGCCTGTTGGGATTGTACCAAAATTGCTTGTTTGCCGATAGCACATACTTCAAAAACATATAAGGTGGAACTGCTGGGCAGCATTTCGTCATCTATTGCAAGGTTTTGCGGTGTGGGGTAAATAACCTCTCTTTGTTGTTTTACCTGCGTATCATTACTTGTTAATACAGATACCTCTGCCCTAAGTATCGGGCACAAGAAAACAGCCAAAATAACTGCTAAAATCCTAAACATACTAATATAGTAGCATTAAATTGTTCGGAAATAAAATATTCACAAATAAACCCAAACTAATAAAGGGCCCAAAGGGAATGGTTTTATCTTGAGGGTTTTTCTTCAAGAGCATTAAAGTTCCGTAATAAACAAGCCCCGCAAAAGAGGAAATCATTAAGGTTGAAATTACCCCGCCAAGCCCCGTTAATGTGCCGACAGCTGCCAATAGTTTAATATCACCGCCGCCCATGGCTTCCTTTTTAAAAACCAAACTGCCGAAAATTGCAAGCATCCAAAGCCCCAAAAAGCCCACCGCACCGCCTATAAAGCACTGTATAAATTTTGCAGTTATATTACCGGTAAAAGCAGGGTTTATAAAAAATACAAGTAAACCTAAAATCGTTAAACCGAGAGAAAACCTGTCAGGTATAATAAAATGTTGGAAGTCAATTATAGATAATACCAATAAACAGTAAGTAACCAACAAAGCAACAGCAGCCCAATAAGTCAACCCGAATTTCCAAACTACAATTAAAGTTAAAAAGGAAGTTGCCGCTTCAATTATCGGGTATTGTGCGGAAATTTTTTCTTTACATTGTCTGCATTTACCGCCCAAGATTAAGTAACTTAAAACAGGAATATTATCATAAAATTTAATCTTTGTCTTGCATTTAGGGCAGGTGGATGGCGGCCACCACAAAGAAACATTTGCCGGTATCCTGTAAATACAAACATTAAGAAAACTTCCCACCATTAAGCCCAAAATCGCGCTAAGTACATAGACAAATAATTGTTCCATAAATTACCTTTCTTATTTCTTTATATTTGGAAATATTTCGCAATAATCCTTATCTTGTTTATTATTGATGTAAATCCAACCGCCTGTTCCGTCAAATGCTTCTTTATAACTTGCACCTTCTTTTACCTTATTGCTTGGTATGCCTTGCGTATAATTTACCGGGAAATTATCAAGATAAGTGCCTTTTAATTCCGCTAGTTTTATCGGGCAGCGCCCCTCATTATCACCGCGGTATACCGCAAGGGCTTCTTGAATAATCTGCTCGTTTTTTTGCGATATACTGTCCTGCGCCATTATTTTCAAATCCTTAACTTTTTTAACACATAAGGTTGAGAGTAAAAAAATTAAGAAAACAGTTATTAGAATTTCCCTTCCAAAGGGTGCTGTCTTTTTTACCATATTATTTTAAATGCGTTATTACATAGACGAGTAATTTAATATCGTCTAACACAAAACTCAAACGTGTTCTCTCGTTTGGACCATGTGGATTACTGTACATTTTAGAACCAACTACAGCCGGCAGGCCTAAATTTCTGATATCTGCAGCAAAAGTTCCGCCGCCGACCCCTATAATTTTTGCATCTACTTTATACAGTTCTTTAACAGCATCTGCGTATGCTTTAACCAAAGGTGAATCTTTCGGCGTCGGTGTTGAGGCCACATTTACAACTATTTCCTGTTCTACTTTAACCTTAAACTCATTTTCCACGGTATCTGCAATACGTTCAATTTCCTCTACTAAATCTTCTTTGGAATAATCCGCAAAAACACGGCAGTCCATATAAAAGACATCACTTCCGGGTATGATGTTTACGTTTGGAACGCCCCCTTCCCTTTTGGTTAATTCAAAGGTACTTACATTAGGGGAAAATAAAGGATCTATTTTATTAAATTTTTCCCTGAGGCCTTTTGTCAAACGAACAGCCAAATTGGATGAGGCTTCAAAAGCGTTTATACCGTGGTCAGGGATAGAGGCATGGCATTGTTTTCCTGTAACGGTAAATTTGAACCAAAAAATATTTTTTTCAGCAATTTCAATTTCACGCCCTTCGGGGTCGCCGCAGTCCTGTACAATAAAAAGGTCATCCTTTCCAAACAAATCCGGCCTTTGTTTTATTACGTAAAGTAAACCGTTTTCATTACCGACTTCTTCATCACTAAGTAACATTAAACCTAAGTTTATGGGCGGGCGTTTGCCGCTTTCAGTAATAATTTTTGCTGTAAGCAAAGCTGCGACAATAGCCTGTTGATTGTCTTCAACACCGCGGCCGTAAATAGTATCTTTATCTTTATCTAGCGTAAGTTCAAAAGGGTTTGTTTTCCATAAAGATAAATCGCCTGCGGCCACAACGTCCATGTGAGCCATAAGCCATAAGGTTTTATTTTTATTTTCACCGTAATACTTAGCAATAATATTAGGGCGTATATTGCCTTCTGCCTTTGTATCGGGGGCATCTACGTGGAAAAGTTCATCAAATTTAATTTTATTTAATTCACTTTCAAGATATAGGGCCTTTTGGTACTCCCCTTTCCCGCCTAACGCCGGTGAGATGGCAGGGCGGCAGGTCATGTTCTTTTGAAGTTCTAAGGCATACCCTTTTAATGTGTTTATCTTTTTTATTGTGCTTTCCATATACTCTCCTAGAATGGGTTTTTTATGTCTATAAATTTTGTGCTTACTTTGTATTTTTTATCTATATAATTTTTAAGCGCCAAAATTCCAAGTTTTTCAGAATTATAATGTCCCATTGCTATAAAATTTATTTTACCTTCGCGGGCAAGTTCTTGCACATATTCATCACGGGAGCCGCAAATATATAAATCTGCTCTTTCTGTTATGGCTTCATTTAGCATATCGTGTGCACCGCCGCTTACTATAGCAACGGTTTTTATATCTTTAGGCCCGAAGTTTAACCCTTCCCCGCCAAGTAATTTTAAAATATTATCAAAACTTTTTGCTTTTGCCAAAGTACCCTTAAAACCTATTTTAATACCCTTATAAGTGCCAAAGGGTTTTAGATTTTTCAGCCCCAGCATTTTTGAAAGGCCGGCATTATTGCCCAAAGTCGGATGTTTGTCCAAAGGTAAATGATAGGCAACAAGGTTTAAATCATTTTTAATCAGAAATCTTATTCTTGCACCGAAGATACCCGTTAATTTTTGTTCATGCCCCCAAAGTAAACCGTGATGAACGATAAGCATCTGTGCATGCTCTTTGACGGCAGCTTCAAATAAGGCCATATTGGCAGACACTCCAAAAACAATTTTATCTACTTCTTTTGCCCCTTCTACTTGAAGCCCGTTTTGTTCCGGTGTTAAATCAATTTGCAAAAGTGTATTTAGGTCTTTAACAATTTTTCGTGCAATCTCCATATAATTATGTTATCATTTTATTAGTATGAATAAAATACCCTACTTTATTTTTTTGCTTTTTTTAACGGTTCAATTGTATGCTTTGCCCATAGCCCCAAGTTTAGAGGTGAGGGAAAAATACCCTAATAGAATTTATCCTATTACCGTTGAATATCCTCCTGAAGGTGCACAAATAGGTGCGGGTGCAAAAGGTGTTTTTATTTTTGGTAAAACTTTAGGCCCGGGCATTTTAACGATAAACGGACGGGAAATTGATGTCTATCCCAGCGGTGCTTATTTGGGTTATGTTCCGGTAAAAGCCGGCCTAAATAGTTTGGTCTTACAGTACGAAAGTGCGGATAAAACATATAAGGCAGTACGCAACATAAATGTTCAGGGGATTGATAAAAACGCTTATTTTAAAACACCCCGCTTAATGGAAGATTCTGCTTTCCCCGTCGGTGATAGTGAACTTTCAAACACTTCGGAAATCACATTTAAAGTGGAAGCAAGCCCTTACCATAAAGTAACAGTTTCCTTGCCTCCTTTATTTGAAGAAATGGAACTTGAGGAAGAAGTCTTAACCCCGAGTATTTATAAAAAAACCGTAATTTTAGGGGCAGACAAAGTTCTCAAAACAGGTAAAAAACCTGTTTATCGCATATATGAGTACGGCGGTAAATATAAGGGAAAGGTATCAAGTAAAGGTAAAATTAAAATTTTACCGGAAGAAGAAATTTTGAAACCTGCACAAGTACGCGGTCAAAATTTGCGTTTACGTTTGGAACCTAATAAAACCGGCGGATATGATTTTCAAACCCGTATTTTTAATACTGTTTTGACTGAAGGTGCTGTAGACGGCTTTTATAAAATTATTTTAGATGATAATAAGATAGGTTATTTGGACAAAACCTTACTTAATAACCAAAAAAAAGTTTCACTTCCAAGAAATATTGCCTGGCAAATTGCAGTGGAAGAAGCAGATAATAAAACAAAAATAATCGTAAAAAATACAGAACGTGTTAGTTTTGCTACATCACAAACGGACCAAACATTTGGAATAATCTTGCATAATACCCAAGCATTTAATACTTTTAATACTAACGCAACTACGGAATTAATCAGCGGGCTTGATTATCAAGTATTATCACCGACCAGTAAAAAGATTACGGCGCGTTTTCAAAACGGAAAGCGTTTGCGCGGCTTTAATTATAGGTATGAGGAAAATAATTTGATTTTTGAACTTGTTGGTTCTCCGGATTTTAAATTTACTGATAAAAAACCGCTTAACCTTCTTCGTGTTGTTTTGGACCCCGGCCATTCGCCGAAGAGAACGGTTCCTTACGACGGTGCTGTCGGTCCAAGCGGTCTGCTTGAATATGAAATGAATTATCAAATAGCCCTTGCCACAAAAAAAGAACTTGAAAAATACGGTGCTTTGGTTTTCATCACAAAAGATGAAACCGAGACCTTAGGTTTAAGTGACAGGACTTACCGTGCATCCCTCTTTGAACCGGATTTATTTTTGAGTTTACATCTAAATGCTTTACCGGACCATATTAATCCGCTTAAACGCGAACTCGGTTTCTCTTTTTATTACTATTACCAACAAAGCATACCGCTTGCAAAAGCAATGGAGAGGAGTTATACAAAAAATATACCCCTTCCCAATAACGGCATTTTGCAAGCTGATTTCGCGGTAACACGCGGTATGCCGCAGGTTCCTGCTGTTTTGATTGAAAGTTTATATATGATGGTACCTTGGCAAGAAGAACTTTTAAAAAAGCAGCGTTTTATTGATTTGCTTGCATCTTCTATAGCGGAGGGTGTTTTGTATTTTGAGAATCCAAAATGGGCACAGAAAAATATTCCTCTGCAAATGGAAAGGAAACGCAAAGAATTAGAAAATGCTGTTTTGAAAGCCGAAGAAATAAATTTACAGCAAAAACGTTAATCACAATTTGCAAGGAATATTAATTTTTGTTATTATAATTTAGAGGTTAAATTAATTTACAGAGGGCTAAAAACCCTAAGAAATTTGTAATCTGTTTTTGGAACCGTATAAAAATACGGCGAGCTTTTGAAAACTCAGAGGCACGAATTCACTTCAAAAATAGTTCGTTAAAGATGCAAAATGAGTGGCCACTCATTTTGCATCGAGCGTTTATCTTCATTGATAAACCACGGCTATTACTTTTGGTCAGTGAATTCGGCTAAATATATTAGCCGTTTTTATTTTATAAATTTAGGAGGTATTTAATAGAAAAAATTGTAATTACAGTAAAAATTAAATTAAGGAGAAAAAAATGTTAAAAAATTGTAAAAAAGGTTTTACCTTAGTTGAATTATTAGTAGTTGTTTTAATTATTGGAATACTTGCCGCAGTTGCTTTGCCGCAGTATAACAAAGCAGTGGAAAAAAGCAAAGTATCGCAAGCACTTATAACTTTAAAATATATGCGTGAAAGAGGTCAGGAGTTTATTCTATACAATGATCATACGAGTGGAATTCTAACTAACGATAAAATTGGTATAGAATTACCAAGTGATTGGGGATGTTTTATGGATGAGTGTGGCGGTCAAATATGCTGTTCCGATGAGTTTTGTTTTGAAAATGGAGGATGTTATTGGGGGGATGGTGGAACGAATCCTTATTTTCCTTCTCTTATACGAGTAAAAAAAGGAACAACTATCAGTGAAGTAGAAAATGGTGAATATGTTGAATTTTATAGCTTAGCTTATTCCGAAGGGACAGGTAGGTTAGAATGTTATGATGGTTCTTACAAAGAGGACAATTATTATTGTTCAATGTTTGCTTCAAAAAAAATATCTGACGGTTATTGGCAAATGTAATTTTTTGGGCGAGAGGGGATTTGGGTTCCGGTAAAATTCCTGACGGAATTTTCCTACACCCCTGCCCTCGCGGTGTTCGCCTTTGCCTTCGGCAAAACTCACACATCGCTGCGGGCTTCAAATCCCCCGCAATGCCAAGCAGTTGGCATTGCGACGACCGAAAATAAAAAAAACACCCGAAAGGGTGTGTTTTTATTTTGGGCGAGAGGGGATTTGAACCCCTAAGTCCGTTAGGACATACGGTCCTGAGCCGTACGCGTCTGCCAATTCCGCCACCCGCCCGTATTTAAATTATACAAAATATATTTTTGGCATAAAATGCCCCGTATTTTTATACGGGGTATTAAAGTGTTATTTTATATGCAAGGACATAAATTTTCTTACCATAGCAATTATTAAACCAATTAAGGCATATAACCCGAAAACGATAAAAATAATATCCTGCGGGTATTTAATAAATAAAACAATTAAAACTGCTAAAAATAAGAATTTAGATAAAGTAACTTTCCTCTTTTGTCCTGTTGGTGAACTCTTAAAAGCAGCATAAGGAATATTTGAAACCATCAAAAGTGCAAGCCCGACGGTTATCAAAGAAACCCCGCTGAAAATATATGGTATATAGACCTTTGCTATCGGCAAAACACGGCCTGCACCGTCTAAAGCAAAAGCATTATAAGATACTGCAAGGGAAACCAAAACCGCTGCTGCTGCCGGCGTAGGTAAACCGGAAAAATATTGCTTTGAACCCTTCCCTGAATTTGCCAAAACATTAAATTTTGCTAAGCGTATAGCCCCAAAAAGCATAAAGATAAATGATATAGGTGCACCAAAAGGAGTATTTTTTAAAGCAATAAAATAAATTAAAAAGGCCGGTGCTGTACAAAAGGAAATTAAGTCGGCCAATGAATCCATTTCTACGCCGAAAGATGATTCAGCATGTAACATTCTTGCTACTCTCCCGTCAAAAGCATCAAATAACATGGCAATAAAAATCAGAAAGCCGGCAAAGGCAAAATCACCTTCAAAAGAAGCAAGTATTGAAAAGAATCCGCATGTAATATTACCGATTGTAAATAAAGACGGTATTGTAACTATGCCCATGTGTTTAACTTTTTGTAAATTCATATTACCTCCAAATACCCATTACGGTAAGGCCTCCTTGTACGCATTGGCCTTCTTTAACGGTTATTGTAACTTTATCTTTAGGCAAATACAATGCCACTTGTGAACCGAAATAAATGAAACCGACTTTTTGCCCTGTTTTTATTTCGTCGCCTTTTTTTGTCCAGCATTCAATTCTTCTTGCGATGGCCCCTGTTATTTGTTCTATAGCAACGTTGCCTTTATTTGTTTTAAAAGCAATTAAATTGCGTTCATTTTTATCAGCACCAGGGTTGTTAGCAAAAAGAAAAGAACCTTTTGTGTATTTTGTTTCCGTAACTTCCCCGCTAAAAGGCGCACGTTGTATATGAACATTAAAAATTGATAGAAAAATACGTATGACTAAGATATTAGGGTCATCTTCAGTTTTAATTGAAAGTATTGTTCCGTCAGCAGGGGATGCAATTTCATTTTCATTAAAATCAGTTTCGCGTTTCGGGTCCCTGCAAAAGAAAAGAACAAAAAGAGCAAAAATTAAACAAACGCAAGTTAAAAATGCAAAAAGCGATTTCCAAAACAACATGCCTAAAACACAAAATAAAATTGCGGCTAAGAATATTTTTATTGCCATTTTTATTCCTTGCGGTAAAACGGTGGTCAGCCAAGAAAAAGTATTTTTAAGCGTACGCACAAAATCAGAAATCATAAAGGGCCTCCTAAAAAAAGAGCCGCTTTAAGCGGCAACAATTATATTTCAATAGTGTGGGCAGGGGGGGACTCGAACCCCCACGATCTTGCGATCATCAGATTTTAAGTCTGACGCGTCTACCAATTCCGCCACCAGCCCAACATATATATTTTAGCAAATTATGAAAGAAAAATATCAAAAAATTTTCCACAACTTAAAATTTTTATTCTTTCATTATGTAAATTTTGTGTTATTCCTCTGTCATAAGTTACTACGCAAACCCGCTTTGAAGTATTTTTTAAATACAGGGCTTGTTCTAAAATAATTTCATCGGCACTTCGTTCTTCAGAAAATAATGCGTCAACATTTTCATAAGCCGTCGGGCCGATATTTCTAAAACTGCCGTCTATAATTAAACGGAAAGTTGAACCTTTAAAATCGGTTAAAGAAGCTTCATTTAAGGCCGAAACTAAAGCCCTTAAGATTTTTTCTTCTTCATTATAAGGAACTTGAAGAAAACTTCTAACAAAATTTAGGGCATCAATTAAATAAACGGTTGGCTTAGTTGTAATCATTTGTTTTTATGTGTCAAAGAAGATAAACCGAACAAAATAAGGTCCGGTTCATAAAAGTCAAAAATATTTTCATTTTCAAATAAACGCCCAAGCCCGCCGGTACCGATAATTAAGCATTTTTCTTTTTTAAAACACTCTTGTTTTAAACGTTCTGTTAGTTCTTTCACAAGCCCGATAGTTCCTAAAACTAAACCGGATTGAATTTGTGTTTCCGTAGTTGTGCCAGCCGCATTTTTAGGTTTTTTTATTTCTACGGTAGAAAGTAAGGCTGTTCCTCCGGCCAAAGCCCGCATTGAAAGCATAGGTCCTGCACAAATTGCGCCGCCCAGATATTGGCCGTCTTTGGCAACAGTATCAAAAGTAATTGCTGTTCCGAAATCAATAATTAATAAATTATTTTTTGGGTGCAAATAAAAAGCACCCTCAATATCAGCGATTCTATCTGCCCCAAGGTCGTTTAAAGTTCCATTTTTAAAATAAATTTTTGTTTTGGTTTTTTGGTTGATAACAAAAGGTTTAAGACAAAAATATTTTTCCATCGTATGCACTATAGAACGTGTAAGTGCCGGCACTACTGATGATATAGCAACTTCTTTAATTCGTGACGGATTAACCCCGTTTGCCTTTAAAGCACCAAGCAAAAATACACCCAGTTCATCAGAAGTTACAGCCCCGTTTGATGTGTGGCGGAACCTTGCCGTAACCTTATTATTTTTTATAACACCGCAATATATTTGAGTATTTCCTACATCTATTGTTAAAAGCATAAGACCTCAATCATTTTTTAAAATTTGTTCTGTTACTTTTTTAATAAAACTTTCCCCTTTCATCTGTTGTAGGTTGCGCAGGGTTTTAATGGCTTGCCCTTCCTTATTTAGTTTCAAGAGAGCTACATATTCAATAAACAAAGCCAATTTGCTTTCAGGATTTTTTATTTGATATTCCTTTATCTTATTCAATGCAATTTCAGCTGTTGTTTTGTCATAGGCCTTCCAAAGCATTGAAGTTAAAAATATATCTTCCCTGTCAGGTGCAAGCTGCAAGGCGGTATTTATATTTTCCTCTGCCCTTTGCGGTGCATTTAGAGTATTGTAAATTTTAGCGATTAGAAAATAAATATCCGGATTATTTTCATTTATTTCTTTTGCTTTTAAAGCATAGTCAAGCGCAGTATTATTATTCCGTGATAAAAAATTTGCGGAAGCATATTCATAGTAAACATTTTTATCTTTCTCTCCGTTTAATGAAAGATATTCTTTAAAATATTGTTTTGATTTGGATAAAAAACCTATCTTTAAATAAGATCTTCCAAGCCCGAGCAGTCCTTGTTGATTGTTTTTATCAATATTTAAGGTTTTATTATAGAACTCTATGGCTTTATCATAAAGTTCGGTTTTGTAATAAAGGTTTGCAAGGGCTAAGTTAAGCTCAACATCATTTGGCAAAACTTCTAATGCGGAGTTATACGTTAAAAGTGCATGGTCATAATCCCCAATAGCGGCATAAGCATTTCCAAGCAGGGAATAAATACGGCGTTTCCTTCGCATGGGGGCTTCTTGGTTTTGCATTAAAAAATCTTGGCAAATTTCTATTGTTTGTTCATAATTACCGTTAGAATAAGCATTTCTGGCCACAGAAATTTTTTGTTTTTGGTCTGTTCTTTTCGTTAAGCCTAAAAATGCCGTACCCTGTAAAGGTATGAATAACAAACATAAGAATAGAACAAACACATTATTTAAAGACATATTTTATACCGTTTATAATTAACTTTTCTTTTAGTTTTGGCAACTCCTGATAAGCAGAAGAAGCACCTATTTCAATAGCAAGCGGTGTTTTGGACCTGTCTGATGAACTAATTTCCCCAACCCTTGATAAAATAACAAAATCCGCTTGATGTTCGGAATCTTCAGTCAACACCGCTCCTCTTAAATCTCCTATACGCAAAACATAACCAAGTACATTAGAAGGCATAACACCGGAAAAATTAGGCAAAGCATATACTGCTATGGTAAAATCAGCCCCCATTTTTTCTACAAGGTCCACCGGCATATAGTCTACAATACCGCCGTCTACCAAAAGCCTTTGCCTATATTCTACCGGTTCAAAAATACCAGGCAAATTCATGCTTGCCCTAACCCCCAAAGCAAGTGGTCCGCTGTCAAATACAACCTTTTCCCCCGTCTTAATATCCGCAGAAACACAGGCAAAAGGTATGGGTAAATCTTCATAATTTTTTGAACCGACTTTACTGTCAATAAATTCTTGGAACTGTTCTGAAGAAAATAATTTTTCAGCAAATAAATATTTCAATATGCCGCCGATATTGAAATCCCTGGAAATAGAACTTGTTTTGATATTGTTGATAAGGTTCTGTAAGTCATTTAAAGGTATTCCGGCATTATATAGAGCGCCGACAATGCACCCCATGGAAGTGCCGGACATATAATCAATCGGCACCCCTGCTTCCGATAGAACTTCCATTACCCCTATATGGGAAGCACCTCTCATAGCACCGGCAGATAAAGTTACTCCTATTTTAGGGCGTTTAGATTTTGGCAGGTCTATAAATTTCTGCCAAATAAAATCTCTCAAAATAACATCTTCTTCTTTTTGTTGCAAAGCAAAAGAGCTTTGTCCCAATAAGCAAAACAAAGATACAAGCAAAATATATTTTGTGAAACGAAAAAACATTTTATTTAAGGTCTTTTCCAACCACATTTTCCAAGTATGCTATTGCTAAAAGATGTTCCTTCTGTGATTCAAGGCCCCTAACCCCCGCTTGATAGTAATAATTAAGTGAGTCAAAAGTTTCCTTTAAAGACGTTTTTGTTTTTATAAAATTTTTAAATTGCATATCAATACTTTCCCAAGTTTTTAAACGGTTGGGTGTTTCCGTTTGCCAAAAAACTAAATTATTATAGGCCTCCAAAACCTGCATTCTTATTGTATCTTCTATGGAAGCCTGCCTCAACACTGTTTGGCGTTGTTCCGCTCTTTTTTGCCTCACTTGTGTGCCGTAATCATAACCCAACGGCAATTTAACAGCCAAACTTACTTGCATATTTTCCTGTCTTAAATTATCTACCCCCTGTCTGTCATAAGAGGCACCTAATAGGATATCGGGGTATCTGCGGGTCAAAGAAAGTTTTACTGCAATATTATCCATCTCAAGTTTATACATCGCTCCTTTAACTTCAGGACGGAATTCCATAGCCCAAAGATTTAGTTTCTTCAAATCAACTTCAATGGGGGAATAATCTAATGTTCCCTCAAAGGAAATCTCACTGTTAAGTTCTTTGTTTAATACTTTAAGAAGGTTTATTTTTGCTTTTGTTAATTCTGCTTTGGCTTTTGCTGCCAAACTTTCAAAAGCAGAAAGTTCCGCTGATAATAAAATCTGTTGCGATGGTGTTAAATCCCGTTTTTTTATTAATTGTTTTGCTTGGGAAAGAATATCTAGGGCAAATTTCTCTTTTTCCTGCTCATATAAATAATTATAAAAAGCAGCTTTTGCGGAATAAATTACTGCATTCTTTGCACTTTGGTAACGGCTTTGTATTTCTTTATGTGATGTTTTTGCCAAATCAACAGTGCTTGAAATTCTGCCGCCGCCGTATATGTATTGCACGGCGGAAATGCCTACCCCGTAAAAGAAATCACTTTTATTATGGTTTGTATCAGGCAACAAAATACGTTGACCGATTGCATCAGGTAAAATCATCGGGGAATCAATATTATAACCTGTTGCCGAACCGTTTAAACTTAATTGCGGGCGGTATAAAAATTTTGCTTCTTGTATTCGTTGTTGGGCTATAATTAAATCCTGTTCAATTAAAAGAACATCATAACTGTTTTCTAAAGATAAACGTATAACATTTTCTAAAGAAAGAGGCCTTTTCTCATCTGCGGAATATTTCATCCGATATTGCTGAGCCTCTAAATTTATACAAACAAATAGAAAGATAAAAATTAAAAATGAAAATTTCCTCACTTTTTTCCCCCCTCTTTAGTAAGGACATCCAGCATAGCATTAAACACTTTTGCTAAATCAAACATAGTATCCCCCTCACGCAGACGTACACGGGCTTTTTTGTCCCCTTCTTTTACTTCACGGCAGATTCTTTCAAAATGATAAATAGGTCCGGCAATACGGTGTGAAAGTAAAGCAGAAACGATTGCCAGCAGAGCAAAAAATATTGTACTTTTTATAATTAAAGGATAAACAAGTGCCGGGCCTTCCTCATAAACATGCTGCAGCAAAGTCGGGTGTTCCTTAAAAACTTCCTGCATAAAATTAAGGAATTGATACCCGAACAAAACCATACCAAATAAAACCGAAAGAAGCACAAATAAGATGAATCTTATTTGTAAATCCTTTTTAATAAAGATGGTTTTTCTTTGATATTTTGGCATTTGTTACTTTTTTTAATAAATAAAATTACGAATATCCCTTATATTATCCGGTTTTGTTATTACACGTATATTTTTTAAATCATAGGCCTCTTTTTGCGCGGCGAAATCATTACTGTCATGCGGGAATTCTACAATTACAATATTGTTTTCTAAATTACTCAGACTGTAAATAACTGCTTTACGCCAAGTATCTGTACGGGTATTATCGTCATGTTTTTTCGGGTTAAAATGGTTAACCAAAACTACCATACCCTTTCTAAGGTCATAACCGTTTGATTGATAAGTTGAAATAATGGCTTCATTTGTTTTAATTCTTTCACCTTTTTTAGGACCGTTGGTAAATTCCAAACGGTAATTACCGTCCTTATCCGGTCCTTCAATTCTTTTTGCTAAGGCATAATAAGCATAGAATTTCCCTTCATACATAAAAGGGGCAAAAGCCGAACGTCTTAATTTTTGTTCATAAGAGATATTTGGATTTCTGTTATACGGTTCCTTTTTCTGATGACAGGCGGTAAAACAACCTATTATAACACAAAATAAAAGTGGTAAAATAAATTTTTTCATAGACACTCTCCATAAATATTATTGCCTTTCAAATCTTGCGCAACTATTACAGGCAAATTTTCAATTTGAACTTGGTAAACTGCTTCCGGCCCTAGTTCCGGGTACAATATAATTGTACTATTTTTTACGCAGCTTCCGCCCAAAGCACCGAGCCCGCCAAGGGCAACAAAGTAAACAACCTTACCAAGCATACAGGTATTTGCTTCCTTTGAACGAGGGCCTTTGCCTATAATACCAATTATACTTGTTTTTTTGATAAATTCCTTACAAAATTTATCCATTCTTACACTTGTGGTCGGGCCTAAGGAGCCGCTTTTATAACCTTTTCTAGTCGGTGTCGGACCTGCATAATATACTATCTTGTCTTTTAAATTCAAAGGAAATATTTTTTCCTTTAATAATTTTTTGTGGGCCATATCGCGTAAGACATAAACAGTTGCTGTTAAAGTAATAAAATCTCCTGCTTTTAATTTTGATAATTCTTTCAAGGATGTATCAATTATTTCGTAACTTTTCATAGCACTACCCCGGCATGTCGGGCACTATGACAGCAAATATTTACCGCACATGGCAAACTGGCAATATGGCAGGGAGCATATTCAATAAAAACTTTTAAAGCGGTAATTTTTCCTCCCAATCCCTGTGCACCGATATGGGTTTTGTTAATTTTTTGCAAAATCTCTTTTTCCAATTTTTTATAAAAAGGATTTTTGTTTGATTTGTTTCTTAATAATGCTTGTTTTGAAAGTAAAGCCGCCCCTTCAAAATTACTGCCAAGACCAATGCCGATAATAAAAGGAGGGCAAGCATAGGGCCCGGCTGCTTTAACTGTAGATAAAATAAATTCAATAATTTCCTCTTTGGAAGCGGTAGGGTTAAACATTTTTATTTGGCTTTTGTTTTCTGCCCCTCCGCCTTTAAGCATTAAATTTATTTTCAATTTATTACCTTTAACTATATTATAATGAATAACCGCAGGAGTATTGGTTTTTGTGTTTTTACGTATAAAAAGCGGATCTGAAACAATAGACTTTCTTAAATAATTTTCCGTAAATCCTTTTTTTATTCCGGCCTGTAAAGCATTTTCTAAAGAACCATCAATTTTTAAATCTTGTCCGATTTCTATGAATAAAACAGCGGTACCAGTATCTTGGCATAAGGGGAAAACTTGCTTTTTTGCTATTTCAGCATTTTTTAAAGTGAGTTCCAAAATTTTTTTTGCTTGGCCTCTTTCTTTTTGTTTAGATTGTTTTAATGCTCTTGTAATTTCATTCGGTAAAATATAAGCCGCTTGCTTACATAGTTTCGCAACATTATTTGTAATTACGCTATTTTTTATTACGCGCATAAGCAATAGTTTCCTTTAAGGCTTTTTTAATTAAATCTTTAGGTAATTTTTTTATTAATCCTTCTTTCGTTAACAGTTCAAGTTCACGTTGATTTTGTAAGATATCCTGTTTAGCAATTTTGTAAACCTCGGCAGGAGTTATTTTAATTTGATTTAAATTTTCCTTAATTGCTTGGGCTGCAACTGCTTTTGCAGTTAAAGGATAAAGTTCCTTATCTTGCATAAGGGGTAAAATAAAGTTAGTTTTTAAGCCCAAGTCCTGCGCACGTTTTGCTATAGCTTTTGAAGCGGCAAGGGCCATAGTATCGGTTATTGCCTTAGCGCGGCAAAGCATAGCTCCCTTTAATATACTTGGAAAGCATAAAGAATTATTTATTTGATTTGGATAATCTCCCCTGCCGGTAGCAATAATGAATGCCCCGTTTTCTTTGGCTGTTTCCGGGTAAATTTCCGGTACCGGATTTGCACATAAAAACGTTATTGGTTTTTGTGCCATTGTTGAAATTAATTTAGGGTCAAAAGTATTGGGCCCGGGTTTTGAAAGGGCGATAACTACGTCGGCATTTTTAAAGGCTTTTTCCTGTGTTTGTATTTGGTTTAAATTAGTTTTAGTACAAAGTTCCCATTGAACAAAAGCAGTAGGGTTTGCTTTTAAATCCCTGCGTTTTTTACTTAAAGCACCGTCTTTATCAAATATAATTAAATTTCTTGGATTTATTTCGCTTAAAAGCAAAAATTTAGCGACTGTAGTATTTGCTGCCCCTGCGCCGATTAGAACTATTTTTATATTCTCAATCTTTTTATTTACTATTTTTAAAGCATTTATAAGCCCCGCCATTATTATGCAGGCTGTACCCTGTGCATCATCGTGCCATACAGGAATTGAACAATTTTTACGTAAATCCTCAAGCACAAAAAAACAATTTGGCTGGCTTATGTCTTCAAGGTTAATAGCGGCAAAACTTGGTGCAATCATCATGACAAAATCAATTATTTTTTTAACACTTTTTTTGCCCAGATTATCATGGCTGTCAATACATAGAGGTACTGCATCTATTCCGCCAAGCCTATTCATTAAAAGGGCCTTGCCTTCCATTACTCCAAGCCCGCCGCTTGGGCCGCAATCCCCGTCCCCTAAAACACGGGTACTGTCTGAAACAACTGCAACTCTGTTTGCACGATTGGTGTAAGAAAAAGAATTTTGCTGGTCCTTTTTTATTTCCGTTGATACGGAAGATACACCCGGTGTATACCACAAATCAAAGAGTTCCTTTTCATTTAAAGGAACTTTTAGCGATGTTTTTATTTTACCTGCATAGAATTTATGTAATTTAAGTGATAAATTCTTTAAAAAATAAGTATATGCTTCGGCTTGTTTTTGGATATTAAGTTCTTTAATATATTTTATTTCCAAGAATTCTTTTTTTAAATTTAGCCCCATACTATTCCTATTTATTTTTATTTTTGTTTTTTTCCAATCCGTAATTTATGGTTAATTGTTGATTTATATCTTGTTTTTTATTTGTATTTTTTTGTTTTGATTTTTGACTTTCCCCTGTTTCAGATAAAGTTTTAACCATTTCCACATTTTTACCAACCATCTTTGGATCAAAAGAATTTATATTTATATCTTTTTCATCTACCGTTACTAATACAGAACCATTGGGTAAATATTGAGTATTTTGCTCATCAGATACAAGCAGTAAATTAGTTTTTCTTGCATTTACCATTGATCCTATGGCCCTCTTATCTACTATTGCACCTTTGTAGTACACACCGTTTTTAACCATGTACTGGTTAGGATATTTTTCAATTTCTTTTGGGTTTTTAATCCAATAAGAATTATTTGGATCTGTCAATACAAAAACATTTTTATCATCTTTTGTAGGGAAGGCAACTATTGTATCTGTATCTTGATTTTGTGTCAAAACATAATAATTGGCGAGTTCGTCATGTAATTGATTGGCGACATTGGTATCATCTGTAATTGAAAACGTTATGTCTTGCAATACATCCGCTAAATCCGAAGCTCCTTCTTTAGGGCCTGTAACATATACCGTAACTTTATTTCCTTCACTATTGGTTATACTGCCTTCTTCATTTAGTACTGTTGCCACAGGATAAAAGTTTTTATCCGTAGACATTATGTTAACATTTGTTTTGTTACTTTGATTTGTTACTTTGTTAAGTTCTTTTTTAAACTTATAAAAATCCGTTTCTTCAGGCAAACTATTTGTTATAGAGGAAGACTGTTCTACCACCAAAGGTGCTTGATTACAAATTATCGTATTTATGTTACTGTCAATTTTAGACAACATAGGTTCGAAAATAGGTATTTCCTGATTCATTTTGGTGGGAGTGTCTGCATTAGAACAATTTAATTCATGAATTCCATCAGCATAATTTTGTGCGAAATTTTGGTCTCCTACAACCATAGTTGATATTTCCTCAGGGTCACCTTGATAATTAGATTCATTTTGATTACCTTCCGGGTTTGTGGTTATTGTTATATTTGTGCTTCCGGAACTATTTAGGAAATTATTTAAAGCGGTATTTTGTGTGTTTGGCTTTTGTATTTCTATATCTTTTCCGATTTCCCCGCTCGTTATTTTGTTTTGTACTAAGTTATATGCGGCATGCATATTGCTTAAAGAAGCCATAGCAATATCAGAGTTTTTTATTTCTTTATTATTCAATGAATTTATATGCGCGCCCCTGTACTTATCATAGTTTGTATTAAAATTTTTGGCTGTAACATCACTATTATTTCCACTGATATTTTTGTTATTTGAATTTGTTTGAATAGGATTCTTTGCAAGATAATTATCAATACCGGAAGAAATATTATAGGGTAAATTATCTATATAGTCAACAGTTAGATTTCCATCGTCATCGGCATAATAAAGGGCTTTTTTTCCTAACTTTTTTGCGATACTGTTATGGTAACGGCTTAAAGCACCTTCAATGGCAATTTTGTCGGCGTTTTGTGGATAAGTACCATTTTTATAAAATTTTCCTTTATTATAATAACCTTCTTGGGTTGGTTCTAAGGTATGCCCGTCTTTTGTCAAAACAGTACCCTTTTGTAAATTAACGGAATTATCAGCATTTACGGAAGCATTAGCGAAAGAAGAAATATCTTCATCGTCGTAATCATCGGTAAAAAACAAGTCGGCAGCGGTTATATCTTCTTCGTCTCTTTCTATAATATTTTGTACTTCCATTTCCGGAGTATTGAAATCTTGACTTTCCATCTTGTAAAATTTTTTTAGACTGGTTAGATATTTTTGGACCAGATTTTCTTTGGGAAATATTGGTAAGGGGCTGTCCTCACGGGTAAATAAGTTTTCCCTTTTAATAATTCTTATATTTGCTGTTTCCGGAAAGATTATGGGTAATGCTAAAAAGACTACAAAGGCCAATATGAGCATACGCCAGATATTTTTGATATTAAATAGATGTTTGAACTGCATAAATATACCTCTTACGGATATCTCCTAACTACTATAATATATTATAGAGTAAATTATCTAAATTAGCAAGAATTTTTAAAGATATATTTCTCAAGCTTTATAATTTTATTTTTTACTTGCTATTCTTGGTGTTAGTATAGATTTCTTCTTTTCAGGGTCGTAATATTTAAGTTCTTCTTGTTTCTTTTTTCTTATGATATTTTTTAAACTATTAAGGGTTTCATCTCCGATTTTAGTAATTTGTTTTATTAAACTAGTGTTTTGTACTATTGCTTGCGGGGCAAGGGAATTAATATTAACATCATCTTCTTTTATTGTTAGTAAGACAGAGCCATTTTCTAATCTTTTTTCACCGCTTGCATCTGATACCAGCAATAAATTTGTTTTATCTTTGTTTACCATATTTCCAACTTCTTTGTTACTAATAATTGCCCCTTCATAATATACTCCTTTTTTTATCATGTATTGCTTGGGATATTGGTTAACTTCCTTAGGGTTTTTAATCCAATAAGAGTTATTTGGGTCATTTACAACAAAAACTTTGTCATCTCCTGCCGGAAAAGCTAGAATTGTATTCGTTGGTTTTAATTGTGTTGTTAAATAATATTCCGAAAGTGTTTTGTTTAGTTTTTCTACATCTGATTTTTCTTCTATTACGGAACTGGTTATGCTTTCTAAAGTATTTGCTAAATCCCTTTCCTCAGCTTTAGGGGCGACAGCGATAATCGTAACCGGCTTACCGTAGATGTTTGTTACACTTTGCTCATCATTTAATTGTTCTACTATTGGGACAATATTTCTATCTGTAGATACAATTTTTGCTTTTGTTTTTGCACTTTTTTGTGTCAAAGCATTTATCTGGGTTTTTAATTCTTCAGCCTCTTGACTTTGGGAAATATGTGTATCTATTTCACTTGAAGGTGATATTTCCAAAGGGGGGGCGCAAGTTCCAAGTTGTATGGTGATTAAAGGGTTTTCCTCCATCTTTTGGGCAATATTATGTTCTTTTATTTCTCTTCTGGTAAAAATTTCACCTGTACTGCAGCCCAAATCGTGTATGGCATAAGCATAATCTTCAGAAAAATTTTTGTCTCCCATAACAATAGTTAAGGTATCCTCGGTATCTGCTATTAAATTATTATTGTTAACAGCAGGTTTATCGGAAATAGTAATATCGGAATTATTTGAATTATTAAAAAAATCATTAATAGCTTTTATATCAGATAAGTTCCTTGCGGAATTTTCAGAGCCCTTATCTTTTAATGTTTGCACATCAATAAAATCTACAAGCATACCGTTTTGTATCTGGGCTTTTAATAATTCATAAGCAGAGTGCATATCCTGCAAAGAAGCCAATGCAATATCAAAATCTGTAATAGTACGATGGTTTACATGAGCATCTTTATATTTTCCATAGGCATCTTTAAATTTACTTAAGGCGATATATATGTTATCTTCATAAGATTTGGGTGACAATATGTTTTCAGCGGTATAATTATTGGGTAATTTATCTGCATAATTTACGGTTAATTTACCGTTTGTATCTTGGTAATAAAATGCTCTTTTCCCAAAGTTAGCAGCGAGTTTGTTATGATACTTGCTTAAAGCACCTTCTATATATCGTCTGTTTGCAAATTGCGGGTAAGTGCCGTTTTTAAAAAAATTATCCTGATAATAATAGCCGTCAACCTGTGGTTTTAATAATAAATTATCTTTGGTTAATACAGTCCCCTCTTGTAAGTTCACGGGGTCTTTTGTACCATGTGTATGTTTGTCAGTATTATCTTCTAAAGTATACAAAGTTAATAAATCATTCTCATCGGTATCTGAATTATCTTCTTCGTCAAATACATATTTTTCTGACTTTACTTTTTCTTGTTTAAAAGTTTTAAAATTTGCTTCAGTGTTTTTGTCATCATTTTGCGAGTTTTTTTCCAAATTATAAAACTCTTTTACACGGTTTACGTATTTTTTAAATAAGTTTTCCTTAGGGAAAATCGGAAGGGGGCTGTCCTCATGGGTAAATACATTTTCTCTCTTGATAATTTTTAACGGTGATGTTTCGGGGAATATTATCGGTAGAGATAAAAATATAACAAAAGCAAAAATAAAAAAACTTTTTATGGTTTTATTTTTAAGTAAATCATTCAATTTCATAGTGCCTTCCTATCGTATAGAGATATCACATTAATATATTATAAGGCAAATTAAACCACTTTGCAAGGACCTTTAGACCTATATCTTACTTAGGCCTTTTTGTCCTATTTCCTGATTTTATTTTTGATTTGCTCTTGTTTTGCTAAAGCAAGGCGGGATAAAAAATCCTGTTTGATTTTAATTTGTTCAGTTAACGGTGAGGATTTTAGGTGGCATAATGCAATCGCTGCGGCATCTGCAACATCATCGGGTTTTAACAGTTCTTTCATTTTTAGGGTTAATTGTACCATACGCTGCATTTGTTTTTTATCGGCCGCGCCATTGCCGCTGATTGTTAGTTTAACGCGTTTTGCCGGATACTCAAACACTTCTAAATTATTTTGCGCCATTGCAAGCATTATAACCCCGCGTGTTTGAATTGTATGGGACATAGTCATTGCCCGCTTTAAAAAGAACATTGCTTCCAATGCGGCAACCTCTGGTTTTAATTTTACTATTACTTCTTGCACTGCTTCATAAGTTTGTTTTAAACGTTCCTGGAAAGGCGAATTTTTATCTGTATGTATTAGGCCTGCAGCTGACAAAAACGGGCCGGTTGAGCCGTTTTCAATAACAGCCCAACCGGTTCTGTCTAAACCAGGGTCTATACCCAAGACCTTATTTTTCTTCAATTTTGGCTAAGACCTCTTCGGAGATTTTATCGTTAGAATAAACCTCTTTTGTATCATCGTGTTCATCTAATGTTTCAATTAAACGTACGATTTTTGAAGCCGCTTCCGCATCTGTAACTTCCACTTCGTTAGAAGGTAACATAGTAATTTCCGCAGAAGCAAGTTTGATATTTTTACTTTCTAAAGCAGATTTTACTGTTTCAAAAGTATCGGGTGCGGTTATTATTTCAAAACCTTCTGCAGAAGTTTTAATATCCTCGGCCCCGGCTTCTAAAGCAATATCCATTAAAGTTTCCTCCGTAGCATCTTCCTTGCTTACCAAGATAACACCTTTTTTGCTGAACATGTAAGAAACGCAGCCGGAAGTTCCTATTGCACCACCGTGATTTTGGAATATTTTGCGGATTTCCGCAAAAGTTCTGTTTTTATTATCAGTCGTACATTCTACTATCACAGCAACGGAATTCGGTCCATAACCTTCGTAAGTAATTTCTTCATACACTGTACCTGGTAACTGTCCGGTCCCTTTCATGATAGCACGCTTTACATTTTCCGCAGGCATATTGGCGGCTTTTGCATCATCTACTGCTTTGCGGAGGCGAGCATTACTGCCGAGGTCTGCCCCGCCGATTTTAGCTGCAATAGTTATTTCCCTGATAAGTTTTGTAAATACCTTGCCTTTTTTAGCATCTACTAAGGCCTTTTTGTGTTTAATACCGGCCCAATGTGAATGTCCACCCATAGTAAAACTCCTTATTTAACCTCTGGCTTCGCGCCTTCGGTAATTTCTGTTTCTTCTTTCTTTGTTTTAGGGGAGGTTTCTTCTTCCTCTTCCTCTGTGTCCGCTTCAAAAGAACCTTGTAAAAGCTGTCCTAAAGTAGGGCGCGGGGCCTGCTTTAAGTATTGGGCAACAACTTTCCTGTTTTGCACTTGGTCAAAACGTCTGATTGAAAGATTTACAGTATAATTTACGCCGTCCACGCCAATAACGGCTACGGAGACAGTTTCCCCGACTTTACCTTCAAATCCTTCGGAATATTCTTGCGCCGCAATAAAACCCTTTGTTTTATTTTTTGTACCGAGTTCAACTTCCAACCCTTCCGGTGAAACTTTTGTAATTACGGCTTTTGCTGTGCTCATATAGGGGTAGCGTCTTTTTAACATATCAGCCGGGTTTAAGAAAAGTTGTTTAATACCGAAAGTTAAATTGCCGGTTTCCTCATTAATAGCAAGGAGTTTGGCTTTGATACGTTGTCCGCGTCTATAATTTTCTAAAATAACTTGCGGGTCTTTCCATGCGATATTTTCCAATGAAACCAAACCTTCTATTCCATGAAAGCGTAAGTGGAGGCAATCCTTTCCTACTTTGGAAACTACGACTCTTAACGTGTCGCCGGCTTTAATTTCTTTTAAAACATCTGTTCTGCGAACGGCTTCATCTTCTTCTAAAACTTGTTTTCTTGAAACAATAAGTTTTTGTTTTTCTTTCGCAAACTCTACTATCATGGCTTTAATTTTGGCCCCTTGCGGGAGATAGTGTTTATAAGCGGTATGTAATTCCGATAAAGAAAGAGGCATAAAACCGGGCACTCCGTTTACCTCTACTTTATAACCGCCTTTTACACATGCAGTGATTAAACCCCTGACTCTTTGTTTTGTTTCAAAAGCTTCTTTACAGCGCGCCCAGCCAAGTGTTTCAATGGCTTTTTTATGTGATAAAATACTATGGCGCTCATCTCCTCCCTTTTTTACCAAAACGGCAGTGATGGTTGAACCTACAGCCGGAACTTCTTTGCCTTCAAACTCACTTAAAGAAATGAGGCCTTCTTTTTTGCTACCCACATCCACAAGTACATTGTCTTGCGAAACCTGCACAACAGTTACTTCAACAATTTCCTTTTTATTTAACTTATCGTGCATTTCATCTTGTTGGGCAAACAACTGGTCCATTGTCATTTCTTCATTATTTTGGCTTGTTTGTATTTCCTTATTTTCAGGGTTTGTCATAACATTAGTTTTACCTTTTTTATACTTGATAAAAAAGGCGTTACCTCCATTTAATTTATTTTAACTTAACTTCATAATTTCCTGCATCACTTTGTCTGCAAAATCTTGAAATTGTTCTTTTGCGTCTTTACCTTCTTGCTTTTCAAGCAGAAAAGGTTTGCCTATAATTACCTTTAATTTCCTTGTAAAAGGCATATTCTCGGTATTCAATACTTTTATAGGTACTACCGGGGCTTTACAATGCCAAAGCAAAAAACCGATTCCTGCTTTTGGTTTTAACGGTTCGCCGCTTTTTGAACGGGTTCCCTCAGGAAAAATAAAAAGTGCTTTACCGTCTTTTATTACTTTTAAGGCACTTTTTATAGAGTGCATATCACCACCCTTTCTGTACCTATCCATCGCTATAAAGCCAAAACTCTTTAACGCAGCCCCGACTATCGGGACTTTGAAGAGTTCTTTTTTTACTATGTATATAGGGTCCCTTTTAAGCCCGACATGTGAACCCACCAGAGGCGGGTCAAAATTTGACTTATGATTACAAGCAAACACTACCGGCCCGCTTAAAGGAATATTTTCAAGTCCTATAACCTGAACATTATAGAAGATGCCGAAAAACATCCTCATTGTAAATTTTACCAAATTAAGAAGCATTTGTGCGGCTCAACTCCAAAACTTTATTAATTACTTCTTCCAAAGTAAGGAAGGAAGTATCTATCAAAATAGCATCTTCCGACGGTTTTAACGGAGCAGTCTTGCGTGATGAATCGCGTTCATCACGTGATATTATTGACTTTAGAATTTCATCATAATTTGCCTCTTGTCCTTTTTCCTTTAACTGTAAAACACGTCTTTTTGCGCGCGCTTCGGCGGAGGCAGTCAGATAAAATTTTAACGGTGCTTTTGGTGCTATAACAGTGCCTATATCTCGCCCTTCCATAACGATTCCTCCCTCCAAAGCAAGGGCTTTTTGTTTTTCGGTTATAACAGCACGTGCTTTCGGTAAGGCGGAAGTTATACTTGCTGCGCGGGCGACTTCTTCACTAAGCAAACTATCACCTAAGTATTGTCCGTCAATGAGAACTCTTAAATTACTGTCTTCTTCTTTTTCAAAGTCCCAAACTATATTTTTTGCTACTTGATAGACTTGTTCTTCATCTTGTAAATTAACCTTGCTGTTTAATGCTTTCCAACCAAGGCAGCGGTACATTATACCGGTACTTAAAAAACCAAGGCCGTACTTCAAAGCAAGAGCCTTGCCTACGGAGGTTTTACCTACTCCTGCAGGTCCGTCAATAGCGATAAGAAGTTTATTAGTTTTCATATTATAATTTAAACCCGTCTACGGCTGCCCCTTTAACTAAAAGGCGGACAGTTTCAGAAATTGTTGCATTTGCTAAAGCATCTTCTAATGTTATTTTGCCTTCCATGTGCAAACGGGCAAGAGATTTATCAAATGTTGTCATTCCGTAGTAATCACCGTTAAGCATTGCTTTGTTTATATCGGACAATTTATTATCTTCAATGGCACTTTTAATTTGTCCGGTAGGCAGCAGAATTTCCAAAGCCGGTATCAGGCCCCCTCCTGTTTTAGGTATTAAACGTTGGGAAACAATGCCCTTAATCAAATCTGCCACTTGAACCCGTACTTGCTCTTGTTGTTCTGCAGGGAAAGATTCAATTAAGCGGGATATTGTTTGCGTAGCACTTACCGTATGAATGGTGGAAAATACCAAGTGGCCGGTTTCTGCAGCAAAAATGGCTGCTTTTATAACTTCAACATCTCTAAGTTCACCAAGCATGATAACGTCAGGATCTTGGCGTAAAGCATAGCGTAAAGCGGAAGTATAAGATAAAGTATCTGTTCCCAAAGATAATTGGCTTACTATTGCTTTTTGTTCCATGTGAACAAATTCTATAGGGTCTTCAACCGTCAAAATATGGCAGGCACGCGTACGGTTCACTGCTGATATCATAGCAGCTAAAGTAGAGGATTTCCCTGACCCTGTCATTCCCGTTACTAAGATTAATCCCCTTCTGTTTTCTGACATTTTTGTTAGGGTATCGCCAGGTAAAGAGAGTTCTTCAAAAGTAGGTATTTTCAAAGGTATGTGCCTAATTGACATACACATTTTACCTGATTGTCTGTAAATATTGAACCTAAAACGGCCATGTTCCTTTGCATCCAAAGCGAAGTCAACGCTAAGGTTTTGTTCAAACAGTTTTTTCTCTCTTTCACCCATTATTGCGGTTGCAATCTTTTTAACTTCGTCGTTGGTAAGGAAACAATTTTCAATTGCCCTTATTTTGCCATCTATACGAACAAAAACATTGGAGTTCCCTCTTATATGTAACCCACTTGCCTTGTTGTCTATTACGGTTTTCAAAAGTGTACTTAAACTTACTGCCATTATTTTACCTCCTGATTATGCCGCTTCATAGCGGGTAAACTTCTCCTTAAATCAATTGGAATCCATCGGCTGGTGGTCTCCGGTTTTTGTCCCTTTTGAGGCATTTTAGTTTCCGAATTCTTTGGGAAATTTGCCGCAATTACTACAACTTTTAAAGAATCTTTATCTAGGCTTTCATCGCGTGTTTTGCCTATTTTTATAAGGGCTTTACTGCTTGTATATTGCCTAACGGTGTTCATAACCTCACCTTCTTCATAAGCAGCAATATTTCCCGAATAGTTAAAAGATACAAGCAAACCTTTCGCCCCTGTTATATTGGTATTTTCAAGGAGTGGCGAAGTTAATGCCTGCCTTAAAGCTACTGAATGTCTGTCTTTTCCAGAAGCTTCCCCGATGCCTATTAAGGCACGTCCTGAATGTAACATTATTCTCTTTAGGTCATTGTAATCAATATTTATTTCCCCGGGTTTTATTATTACTTCCGAGATACCCTTTACGGCCTGTAATAAAACATCATCAACTTTTCTGTAAGCGACATCACTTGGCGTACTTTTATCTATAATTTCAAACATGCGTTCATTTGGAATGATTAAAGTACAGTCAGCATACTTTTGTAACTCATCTATGCCGTCTTGAGCGCGTTTTGCTTTTGTATAACCCTCATACGTAAAAGGGCGTGTTACAACTGCGATAACCAAAATATCATCTTTATATTTTTCTTTTGCGATTTTAGCCAAAACAGGGGCAACACCTGTACCTGTTCCGCCCCCCATACCGGCAGTTATAAAAAGGAGGTCTGTGTCAATAATTAAATCCTCAAGTTCTGCCAGGGATTCTTCCGCTGCTTTTTTACCAAGTTCAGGATCCCCGCCTACACCAAGACCTTTTAAAAGATTATTTCCGACTTGTAAAAGATAAGGTGCTTTATTCCGCCTTAAGTCTTGGGCATCGGTATTGACGGCAATAAAATCAACGTCATTTATACCTGCTTCCATCATGTGATTTATAGCATTTCCACCGCCGCCGCCGATACCTACACATTTAATTTTTGCTTTTTTACCCTCAAGGCGTTGTAAAGTTCTGAGAGTTGCTTCAAATTTATCATGTACTTCCTGCATATTAACCACCGAAAAAGTCCGAATTTTTTAATGTTCTGAAAATGTTAGCAAAGAAATTTCCTTTGCGGGTATTTTTCCTTGAACCGGTATCAAGAATTTCCCTTTTAGCAACAAAATACGCTAAAGAAACTGCCGTAGCGAATTTAGGGTCCAGAAATTCTTTATCACACTCTACTAAATCCTTTTGAACGGAGGCACACATAACTTCCTTTATATCCAAAGTTGTACGCGCTTGCTCTTGAACACCGGGTAACAGAGATCCGCCGCCCGTTAAAACAGCGACATTCGCTAATTCATAAAAACCGCTTCCTTGCATTCTTTCTTTTACTGCTTCAAAAATATCTTGCACACGGGGGCGTATTATTTCAAGCAAATAATCACGGTTAATTCTGTTTTCTGTCTTACTGCCGATAGGGGAAATAACTATCTCTGTTTCTTCTTCATAATTATCTGGGAAAGCAGTTCCGTATTTTAATTTAATTTCTTCTGCTTCTTTATGGGTTATGCGCAATATTTTTGCAATATCACTTGTAATAAGGTCCGAACCTAGTTCAATATCATAAGAACACAACAAGGCCCCGTCCGCATAAATACCTGCGGAGGTATTATCCTTACCCATATCAATCAAAAGCGCACCCATATTTTTTGCTTCTTGCGGAAGTACGGCATCTGCCAAGCAGATGAGGCCGTAAAAACGGCCTGTAACGGAACATTCCGCCCGTTCTACGGCTTTATTTAAATTATTGAAGGTAGAACTTAAGCCCGTAGTAATATGAACATCTACCTCAAGTGAAGTAGCATCCATACCTTCAGGATTTTTTACAAGTTGTCTGTCCACATAAAACCCTTGCGGAACAACACTTAAAATTTCAGTATTACTCTTTATCTGTATGCTTTTTGCATTGGCAATCAGTTGTTCAATATCTTCCGGTGTAATTTCCCTGTCCATACGCGCAATATTTAGGGAACCTTTGTTGGTAAAACTCTCAATATGTTCCCCGCGTAAAGCAAGATATAACGCACCTATTTGTGCCTGGGCTGCTTCTTCTAAATAGGCAATGGCTTCGCTTACCGTGGCGGTTGTTTCGCTGATATCTGTAACTGTACCGCCTGCCAATCCCTCGCAAATAAAATCTTTGCCGGCCACTATTTTTACGAAATTTTTCTGATTGTTTACTGCCGCGGCAACAGCGGTAATTTTACCTCCGCCTATATCAAGTGCCGCTATTAAAATTTGTTTTGCCATTTTATAATTCCTTATAATTTTGTTTTAGGTACACCTTCCCTCTGTCAAAGTAAGTAAAGTCTACTAAGCAGGGGAGAGTAAAATCTTTTTCTTTTGCAATTTCCAAAATTTCCGTTAATACGGAAAGTTGTATTTTTGCGTCTTTAAAATATTTTAATTTTACAGGGCCGAAAGGTGTTTCAAAACGTGCTGTTTGCCCCTCAAAATCAACAAAAACACTATCTGTCTTACGTAAAGAGGTATTTTTTATCTCTTTAATAAATTGTACCAATTCTTTGGCTAAAATATCACTTTCTATTTTAGCATTTAAATAGACATTAAGAAACCCCTCTTTATTTTTTTCTTCATCATCTTGGAAAATAATTCCTTCCTGTGTTATAAAAAAACTGTCTTGCGGTGTTAAAACATAAACAAAAGGCTTATATTTTTCAACCGTAATTAATAGTTCTTTTTTAAAAAATTTTCTTTGTACTTTAATGCTTTTTACCTGTTCTACATTCTTCCTTAAATCGTTTTCCAAAAGACATGAATCTGTGCTTGAAAACGGTTGGTTTAATTTTATTTGATGCTTTTTTAATTCATTTTCAATTTTAAGTTCCAAATTTTCCGTAGGGGCATTAATGCTTACTTGTTTTATATGCCAAGTTAAAGCAGAGGGCATTTTCATATCTTTCCAAAAATCTCTGCCTTCAAGCCAAAATAAAAGAAATCCCTCCGCAAAAGCCAAAAATGTCAGGAAAATTGCTATTTTCCTAATTCGTGCTTGACGGGCATAGCGTCTGTTAACAGCTGTAAATCTTTTATTCTTTTTATAAAGATACATTTTATAAAAACAAAATCCTCAAACCGCGAAAACCAGGGCATTTATCGGACATTATATCCAAATAATAACTAATTAGCACACCATTATACATTAAAGATTAAAAATTTTTGCGCTTTCCTTTAAAATTTTCTGTAAATGTTCTTTGCCTTTAAATGTTTCTGCGTACAATTTAATTATTGGTTCCGTGCCTGACATTCTTGCAAGTACCCAGGAATTTTCAAGGTAAATTTTTATGCCGTCGGTATCGCGTATTTTTAACACCTTTTCTCCGGCTAAAGTTTGTAAATTATTAAAACTATCTGCCGAAAGTTTTGCAAAGCGCGCTTTTATATCATCGGTAACGGTATTATCAATGCGGGTATAGTCTGGTTTCCCGTAAACTAAAGTAAGTTGTTTATAAAGGCCGGCTATATCTTGTGCGGTTGCACTCATTATTTCAAGCAGCAGACAGACGGCGAACATGCCGTCTTTTTCAGTGGTCCAGTTAGCAATTGACATACCGGCACTTTCTTCCCCGGCTAAAATATATCTGCCTTCACTTAAGCCTTTAACAAAATATTTGAAACCTACATTAACTTCATCAACAGTTATCTTATTTGCCTCGGCGATTTTATCTAAAAGCATAGTTGTGCCAAGTGTTCTGCCGATTTGTTTACCCGCTAAATCTTTTTGTTTTTTAATCAAATAATCTGCCATAACACAAAGTGCGTGGTTAGGCACAATTAATCCGCCTTTTTGTGTGGCTGAACCAAAACGGTCGCCGTCAGGATCGCACGCACCGGCGAATTGATAAGCCCCTTGTACCAATTTAAGTAATGGCGCCATAGGGTAAGGGGAAGAAGGGTCCATACGTGTTTTACCGTCGTGGTCAAGCGGAATAAAATCAAAACTTGGGTTAATATCATGGCTGACAATATCTAAATCATCAAGTTTATATTCCCGCTTTATTGCTTTCCAAAAAGGCAAAGTAGTGCCGCCCAGCGGATGTATTGCCGCGCGGATTTTTGCGTTTTTAATTATATTAAAATCAATCTTTCTGCCAAGTGCTTTGATATAAGGGGATATAATGTCTGCATCTTCAAGCAGGCCTTTTTGTTTTGCTTCTTGTAAAGAAATTTGTTTTATTTCTTTAGGATTTTCCATAAAGTAATTTGCGTATTTTTCAATACGTGAAGTTATATCACCTGAAGCAGGCCCCCCGTTTGCACCGTTATATTTAAGCCCCATATCCTGCGGAGGATTATGCGAGGCAGTTCCATTTAAACAAGCACAAGCACGCCCTTCTAAGATTTCAAAGGAAAATACAGGTGTCGGAACAGGAATATCAGGTAAAATAACTTTTAATCCGTTTGCCGTTAATACTTGCGCGCAAAGTTCAGCAGTTGCTTTTGACATTAAACGAGTATCACCACCAACTAAAATTTTACCTTTAATATTATCTTCAAGGTGCATTTTTGCGACTGCTTGTGTTATGCTTAAAGCATGCATTTCGCAAAAACCGTTACCTAATTGCCCGCGATGTCCCGAAGTACCGAATTTAACCGGTTTTGGTTGCTGGGCTTTGTAAAAATCATTTTTAAGTTTGTCTAAATCAATTTTTTCTGTTGGTAATTTACCTGCATTTTCATTTATCATGAGACACTCCTTTTACTTATTTTATATAATATCTTTAATGAATTCAAAGGTTTTTTTAAAAAGTTTGCCTGATGTCCCTTTTGTTTTTGAGGCACAATTATCTCTATACACCACTTATAGGGTAGGCGGTGTAGCGCAAGTTTTGGCTTTGCCCGAAACGGAAAATCAAATCAAATATTTAATGGATTTTAGCAAAAAAAAGCACTTGCCTTTTAGGGTGCTTGGGCTTGGCTCAAATATTTTGGTTAGTGATTTGGGCTTACCCGGCATAACTTGTTGTATGAAGCACTTTCAAGGTATTAAAATAGAAGGTAAAACAATTACCGCACTTGCCGGAACTGCGCTTGATGATGTAGTGCGTGCAAGTATTAAAGAAGGTCTTAGCGGGCTTGAAAATTTAAGCGGTATTCCCGGCAGTGTAGGCGGTGCAGTTTTTATGAATGCAGGTGCTTTCAAAACGGAAACATTTGATAAACTTATTTCTTTTACCGTATTAAAAGAAGACATAGTTAAGGAAATAAAAAAAGAAGATGTTAAATATGAGTACCGCAAAGTTTGGGGCCTTGAAGGTTGTGTAATTTTATCTGCTACTTGGCGGCTTGATGGTGGAGAAAAGCAAATTTTACAAAACCGCCGCGAAGAAATTTTACGTAGCCGTTCTGCCAAACAACCGCTTGATTATCCGTCTGCAGGCAGTGTTTTTAAGCGTCCTGTAGGTGCTTATGCAAGCAAACTCATTGACGATTGCGGCTTGCGCGGTTTAAAAGTTGGCGGTGCGCAAGTTTCCACAAAACACGCGGGTTTCATAATTAACTATCAGGAAGCAACTGCTCAAGATATTTACAATCTTATCAAAGAAGTTCAAAAAATAGTTAAAGCCAAAACAGGTTTTGAACTTGAACCGGAACAAATTTTCTGGGGCAAGTTTGAGTAGGTTTATTAATTGTACATGCAACAATTATCGTTATAACTGCTTTAAAAAATTGATCAGCCAAAAATATAGTATTTTACAAAATATCAGGCACATATTGGAATTTCTCATTTATTATTTTGCTATAATTTAATATATGTCTATAGCAAACTTTAAAGAAATTGATGCTCGTCAGCAAAAACGCTGGGAAGATGCAAAACTTTTCAAAACAGGCAAATTGCCTAAATCTAACAAAAAATTTTATTGTTTAGATATGTTTCCTTACCCCTCAGGGCAAGGCTTACACGTCGGTCATCCGGAAGGTTATACCGCTTCCGATATTTTGGTGCGTTTTAAGAAGATGAACGGCTACTCCGTTTTACACCCTATGGGTTGGGATGCTTTTGGTTTGCCTGCTGAAAACTATGCTATTGCTACAGGAGTGCATCCTGCAATAACCACACAAAAAAATATTGATAATTTCCGCCGTCAAATTAAGTCTTTTGGTATGGCTTATGATTGGGGCCGCGAAATTAACACCACATCCCCCGAATATTACAAATGGACACAATGGATATTTTTACAACTTTATAAAAAAGGGCTTGCTTATCAAAGCACGGTGCCAATAAATTGGTGCCCTTCTTGCAAAACAGGGCTTGCAAATGAAGAAGTCTTTGGTGGGCGTTGTGAACGCTGCCAAACACCGATAGAAAAGAAAAATCTTCGTCAATGGATGTTAAAAATTACCGCTTACGCACCGCGTTTGCTTGAAGATTTGGAAGGGCTTGATTGGCCTGCATCCACACTGTTAATGCAGAAAAATTGGATAGGCGAGTCTAAAGGTGCGGAAGTAACTTTCCAAGTGGAAAACAGTGATGCAAAAATCACAGTTTTTACAACGCGCCCCGATACTTTATTTGGTGCTACTTATATGGTACTTGCGCCGGAACATGAACTAGTTTCCAAAATCACTACTCCTGAGCAAAAAGAGGCAGTTTTGGCCTACCAAAAACAAGCTGCCGCTAAAAGTGATATTGAACGCTCCGACGTGGAAAAGGAAAAAACAGGTGCTTTTACCGGCGCATACGCAATAAACCCCGTCAATAATAAACAAATTCCGATTTGGATTGCAGACTATGTTTTGACCGGTTACGGAACAGGGGCAATTATGGCTGTTCCGGCCCACGATACACGCGATTATGCTTTTGCCAAAAAATTCAATTTACCTTTAATTGAAGTTATTTCCGGCGGCGATATTTCAAAAGAGGCTTATACCGAAGACGGTAAACTTGTCAATTCCGGTTTCTTAAACGGCTTAAATGTGGAAGAATCAAAAGCCAAAATGATCAAGTTTTTGGAAGAAAACAATATCGGTAAAGCAAAAACTACTTACCGCTTGCGCGATTGGGTGTTTTCCCGCCAACGCTATTGGGGCGAGCCTATACCGATAGTACATTGTGAAAAATGCGGCGTCGTTCCCTTACCGGAAAGTGAACTGCCTTTACGTTTACCGGACATGGAAAAATTTGAGCCGAGCGGAACGGGTGAATCCCCGCTTGCAAATGTAGAAAATTGGGTAAACACTACTTGCCCGATTTGCGGCAGTAAAGCTAAACGCGAAACAAATACCATGCCCCAATGGGCCGGTTCTTGTTGGTATTATTTAAGGTATATGGACCCTGTAAATACCACTGCTTTTGTAGATAAAGATATTGAACAAGCCTGGGGCCCCGTTGATTGTTATATCGGCGGTGCGGAACATGCTGTTTTGCACCTTTTATACGCGCGCTTTTGGCATAAGGTTTTATATGATTTGGGTTTAGTACACACAAAAGAACCTTTTACAAAATTGCGCCACCAAGGGATGATACTTGCCTTTTCTTACCGCGACAAAAATGGTTCTTATCATCCTTATGAAGACATTGATTTTAAAGACCCTAAAAACCCTTGCTTAAAAGATAACGGCGGTGCTTTAACTTCAATGGTGGAAAAGATGAGCAAGAGTAAGAAAAATGTTATCAACCCCGATGAAATTTTAAGCGAATACGGTGCCGATGCTTTTAGGTGTTATGAAATGTTCATGGGCCCCTTTGATGCAAGCAAACCGTGGGATACTAAGGGTATTGAAGGTATTTCACGCTTCTTAAAACGCATTTTTGCTTGGGCCGAAGACCTAAAAATTACCGAAATACAGATGCCGCAAGAACTTGAAATCTTAAAGAATAAAACTATCAAAAAAGTTACGGAAGATATTGAAAATTTTAGTTTCAATACGGCAATTTCCGCGATGATGATTTTCTTTAATGAACTTGGCAAATGTAGAGAAGTCAGCCAAGATATATTTGCAAGTTTTATGAAAATTTTGCATCCCTTTGCTCCGCATTTAACCGATGAACTTTGGCAACAGGCCGGTAAGGAAACATTTCTTTTGAACGAAACATGGCCGGCAGTTAATACTGAAATGCTTAAAGAAGAACAACTTGAAATGGGTGTTCAAATAAACGGTAAAATTAAAGATAGGGTTAAAATACCTGCAAGTGCAACAAAGGAAATGCAACAAGAGGCTGCTTTAAATTCAGCAAAAATAAAAACCTTGCTTGAAGGCCAGGAAATAATTAAAATAATAGTAGTGCCTTTGAAAATGGTTAGTATAGTTGCGAAACCCAAAAAATAACGGAGTGTTTATGAAAAAATTCATCTTCCTTTTATGTTTAACGGCCTTAATGCCGGCGTGCGGCGGTTTGCAAAATCAGATGTATTACCGTCCAAATGCCCAAATTATGCCCCAACATATTACAAAGATACATGTAAGACCTATTATTAACAGAACAGAGGTCTTTGCTTTAGAAGACCGTCTTGTAATTGAAGTGGTTGATGAATTTTTAAGGAACGGTTCCTATAATGTTGTGCAAGAGAATCAGGCAGACGGCGTCTTAGCCGGTGAGATTTTGCGCTACATTTTAATTCCTGTACAGTATGATACCCAGCTTGTGCCTACGGTTTACCGTATGGAAGTTATGCTAAATCTCCGTTTTATTGACAAAAATTCCCAAGAAACGATATGGCAAGAACCGGCCTTGCAGCAAATTTACATTTACTCCGCTTCAACTTTGCCGGGCGGTATGAGCGAGGAGCAAGCAAGAGAACAACTTTGGAAAAATTTCGCTAAAATGATTGTAAAACGTACTGTTGAGGGGTTTGGTTCAGTCGGTAGTCCGACAAGGCAGCAAAGCCAAATCAATCCAAATCAAACAACTATTACAAATTAGTACAATGACAAAACTTACCATAGACCAGCTTAAAAAAAATATTGCCGATATGCAAGTAGCACCGGTGTATTTATTCAGCGGGGATGATGTCTTTAGAAAAAAGGAAATAACCAAAAAAATTATTTCAACTTTAAAAATTGATGAGTTTAATTTGACACAAGAGGATTGCCAACAAAGCAAGGAAATAGGGGAAATTTTAACCCTTGCCAACACAATGCCCGCCTTTGCCGAAAGGCGTGTAATCGTCTTAAATAATATTGATAAACTTACCAAAAACCCCCTATCTGCTTTATTAAATTATTTGCAAAACCCTTTAAATACAACTTGTTTAATATTGTTCCATAATGACTATAAAAAGTTCAAGAAGGATAAATCACTTATTTCCTCTTTAAATGAAGATTCTGCAGAAGTTATTTTTGAGGAACTTAAAGGTGCAGGGCTTCATAAATGGATTAAAGAAAATTTTAACGCTAAAGGCTTAAGTATAGATAATGACACTTTATTTATGTTGGAAGAACTAGCCGGTGCCGACCTTAATGCTCTTACTATGGAAATTGAAAAATTATCTTTGCTCCTTGCAAAGCGCGAAGATAAAACTGTAAAAGAAGGAGATATTCTTTCAAGTATCGGTTATTCTAAAGAAGAAAACCCTTTTGCTTTAAATAATGCTGTTTTGTCTTTAAACAAAAGAGAGGCACTAAAAATAGTTGATAATCTTTTAAAAGCAGGGGAGGAACCTATCGCGATATTAAATAAAATCAGTAATCCCGCCATGAAACTCTTTAGAATCAAACGCTTAGCGGAAGCAGGTGTTCCGTCCTTTCAAATAACTTCACAGGCTGGGCTTATGCCTTGGGAATCACGTTTGGTTGCCTTGTCAAGAAATTTACCGCCAAGTACCGTAATGTTAAAAGCAATAGATAAGATTATTGAAGCCGACCTTGCCTTTAAAACCTCAACTGCCGATAATGCCGGTATTATTTTAAAAGGTTTAATTCTTTCTTTACTGCCTAATTAGTTTGGGTTTTATTTTCTATCAGAACTGTTCTAGAAGACGGTATTGTTGTGGGCGCGGTTTGTGTACTTGCGGGCAAAGCAGATTCTTCCTTAATAATCAGGACCTCTTTCTTTTCTTCAATCGGGTAAAGTGTTTCAATTAAAGTAATTATTTTTTTATATTCATCACGTGCTTTGATATAGGGGCCCGTATTTTCAGGTTGAAGTTGGATTCTAAGTAATTCCAAAGCATAATTTGCGGCGGCATCTTTATAATAAAGTTGTAAAATAGTACGTTTAAAATTATTTTCAAATCCTATAATTTCCTCTTGGTTTTGTCCGGAAGCAATTAAAAGTGCTTTATAATTTTCTGCTTCTTTTAAAATACTTTCAACAGAGGGAATATTTTCAACATTAAAAGATGTTTTAGGTTTTTGCGGAACAACTATGCTTTTTTGGTCAAAATTTTTTTGCGTTATGTAGACATTACCGATAATTACCCCGGCTATAAAAAGTACCAAAATTATAAACAAACGTAAGATATTTGCCATACATAAATTATACCAAAAAATTATTTTTAGGATTATGTTTATAGGGCTAATATGTAAAATTGTTGGTATTAAAAAGTAAACATCAAGAATTAAACAGCAGTAATAAGAAAATACTTATTGGATTAGGTTTCTTAAATTTAAGGAAGAGCCCAAATATTTCCCCAATGATTTGTTCCTACATATTTAGCTTTACCATTAAAAATTTGTTCACAATAACTTCCTAAGGCTCCATTAAAAATATAGGTACTTCCTTTCTTGTTTTCAAAACATAAATTTATTTCTTTCGGAACCACTGAATATGGATGTTTTTGATATTTTGCAAAACCTGTTCCGGTATATTTACCGCTTACATGATTTAACGCTACCCCTAATTGCTTACTTGAGTTCTCATTCTGTATTGAAATTACCCACTCACCACCCCCCTTAAAATCTGAAGGAATATCAACATCTAATTCTTCTATGGAAGAAGGCCAATTGCCTGTAGCTACTTGATATAGCATAGCAGCTTGGTATGCACTTTGCAATAATGTTAAAGCTTGCGCGGCTTTGCTTTTTTCTACCGCTTTTTTATATTGAGGCAAAGCAATAGCCGCAAGTATACCAATAATTAAAACTACAACCAAAAGTTCAATCAAAGTAAAACCTTTATAATTTTTTCTACAATTTTTTAACATAAA
>CAMZGO010000010.1 GCA_947306425.1 uncultured Elusimicrobia bacterium | reverse complement strand
TATAAAGCGTTTTTATTTTGATACATATATATTGTAGAAAAAAAAAAAAAAACGTTGTCAAGAGGCATTTAAAAGAAAATAAAAAACCCCCTCGTAAAAGGGGGCAAAAATTATGATTGTTTTTGTTAAATAATCAAACTTGTTGCGGTCATGTCTGCCGGTTTTTGAATTTCCAAAAGTTTCAAAACCGTTGGGGCAATATCAGCAAGTTTGCCGCCTGCGGCAAGTTTAATATTTGCAGCATTATCTGCAACATAAATAAATTCAACGGGGTTTGTTGTATGCGCAGTTTTTGGCATATTGATTTTGCTGTCCCACATATCTTCCGCGTTGCCGTGGTCAGCGGTAATCAAAATCGCATAACCTGCTTTTAATGCCGCTTCAACAACTTTGCCGCAACATTCATCAACCACTTCAACGGCTTTTTTTGCAGCGTCAAAAGAACCTGTGTGGCCCACCATATCACAGTTCGCAAAGTTCAAAACAACAAAATCATATTTATTTTTTGAAATTTCCGAAACAGCGCGGTCTGCGACGGTGCGTGCATCCATTTCCGGATGTTCGGCGTATGTGGCAGGGTCAAAAGTGCCTTTGATTTCAATTCTGTCTTCCCCTGCAAAAGGTTTAATAAGTTTGCCGTTAAAAAAAGATGTTACGTGTTTAAATTTTTGCGTTTCGGCAATTCTAAGTTGCGTTTTGCCCGCCTTGGAAATAACTTCGCCGAGCAAATTATTCATACTGCCGCCTTCGCTCATCGGGGCAAGGGCATTATATTTAAAACTGTCATAATATTTTGTTAAACCGCAATAAACGATACTTGGACGGCGGTTGCGTTTTATCGGGAAATCATCTTCCACAAAAGAGCGCGTTAACTGTATCGCCCTGTCTTGGCGGAAATTGAAAAATACGATACTGTCGCCGTCTTTTACTCCGCTGTAACCTTCAATAACTGTTGGGGGGATATATTCATCCACCATTTTGCTGCCTGACGGTGTTTTATCATTTTTATAAGAATTTTTTATTGCATCTTCGGCAGTTTTTGCAACGCGGCCTTTTGCGTCAACAATAAGGTCATAGGCTTGGGTAGTTAAGTCCCAAGTTTCATTCCTGTCCATAGCATAATAGCGGCCCATTAAGGTGGCAACGCGGCCTACACCGTACTCTTTAAACTTTTCTTCAAGCATTTTAAGATAACCGAGGGAACTATTCGGCGGTGTATCGCGCCCGTCGGCAAAAAAGTGTACCCAAACATTTTTGATGCCAAGTTCTGCAGCTTTTTTGATTATATTATAAAGGTGGTCTTGGTGTGCATGCACGCCTTCATCTTGAACAAGGCCCATTAAGTGTAAAGGGCTGTTATTTTTAACACAATTATCTAAAACTGCTTTAAAAGCAGGTGTATTATAAATTGAACCGTCCTCAAAAGCATCTTTTAGACGCTTGAGTTCCTGCACGACAATGCGGCCTGCGCCCATATTTAAGTGTCCTACTTCAGATGAGCCCATATAACCTGCAGGAAGGCCGACTTCCTCGCCCGATGCCTCAATCAAAATATGAGGGTATTTTGCCAAATAACCCTTAATATTTGGTGTTTGGGCATTTAATACGGCATTATTGTCTTTATCTTGCCTAACACCCCAACCGTCGCGAATTAATAAAACAACCTTTTTCATATCATCTTTCTCCTGTAATTTTTAAACCTATTTTTTTGGTTTGTAATTCTACTAAATCTTCTACTGTTTGTGCACCTGCTTTTATAAAATACTTTAAGAAATGGTAAAAAATCTTTTCCGCCATAACGGTATCAGCCATAGCCCTGTGCCAGCCTTGTGCGGAAAAACCAAGTTCTTCGGCAATAATTCCAAGACGGTTCCTTGAAAAACAACCATGCGTACGTGCAAATTTAAGTGTATCTAATGTGATAATTTGCGGCATTTTTAAGCCGGCATTGGCAAATTCTTGTTCAAGAAAAGGAACGTCAAAAGCAACATTATGGCAAATCAAAACACTGCTTTCTAGATAATCAGCCAAAGTTAATGCTATATCTTTAAAATGAGGGGCCAAGGCCACCATTTCATTAGTTATACCGTGTATGGCGGTAACCTCCGGGCTTATGTACATTTCAGGGTTAATTAAAGTAGTGTAACTGTTTACCCTTTTGCCTTCTTTACTGGTAAGAAGGGCAATTTCACATACACGCCCACCTTTATCAAAACTTAAGCCCGTTGTTTCTGTATCAAGACAGACAAATTTCGCTTCTCTAATATACATAATAAATTAAATTCCTCACCCAAAGTGCAACACAAATTGTCAAGATTGTAGCCATTATGTTTTTTTTAGATATAAAACTAATCTTTTTCTTTACGAAAACAAAAAACCAACAACTTACCCAAATAACAGAAGTAGTGAAAGCAATTTTAGAAGGTAACATTAAAGACATATATAACCCGCCTGTGTAAATCATTGACACATACCTTTCATCAAAAGAGGGGTAATTTTTATGGGTAAAGTCCTTTATAAAGAGATGTATTAAAACCATTAAGACATAGGTGGCAATTATTAGCCCGTTTGCTATTATAATAAATTTTAAAGCCAATAGTTTGAAAGTAGTGTCCGTCATCTGTATCAACGGTGCGGCTAAAAACAGAACAGAAATTTCAATAAGCTGCCAAGAAACAAACATAAAAGCATTTATTCCAACCAAATGATGATTGTCCGAGATATCAATATAATCACTTGCCATGTGCACAAATGTGAGCAAGAATATGGCCTCAACCCCGTTAAAAGGGACACCTGCCAAAGTAAACCATCTGATTTCAAGATAGGGCAGACAACATATCAAGAGGCAAACCATATAAACAAGCCCGTGTACGGAAAGGCCTTTAAAAGGGTTTGTAATTTTTTTGCGGTAAATATAATCGGTATGGAGGGGGAAATCCGCCAGTAAATGGGCTAAAAGTAAATGCCAAAATACAATCATTATTTGGCCCCCTCTCCTTCTAAACTAAGCGGTAAGGTTAAAATAAAATTGGTACCTTTGTCCAACTGTGATTCAACTTCAATTTCGCCTTGATGCGTTTCAATAATTTGTTTAACTATTGTAAGGCCAAGGCCGTAACCTTTGATATTACGATCCGCCTGATGATATTTTGTAAATATTTTCGGCAGTTCTTCTTTTGAAATACCTACACCGCTGTCTTTAACGGAAATTTTATAATTTTTACCCTCCTGATTTATATTTATAGCAACTCCGCCTTCAGAAGTAAATTTTAAAGCATTGGAAATTAGGTTTGAGAATACTCTTTCAATTAAATTTTTATCTGCATAAATTGGAAGCGGTGTAATGAAATCAGTCTTTATTTGCAATTTTTTTTGTTCGGCAAGAGGTGTTAAAGCGGAAACTATTTCCATAACCGTTTTACCTAAGTCAAAAGTAGTTTTATTTAAAATCAAAAGCCCGCGTTCAAGTTTTGAGATATCTAAGATATTTTCTACAAGCCCTACAAGCATTTTGGAAGATTTGGAAATTGCTTTCAACATTTGTTTTTGTTCTTCTTGGGTTAAATTTCCATCCTCCAAAAGCATAATATATCCTTGTATGCCTAGTATCGGTGCGCGAAGGTCGTGCGCGACAGCATTAAAGACATCGTTTTTCATCTCGTTTATTTCATGTTCGGAGGTTATATCTCTAAATAAAAGTATTGCAACGGGTTCCTCATTTTGAGGACGGAAAATCTCAATAATAACTTCAAAATAAACTTGTCTGCCGTCTTTAGTATAGTGAAAAATAGTTCCGCTTGGCACTTTTAAAAGTTCTTTTAAAGAAGGTTCTTGCAAGTCTTCTGCGCGGATTGTTTTTTCAAGATTTTTTACAAAGGCTTCGCTGTTTAAGATATATCTTGCCACTTTATTTATAAAGAGTTCTTTTCCGTTTAAAGTACACATTATTATGCCGTCTCTCATTAACCGGGCAAGGAGATTCACTTTGTTCCTTTCGTCAAGTAACTTATCCAGCTGTAATGTCTGATATTCCTTTAATTTTACGGCCATTAAATTGAATGTTTTAATTAAGGGGGTAAATTCATCTAAATACTTTTTTTCGTCTATACTGACAGTTAGATTATTTTTCGTTATTTCATGGGCGGCATCAATAAGTTTATCTATCGGTTCGGCAAGGTCTTCGGCGAAATACAGAGAGGCAAAATAAGATAAAGTGGTAGTTGCCAAAACAAAGAATATTATCAACCAAGAAATAAGGTTTATTGTATAAAATGCTTCCTTTTGGCTTTGGAGTAAAAATAAATAACCGTCGCCCAAAGGATTTTTTATATAAGCGCCTGCCAAAGTTAAATTTGTGCCTGCTTTAAAGCCGGAAATAGTGCCTTGCGCAGATGTTAAATCTATATCTTTAAGGTCTAAGAGGGGGAAATTCCCTTTATTTACTAAATTGTAACCGTTTTTATCAACGAAGTATAAACCCCCGCTTTGCCCGATTTTATGTTGTTCGGTTTTTGAAATCAGGGACATAAAATCAGCAACAAGCAGGAGGACGTTGCCGTTTTCTTGCGGTATCAAGTAAGTTGTATACGGGGGAAATATTTCTTCTAAAAATGATATTTTTGTTTGGCCTTTTTTTATTTCTTTAAATGCCTCATTTTCCGTTAGGTTCATTAGGGGTAATTTTCCAAAGCCGGCACTTTCCGCGCGGGTAAGTTCTTTCCCTTGCGCCGAAAATAAAGCCAGGAATAAAATATCGTTATTTCCTTTAATTTGGTTTTGCAAAATTTTTGTTTGTTCTTGCAAGGTTTTGCCTGTAAGATGTACAACCAGATTTTGGGCTAGGTTTTGTGCATTGTTTTCCAAGGAAGCGGCAGAAACTTCAACAACATTAAGGTAATTTTTCAGCAACTCTTTCTTTGCATGTTTTTGATATTGAAAAAGGAAAATTGCCGTTATAAACAAAGGGGCAATAATAACAAATAAAAACATCTTAAATAATTTTGAGAATATTTTCATTAATCTTTCCTTTTTAAAGCTGAAGATTATTTATCTTTTATGCCGGCCTTATCAAACCCCTCTTTTCTAAGACGGCAGGCATCACATTTGCCGCAAGGTTTTTTGCCCCCGCGGTAACAACTCCAAGTTAAGCCGAACGGAACGCCCAATTTAGCACCGAGTTTAGTAATTTGGGCCTTGCTCATTTTAAGCAAAGGTGTTAATACAGCTATGCGCGCACCGCCTACGGCAGAACGAGTTCCTTCAAAAATGGCACGTTCAAGAGGAACATAAAACCTGGGGCGGCAGTCCGGGTAACCGGAATAATCAACAGAATTTGCCCCCATAACTATTGCGCTTGCGCCGATACTGTCCGCCAAAGAAGCGGCAATAGAGGCAAAAATCAAATTCCTTGCAGGTACATAAGTTGACGGTAAACGCCCGATACTTTTAATTTTAGAAAGAGGCTCATTTGGAATAGGGGTTTTATTGCCTCCGACTAGCGACGTAACATCTTTAAGCCAAGGTAAATTTAAATTTATTTCAATCAGTTTTACCTTTAAGTTTTCACATATTTTGCGGCAACAATTTGTTTCTTTTTTGTGTTTTTGACCGTAAGTTACATTTAGACAAATACATTCATACCCTTTGTTTAAAGCCCAATACAAACAGGTTGTTGAATCAAGGCCGCCTGAATGTAAGATTACTGCTTTTTTTATTTTTTTGGCGGTCATTTTAATTCTCCCTGCTTAATGCAGCCGTTTGGGCAAATTGGGTAATTTTTGCCTCATCTTCCTCAGTTAAATTATCAAGGTATTTTACGATATTTGTTGCTAAAGTTATAGGGCACCTGCTTTGTGTGTCCTCATTGTAATATTGTTTAATTAGAAGGGCATCAGCACCGCGTGCGGCAGCAAGGTTTTGTAATCTTAAAATTGCTGCCTGAATTATTTTGGGGTCATTAGGCAAATTTTTTATACGTTGAACACCTATATTCCCCCACGGGCGTGTGATTTGTGTAACACTTGTAAAAACGGGCAAATCCTTACCGTCTTTCACTTGTACGGATAAATTTTGTGGACCAATGGGTATATAGTCCTCATTTCCTTGCATCGTAGCGCAGGCAGTTAAGGAAAACAGAACCAAAGATAATACTAAATATTTTTTCATAAAACCTCCTAATTTTTTGCAGCAAGCTGTCCGCAGGCGGCGGCGATATCGGAACCCAAACTCTTGCGAACAGTTACTTTGATATTCATCTTTTCAAGTGCTTCAGCAAAGGCATATACCGCTGTAATTGGCGGTGTTTTTGCTTTAGAAGTAGCCTCATTGCAAGCAATTAAATTGACGTGTAAAAGATAATTGTCCCTGAAAGAATTTATCCATTTACCTAGTTTCCTGATATGAGCAGGCAGGTTATTTACGCCGTCAATAACGGTATATTCCAAAAAAATTTCGCGCGCATTTAATTTCAAATAATTTTCAAGTTCCTGTTTTAATATGTCAAGGTTAAATTTACGGTTTATCGGCATCAAAGAGGAACGTTGTTTATTATCGGCATTATGTAAAGAAAGGGCCAAATTTACTTGCGGTAAATCTTTGGCTAAATTTTCAAATTTATCTGCTATGCCCGATGTTGATATTGATATATGGCGTTTGCCTATATTCAGGTAATCCTTGTTTGATAATATTTCTACGGCTTGTTTAACTTCCGTATAATTTAAAAGCGGTTCGCCCATACCCATAAAAACTATGTTTGAAACATGTTGTCCTTTAAATTCTTTTTGCAAAAACTGATGCCAAAATAAAACTTGGTCTGAAATTTCTTCTGCCGTCAAATTGCGTTTAAAGCCAAGTTTTCCCGTAGCGCAAAAAGCACAACCCAGCGGGCAGCCGGCTTGAGAAGAAACGCATACACTCCAAAATTTACCGGGTTTCATTAGAACAGTTTCAATTTTTGGCCCGTCATGTAGTTTAAGAAGGGCTTTATACACTTTGTCTAATTTTGAACTTTGTAATTTTACTAAGTCAAAAGATAAAATTTTAAAATTTTTACTCAACATTTCCTGCAAATCTTTAGGCAGTGTTTTAATGTCCTGCCAAGTGCTTTTACCATCGACAAACACCCCTTGCCTAATTTGGTTTAAACGGTAAGAGGGAAAATTATTGGCCTTAATAAAATCTTTTATCTTGAGAAAGTTCATATATAACATTTTATCAAATTTGGCAGATTAAAGTTTTTTTTGTTATAATAATTTAGCAGTACTGTGTTTGCAAAAACACAACAATTTGCGTTTTGACTTTATTTTTAAGGCCGTTAAGAACGGTGTGGACTAAAAATTTAGTTGCTCTCAGAGTTAAAAATGAAGTCGTTTTTCATATCTTTATTGATATGAAGGCGATTTCCATTTTGGGCATTCTGAGAGCCCCAAAAAGAGGTCGCCTTTTTATTTGGATACGTCTTTTTGACCTTTAAAAATGGAGCAATAAGGAGAAAATATGAAAAACAAACAAAACAAAAAAATAAATACCAAAGGTTTTACTTTGCTTGAGTTATTGGTAGTAGTTTTAATAATTGGCATACTTGCCGCAATTGCGATACCGCAGTATAAAATGTCAGTTGGCAGAACCCAATTTACCATGGTAAAAAATTTTACAAAAAATATAGTAGAGTCCTTACAGCGTTATTATTTGGTTAATAATGTTTATCCTTCAAGATATACTCAGTTAGATATTTCTTTTGATGGTATAAAGGGAACTTACTCTGATTCTCAACAATTTAGTTTCTCCGTTGCCGGAGGTATAAGTTGTAGCGTTTGGTTTTCACAAACAGGTCTTTTTGTTGCTTGTAGTAGGGAAATATTTGGAAAAACTATATCATATTATGTGTATAGGGATACTAATAAACCTCACATTTGTAGGGTAATAGGTATAGACCCTTCTAATATGGCAAACCGTTTATGCCAAATAGAAACAGGACGCAAAAAAGGGACTTGCGAAAATGGCGGTTGTTACTATGTCTATCGTTGAGTAAATTTTAATTTTCTAAACCGTGGCGTACAGGAACGAACCCGTGTTATGCACATTTGTGAACATAATGCGGAACGTCAATATGTAAAATAAGTTTCCTTTTTTGCCTAAAGCCGCTAAAAAATATAAAATATATGCATGAAAAGAAAGGCAAAAAATCCGAGTAGTCAATATTCTAAATGGTTACCGACGGTGTATATAATCTTATCCTTAGCTTTTATGCTCTTGCCATTACAAAGAACGGTTAATTCTGTTAGGGTGGTGCTTGCATATTTGTTCATTCCTCAACTTAGGGTTGCCCATCAAGCAAAAGAATATCTTAAGGACGTCACCTCCGGAACAGAAACATTGTTAAATGTTGCTTTGGAAAACTTTGAACTTAAAGAGAAATTAAAAAATTTGCAGATAGAGGCTTTGGAAATACCCGTTTTAAGGGAGGAAAATTCCCGTTTACGCCAAGCCCTTAATTTAAAAAAATCTTTAAAAACGACCGGTATTTGGACAAAGGTTGCTTATAAAGAGCCTAATAAAATGTCCAGTTTAATTGTTGATAAAGGGGAAGAGGATGGTATCTCTTTGCGTTCGGCTGCTGTTGCGATAACGGAAGATGGTATTCCCGCTCTTGCCGGTATGGTTGTTGAAGTTTCGCGAAATGCCTCCAAAATTCTGCTTTTGCCTGATGAGGATTTCAATGCTTATGTATTTCTTGATAATACTAAAACAGAAGCTCTTTTGAAAGGACAGGGTTTAAGGAATATTACACTAAAATATATTCCTTTGGAAGAAAATTTAAAAATTAACACACCTGTTTTTACATCCTCTTCAAGTGCTTTATTTCCGGAACGTTTACTTGTCGGTTATATTTCAAGCGACGGTACAGAAGATTTGACTGAGGCCTCTACCTATAAAGAGCCATCCCTAAAACCTGCTTTAAATTTTGACAATATAAAGGAAATTTATATCTTGCCGTATAAGGAGGGTCAATAATGTTACGCTTTTTAAATGTATTTTTAATTTTTATAGCAGCGACGATTTTTTATTGGCTTGGCTTAATATTCTTTGCACCGCTTGGCCTCTCCATTAATATCATGTTTGCTTTCAGTATAATAATTGCGGTGATGTTACCGCCTAGATACGGTTATACTTTTGCCTTTTTAAGCGGTTTGTTTTTGGATTTTTTAGGTACTTCTCTTTTCGGTTCCCATGCGCTTGCTTATACATTGATAATGATTCTCTTTTATCGTATAAAGGACAATTTTGAATTTAAAGAAAACATCCCTCAAATGGCTATAACGAGTGTACTCAATTTTTTCCTTATATTGGTTTTTGGTTTAATTTCCAAGATATTTACAGGGATTTTCTTTTGGCAAGGGTGGAAAGACTTGATTTTAGGTTCCATTATTTTAGGCCTTATTATGCCTTTGTTCTACGCCATTGTAAATAAATTTTTGGCCTTTGATACTTTAAAGAAGGTAAATGAAAATTAAAAGTAATTTTACTAATCGCCGTTTGACAGGTATGTTTATTTTGGCTCTGCTTTGCGGGGCTTTAATAGCATACAGATTAATTTTTATTCAGTTTATTTCCCATCAAAAGTATACATCCCAGGCGGAACGTAACAGGACTCAGATTTTATATCAAACGGCGCCGCGCGGCAGAATTTTGGCGCAAGGGGGGGAGGTTATTGCCTCAAACCAAGCGGCATTTTCTTTGTATTATCTACCTCCTTTTGATATGCCGGAAGATTCGATTTTGACTGAAATGGCACAAAAAATTTCAAAAAATACTTTTAAACCTCAAAAAGAAATTTTAAATATTTTAAGGAAATCCTTAAAAAACGGTAAGGCTTATTTACTAGCCGATAATTTAGCACCCAATAATGTTTTTGCTTTGGCGGAATTACAAAACTTTTACCCCGGCTTATATTTGCTTGAGGAAACGAAACGTTATTATCCTATGGGTACCTTTGCCGCCCACTTGACAGGTTATATCGGTATTATGGAAAGGCATGCTTGGAAAGAACTTTCCGGGGAACTTGATTACCGTTTAAATTCTAAAATCGGTAAAAGCGGTATAGAAAAGCGTTATGAGAAATTATTAAAAGGTAGCGACGGCGGCTTATTTTTAGAGGTAAACTCTAAAGGCCGTGTAACAAAAATTATGAAAGACAACCGTTGGCGAAAAGGGGCAGATGTTTACACGACCTTGCTTGCCCCCGTTCAAAAAGCAGCGGAGGATGCTATAAAAAATTCTCTTACAGGTAAAGGTGCTGCGGTGGTCTTGGATGTTAAAAGCGGTGCTGTCTTGGCTATGGTTTCCTTACCTGACTTTGACCCTAATATTTTTACCCCGTACAGTACAAATAAAAATGACGAAAGTAAAATAAGGATACCGGAATATAACCTTGCTATTCAAGGGTTGTTTCCGCCTGCTTCCACTTTTAAAACAATAACGGCCTTGGCTGCTTATGAAAATGGTCATCTTGATATTCATCATGAGGAAAATTGCACCGGGCATATTTACCAAAATGGACGGGAATTTAAGTGTTGGAAACAACATGGCCCGCATATTGATTTTATGGAAGGTATGTCACAGAGTTGTGATACTTATTTCTATAATTTGGGTTTAAAGACCGGCCCCTATAATATTGAAAAAATGCAACGCAAGTTCCGCTTCGGACGAAAGACAGGTATAGATTTACCGGGAGAGAAGTCCGGCAATATCTACGGTCCCACAAAACGTGCTGCTTTAAAGACATATTGGTTTGGGGGTGATACCTTAAACCTCTCCATCGGACAAGGAGAACTTTTACTTACACCGATACAAATGGCGGTTTATGCAGCGGCTTTGGCTTCAAAAGGTAAAATTTGGCGGCCTTACTATATAAAGGAGATTATTTCACCGTCAGGTAAAATTTTGGAAGAAGGCAAAAGTGAACTCGTAGAACAAGTTCAATTAAAAAAAGGTGCTTTTGAATTAATACATAAAGCACTGAAAAATGTTGTAGATAATGCCACCGGGCGAGGGGCAAAAATAAAAGATATTGCCGTATATGGAAAAACGGGCACCGCCCAAAACCCGCATGGTGATGACCATGGCTGGTTTTTGGCTTTTGCCGGTGAAGAAGGGCAGGAACCGGAAATTGCTTTATCTGTTTTAATTCAATTCGGTAAAGGCGGCGGTGCTCAGGCGGCACCTGCTGCGCGTAAAATTATCAAGGCATATTTTGATTTAAAACATAATAATGCCGCCCCGGTAAAAAAACAGGTTTAAAAAGGAGTTAAAAATGTTTAATTATGATTCCCAAATTAAAACAAAACGGCTTGATTGGCCCCTAGTGTTTGCTTTAATAGGATTATGTTTGATTGGGTTTTTAACAATTTTATCTGCCGTCAGCGGTATGAGTGAAATGTCAACACTTATACGCACCCATTTAATAGCTTTGCCTGTTTCTGTTGCTGCATTTATGTTTGGGTGGCTTTTTAATTATCAAATTTATGCGGAACATTATAAAAAACTTTATGCTTTTGTGATACTTTTACTTGTAGCAGTTCTTGCATTCGGGATTGTTGCGCGCGGTTCAAATTCTTGGTTTAGGGTTGGCATTTTATCTTTTCAACCGGCGGAACTTTGCCGTATTGCTTTAATTGTGATAACTTCTGCTTTTTTGGCAAGCAGGCCAAGGCAAATAAAAAGTTTTAAAACACTTGCGATATTCGCTTTATTTATTTTACCGGTTTTTGCTCTTATTATGAAACAACCTGATTTTTCTTCCATAGTTGTTACTGCCCCTGCTTTGCTTATTTTGTTGTTTGTGGCAGGGGTAAATACTTACTATTTTGTTTTGATAATGGCTTTTGGAATAATGGCAGTAGTTTTTCCTATACTTTGGACCTATTTCGGCCTTTACCCGGATATAGCGGACGGTTCATTTATTTTAACTTGGCTTAATTCACTTTCCTTAAATATGATATCAGGTCTTATCTTTAGTGCGGGTATTTTGATATTTTTTATTTTAGGATGGTATATTTTAAAATATTTCCGTTTATTTGTTCCTTTTAGTTTGGTATTCATTTTGGCTTTAAGTATAGTAGGGGGGTTTTATAGCGGATACTTTGTAAACAAACATATAAAGCCTTATCAACGTAAAAGGGTTGAGGCATTTTTAGCCCCTACAGCAGACCCAAAAGGTGCAAGTTACAATGTTTTGCAGGCACAAATTGCCATGGGTTCAGGAGGGGTGTTGGGTAAAGGGTTTTTTTCCGGTACACAGTCACGCCTTGGTTTTGTGCCGGAGCGGCATACTGATTTTATTTTGGCAATTTTAGGTGAAGAAGGCGGTCTTTTGGGAACTTTGTCCGTTCTTGCTTTATATATAATAATATTATGGCGTATAATTTTGATAGCGCAAAGTGCAAGCGATTTGTTCGGCTATTTACTTTGTACAGGTATATTTGCTATATTTTTTGTATATATGGCATTTAACTTCGGTATGCTTATCGGTATTGTACCGGTAGCCGGCATACCTTTGCCTTTTATATCATACGGAGGTTCTAATCTTGTGTCAAGTATGTGGGCGCTGGGATTAGTGGAGAGCGTTTATTTTAGGCGTGTATCCTTAGTATAAAAATGCTATGATAGATATAGACACCGCTTTTAAATATAGATTAAAATTAGATAAAGCAGCGGGGTTCGCGTGCCATAGGTTTGTGCAAGTTCTTATGGACGCTGTAACTAAGAGTGGTTTAGAATATGCAGAAAAGAAAAACCACCCTAAAGTATATGTGTATTTAGGGGCTGCTGAGGAGGAGGAAAGTTTTGCCGAACTGGCTGAAATTTTCCTCAAAGTATATGCAAGCCCGGAAGATGTAAAAACAAAACTTGCCCCGTTTTTAGAGGGCAGCGGTTTTGTATTAAAGGAAGTTGAGTTGTTACCCTATCATCTTAGTAATGTACAGAATTTGATAAGCCATGTCTGTTATAAAATTGAAGGTGTTAGGGGTAGTATTAGCAGGGCGCTTTCCTTATGCCCTAAAGTGCAAAGGAAGCACCTTTACAGTATTGAGCGTTTAAACGCAAAGGAAGTTAAAATAATAATGAGGACCACTCCTTTAGGAAGTTTTAGCCCTGTGCAGGAGTTATTGAAGTTGCTCAGGTTAGATGTTAAGAAGGAGGAATATAAAGCCACCCGTATGTCCCTTTATTGGGTAGATAAGAAGGGTGAGTTTCGGTCCGTTTAAGTGGGAGACACAAATGAAAAGGTCACATCTAAAAACATTAAAAGCAGTAAAAGAGCCGAAATTAAAACCAATAAAACCGGCTTATTTAAATGATGACGGAAAAACAGAAGTGGAAGTATTGGTTAATACCTCTTTTGAAGAAACCAGAATTGCCATTTTGGAAAACGGTGTTTTGGTAGAACTTTTGTGGGATAGAAGAAATACTTCTTTAAATTTGGTCGGTAATATTTATAAAGCTACCGTTGAAAATGTTTTACCCGGTATTAACAGTGCATTTTTAAATATTGGTTACGAGAAAAATGCCTACCTTTATATAACCGATACTATTGAAGGCGGCAAAAAGCCGATTGATGAAATATTATATAAAGGCCAAGAGATTATGGTACAGGTGGTTAAAGACAGTATCAGCACAAAAGGTATGAAAGTAACAATGGATGTTACTTTACCCGGGCGCTATCTGGTTTTGACACCGAATCAAAAGTATGTAGGTGTTTCAAAAAATATTGAGGATCTTGAAAGGCGCGACCAATTAAATGATTATGTTGAGCATTTGGCTGAAAAATATCTCGAAGGTATGGGTTGTATAGTACGTACTGAGGCGGAAGAGGCCAGCGATGAAGAACTTGAGAAGGAAATAAAATATCTTTACCGTCAGTGGAAAACCATCATAACGCGTTTTGAAAACCAACCTGCGCCGTCGATGCTTCATGAAGATATGGGCAGTGTTTTGCAGGTATCAAGGGATATTTTAACTGAAAATGTACGCCTTTACATGCTTGATAATAAAAAAGATTATGATAAGGTGGTAGATTTCGTAAGTAAGATTTCCCCTGAACTTACAGACAGAATTAAATTATATACCGGTAAAACCCCGATTTTTGAGGCCTACAATATTAATCAAGAAATTGAGCGTATGCGCCGTATCAAAATACCTTTAGGTAACGGCGGAAGTATTATTATTCAGGAGGCGGAGTCCCTTTGTGCTATTGACGTAAATACCGGCAAATTTACAGGCGAAAATTCACAAGAGGAAACTGTAACCCGCACAAATATTGAAGCCGCTTATGCCATAGCAAGGCAGTTACGTTTAAGGAATATCGGCGGCATTATTGTTATTGATTTTATTGATATGCGAAAGGCTTCAAACCGTCATAAAGTTGTTGATGCTTTAAATGATGCTACAAAGCGCGACAGGGCAAAGATTCGTATTTTACCTATTACACGCCTTGGTTTGGTGGAAATGACGCGTGAGCGTCGCACCCGCAGTACAGGCAATTTGATAACCGAAGAATGTCCCCAATGTCATGGCAGCGGGCGCGTATTATCGGCAGAAAGTATGCGCATAAACTTGCAGCGTGAGATTTATGATTTAACACAAGGTAAACCGGGCGGTACGTTAAAACTTGTTGTACATCCGGCTTTATCGGAGCATTTGCGTCAAAAGTTAAACTTGGTGGAAAAGAACATTAAACGTACCATCAAAATTATGCCGGACCCGCAAATCGCGTGGGAAGACTATAGAATTATTTTAGAGTAATTTTATAAATCTTAGTTTGAAACCCCTTGTGCTTACAGTACAAGGGGTTTTTTATGCATAGGTCTTTTGGGTATATATTAGGTAGGTCTTAATACCCTTGTTCGTTAAATAGTTTTTTATTACAATTTTATGTATAGGAGATAATATGAAAACACTAAACAAAATTATAAGTTTGACTATGGTAGTAATAATTTTAATTACTGCTTCCCCTGTTTTGCAAGCAGCTGATTTTTTTGCGGCTCTAAATAAGGCAGAATTAAAAGAATTAAGGGAAGAAATTAGTTCCTCTTTACCTGAACATGAACTTAAAATTCTCCCACGTTTATCTGATATAAAACAACGTTATAAAAAGGCAATAGTGAACTATAAAAATAATTTGAAAGTAATTAGTGAAGATTCATCAAAAAAAGATATACCAGATTACGAAGAATATTTACAATTCTTGCGGGAAGAGGCCAGAAAGAGAATAAGGAAAGATGCAAGATATGATGGCTTTCAAAGTGAAGAAGAAAAAGAACAAGTTGCATTTTATACAATATTAGTTGAAGAACTTACCAATGCACAACAGTATAAGGATGACAGACATAAAGAAAGATTTAATTGTATAGTAGACAGCATGGTAGTTACCGTTTTTGTCGGACTAGGATTAGGAATGCTGGTTACATACGCAACGGATGTATACTTGGACCTAGACGCAGGGTCAGTACTTTTAGGTATGGGTACAATGTTTGGTGTGATGGCAATAGGAGCTTTGATTGCAGTACCAGCAAAACCATATTTTAATTTCAATTTGACGCCGAGAGAATTACTATCTAATTTCGTAGCTAATCCATTTACAGCTATCGCAAAATTTAATATAGGTGCTACAGATGATTTCCGTATCGTATATAGCAAAAGTCAGAGTTGTGCACAGGCTTTATATGATGTTGTAGATATTGAATACTATACTTCACTTAATCCGAACTTGGAAAATATTAGAGCACGTTTATATCCCTATACAATAGATTGGTATGAAATGACAACAGAAGACAGAGTTGATTATCTACATAATGTAGCCGAACGTTTAAGAGCAGAAGCCAATACAGAATCAAATTAAGAAACAAAATAATAGGCCTAATGGTCAAAAATGTTGCTAATACCGTATCAAAAATGATGGAATGTTATTTTTTTGCTTTCTCTTTTATTTTCGCCACCCATTTTTTACGGTCTTTATCTATGTAAAAAATGGGCGGGAGAAAGCCGAGCAAATTTTATTTGCGAGGCAAGAGGGGGGTACCTTATTAGTAAACTTCAGAGACGTAAAATGTATTAATGGGCAACCCCCACCCCTAACCCCTCCGCCCTTTCTTATTTTTGCTAAGGCAAAAATAAAACGGCAAAGGGGGAGGAAAATAAAAGAGCAACAATTTTAAGGAAAAGATACTTAATCAGCAACATTTTTGACCATTAGACCAAATAATCTATTGCTTTACAACGAAATACCCGTACTATACTGAGTGCGGGTATTTTAATGCAAATTTTATGCTGGCAAGCATACTGCTTGAGTCAGCAATATTTTTACCCGCAATATCAAAAGCAGTACCATGCACAGGCGAAACGCGTAAAAACTTTAGCCCATACGTTATATGCACAGCAGGTGTTTTAGCGGCAATTTTTAAAGGTAGCAAAGCCCCGTCGTGATAAAGGCAAAAAATGCCGTCAAATTTACCTGCTAAATGTTTTTGCCAAGCACTGTCAAGCGGTAAAGGGCCATAAATATTTAAACCCTGTTTTTGTAATTTTTTTATAACCGGTGCAATAATTTTTATTTCTTCTGTGCCGATTTTTCCGCCGTCGCCTGCGTGTGGGTTTAAGGCGGCAATTACAATTTTTTTATTGCTTAAGAAAGCGGAAAATAATTTTAATTTTTCAGTCAATTTTTCTTTCGTTAAATGTTTGGAAATATCTTTTAATGCAAGGTGTTCGGTTGCAAGTGCGGTGCAAATTTCGCCTGCTTTAAACAGCATTAAAATATCTTTATTTACCGCGGCATAATGTTTTAATACTTCCGTATGCCCTGTGAATTTTATGCCTATTTTTGCCCATGCTTCTTTTGATATCGGCGCTGTTATAAGGCAAGAATTTTTATCGCCCAAACAAATTTTTATTGCTTTTTTTAAAGCTTTAAAAGAAATTTCTGCACCGTATTTTGAAGGTTCATGTTTTAACGGTTTTTTATATTTACTTTTTATTTGAATAAAATTATCAAAATTTGAAAAACCTTCTGCGCTTTCGCCAAGCAAAGTAATTTTGATATTTTTGCTCTTTTTCAATTTCGCTAAGGCTTTTTTTGTAACTTCCGGGCCGATACCCAGCGGGTCACCCGAAGTGATAACTAAATGTCTCATATTTTTTAGATAAAAAAAGCGTACCGCTTGGGCACGCTTTTTAAATTATTTATTTTCAGGGTTTTGTGCCTGCTCGTCAAATTTAATCATTACTTTAATTTTTGATTTTTCCTTTAAAGTATTTAAGTATTTTACCATTTCTTCCTGCATTTTGACGGCTGATAGGTATTGCCCCATATCCGGTGCGACTTGGTCAAAAGTAAAATCACGTTTTGCCTTTTTTTCTTGCACTTTGATTACATAATAACCGTTATCGGTTTTAATAGGGTCGCTGACGTCGCCTACATTTACGGCAAATATTTTTTCATCAAAATCTTTGGGCATTACGCCTTTAATCAAAACCATTTCACCGCCGGTAGCAAGGGGGGATTTATCGTCTGAATACATTTCAATAAATTCCGCCATTGTCTTTTTTCCTTTTTTGACTTCTTTTTTAATTTTCTTTGCTAACTTTTCTTTTGACTCAATTTCCGCAGCGGTGTTATTTTCAAATTTAACAAATATCGGGGAGATTTTTATTTGTTCTGCAGTAATTTGGTTTAATTTTGCCGCTAAAGGAACAGCTTTTTCAAGGCGGTCTTTAGGTAATGCTTTAATTTTTTCCTGCTCGCCGGACATTATCAAAACAACATCATCATAAAGTGCCTGTACTTGTTCTTTTGTCGGTGCGGCAACTTTACTGTTTACCACATTGTCAACCAATTTTCTGACGGCAATTTGTTCCTTGATACGGTTTTGAAATTGGGTATAAGTTAAACCCTCTTTTTTTAGTTCGCTATTGAACAAAGCATCAATTTGTGTTTGGTCGGTTATTCTTTGCCCTGTCAAAGGATCTACGGAAAAGCGTGCTTTTACTTGATTTATACCGTCTGCTACTTCGCTGTCTTTGACTTTTATACCTTCTTTTTTAGCGTTTTGGTTTAAAAGTGTTTCGGTTATAAGTTCATTTAAAACTTCTTGTTTTAAAGCAGTTACATTTTGCGGGTTTTGTAAAATTTCCGGGTTATTTGCCTTATATGCGTTTATAACTGTTTCCACTAATTTGTTATATTGTGAACTTGAAATCGCTTGTCCGTTAACGGTTGCAACTGTGGAATCTACTACTTTAGCATTCAACAAAGTTGCCCCCATAAGCAAGGTTGCTGTTAAAATTGCTATTTTATTTGTTTTCATTGTTTTCCTCCTGTACGATACTTATATTATACTTTTTATTTAGAGAGTTTAGATAAGAATCCAACTTTTGATTTTCCAAAATAAGTTTTATTCTTTCCTTTGCTGCATTGTAAGTTAGGCGGTTTTCCGCTACTTTCATTATTATGTGGTTACCTTGGGCTGTAGTTATAAAGCCTTGTACTTCCATTATCTTTGAATTTGCGGCAGGTGCTTCAATTTGCGGCAAATATTCACCGGGAATAAAGGCCGGCATTTCCCCGCCGGTTTTTCTTGAGATAGGGTCATCTGAATATTGTTTTGCAAAATCAGCAAAACGTGATACAGAACGAACATTACGCATTTGTTTCATTACATCGGCTGCTTTTTGGCTGTCTGTGATAATGAATTGTCTTATAGTAATTTCATAAGGATATTTTTTGTAATATTCCTTAATTTCGTCTTCAGTAACGCTTAATGTACCGTCTTGTACTAGGCTTTCAAGCAAATGCTGCCTTAAAGCAAAATTTTTTGCTGTTTCAAGGGCAGTTTTTTGTGCTTCTTCCAATGCTGAAATTTCTGCCTGATATTCCGGTGTTAGATTTATTCCGCGTTTTAGAGCATCAAGTATAAGCAACTTTTCACTTATTATAAAAGAGAGGAAATTGGCCTTTCCGCTTTTTGTGGTAACGAATTTCTTAAAACTATCGTCTAAATTATTTGCGGCTTTATCAAAATCTTCTTGTGTTATTGGCTGATTATCTATATAAGCCAAGACCGGCGAGTTGGTATATACCGGCGGTTCTTGGGGGGGTGTCTCTTGCTTTGGCGCGCAGGCCGCGCAAGATAAAATTAGAGTTAAAGTTAGAATCTTTTTCATAAATATAGTTTATCATTTAGGGACTTGCTTAGCAAGTAAAAAACCCCGTAATGGACGTAATGGAATTACGGGGTTCTGACGTAAACAGTTTAAAACTATTTTGTTTCTTCTTGTTTGACCTCGTTAGGTTGCAAGTTTGCTTGCGGTTGTGCTTCTTGTTGAAGCGCCTGTTCGGGCTGTGTTACCGGTTGAGTTGCGGATTTTGTTTCAGATTTAGTTTCCGTTTGAACTGCCGGTTCTTGTTCTGCTGTTGTGTTTGCTAAATTTTCAGCAGGGCAATTTGTGCTTTCTGCGGTTAAAACACAAGAATCTTGTACTTGTTCTTCGGCTTTTTGTTCCTGTATTTCTTCGGTTTTTGGTGCTTCTTGTGCTGCCGCGGTGGGCTGAGTGTCATCAACGGGTTGAACCGATTTATCTTCCGGTTTTGCTATTTTAATAACGACCTTGCGCCATTTGCCTTCGCCTTCCGAAACAGTGGTAATATCTTTTTCCCCTGCTAAGAAATGGTGAATATACCTGCGCATTTGTGCTGACATAGGGCGGAAACGGTACGGGCGTTTATTCCTCTTGATAGTCGTCAAAGCATAGTCAATATCTTTATTTAATTTTTCCTCTAATTTATTCCAATAATTTTGTGTATCTGCTACTACTGAAACAGGGGCATTGAAATTCCTGCTTACCATCAAAGTTATAAGATATTGAATAGATTGTAAAGTTTTTGCTTCTCTGCCGATAACGAGTGCCGGACAATCACAATCAAAAGTTAGCAAGATACGCTCTTGTTTTTCATCCCACCAGGCATTTAATTTGCTTACTTTAACACCCATTTTAGAAAGTATTTCATTTAGAGCATTTTTTGCATCTTCCATTGGTTGTTTAATATTGTCCGGAATAATTGCTTTTTGAATTTCCAAAGACGGTAATTTTTGGGTTTCATTAGCTTTTGGTTCCCTTAAAGTAACGGTTTTTTCCACCAAATGGCGCGGCCTGCGTGTTCGGCGCGGTTTTTGGTTCGGGTTATAACTGATATTTGAGCGTTTGCGGATACCTGTTCTCATTGGAGTAGAATGTTCCGAATCCCATGCCTTTTCTACTATTTGTACCCGTGCTTTTTTGGCGCCGATACCCAAAAAACCCTTTGATGGTTTTTGTAAAACCGTAACATCCACCTGGTCACGGCGGCGGCCGAGTTCATTTAAGCCGCGAATAACTGCTGATGCTACATCTTTTCCTGTTGAAATAACTTGTCTTCTTGCCATAAAATTATCTCCTTTATATATGCCTAAACTGTGGCTAATTTCCTTTTTAATATTAAATTTACTACAAAACTTATACAATTACTGATAAACCAATAAAGCGTAAGCCCGGCAGGGAAATTTAAGAAGATGACTGTCATAAACACAGGCATCCATTTCATCATTGCCATAGAGGGATTATCTTTATCCATGTTTGACGGCATTGTAATTTTTTGTTGTATAAACATTATTACACCCATTAAAATCGGTAATACATAGTAAGGGTCTTTTGCGGAAAGATCCCCAATCCACCAAATGAAAGGTGATCCATGTAAAGCCCAAGAAGTCCTTAAAGCATTAAACAAAGCGATGAATATCGGCATTTGTATAAAAAGAGGTAAACAACCGCTTAAAGGATTTGCCCCGTACTTTTTATATAAGCCAAGCAATTCTTGTTGGGCGCGCATAGGGTCGTTTTTATACTTATCTTGAATAATCTTCATTTGTGGTTGTATACGCTGCATTACCGCCGCAGATTTTAGTTGTTTATAAGTAAGCGGGAACATTACAATTTGAATCATAAAAGTCATCAAAATAATTGCAAAGCCGTAATTGTGAGTGTATTTGTTAAGCCATTCAAGCAAATTACGCATCCATTTGCCAAGCTGCCCGAAAAAACCAAATTGTATAGAACGTTGCAAGTCATAAGGCAAACTTTCAAGCAAAGGTAAATCCTTTGGCCCGATATAAAACTTTGAATTGTAATTAATCGTTTGTTTGGCAGGCAATACTGCCGGAATCAATATTTTCAAGTCCGGCCCGTCTGTACGGGAATTGCCGAATAAACCGAAGAAAGAAGGCTGTTCATATAAAAATTCTTTGTCAAAAGCAAAGCCGTCAAAATTACCTTTCCAGTTTGTTGGTATTAAAGCAGATAAAAAGTATCTGTTATCAATACCTGCCCAAAGCCAGCCATCACAAGCATCTTTTAGACGGGTTGATTTGGTAAAAGTTTTCTCTTTTAAATCGTTAACGGAAATATTTTTTTTGCCTTTTTCCTGTCTGGCGCAAAAAGCGCGCAAATTAGCGGCATTGTCGCTGAGTTCGCTTTTAACAGTATTTAACCCCGGGCCCATATTTAGATAAAAGTCTGAGAGGGATAATTCCTCTTTAGTTTCATTAATAAAAGTTATATCAAGGGTATTTAAGCCTTGTTCTTTATTTATGAAATAACTTTTAACTAAGTAAACACCGTCGGCAAGTTTGGTTTTAAAAGTGATATCTTCACCTTTTTGTGAAGCAACCTTTTCAAAATTCACATTCGGTAAAGTAGCGAAATAACCTTCTTTTCCGAAGGGGGTTAAATCAAGGTCAGTATTAGAATCCCTATATGTAAAATTTCTTATCGCCGCCCCTTTTGTAGTGAACACCACTTTTGCGTGTTCGGTTTCTACGGTATAAAACTTTTCTGTTTCTTGTTTTTTTGGCATCAAAGAAACAGGAGTTTTTTGGGTAAGTGTAGAAAGGGCTTCTTGTTTTGTTTTTACTACTTCTATTTGTTGCGCTATATCTGCTTGTTTATTTTGAATTTCTTTTTGAGTTGTGGTAACAGCATTATACCCAAAAAACACCATCAAAGCAGCAGCAAACGCAATGAAGAAATTTTTATCCATCAAGCTCTCCTGAGCTTTAGGAAAAATAAACTTTACTTATGGTACAGGGTCATATCCGCCTTTGCAAAAAGGGTGACATCTCAGCAAACGCCATGATGCCAAAAATAATCCTTTGAAACAACCGTGTTTATCTACTGCTTGCAGGGCATAATTTGAACAAGTCGGTGTAAAACGGCAAACGCCGTAAGGCCCCATAAAAGGCCTTATAAACTTGATTGATACCCTCATAAATTTCAGTAGTAAACTTTTAACCATATTTAAAAAATCTTCAGAATAGCGAGGTTAAGGAAAATTTGGGTCCTCGCACTCTTTTATAATACCTGCCTTTTCGGACAAAACCAAAAGGGCTTCCGTAGCCGCTTTTAAAGAGGGTAAAAGTTCCCTCTCTTTCGGATAAATTAGGACAGCGGCGTTTTTTAGTAAATGTTTATTTAACCTAAAAGCTTCCCTTAAAAGCCGTTTACAGCGGTTTCTTTCGACCGCTGAACCCAACTTTTTTGAAACAATAATTCCGATTTGGGGTTTTGACGTTTCCCCCAAATTTGGCCTGCACCAAAAAGTGAACCCTTTTATTTGCACCTTTTTACCGGCGGAGAGAATATTTTTAAAATCCTCTTTCAAATAAATACGTTCGCTCTTAGGCAAGCCGTGCGTCTTCACAATTACTTGCGAATTAACTCTTTGCGGCCTTTTGCACGTCTGGCGCTGAGTACTTTTCTGCCACCTTTTGTGGCCATTTTTGCCCTAAAACCAATGGTTTTAGCGCGTTTTGATTTGTTTGGTCTGTATGTTGGTAACATATAAAAGATTATATAATTTATTTGAATCTAATGCAATAATGGATAGGAAGTTTTCAATTTTCATTTTTTGTCGGTAGCTTATTTTGGGGAAATTTTGATTTTTTTGTTCCTAAAGTACCGATACGTCACTTTGATCCTTTACTTCGCGGTACTCCGCAGTATAGAAAAAATCAAAATTTCCTTAAAAATACTTACAAAGGGTATACGGATATCTTTAGTTTCACGACGATCCACTTGACATCTATTTTTTTTTTTTTTTCTATAATTTAATATGTAATAAACAAAAACATTGTATAAAGGAGATTATATGAAAAACAAATTAGGTTTTACCTTAATTGAAATGTTGGTGGTTGTTTTAATTATCGGTATTTTGGCAGGCATTGCTTTGCCGCAATATCAAATGGCGGTAACAAAAGCAAAAGTAGCAAGTATATTACCTCTTATGAGAAGATTTAAAGATGCTTATACTGAATATAAATTGGTAAACGGAGATTATAATGCCACCGAAATTGATGCTAGATGGCCTAGCGATTGGAAAAAATCAGATACAGAAAAGCCTTGCGGAAATTATACCTTATGTTCTAATAATTACTGGCGTTGTTCTGTAAATTTTCACGATACAACCGATAAACCTTCAGGAAGTGTCCGTTGCCATCATGCCTTAAGTGATAGTGAATTTTTTGACATATTTATGTATCAACCAGATTTCTCTGTAGAAAAATTACGCAACAAAACAACTTGTGAGGCTTCACGTCGTGCGGGCGAAGAATATTGCAAAAAACTTGGAGGTAAAAAGATGGAATCTACTTGCAGTTCTTATTGGTGTTTAGTATACGAGCTATAGTGCAACTATATAATATCAATTCCTCAAAAAATCAAAAATTTCTTTGGGTGTGTTTAATAAATATTTCCCGCCGTTTGCAAGTAAAATTTCTTTGCTGCGAAAGCCCCATAAAGCACTTAAACATTTAACATCTGCATTTTTCGCGGTTTGCAAATCGACTTCGCTGTCGCCGATGAAATAAATTTCTTCGCGTTTAACTTTTAAAAGTTTTATCGCTTCAAAAAGCATATCTGGGGCGGGCTTTCTTTTTATTTGCGGTGTTTCGCCAATTATTACATCAAAAGTGTTTGAGAAATATTTTTTGCATAAATCCACTACGGCATTTTCAAATTTATTTGATACCACCGCTAATTTATAACCGCGTGTTTTTAGTTCTTTTAGTATTTCGCAAATTTCTAGGTACGGTGCAGTTTTTACGGCTGAATTTCGTGAATAGTGTTCTTTAAAATTTTCCAAAACTTGTGTAAAATGCAGATTATCTTTTCCGGTTTCAAGGCATCTTTCAATAAGTTTATTTACACCGTTTCCGACTGCTTTTTTAACTTCAGATACACTCTTGCTTGGCAGTCCATATTTTAATAATGCGAAATTTACACTGTCTGCCAAATCATCAATAGTATTTAAAAGTGTACCGTCAAGGTCCCAAACAAGCGCTTTAATCATAGGTATATTTTAGCAAATAAAAAATCGGAGAGGGAGGGATTCGGGTTACGGTAAAATTCCTGACGGAATTTTCCTCCACCCCGGCCCTCGCCATCCTCGCCTTTCGCGTTCGCCTAAAAGGCTCTCGCTCAAACTCGGATATGGCTCCTGGCTTCGAATCCCTACGCAATGCCAAGCAGTTGGCATCGCTCCATCCCAAAAAATTAACCCTCCATAAAAGGAGGGTAAATTCTTTCGGAGAGGGAGGGATTCGAACCCTCGAACGGGTTTCCCCGTTGCATGTTTTCAAGACATGTGCCTTAAACCACTCGGCCACCTCTCCAAACTTAAACTAAAACTCAAATTGTACTTATATATTTTACCAATTATTTAAGTACTTGCCAAATTTTTTGTTAAAAATATATCAAATTATCTGGAAAGACTTGACATCTTTTATAGTATTTTTCTAAAATCTTAGTGTAGGAAATTTATTAAAAGGAGAGAGTAATGAAAAAATTACTATTGGTAGTAGCAGTGTTAGGTTTGGTCGGGTGCTCTTCAGTTGAACAACATAACGGTAGAAACAGTATGCTTATTCAAAACGTTTTAATTGAGCCTACCCCGATGCAAGCTGATATTGAAGTCGGACAAAAAATTAGTGGTACAGCCGTTTGTGAAAAATGGTTTGGTTTCACCACAAGCCAACCGAATAAGTTGACATACGGTGCAAATTTGCAAGTTCCTGCAGGTAACTTAGCTTCATCAAAATGCACAAGAGGTGCGGTGTATGATGCTTTGAACAGAAGCAAAGCAGATATTATTATCGCCCCGCAATATACGACCATCCAAGAGGCACATGTCTGCATCTTCGGTGCTTGTGTACATAGAGCAGACAGAGTTACGGTAACCGGTTATAAAGGTACAATTAAGAGAATTGCCCCTATGGAAAGGAACATCGTAATTGAACGTCAAAAACAAGGTATTTCTATTCAAGCAGAAGAAACCGCAGAAACGAAAGGTACTATTCTCAGTAACTTGTTATAATAGGAAGTAGATATAAAAATTCCCGATGACTATTAATAGCCGTCGGGATTTTTTTACGAATAAACATTTGCCAAATTTGCTAAAATGGTAGAAATACTTTTTTAGGAGTTTTTATGGAAATTTATATTATAATTTTAGTTGCAATTATTATCGCCGTTGCGATTTATGAATTTATCAGCAAAACAAAAATAATTAAAGAGTTAAGCGAAAAAAATAAAGACCTTGAATTAAAAGCCCAAGAATTATATGCCCAAATAAACGAAACCGAAAAAGAAAAAGCAAAAATTGAGGCGGAAAATAAATTGCAAAAACAAACACAGGAACAACAAAAAATAATTTTTGACAATCTGCAAAAAATTGCGGAAGGCAAATTTAAAGAAATTGCATCAAATTTGCTCACACAAAAAACCGAAGAATTGCAAAATAAAGGTATAGAACCGCTTTCCAAAAATTTAATTTATTTACAAGAAAAACTTGTAACTATGGAACATTTGAATGAGAATTTGCAAAAAGAGGCATCAAACCTTGCTAACGCCTTAAAAAATAATAAAAAGCAAGGCGATTTCGGCGAAATGCTGCTTGAACAACTGCTTGAAAGCTGCGGCCTAAAGGAAGGTGTGCATTACACCAAACAAAATACAGATAAAGAAAGCAAACTGCGCCCCGATTTTATTATTAATATGCCGGATAACAGGTATTTGGTGGTTGATTGTAAAATGGTTTTAACCGCATACAATAATTATGTTAATGAAAAAGACCCTGTAAGAAGCAAACAATTTTTAGCGGAACACATAAAAGCGCTTAAAAATCAAATTGAAGAATTGTCAAAGAAAAAGTATCAGGAATTAAAAGAAATTTATAAACATACGCCTGATTTTGTGATAATGTATGTGCCGATAGAAATGGCCTATTTGTGCGCTTTGGAATATCAAAAGGACCTCGGCATTTTTGCAAGCGGTAAAAAAGTTATGGTGGCAACAGCATCATCTTTGATACCGATTTTGAAAACGATAGAACAATTATGGAATATTTATCTTGCCCAAAAACATACAGAAGAAATTTTGAAAATCGGCAGAATATTGCATGAAAAGGTTGCAAGTTTCAGTAACAATATGGGGCAAGTGAAAGGCAGTTTGAATGCCGCCTTAAACCATTATGAAGATGCCCGCCGCACTTTTGACGGGAAAGGGGGGATACTTTCCCAAGTTAAGAAACTTGAAGAACTTGGCGCCAAGAGTTCCAAACAACTCCCCGAAATTGAATTTGAAGAAGAAAAATAAATCAAACGCAGCGCGAAAATAATTTTCCGCGCTGCGTCAAATTTTTTACTAATATTATTTGCTAAAGTTTATAGAAATTATCACGACCGTCAACTAATTTACCGCCGAGTGCTTTACAAATTTTATGGCTTTCTGTACCTTGGGCTCCACAAAGTGTCATTCCACGTAAATCTTCATCATATGGTTCATCAGATTGATACATAAATATACGAAACCAACCATCACTTGTCATATGTTCACAATAAAGATTACCTGTCAGGTCTTCATTAACGATACACTCATCCCAATAATCATTTCCGCAATCTGTTAGTTCATCATTCCAACATTCCCAATCACTTGGCCAATTAACACCTAATGTTGCAGCATCCGGTGAATTACCTTCTTCATCATCATAACTACCATGTTGTAATTTATATTCTTGTAATACATCTTTCCAACGGCGCATTATAGGTAAAATGCTTGCTACTTTTGCCTTTGTTACTGCCATTTGATACTGCGGCAAAGCAATACTTGCCAAAATACCGATAATCAAAACAACTACCAGCAATTCAATCAAGGTAAAACCTTGTTTGAGATTTCGTTCTTGTATTTCCATTTTTTATTCTCCTGTTTTTTGAGATTATTTCAGATAAGCAATAAAAAAGGCGGCCTATCTGTTAAAAGCAAATTGAGGTAACCCTTAACAAACAGTCGCCGCCTTCCCATCCCAAAAAAAGGAATAGGCAGGACGTGGGCGACCACTTGTTGACCTCAATTTCGCGCGGGAAGTTTTAACCTTCCTTTGCTCAGTGTGGGCTTTCCCCACACTTCAACAAATAATCATCAAATTTTTAAATACTACTGTTTTATTATAGCATATTTTATATAATCTAAATTGTAATAGCTTTGTGGAGAAAAGTGCTTATGTCGAACAAAAATTTAGAATTGCTATCCATAGAATCAAAAATTTTTACCATACGCGGAGTTAGAGTTATGATAGACCGCGATTTAGCCGCTTTATATGGTATACAAACTTTCCGTTTAAATGAAGCGGTAAAACGCAACAAAAAGCGTTTCCCTGAAAATTTTATGTTTCAACTTTCTAAAGAAGAAAAGAAGGAACTTATCGCAAATTGCGATAGGTTCGCTAAACTCAAACACTCTCCAACAACCCCGTATGCTTTTACCGAACATGGTGTGGCTATGCTCTCTAGTGTGCTGAATAGTGAACGTGCCATCCAAATTAATATAGCAATTATCAATGCTTTTATTGCTTTACGCCGTTATGTATTGGGACAAAAACCGGACAATATTACCCATCGTATAGGAATATTGGAAAAAGCCCTTTTACAGTATATGGATGAAAACGATAAACGGGTAAGCCAAATTGTAGAAACTATTAACAATATGTTAGACATTGATGAAAAAGACGAAAGTATAAAACAAATCGGTTTTATAAAATAAAGTCAAACCGTGTGCGATATCCGGCAAGTATTTTTGAGAAAAGTTCATAAAAATTTTATATTTTAGATCTGTAGCGTAAGTGAGTGTTTTCGCGCCGCGCAGCAGATTTAAGATGATTTTATATTTTTCTTTGACGACTAGTATCAAGAAGTAAAGTGAGCGGAGCGAACTTGCGATACTTTAGGAAAAGAAAAATAAAAAAGGGCTTAAATATGCAAGCACGTTTTGCGCGTTTGTGTATGTAACGCGGAACGAAAACACGTAAAACTAGGTTTCCTTGATTTGCCAAAGGGGCTAAGAGTATGCTATGATATATGTATATATTTAAGGAGTCACTATGTCTAAAAATCGTGAACCCATAGCAATTATCGGTATCGGTGCTTTATTACCCGATGCAAATAATAAGGAAGAATTTTGGCAAAATATCATAACAGGTAAAAACTCAATAACCGAAGTTCCCCCAAGCGTATGGGACCCAAAACTTTATTATTCCCCTGACCATAATGCAGAAGGCAAAACTTATTCTAAAATCGGTGCTTTTTTGAAGGACTATAAATTCAATTCCATTAAATACAGGATTCCGCCAGCTGTCGGTAAGCAGCTTGACCCGGCCCAACAATATGCTTTGGATGTCGCTGCACAGGCACTTGAGGACAGCGGCTATAATAAAAAAGATTTTGACCGTTCACGTATTGCAGTAATTGCAGCAAATTCCGCCGGCGGACCGAACAACGAATATTCCGATATGCGTATTTATGAACCGCTTATTTGGGAGGCCTTAAAGAAATCTACTGCTTACCAAAGTTTGACCGCAGAGCAAGGTGAAGAACTTATTGCCACTACCCGCGATAATCTAAACAATTTTTTACCTGTAACTACCGAAGATACTATGGTAGGCCAACTTCCCAACGTTATCGCAGGGCGTATCGCAAATGTTTTTAACTTAAGAGGGACCAGTTTCTCCGTAGATGCCGCTTGTGCAAGTTCTTTGCTTGCTTTAGCTTGTGCTTTAGACGGGCTTTGGCTTGGCAAATTTGATATGGCGCTTTGCGTTAGTTCTGACCCTATGATGGCACCAAGCCATTATGTAAAATTTTCAAAAATCGGTGCTTTATCTGCTGACGGCAGCAGACCTTTTGATGATAAAGCCAACGGCTTTGTTATGGGCGAAGGTGCCGGTGCCTTATTACTTAAACCTTTAAGCAAAGCCCAAAAGGACGGAGATAAAATTTATGCCGTAATTCGCTCAATCGGCCTTTCAAGCGACGGTAAAGGTAAAGGCATTACAGCCCCGAATCCCGAGGGCCAAAAACTTGCCATAAAAAATGCTTTTGAAGGTCTTGATTACGGTCCGCAGGATATTAGCCTTATGGAAGCACATGGTACGGCAACCAAAGTCGGTGATGCGGCAGAAATGGCTGCCTTAAATGAATTTTTTAAGGATGTAAAAACGGAAATTGCCCTCGGTTCAGTGAAATCGCAAATAGGGCATACCAAAGCAAATGCCGGTATGGCTTCTTTGATTAAAGTTGCTTTGGCTTTACATAACAAAGTTTTGCCGCCGTCAATAAATTTTACGGAACCTAACAAAAATATTGATTGGCAAAATTCACCTTTTAAAGTAAACACTCGTGCCCGTGTTTGGGAAAGTACAAATTTAAGAAGGGCAAATGTTTCCGCCTTTGGTTTCGGCGGAACTAATGCTCATGTTGCTTTAGAGGAATATGACCCAAAACACGTATACAACATTAATGTAGAGGAAAAAGAAGAAAAACAAAATTTACCACAAACAAAGCAAGTGGAGGATAAAATGAATTATCAATTATTAGTTGAACAGGAAAAATTGTTGGGAGATATGCTAGTATTTTCTGCCCCTACAAGAGAAGAACTTTTTGATTTGCTTAACAAAGTCGCAAGAGAAGTAACGGACGATAAATTTTATCTGATTAAAAATGCTTATAAAAACCATACAGCGCCGCGGGCCCAATTTGCCGTATCAATAAATGCGGAAGATACTGAAAAACTTAAAAGTAAGATTGCATATTTTCTCAAGATTGCCGCAGGTGCAAATGTGTGGGAGGAACAGTCCCTGTACCTTAAAATGAAAGGTATTTATCCATTCCACCCAAGCACACAAAAACCTAAGGTTTGTTTTATGTTTCCGGGCCAGGGGGCTCAATATGTGGACATGATGAAGGACTTAGCCAGCAAATATAAAATTGTTCGCGATACTTTTGAAGAAGCCGATAATATTTCAATGAAACTTGCCGGTGTTTCTTTAACCGAAGTTATATGGTCCAAACCAGGCGAAGGTAAAGAAAAACTTAAAGAGCGCGAAGAAGGTATTAAGAGAACCGAAATCACACAGCCCGCAATTTTAACAGCAAATGTCGCAATGATGCGTCTTTTATATCAGTTCGGTATTAAACCTGATGTAACTATGGGCCATAGTTTAGGCGAGTACGGTGCAGCTGTTGCCGCCGGAATTTTATCTTTTGAAGATGCTTTAAAAGCAGTTACTATGCGCGGCAGCGCTATGGCAGGCCTTGATAATAAAGATAACGGTAAAATGGCTGCCGTTGCTGCAAGAGCTGATAAAGTGGAGCCGGAACTTAAAAAAATTGCCGGTTATGTTGCTGTAGCAAATAAAAATTGCCCTACGCAAACCGTAATTGCCGGGGAGTCAAAATCAGTAGATGATGCCGTCGCAATGTTTAACAGTATGGGTATGCAAGCGGTTATTATACCGGTATCCCACGCTTTCCACTCCGCTATAGTCAGGCCCGCGGCAGAAGGGTATAGGAAATTTTTGGATACTTTGCATTTTAATGCCCCTGTTTTACCTATAACGTCAAATGTTTCTGCCGATTTTTACCCAAGTGATGTTCAGGCAATTAAAGATACTATGGTTGAACAAATTATGAGTTCCGTTGAGTGGATTAAACAAGTAGAACTTGCCTATGAACGCGGCGTACGCTTATTTATTGAGGTTGGCCCGAAACGTATTTTGAGTGCCTTTGTAACAAATACTTTAGAAGATAAAAAAGATATACGTGTTCTCGCTTCCAACCATCCAAAACGCGGCGGTATAACAGAATTTAATGATTTGATGGCAAACCTTGCCGCTGCAGGTATTGAAGTTGATTGGAGTAAAACCGATTTGGAAAAAGATGATACCCTCTATAACCCTGCTTTTGTTAATGCCGTTATGCCTAAAAAAGCGGGAGAGGTTAAAGTTCCGGCAACCACACAAATCAAAGCCGGTAATATCACAATAGAAAATATAAATTGTACTTTGAATTTAACCAAAGAACAGGCACAAGTGTTACTAAAAACTTTACAAGAAAAATTGGGTGTTGATAGTATCGTTAAACAAGAGAAACCCAAAACAGAACCGCCTGCCGAAGTTAAACAGGAGCCGAAACCCGAACCTAAAAAAGAAATCAAACCTTTAGATGAATCAACCGTAACTAAAGAAGTTGTAACTCTTATATCTCAAAAGACCGGCTACCCAGAAGATATGCTTGAACTTGATGTTGATATGGAAGCAGAACTCGGTATAGATACCGTAAAGCAGGCGGAAATGCTTATCCTCTTGCAAGAAAAGTACGGTATAACTTCAAACAATGGTTTGGTGTTAAAGGATTATCCTACAATAAGGCATTGTATTAACTATATTATGTCAAACACAAGTAAAGAAAATAATGCCCCTAAGCAAGAAAAAGAAACCCCTTCTGCAAAAGCAGAAGACCCTTTCCCCAAACAAGAGGAAGAAAAACAGGAAGCACCAAAACAAGCAATTAAGCAAAGCGAGAATATTCAAGTTAAAGAGGAAACCCAGCCTATTGTTCCTGATACGGGTGAATCCGTTGAGCCTGATATTAATCAGGAAAATACAAAACACCGCTTTTTGCCTGTTTTGGCTGATGCCCCTCTTTCGGAAGAAGCAAATCGGAATTTGTCCCCTAAAAGGACTGTTTTAATATTTTCTGATAATGCTGCTTTAACAAAAGCCTACAACGATGCCTTTAAAATGGAAGGCCTTAAAACCCATATTTTTACTAAATTAAAAACCAGGGGCAAAAATGTAAGTATGATTTCTTGGGAATCCTTACAGGAAACCCAGACTGCTTTGGAAACATTTGCTAAAGAAAATCAAGCCCCGATTCAGGGCATAGTTTATTTGTTGCCTTGTTCTTTTAAAAAATATGATAAAAAACAAAATCCAACAATGGAACAGGAAGAATATTTAAGACCTTTAATGCTCGCAATTAAAATGTTTGAGCATGATTTGAGCGACAGGTCTAATTCCGATACTTTTCTTACAACCGTATTTGAAAATGACGGTACTTTGCCCTTTATAAGTAAAGAGAACCCTGCAAATGGTATCGTTTTAGGGGCAGCCCTTTGTTTTAGAAAAGAACTTTATGAAAGGATTGGTTTAAACAGTAAAATAATTGCTTTTTCAAAGGGAACTACACCGGAAGTAATGGCGCAAAAAACTTTGTTTGAAATTTTAAAAGGGGACGACCGTTGTTTAATTTCTTATGAAAATGAAAATAGGCAAACAGTTCTTTATTTGCCATATAAATTTGCTGAAGGGGGGAATCTGTCCTTGGAAGGCAAAACCCTTGCTTTTACCGGTGCAGATACAGGGCTCGGAGCAGATTTAGCATTAAAAATAGCGGAGACCTTTAAAACACGCATAATTTTAATCGGAGAAAAGGAAATATTTGAAAATTCCCCCTATCTTGCCACTTTAAATACTGAAGAATTAAAAGCGGAAAAGGCGAAATTAAGCCAAAAATTAAAAGAACAAGCCCCGAATATCGCGGAAGATGATTTAATGAAATACTTTGCTGATATAGATTCCTCGGTATCCATATATAAAAACGTTCAGAAAATTGAGGCACTTGGCAGCCAGCCGGAATATTTTTGTACCGATTTAGGAAACAGTGTTAAGTTAAGGGAAACAATTTTTAAGATAAGAAATAAATATGGCAGAGTTGACGGTTTTTTCCACCTACTTGATTTAAGTGGGAAGAATTTTGATAATATTGTTTCAGTAATATCAAATTTCTTGACTTTTAATTTTGTGAAAGACGGCGGTTTTTACCTTTTTAATACTTCTCTAATAAGCAAATTTGGTGCCTCTGGGCAGAGTGTTAGGGCAAGTGCGGAAGGTTATTTGAGTCAACTTGTATATACTTTGACAATGCTGGGTTATAGAGGTGTCAACATTTCAAGCCCTGTTTTTGAAGAAAATTTGTTTAAAAAAGAAGGCGGAAAAAGTTTATCTAAAGACTTATATTTAAGTTTGGTTTTAGATGAAATTCTAAAAGGTAAGGCCCAAGAAGTTATATTGGCTAATTCTTCTGCTTTAGACCAAGATAAACAAATTCGTTTTGATTGCGAAGAACAATTTGAAACAGTTCAAGAACAAACAACACCGATAACAAAAGAAACTAAACAAGAAGAAATACAAGAAGTAAATGAAGAAAATACCCCCGAACCTCAAGAGGAAAAACAAGAGGAAAAGGAAATATCCCAAGCAGAATATAATGAAGAAGATACAACTGAAATAACGGAAGTAATTACAGATAAAGAAGAAAAAATAGATGGGCAGGAAATACCCCTGCTACAAGAGGAAACCTTTTTTGAAAATAAGGGTGAAGCCCCGCTTATGCCCGAAGTACAAAATACGGAACAACCGGAAGGAAAACAAGAAATACCGTCTGATGAAACAGATAATTTAAATAATTTCTTTGCCGGAGAGTTAAAAGAAAAAACCGAAAATTATGTTTTAACAGAAAAGACCTTTACCGCAAATCAGCCGTTTTTACAGGACTATTCCATTGAAAAAGTACCTTTTCTTGCGGGTGTGTTCGGTTTGGAGGGTTTTGCCGAAATATCTAATATTTTAACAGGACAAATACCTTCTGGTTTTGAAAAAGTACATTTTTATCTGCCGGTAAAATTGATTAGGCAAAACCCAATTACCGTACGCTTGAAAGCGGAAAAAGAAGGAAGTAACATGAGATTGGAAATAGAATCTGATTTCATTAACAGTAAAGGTATAAAAATGGGGAATACCCGTTGCCATTTTACAGCCGAAAATTTGAAAAATTTTGAAACTTCTTGGGATAATATTAAAAATAATATTGTTATCCCTAACACTTTTGCAGTGTCAAGAGAAGATACTTACAAAGGTTATTTTCAAGGTCCGAGTTTGCAAGTCTTAGCCGGTATTTTAAAAATTGAACAAGATTCTGTTTTAGCTTTATATCAGACACCAAATGCCCCTTTGTTTGAGGGTCAGAGTTATCCTATGCTTACCGCACCGCTTTTAACTGAAGCAATGTTTCAGGCTTGCGGTTATAGGGATTATGCCGTAGAAGGGTATGCTACTTTGCCGGAATATATATCAAAAATACGTTTTTACCACCAAGGGCAAACAACACCGCAAAAACTTTATGTATATGCCAAATATAATGACAAAACAATTGAAGGTAAAAGTTCTTTTGATGCTTTTATTTTTGATGAAAAATTTGATTTGTGGGCGGAAGTAAAGGACTTCCAAACTATAGGCGGTTTAGGCCGTTAGGAGATAATATGAACTATCGTTACTTAGTAGTAGAGACAAAAGATACCCCAAAGGCGGAGGATTTTTTAACTTCTTTTGAACTTAAACAATATAAAAAATTTGAAGTTCCCAAACGTGCGCAAGAATGGCTTGCAGGCCGTTATGCCGCGAAAAAACTTGCTTCGGAATTTTTTACTTTTCCGATGACTAAAATGCAGGTTAAAAATGACCGAAACGGAGCCCCTGTCTTGCAAGTGGAAGGTGGGAATCAATTAACTGTTTCAATATCTCACCGCGGAGATTATGCTGCCGCTGCCATTTCACTTACAGGGGATTTGATAGGTATTGATTTGGAAGAAATCGAACCGCGCCCTAAAGGTTGGGCTGATGAATATTTCTTTAAGGAAGAAATAGCAGCCAATACCCCTGTTTATTTAACGGAACTTTGGGCTAAAAAAGAGGCTGTGTTAAAACTGTTACAAATTGGTTTAACCGTACCCACAAAGGAAATAAAAATTATTAACGGTAACATTCAATTTTTTGGTAAAACATTGGATATTTGGGCTTTAAAAGGCAGCCCTAAAATCGCTTTTGAAACCCAAACCCTGGGTGCTTATAAATTAGTTATTGCATATCCCACGGTTATATAAGGAGATTTTATGAAAGATACGGAAAAATTTGATTTAAACGGTAAGGACTTAAAAGGTACACCTGCTAAAATAAAGAATTTCCGCACTTTAATGGATAATGCTAAAAAGCAGGACCAGGAAAAAGCAAAATTACAAAACGCTAAAGGTAAATTTACTGCCCGTGAACGCTTACAATATTTGCTTGATGAGAATAGTTTTTTTGAAATCCACTCTTTAGTGGAAACGCGCAGCCAGGATTTCGGCTTAAAAGAAAAGCATCTTAAAGGGGACGGTGTTATTACGGGTTTTGGACGTATTAACGGCAGGGAAGTTGCAATTTTTGCCCAGGACTTTACCCAACTTGGCGGTTCTTTAGGTTTGGCGCATGCCAAAAAAATTGCCTATATTATGGACCGCGCTTTGGAAGCAAAAATTCCTATAATCGGTTTGCTTGATTCCGGCGGAGCCCGTATACAAGAAGGTGTGGATAGTTTAGACGGCTATGGCGAAATTTTCAAAAGAAATGTTAAATGTTCAGGTATTATTCCGCAAATTTCTGTCATTTTAGGGCCTTGTGCCGGCGGTGCGGTATATTCGCCTGCATTAACGGATTTTATTTTTATGGTAGACGGTATAAGCCATATGTTTGTTACCGGGCCAAACGTAGTAAAAGCCGCTACCGGCGAAGAAGTAGACTTGAATACTTTGGGCGGCAGTAAAGCCCATGCCCAAAAAAGCGGTGTTTGCCATGTCATAGCAAACAGCGAGCAGGATTGTTTTAGGCAGGTACGGGAATTATTAACATTCCTGCCTCAAAATTGCAAGGAAAAGCCGCTTTGCAGTTCTACTTTAGACGTTGCTGACAGACAAACCCCTTTGCTTGAAAAGTTATCTTCTATGGACCCGGGTAAGCCGTTCCGTATACATCATGTTATTTGGGAGATTGCGGACGAAAATAAATTCTTTGAAATACACCGCGATTATGCCAAAAATATTATCACCGGTTTTATTAAACTTGGGGGGGAAGTAGTCGGCATAGTGGCAAATAATTCTGATTATTTGGGCGGTGCTTTGGATTTAAATGCAAGTGATAAAGCCGCGCGTTTTGTAAGAATGCTTAATAATTTTAATATACCTATTTTAACTTTAGTTGATATAGGCGGTTATTTGCCCGGTGTAGAACAGGAACACGGCGGTATTATTAGGCATGGGGCTAAATTGTTGTATGCTTACGGGGAAGCAACCGTTCCAAAAATTACGCTGATAATTCGTAAGGCATACGGCGGGGCTTATATTGCCATGGGTTCTAAGGCGCTTGGGGCTGATTTTAATTTTGCTTTACCTTCCGCTGAGTTTGCCGTTATGGGCCCGCGCGGCGCTGTGGAAATTTTATATGCTAAAGAATTAAAGGCCGCCGCAAAAGATAAGGTGGAAGAACTTAAAGAAAAACTTACCAAAGAATATGCACAAAAGTTTGCCTCTCCTTATCAGACAGCGGCAAGCGGCAGTATAGATGAAATTATTGAACCTTCCAAAGCAAGAAGTGTTATTATTCGTGCTTTGAAGGTTTTGGCCAAAAAACGTGTTCCAAAAATGAATGAACCGAAAGGAAATATTCCGCTTTAGAGGGTTTATGAAATATCTGCTTTTTGTTTTATTGGTATTTACCTTGATTTTACCTGTTAAAGCGGCCGAAATTATAAAGGGCCCGTATGTTGAGGATTCTGCCCAAAAAAGCGCTGTAGTTAAATTTGCCGCATCGGAAGGAACCCCTGCATGGCTTGAGTACGGGCCGATAGGTAAATGTTCACAGCTTATGGCAATAGCAGCACCGGCAAGAAACCATAAATTTATTTTGCACGGTTTAACGGCTAATACCCAGTTTTGCTATACCGCTTATGTGCAAAATAATTCAGGGGACGGCGTACAGGAAGGCAGCCAAGGTACCTTTAAAACTTTATTTACACCTGAGCGTAAAATAGTAAATTTTTTGGTTATTGGCAACACATCAGCACCGGCGGAAGTTGATACATCCGAAATCAAAAAAACTATGGCACGCAGTATGGCAAATTTTGAAGCAGATTTTTTACTGCATACCGGTAATATATCATCTTCCGGCCTTGCATCTGACGAGACAAAACAGTTTTTTGAACCTTACGAGAAAATTTTGAGAAATACTGCATTTGTTTCCGCTGTAGGCATTGATGAATATGGTCCTAATGCCGATACACAGCAAGGCAAGGGTTTTTTAGCGGCAAATTATAAAGCGAATCATAATATGCCTTGGAGCAAGGGTACACCTAATTATTACTACTTTGACACTGCTAATGCCCGTATAATAGTAATTGATACAAATAGCCTTTACGGGGCTTTACAGGCACCGAAACTTGACAATAAATCCGCCCAATATGAATGGCTTAAAACTACATTGGCAAAAACAGATGCCGACAAATGGAAAATAGTTGTAATGCATCATCCCGTTTATTCAAGCGGGAAATCAGAGGATTTGTTAAGTACTTTGCTTGCTCCGTTATTTGAAGCACACCAAGTAAAACTTGTTATACAAGGTCATCAAGGTGCTTATGAAAGAACAAAGCCAATTAGGCGCGGGGCATCTGCAAAAAGCGGGCCTATTTATCTAACTATAGGCGGGAGCGGTAAGTTTTTTGAAGAAAGTTCTTATGAAAATGAATGGGGTTCTAAATATTTTGCCCTGCCTCATTTTGCGCATATAAAAATTGTAGACAGGAAACTCTCTTTACGCGCCTATACTCATGATAAAAAACTAATAGATGCTTTAGATATAAATTTTTAGTTTTATAACATTTTTGGGGGATTATTTTGAATAAGATTTGTTTTGTATGCCACGCAAATATTTGCCGTAGTTTTAGTGCGGAGTGTTTTTTAAGAGATTTCTTAACCAAAGCCCAACGCGATGATGTGAAAGTAATTTCACGCGGTATTTACGCGCAAAGTTATTTTGAAGTTCCGTCTAAAATAACAAATTTTTTGGCTTCAAAAAGTATAAACCAGCCGCCGCATACGTCCGCTTTACTTACACGCCAGGATATGCAAGACTGTACTTTGGTTTTGACAATGACCGAAGACCAAAAAGAATATATTTTAGATAAATACGCACAGTTTTCCGACAAAGTTTTTACTTTACATGAATATGTCTACGGCAAAGAACAAAGTATAAAAGACCCTGTTTCTTTAACGGGTAGAAGTTTTGAAAAGGTTTTGGAAGAAATTTACAAAACCGTGCAAGACCTTTCTAAAAAAATTTGACAAAAAAATGATATACTAAGTTTAGAGGTTAATTTTTTTATAAGGGCTAAAAACCCTAAAACAATTTAAATCTGTTTTTGGAATTATGCTTTTGCATAATGCCTTCGCTTAAGAGTGAAACGGTTAGTCTCCGAAAACAGTCGTATGAACACAAAATTTACGGACTAATTACCCGTGGGTTTTGTGTTTAATGTTTGTTATTAAGACAAACTACGGCTGTTATATTTGAGAGGCGACTAACCGGCTTAAGTATATCGGCCGTTTTTTATTGGCTGAATTTAAGGTATTTCCTCTAATTCCTCTCCCCTTCCTAAGGCGGAGAGGTTAGGAGTGGGGTTATTAAACAAGGTTTACTTTATTTTGCAACCCACCCCCAGCCCCTCCGCCTTTGCAAGCAAAGGGGCGGGGAGTATAAGGAAAAAATTAAATAAATTAAAGGAGAAATAAAATGAAACAAGTAAATAAAAAGAAACGAGATAAGGGTTTTACTCTTATAGAATTGTTAGTCGTTGTCTTAATTATCGGTATTTTGGCGGCTATTGCTTTGCCCCGATATCAATTGTCTGTAGACAAAGCAACCTTTGCCAAGTTACAATCGATTGTTGCTTTACTTCGTGATGCTTATGATGAATACTACATGATTCATGGAGTTGCTACACAGAAATTTGAAAATTTATCTTTTACTATGCCAAATGACTTTATAAAAGTTAAGAGTGATAATATGATAAATTGTGTTCAAAATAAGGATATGTTTTGCTGTATGTCTAATTCGGGCAGTAGTCATAGTGGCTTAATAAATTGTGGAAAAAATGATGCTTCCATTATTTATGTCGAAAATTTATTTGGAAAAAACTATAAGACGGTGCGACGTGGTGGCAGATGTTTAGCACGAGAGAACAATAAAAGGGCAAATCGCTTATGTTCTTCTTTAGGAACTAAAGGATCTGTGGGTAATACTTGGACACCGAATAATGATCTTTCATATTCATATCGAAGTTACTCCTTGAAATAAAATTTTGTAATTGTATTGTTAGGATTCAAGACCTCTTAAAAAAATTGTTAAGTTTTAGTAATTATGTGTTGTTTCTTGCAGTAAGCAGATTATTGAAACAAACTGTTTTTATCGCCGATAAGTGTGTATAATTCTTCTTGCCTTAAAAGCATATCTTTAATGTTAAAATCAGTCAATAGGGCGAGCGTTTGTTCTTTAAATATGAAATTATCCTGCAAAATGTTTATAATGCTTTGTGCGGCCTTTTTAGTGTCGTTAAGGGGAATTAAAAAACCGTTTTCGCCGTCTTTTAACACTTCATTTATTCCGCCTGCGTCATAACAAACGGCAGGAACACGCATAAAAAGCGCTTCAACTAAAGCCATAGGCAAACCTTCACGGATTGAAGTAAGTAAGAAAACACTTGCTATGGAAAGTAGATGCGGAATATCATCACGCCATCCGATAAGTTTAAAATTATTTTCAAGCCCAAGTTCTTTAATTAAATTTTCCGTCTTAGTTTTAAACGGGCCTGCGCCTGTATATAAAAATACGGTATTTGGCATTTTTTTGCAAACAATACTTGCAATCCTCACACTGTCAAGCGGGTTCTTTTCCGGCTTTAAGTTAGCGGTTTGTAAGATGATTTTTGTTCCTTCTTTTATGTTAAGTTCCTCAAAAAGTTTAATTTTGTTAAAGCGTAAACTTTCTTTTGTCTTGGGTGTAACGCCGGCATGTATAAGGCGTGCTTTCTCTTTTGTTGTAATCTTATATTTGAGGGCAGTTCGCAAATCTTTATTTGAAACAAAAATCATATAATCGGCAAATAAGGCGGCAAAGCGTTCAACTAAAATATAAAAATATTTTTTTAGCACATTTTGACCGTCATAAAAAACAAAACCGTGTGTTGTGTGTATAACTTTTGCTTTGGTAAAAAGTTTTGCCGCTATGCGCCCCAAAATGCCGGCTTTCGGGCAATTCGTATGCACAATTTGCGGGGCAATTCTTTTCAATGTTTTGCCGATTTCAAAAAAGGCAAGCAAATCTTTTATCGGGTTAATTTGGCGGACTAGATTAGGAATAAAATATAAATTTTTTATATGGTCCTTTGCGTATTTATCAAGGAAACCGCCTTGCCCGCAAAGTAAAAAAGGCTCAAAATTATCACCTATATGCCGTGCGGAATAGAGCACGCTCTTTTGAGCGCCGCCAAGTTCAAGTTTGGTTATAATAAACGCTATTTTTGTTGCCATAGGCCTATTTTATAAGACGGGTAATAATACTCCAAAATATTTTTGGCGTTTTTGTTTTGGCTTGCAAGCCCGATTGCACCCGCAATGCAAATACCGCTGCCAAGCCCTGTGTCAGAGCCTATAAATAAAACTTCATTTTTAAAAGGCACAAAGGTAAAGAAATTTGAGCGTAAAGTATTTGCAGAAAGCACAAAGTTGGCTTCCTTAAAAGGCAATTCAGCATTCCCTTTTGTTCCCACAAAACGTACACTTAATATGCGGCCTGTGTCTGAAAAATCCGAGACTTCAAAATATTTTAATTTGCCGATATTATAATTTTGTTTTAAACGGGTTTGAATATCTTTTAACGGAATGGAATAAATCCACTTTGTTTCGGACCATGCTGTAGGGTCTTTAGGTGCGGAAAGTAAATCAGCCGGCGGATTTGAAAACATATATTTAAAAATGTTCAAAGCGCTGGGCATAAAGTCTATTTTGGTTTTGGTATTTTTTATACCGTCCTCACTGACGGTTCCGCATGCTTTATATATCTTCGCCAAAGCTAGTTCATTATCAGCGTCCATAAGCACTTGGTTTTTAGTTGCAGTCGCCGCTTTTTGTGCCAAGAAAGAAACCATATTATTCCCGCCAAAATTAAATTCAGGCACATTATCCGGTATAGTAAAGTCAAAGTCCTCCGTTAAATTTACCAAATTATAAAGGCGTGTTCTGATAGCAATAGCCATCGCTTCTAATACTGCTTGTTGGCGTACACCGCGCAGGGCTGTTGTTAAAAGCGGGGCAACGGTTCCTTCAAGAGAAGTTATATTTATAAGCTGCATACCTTTATCCGTAGGTATAACCAACAAAGAGCCGATAAGTTCCTTATCACCTAAATTTGTGGCAAAAATATTATCAGCCTTAGGGTCCTTTATAAGCATGCTCAATTTTTTATTTTCAAGTTCAATTACAAAAGGGTTTTTAGTAGAAAAATCATAAGTACCCCATTTGTTTTGAATATGTACGCCTTTATTTTCTTTATCAAAAATTATGTTTTTTGCCACAAAGGCATCGGCTTTTAAAATAAAACCGCGTTTATCATCCCTTATGGAGTAGGGTGAACTTGTGGAGAAAGTAAAACCGGTAATATCGGTTAATACCCCGCTCGGCGCTGAGTAGAGGCCGATTTTAAGCGGTGCATTTTCAGACGTTTCGGCATTCTTTATGTACATCTCATTTAAGCGCGAATAAAATAAATAATCCTGCTGCTCCCCTTTAATATGCTTAGAAAGTTTTTGTAAATATTTAGCTGCTTCTTTATTTTTTCCGTCTAAAATAAATAAACTTGCATAACTTTGCCAAGAGGGAATATATTCCTTAAGTTTATATTGCGCCCGGGCCAAATAAAGCTGGGGCATATAATTGCTTTCATCATGTAAAAGTGCCTGTTCAAAAAGTGTTTTTGCGGCTTTTTTGTTACCGTTTTTAAAATAAATACGTGCAATTAAATAAATTGCATGTGATATCTTATAGGGGTCATTACTGTAAATATCCTGCAAAATTGTGCCGGCTTCTTTAAATTTTCCTTTATCAAAATATGACTGTGCCAAAGCTAATTTGCCCGAGGCCAAATACTCAAAATCAGCCGTTAGAAATAACATATTGTTATATGTATCTTGTGCTTTTTTGACCTCGCCTTGCGCAGCATAAAGCCATACTTGTAAGAGATTATATATAGGTTCTTGCGGTTTCGTTTTTAAAGCCTTATCAAGGGCAATTTGTGCATTTTTATAATCTCTTCTTTGAAGTAAAATTAAAGCCGCTTCCGCTTGAGAAGACGGATTTTCTTTCGCCGTTAAAAATTGTAATGCCTGTGTAGCAAAACCCCTTAGAAAAAGTTCATTTTCTTGCTCAATTTCCTGCGGAACAGTATATGTAAATACGGTTTTTGTCAACACTTCTTCATTTAGTTTTATATCGGGTAAACGGCTGACTGTTATAGATTGTACCTGTTCCGTTTCACCCAATGAGGAAAGCGGAGTTGTTTGTTTTTGTTTTTCTTCCGTTTGTGTATTTACTTGCAAGGTTGTATTTCCGCTTAAGGCTTCATTTAAAGTTTGCGCCGCCAAAGGGGCACAAATGAATAAAAGTATCAAAATTTTAATAATTCTCATACTTAAATTATAGCAAACAAAGGGCAAATATATTATAATAATTTATATGAGAGGTATTTTATGAGAGCAAACATTGAAGCTTTGATTGCATACGCCGTAAAAAATAAATTAATTAACAAAGTTGATAAATTTTGGGCAAAAAATGCACTTTATTGTTTGCTTGGTAATAATGGTAATACCTCAGAAATTTTGCCTAGCCCGACAGGAAAAAGAATAACAGAGATTTTAAATAATCTGTCAGATTACGCGGTAAAACGCGGACTGATACAAGATATTAAAGGACTGAAAGATAATTTTGAAATAGCTTTAATGGGCGTTTTTGTAAAACCTCCGAGTGAGGTTCATAGAAAGTTTTTTGACGATAAACAAAAGAGTCCTAAACTTGCAACCAACAATTTTTATAAATACTGTAAAGCGGTAAATTATATACGAACCGAACAAATTGCGAAAAATATTTCTTGGAAAGTTCCTACTAAATATGGAAATATCGGTTTAACAATAAATCTTGCTAAACCGGAAAAAGACCCAAAAGAGATTGCCTTACTTGGCAAACAGCCGTTAAAAGAAAATACTTACCCCAAATGCGTACTTTGTGCGGAAAATGAGGGATATTTCGGACGTCTTGGTTATAGTGCGCGCCTAAATTTGAGAGTGATACCCTTAAAACTTGGGGGGGGAGATTGGTTTTTTCAATATTCGCCTTTTTCTTATTACAAAGAACATAGTATAGTTATTTCAAGCGAGCATAGACCGATGAAAATTACCCCCAAAACTTTTGTTAATTTGCTTGATTTTTTGACGGAATTCCCGCATTATTTTATCGGTTCAAACGCTGATTTGGGGCTTGTGGGCGGCAGTATTTTGAACCACGACCATTATCAGGCCGGTCGTTATACTTTCGCTTTGGAGCAAGCCAAAACAAATTTGAAATTTACTTTACCGAAATTTAAGCAAGTGGAATTTTCCTGGCTTAAATGGCCCGTTACGGTTTTGCGTGTACGCGGGCCTAAAAAACAGGTGGCTTTGGCTTGCGCGCATATATTGAAAACTTGGCAAAAATATGATGATTCAAATGCCGGTATATTACACACAACAAATGGGGAACAACACAGCACAATTACGCCTATTGCACGTTATAAAAGAGGTAAATATGAAATTGATTTGGCGCTGCGTAATAACCGTACTGACGAAACGCATCCTTTCGGTATTTTTAATACGCCGGAAAAATATCATAATATCAAACGTGAAAATATAGGGCTTATTGAAGTTTTGGGGCTTGCGGTGCTGCCGGGCCGGCTTAAAAAGCAGATGGCAGAAATTGCGGAATTAATCAGCAAGAATAAAATTGAAAATATTAAAAAAGACCAAAATCTGAAATTGCATTATGCTTGGGTTAAAGAAATCTGTTCCGGTAAAAAATTTAAAAATTTAGCGGAAGTACAAAAATTTTTGCGTACTCAAATTGGGTACACTTTTGTTGCATCTTTAGAAGGTTGCGCTGTGTTTAAACAAGATGAAACCGGCAAACAAAATTTGCTAAAATTTATTAAAGTATTAGGGGGAAAGTAATTTAGTTAAGCCGAAATAGCGGCTTTTAAAATTTGTGCAGTAGAAGATTATTTAAGAAGCTTAACTTTGGGTTAAGCAGAGCTGAACGAGTTAAATTAACTTGACGGCACCTTGGAAGCTTAAATAATCGCTAATCTGTTTATTTATAAACAGGCGGCGATTATATGGGTTATTCCAAGGGCTCTGATAATCGCCGTTTTTATTTTATAAAAGGAGAAAATATGAAACAAAAAAAATTAGAAGTAAAAAATAGCAGCAAAGGTTTTACTTTGCTTGAACTGCTGGTAGTAGTTCTTATTATCGGCATACTTGCAGCAATTGCACTGCCGCAGTATAAATTAGTGGTTGCAAAATCTCGTTATACGACCGGGATGAATTTTGCAAAAGCAGTTAAAGAAGCAGAAGAAAGATATTGGATGCTAAATGGAAGATATACAATGAAGTTCGATGATTTGGATATTGATTGTGAGAATAAATTAGGAAACTCTTCTTGCAAAACCCAATTTGGATATTTCTATCTTAATAAAATTGCTGCAAGCATTGTTTTTGAAATGGATAAACCGGAAATGGGTTATATAATATTTTTTACTAATAATACTAGTAGTGAGGCTGATTTTTATAGGAATAGAGCATTTTGTTATGCTAAAGAGGACGATTTAGCAAATAAAGTTTGCCAAAATTTGACTGGTAAAACAACAGCTAATACTTATATCTTAACTGGAAAGAATTCATATCAATTTAAATAATTTAAAAGCAGTAAATTTTTAGAAAATGAAAAACGGGAGAGTTATTAACCCTCCCGCTTTAAACCGGAATTAATCCATAATCTATGGTACGGCATCCATTACTTTTTTTAATTCTTCTTCGCTTTTGCCGCGAACTTCAACGGTTTTTTCCTTGCCGTTGTTACCTTTAATTATGTTTATACCGCTTGGGGGAACGTCAAAAAAATCAACAAGGAAGTCTTTTATAATGTCATTGGCTTCAGTGGATATTTTTAAGGTTCTTACTTTCATGCGAAGCACGCTGCCGATACGGCTGACAATAGCATTTTCCCCTTTAGTTGATATCGCCCTTACTTTAATTATCATTTAATCCTCCGAATTTTCAAAAATTTTACCGCCGATCCGTATCATATTGCTGCCGGATTTTATGGCTATTTTATAGTCCCCGCTCATACCTAAGGATAAAATATCTGAGGGCTTAAAATATTTATCAAATAATTTTTTTACCGCTAAAAATTTTTGTTCTATAATATCTTCACTTGCTTGCGGGGCAATTGCCATAAGGCCCTTTAATTTTATATTCGGGCAAGTTCTTAAAATTTCTTCAATTAAAGCGCTTGCTTCGTTTAAACTTGCACCGCCCTGGGTATCTTTATCCGTCAATTTTATTTGCACCAAACATTCCGCAATTTTATTTTGTTCTTTTGCTTTTTCGTTTATAAATTGCGCTAAAGTTTGATTGTCCAGTGAGCAAATCAAGTCAAAATACTCTAAAACTTTTGCCGCTTTATTTTTTTGTAAACGGCCGATAAAAAATTTTTTTACTTTATAGGGTTTAAGTTCTGCACTTTGCCATTTTTTTAAACTGTCTTGCAAACGGGATTCAGCAATACAGGAAATAGTTTTATCCGTCAGCAAATTTTTAATTTGGGTAATGGTTGCATATTTTACAACAGGCAAAATTTTAACCTCTTTGGGATTTCGTCCGCATGAGAGGCAAATTTCTGCAACTTCTTTAACTAATGTTTGATAAGCGAGGTTGGGCTGTAAAAATGCTTGCATATTAACCCCTATATATGCTATTATACCATATTTTAAGATTTTTTACGCATTTTTATGACGAAAAATTTTGTCAAATCCATATAACGCGCTTTTGCTCTCCTTTTTTAAAAAATAAAATTTTCGGTCTAATGGTCAAAAATGTTGCTGATTAAGTATCTTTTCCTT
>CAMZGO010000009.1 GCA_947306425.1 uncultured Elusimicrobia bacterium | reverse complement strand
ACATTCCATCATTTTTGATACGGTATTAGCAACATTTTTGACCATTAGGCCAAATATTCAAAATTATATCATATATCAGCAGAATTTATTTTTTTATGCGTATTAGGGAAATAGAAAAAGCCATAATTGATTGCCAAACGGTATTAAAACTTTCTCCAAAAAATGAAACTGCTTTAACTCTCAAAAAAATATTAACCGGAAAATTTGATTAACCATAAAACAAAGCCAAACCTATTAAGCACATCCGGAAAGTTTTTTAAAGAAAAATTTTATCTTTTGAAAGTCAGCGCGCGAGTACGTAGGCGTATCGCACAGTAGATTTAATGGAATTTTTATTTTCTCTGCGACATAAAGCCAAACCGTACACTCGCACCCGACAAGTATTTTTGAGAAAATTTTAGTTTTTATTTGACGACGTGTACCAAGAAGTAAAACGAGCATAGCGAGTTTGCGGTACTCCAGGAGAATAAAAACTAAAATTTACCAAAAAGGCTTTGACGGCACACAAACTAAAACTGTAGATTTCCTATTCTTCCACACGCGCGCGTAATGTTGTATAATGTATATATATGACGATTAACGAACTACTTACAAAACTTTCAGAAATTGAAACACTATATACTTCAAAATTGCAAACCTGCCAAAATACTAAAGAATTGCAGGATTTGCAAATTTCCGCCCTTGGCAGAAAGGGCGTTTTAACGGAACTCCTTAAAAACTTAAAGGACCTTTCTTTAGAAGAAAAAAAGTTATTCGGCCCTAAAAGTAATGCTTTAAAACAATCTTTAACTTCTGCTTTTGAAGCAAAACTTGCCGAAATTTCTTTAAAAGAAATCAATGAAAATTTAAACCAAACAAAAATTGATTTAACTTTGCCCGCTTTTCCTTTTAATCAAGGCAAAAGGCACCCTCTTGCCATAGCGCAAAAAAGAATGACGGACATTTTATCACGCCTTGGTTTTGTTTGGGCGGAAGGGCCTCTCATAGAAGATGAATTGCATAATTTTGATGCTTTAAATATTCCCAAAAATCATCCGGCACGCGATATGCAGGATACATTTTTTATCAAAAATACCACACGCAAAGATTTTGTTTTAAGAACGCATACTTCAGGGGTACAAATCCGCACTATGCAAAAACAAAAACCGCCAATTCGTATTATGGCGCCCGGCAGAGTGTTCAGAAAAGATGCTATTGACGCAACACATTACCCCGTCTTTAACCAAATTGAGGGGCTGTATGTGGACAAAAATGTTTCACTTGCCGATTTAAAGCGCGATTTAACTGTTTTTATGCGCGGTCTTTTTGGGCAAAAAGCGGAAGTGCGTTTCCGCTCATCTTTCTTCCCGTTTACTGAACCGAGTGTTGAAGTTGATGTCAAATGTGTGTTTTGTGAAGGTAAAGATGCTAACTGCCCTGTCTGCCGCGGCAGCGGTTGGAAAGAAATGTTAGGGGCCGGTGTTGTTCATCCAAATGTCTTAAAAAATTGCGGCATTGACCCGGAAATTTACAGCGGTTATGCTTTTGGTATGGGTGTTGAGCGTTTGGCAATGTTTAGTTTAAACATAAAAGACATCCGTGCTTTTTATGAAAACGATATTAGAATTTTGGAGCAATTTTAAATGAAACTTTTATATTCTTGGCTTAAAGATTTTATTGATATTAATTTAACTACTGAGGAATTAACAAAACATTTTACCTCTCTAGGTATGGAAGTGGCAGACCTTAAAAAAACCGGTGCAGATTTTGACGGCGTTTATACGGCCAGAATTGAGCGTATTGAAAACCACCCGAATTCAGACCATCTGCATTTGGTAGATTTAACTACTAAAGACGGGCCGCAGCGCGTTGTTTGCGGTGCACAAAATATCGCAGTCGGCCAAATTGTGCCGCTTGCAAAAGTGGGTGCGCGCCTTGGGCATATTGTTTTAAAACCGGCGGTTATACGCGGCGTAACTTCCGAAGGCATGCTTTGTTCCGCTGATGAACTCGGCCTTGCAAGCACACGCCAAAAAGGTATTTTGATTTTAGATAAAAATATACCCGTAGGAACTGACGTTAAAGCACTTTACGGCGGTGATGCTGATTATATTTTTGACCTTGAACTTACCCCTAACCGCCCGGATTTAATGAGTGTTTTGGGTATTGCACGGGAACTTTCCACCTTGCTTAATCTGCCTCTTAAAAATAAAACTTATACTCAAATTAAGGGCGAAGATAAGAGTTTGGAAATTAATTTACCTTGCGGCCCCGACGGCTGCCAAAGATATATGGGGCGCATTATTAGGGATGTTAAAAATGTGCCGTCTCCGCAATGGTTGCAAGATAGGTTACTTGCACTTGGCGTAAACCCAAAGAATGCTTTGGTTGATATAACAAACTATGTTATGTTTGAGTTCGGGCAGCCTTTGCATGCTTTTGATTTAAGCCATATTGAGGGCGGCAAAATCAATGTCCGTTTTGCCCAAGAAGGAGAGGAATTTTTAGGCCTTGATGATATTAAACGCAATTTAACTTCGCAGATGCTTGTAATTTGTGATGATAAAAAACCTCTTTGCCTTGCCGGTATTTTAGGCGGAAAGCAAGATAGTATTTTGGATACTACCAAAGATATTTTCCTTGAATCTGCCTACTTTAATCCGGTTTGTATAAATAAAACTTCAAAAAAATTGGGGTTAAGTTCTGAATCTTCCCAAAGATTTGAACGCGGGCTTGATATTGAGGGTACAGTCTTAGCCATGCAAGCTGCTAGTGCTTTGATACTTGAAATTTGCGGTGGCATACCAAGCGAAATAAATGACGTTTACCCGCAAAAAATTGAAACGCCTGAGGTAACTTTTACTTTAAAGCAAATTGAAAATATTTTGGGAATGGAAGTTCCACAGGAAAAGGCAGAACAGATTTTAAAATCTTTAGGTACCTTAACCGTTGGGGAAAAATGGACTTTTAAAGCACATTCTTATAGGAGAGATTTAAAACACCGTTGGGATATTGCGGAGGAAATCGCCCGCTACTATGGGCTTGAAAATTTGGCACCGCAAATAACTTCCACACATGCAACTTTGTATTTTGCCGAACATCCGAAAACCATTGATATGGGTGAAATTTTTGCACAAAAATTAGTCGGCCTTGGATTTTTTGAATGTAAAAATATTGCTCTTACTTCCCAAAAAGATGTGGAAAATTTCGGTTATACAACTGCGCAAGTTCCGGAAATTGCCAATCCTTTAGCTGAAGGCCTTGAGTATTTGCGCCCTTCTTTGCTCGCTAGTTTGCTTAAAAATTTGGAGTATAACCAAAGATTTTCAAATAATGATTTAAGTTTGTTTGAATACGACAAAACTTTCTCCTTGCAAAAAGGTTATCCGGTTGAGAATTTTACTCTTGCCGGTGTGATGACGGGTAAAACCCCTCGTGAGAAATTCTTTTTAAGTCCTCAATGCCAAGTCGGCTTTTATGGCTTGAAAGGCGTTATAACAAAACTTTTGGGAGATTTTGAGTATACTTTGCAACCCTCAAAACAAGCACCGAAATATATGCACCCAAAAATTTGTATGGAAATCGTTGTAGATAAAAAAGTTATTGGTTACTTAGGAGAATTGCACCCGTTAACTTTGAAAGATTATGATATTAAACAACAAGTCTATGCCTTTGAATTTAGCGTTAAGAATTTGGAAAAACAATTTTCTGCTGCCGAATTTAAAAAGGCCGCAGATGTGCCGAATTTACCTAGTGCATGGCGTGATTTGTCTTTTATAATAAATGAAAATATTTCTTACGAAGATGTACTAAAAGCGTTAAAAGATATACCCGCGAAAATTAATTTAATTGATTTGTATGAAGGCAAAAACTTACCGCAAAATAAAAAAAGTTTAACTTTGCGTTTTGAATTTACTGCGCAAGGTAAAACTTTAACTGATAAAGAAGTTAATGTTTTTATTGAAAATATCTTCAAAATATTGCAAACTTCTTTTGAAGCGATATTGAGGTAAAATGGATAGCAAAGACAAGTATAAAAAACTTGAACTTTTAGTGGACCAACTCCTTTTACGTATGAAGAATAAGGATGAGGAAAATGCTGCTTTGTCTGCCAGAATTAAATTACTTGAATCTAAAATGCGCTTGTATCAAAGTACGCAGGAAACGGTAAATGCCTTGAAGGAATGGAAAGATATTACAACCGTGCTTTTAAAAAAATTATATATTAAAATAGATAAGGAAATTGTGCGAATAGAGTCCCAAGTATCTACACCGAAAATTGACAAATGAGCAAAGTAGAGAAACGTGATATAACAGTAAACAGAATTACGCTTAAAGATGTCCCCCTTGACGGTTTAACAGATGGGGAGATAAGCACTATTGTGACTAAAATTGAAGAAGATATAATGGAGTTTTCTAATAAAAAAAATTTGATGAGTACCGCTGATTTATTTGCTTATGTGGCTTTAAGTTATGCCATGCGTTTATATCAAATTGAACATCTTGAAAAAGGTAAGCAAAAAGCCGAGGAAAAACGCCTTGACGAAACATTGAAACGTCTTGAAAACTTTTTAAAAAATCCTTGAGGTCCTATGGAAGATTTTTTTACCAAAGAACAAGAAGAATTTAATGCCCAATCTATGCCGCTGGCTGCGAAGATGGCCCCGCAAAAACTAGAGGACTTTGCCGGCCAAGAGGCAATTTTAGGGCCCGGTAAAATGCTTAGGCGTCTAATTGAGGCCGATAAAGTAACTTCCGCTGTTTTCTTTGGTCCGCCGGGAGTTGGTAAAACAGGTCTTGCGAGGTTTATAGCCAAACAAACAAAATCAAAGGTATTTGAACTTAATGCCGCAGCAGCAGGAGTAACGGAATTAAAGCAGGTTTTAACCGAAGCAAAATACAGGCAAGAGAACAAAAGCACTTCCCGTACTTTACTTATTTTAGATGAAATACACCATTTTAATAAAACCCAGCAAGATGTACTTTTACCCTCTGTGGAAAGCGGGCAGATTATTTTAATCGGTCTTACTACCGAAAATCCCTATTTTTATATTAATAATGCTTTACTTTCGCGCTTTTCCGTCTTTGAGTTCAAGCCTTTAAAGAGGGAAGATTTAAACAAAATCTTAAAAAATGCTGAGGCCTTACAAAATTTTATCACTGCAGAAGATGCAGCTGATTATCTTATAACCCAGGCAAACGGTGATGCCCGCCGTTTTTTAAATGCCGTTGAACTTGCCTTAATTACAACCCCGTATAACGGCGGTAAAAAAGAAATCACGCTTGAAATTGCAAAGGAATGTATACAACTGCGCCATTTAAACTATGATAAAAAAGGCGATGCCCATTATGATATTATTTCTGCCTTTATTAAGTCAATGCGCGGTTCTGACCCGGATGCAGCGGTTTATTGGCTTGCACGTATGCTTGCAAGCGGTGAAGACCCGCGTTTTATTGCCCGCCGTATATTAATTTGCGCGGCTGAAGATGTCGGTCTTGCGGAACCTACCGCTTTAGTGGTTGCTGAAGCAGCTTTTAAGAGTGCCGAGGTTTTAGGAATGCCCGAGGTCCGTATCCCTTTGGCGGAGGCTGCTATATATGTAGCTTGTGCGCCCAAGTCAAATGCCTCTTACTTGGCAATAGACAGTGCTTTGGAAGAAGTAAATAACGGTCCGCGGCGTGATGTGCCTAAACATTTGCAAAGCGGTATGAAGAACGAGGGATATAAATATGCACATGATTTCCCAAACCATTATGTAAAGCAAGAATATATGCCAAACCCAAAAAAGTTTTATAAACCGACCGAAATGGGTAAAGAAAAAACTATTAAGGAACGCCAAGCCGCGTTAAAGAAAAAATGAGTATTGTTTTTGATGAAAATAAAATATTTTCCGTTTGTGAAATTTCAGGCATAATAAAGGAAATGCTTGAAGGTGTACTTTCTAATGTCTGTATAGAGGGGGAAATATCAAATTTAAAAACTGCTGCAAGCGGGCATATTTATTTTGATTTAAAAGATGAAAATGCCCTTATAGGTGCTGTTTTGTTTAAGGGTAATGCTTGGGGGGTAAAGTTAAAAGAAGGAGATAAAGTCTGCGTACGAGGTGATATTTCCTGCTATATTAAAACGGGGCGCTATCAAATAATAGTTCGCTCTGTACAGGTTAAAACCGTGGGGGATTTATATGCTCGTTTTGAAGCCCTTAAAGCCAAACTTACGCAAGAGGGTTTGTTTGATGCAGAGAATAAATTGCCTTTACCGAAATTTCCGGAAGTTATAGGGGTAGTAACTTCTCCTACCGGCGCAGCAATAAGAGATATATTGTCTGTTTTAAGCCGTCGTGCAAAACACGTGCAGGTAATTTTGGCCCCGTCTTTAGTACAAGGCGAAGGGGCAAAAGAAAATATTATTCAGGCCTTAAAGGACCTAAATAAAATTAATCCTAAACCTGATGTAATTTTGCTCGGGCGCGGCGGCGGGAGTATTGAAGACCTTTGGTGCTTTAATGAGGAAGAAGTAGTGCGCGCCGTTGTAAGAAGTAAAGTGCCTGTAATTTCTTGTGTCGGGCATGAAACTGATTTTACTTTAACTGATTTTGCCGCAAGTTTGCGTGCCCCTACCCCTTCCGCTGCGGCGGAACTTGTGGTTCAAAATGCACAAGATATGATTAAACATTTAAATAATTTAAAAAGAATTTTAGCAGTTTCTTTGGACGCGAAATATACTAATTTGCAAACGCGGTTAAATTCGGTTATAAAAAATAAAATATTTAAGGAACCGGGATTAATATTTTTGCCTAAAGAACAAGAACTTGATGATTTAAAAGAAAAATTATTTGTAAATTTTACTAATCTTGTAAATAAAAAAGAACATAATTTGCAACTTTTACAAAATGCTTTAAGTAATTTAAGCCCGCAAGCTGTTTTAAAGCGTGGTTATGCAATAATTAGGCGCGTAAGTGACGGAAAAATTGCCAAGCAATCTGTTGCCGGTGAGCATTTAAAAGTGCAAACGGAAATTTCTACTTTTGAGGTAAAAACCGTATGAAAAAAGAAAAATCTTTTGAGGAAAAATTAAACCGTCTGGAGGAAATAGTATCTTTTCTGGAGAGTCCGGCTTTGCAATTAGATGAGGCAGCCGCTTTATTTGAAGAAGGTGCATCATTAACTAAGGAACTTACCGGTAAATTAAAAGAAGTAAAATTTAAAGTGGAAGAGTTAAAGAATAAAGCAGGCGGTTTAGTGCTTGAACCGTTTGACAACAAAACAGATGAAACAAAATAAAATCCGTCTTGATAATGCTTTGGTAATGAGGAATATTGCCCCAAGCCGAAATAAAGCCCAAGCCTTAATTATGGCAGGAGTGGTGCTTGTTAACGGCGAACCTGATACAAGGGCGGATAGAGCAGTCAAAGAAGAAGATATTATAACAATAAAACAAAACCCCTGTCCTTATGTGTCCAGGGGCGGGCTTAAATTGAAACAAGCACTTACGGAATTTAGAATTGAAGCCAAAGGTAAATTGTGCCTTGATATAGGGGTAGCAACGGGGGGGTTTTCCCACTGTTTTTTACTTGAAGGGGCAAAGCAAGTATTTGGGGTAGATGTCGGCCGCGGACAACTCGCAAGTGAAGTCCTGGCTTTTGAAAATTATACTTTTTTCCCCAATACAAATGCCAGATTTATGGAAGATAAAATGTTTCCTTGTAAATTTAATTTGGCAGCTGTGGACGTTTCTTTTATTTCACTTACAAGGATTATGGAACCTTTGTTTAAGTGTATGGCACAAAATTCAAAGGTAATTTTCTTGATTAAACCGCAATTTGAATTGAGCCCTAAAGAAGTTCCGCATGGTATAGTTCAAATGGAAGAAAACCGTAAAAAAGCCATAAAAAAAGTGCAGGATTTTTTTGAAACTATTGCCGTAAAATATAATGCTAAAAGTATTGGTTTAATACAATCTAAAACGGTCGGTATGCATGGTAATATTGAATTCTTATGGGGTGTTAGTGTAAATGAACAATAGTTATAAAAAATCAAATTTCGGGGCAGCGTTTTTCTTTTTGTCTAAAGAGCAAAAAGAGGCCCTTGGTGTCATTTATGCTTTTTGCCGTTTGGCTGATGATATAGTTGATGATACTCCAAATACCGCCCCTCAACAACTTACTGCTTTAAGGGAAGAACTTAATCTTGTTTTTTCAGGTACTCCTAAGACAGAACTTGGGCATGATTTGAAATATGTTTTGTCTAAATTCCCAATACCGAAAGAGTATTTCTTTTCTTTGGTTGAAGGCGTAGAAAATGATTTAAAGACACCGGTTCGTTTTAAAAATTTTAAAGATTTAACTTGGTATATGTATAGAGTTGCAAGTATAGTCGGGCTTATGTGTATTGAAATTTTTGGTTATACAAATCCCGTTTCAAAGGAATATGCCGTTACTTTGGGGTATGCCGTACAACTTACAAATATTTTAAGGGATATTGCCGAAGATGCCCAAATGAACCGCATTTATTTGCCTTTGGAGGACTTACAAAAATTCAATGTTAAGGAAGAAGATTTTTTGACCTTTAAACAAACATCAGAACTTAAAAAATTGCTTGTTTTTGAAGCCGAAAAAGCACAGACTTTATATAACGAAGCACGCAAAATATTGCCAAAAGAAGATTTTAAGACTTTGCTTGCTGCACGTGCTATGGGGGCAATCTATGAAGAAATTTTACTTAAAATAAAACAACGGGGTTGCTTACCCGTGGGAAAAAAGGTAAAGTTAAGTAAAATAAGGAAAATTTTTATTTTATTAAAAACTTGGAGGGCATCGTGAAAAAATTTTTAATTTTTATATCTGTTACTATATTATTTAGTCTTAATTTAAGTGCACTCAGTTGTCTTGATGAAGGCCGTAAATTGTTTAATTCTAAAGACTATGTAGCGGCAGAACATGCACTTGAAAAATGTTCTAAAGCGGAAAGGCAGAATCCAAATATACAAATAAGTCTTGCAAGTGTTAAATTATCACTCGCAAAATATGATGAAGCGAATAAATATTTTAATACGGCTTTAAAAATTATGACGCCTCAATCCCCTTACTATGCATATATATATTCAAGTTTGGGGGATATTGCTATGCAAAAAAAACAAATCAAGCAAGCAATGTCTTATTACCGGGATGCTTTAGAATATGAGCCTGAAAATATTAATGCCCTTATCGGTTATGGCTTAACCCTTGAGAAAATGGGGCAAAAAGAACTTGCGATAGCAAATTATAAAAAAGCTCTTGAGATTGATTTTGCAAATTTACCTGCGAGGGAAAATCTTATTCGTTTGGAACCGGATTGTTTAAATGACAAAGAAAAACTTCAAGCCCTTAAAGAGCGCAATATTATTGCCCCGGAGGCGCAAATTTTTACTGATGAAGATATAGATACTCTTAAAAAAATATTGAAAGCTGAAAGGGGAAGAGGTATAGCCTATCTTTCTTTAAAATTTGGAAACGTCTTACCGTCTGGTGCAATTTTTGAGAGCAATCCAAACACTTTTTATGCAAGAAAAATGCTTACCTTGAGCGGATATCAATTATTGATTGATAAATTATCTGGTGATGCAAAAGAATTTTTCCTGTCAAAGAGCATATCTGCATCCGATTTATTTTTATTAAAAGATTTTAACGGAAACCCGATTTTTGACAAAAAAGGGCTTTTAACAGAGGAAGGGTTAGTTTCTTATAATAAAAGTTTAAAAGGCCAAAAAGCATATCTGTTACCTACGGAAAAAATTCCGGCTGATAAATCTAAGACAGATGCCCGTATTAAAGAATATTTAGCACAAGGCTACGCGGAAGTTACCCGTCTTGAATTTCAATATGTAGAGCAAGAAACCCTTTGTTCCGAAGAAACATTGGTTAAACGCTTGCGTTGCCGCACTTTCGGGGAGGGTAATGATAAACATTATTTCGTTTTAAGTAAGGAAGACACTTTGCCTCCTTATAGTGTTCCTTATATGTTTGTTTTGGAGTATAGGGAACTTTACGGTAAACGCAGCCAAAATACTGCCCCTGTTTACAAAGATACGTTTGGGGAAAAGCAAAGAGTGATGTCGGCCCTATGTGATAAAAACGGCAATATGCTAGGAATGTTATGATTACTTTTATTGACTCCCACGCTCATCTGAACGACGAAGCATTTGACCAAGACAGAGAAAAAATAATATCTGATTGTTTTGCAGCAGGCGTAAAACAAATGGTTGAAATTGCCTGTGAAGTTGAGGAATGGCAGCAAGCCTTTGAATTGTGTCAAAAATATGAGGGCCAAATTTATGGGGCAGCCGCTGTTCACCCGATAAATGCCGTACAATTAACCGAGGAAAGTTTTGAAAATTTAAAAAAATTTCTTACCTTAGATGTATTTAAAGCAGTCGGGGAAATAGGGCTTGATTATTTTTATGAAGATTCTTCTCCCCGTGCTCTGCAGCAAGAGGTATTTGAAAAACAGATTGATCTAGCATCAATTATTAAAAAACCAATAGTTTTACATTGTAGGAAAGCCAAAGAAGAGCAAGACTTTTCCGCCTACGAAGATATGTTTTTTTTACTAAAAAAATATAATCTAAGCGGCGGTGTCTTGCATTGTTTTAGCGGCCGTAAAGAAGATGCCTATAGGGCTTTGGATATGGGTTTTTATTTGGGCATAAACGGTCTTATAGGTTATAAGAAAAATGAAGATATCAGGCAAACCATAAAACAAGTAGGACTAAAATACTTGCTTTTGGAAACGGATTGCCCATATCTTCCGCCGCAAAGTAAGAGAGGGAAGCGTAATTCACCTGTAAATATTCCGGAAATAGCACAAAATTTGGCAGATATTTTAGGTAAAAATATTAATGAAGTTGCAGACATTACCACCCAAAACGCCAAAGCTTTTTATAATATATGAAAGTGATTTTTATTTTCTAATGATACACAAAAACTGATTTTGGCACTAGCTTACACCTAATGTTAACCGGAAAATTTATATATTATACCCTAATGTACCTCATAATATTTCCATGTTCCATTTTCATCAACCAAAACTCCGCCTATACTCTCACATACACTTTGTGCAATTGTACTGTATGGCCTAGCCAAACAATACCTATTGGAATTTTGAAATCTGCCTCCAAGTGTATCATTCAAGAGATGTCCATATATGATTAAAGCGACAGAACTGGGAGGTGTATGTACAGGATAAACGAAACTGACTAGGTTTGTCGCAAGTTCTATTCCTCCCCAAGGACAGTCCCAACCGCTTGATGTGCTAGTTTCCCATTTTTCGCAAGTTTCGTCATGTGGAACTTCTACATCGAAAGAATCAATATCAGGAGAATATGTACCGTGGACCATATAATATACTTGTTGTGCTTCAGAAAAACTTGCAACCAGAGATATTCCTCTGTGCAAATGGGCCTTCATTATTACTTTTCTATATTGAGGTAAAGCAATAGCGGCAAGTATACCAATAATGAGAACCACTACTAACAACTCTATCAACGTGAAGCCCAATTTATTTACTACACTTTCTTTTTTCATTATCCCTCCTAATTTTATTTATATGGGATTGGTATATTATAACAAAAAAAAACCTGTTGTCAAGAGAAAATTAGCGCAAATCTCGCTATCCCGAGGGGTAACTAATATTTTTTAGATTTGGTTTGAGATTAAGCCAAACTTCTTAAAATTTGATAAGATAAAGGTATGAAGAAAATCTTTGTTTTTATATCATTTGTGTGTGCGGCTTTTGCCGTGTGGGCGGGGGAAGTAAAGGTGTTTCATACTTCTGACGTACATGGTTACTATTTCCCTACAACCGTTAAGGGGCAAACCCTTGGCGGTTTTGCTGCTTTGGCCGGATATTTAAAAACCCAAAAAACCCCATACTTGTTATTAGATTCAGGCGATTATACTTCCGGCACTTATGAGGCCAAAAAGAGCAAAGGGGCATATTCGGTAGATTTTATAAATAAACTCGGCTACAATGCGGTTACTTTGGGTAATCACGAAAATGATTTTAAAGATGAGGCCTTGTTAAAAAATAATGCGGCCTTAAAGGCCGATTTATTGGTTTTAAATGCAGAGGACCGCATAACAAAAAAATATCCCGAACATATAAAACCATACGAGTTTTATGAAGTGAACGGATATAAGATAGCAGTTATCGGGGTGGGAAAGGAATTTTCTACCGAATCAAAATACATCAAGATAAGGAAACCGCGCAAATTATTAAAACAAGCAGTTTTGAAAGTTAGAGAAAAAAACCCTGATGCCGTAATTTTATTAATTCACGACAGTGCACAAGATGAAAGACATGAGGACACTTATACCACCGTTAAATTAGTTAAAGGCCTTGGTATTGATTTGGTTTTAGGCGGTCATGCCCACACAATTATTCAAAACAAAAAAGTTGATAATACCGTTTTTGCAGAGAGCGGTACTGCTTTAAGAGGTATAACTGAAGCAACCTTGACTTTTGATGATAAAACAAGAAAATTAACCGACATCAAAACAAAGTATGTTTTGATGGATAATTCTAAAATTGATTTGCCGTCTGAAATTATTGCTTTTGCTACAGAACGCCTTGATAAAAAAATGGATATTGTTGTAGGTAAGGCAAAAGAAAATATTTCTAATTTGCCCGGTACAAAAAATAATGCGGTTGATAGTTATTTGGGTGATTTATTTTGTGATATCATCAAACAAAATACCGGTGCGGATATCGCCGTAATAAACAGCGGGGCAATACGCGGTGCAGGTATTACCGCAGGAAATATTACTAACAGAATTATTGAAGAAGTTTTGCCTTTCCAAAATAAAATTATGATAGTCAAAGCCGACGGTAAATTTGTTGAAAAACTGGTTAGAAAAGGCCTAAGAGAGAAATCAAGCTTATTTCAATATTCCGGTTTAAAAGTTAAATATTCCTTTAAAAATAACAGGGCAAAAATTATAGATATTTCAGTAAACGGCAAGCCCTTAAATAAAACACAAATATACACTTTGGCTGTACCTGATTTTATTGCTAAAGGGAACAGCGAAGGCTATCTGTTTAAGAAAATAGAAGATAAAACCGTGTTTTCTGACAGATTTTTGGCAGATTTCTTTATTTCCCATATCAATGAAAATAATGAAGGTATATTACCCCCTTCTGATGCGGAGCGTATAATAAAAGTAGAGAAATGAAGAAATTTTTATTAATTCTTTTATGTTTATCCTTTTGCGCCTGTAATGATAATAAAGCACCTGTGGAAATTTATCATACGGGCGCAATTTCCGGTTATTTTTACGCACATACGCTAGGGGAGGATAATAAAAGTTTTGGTGGGCTTCCTGCTTTAAAAAATTTGTTTTTAAAAAAGCAAATGCCTTTTCTCCTCTTTGACAGCGGTAATTTGTTAGGTACAACTTTGGAGGGGCAATTTACGAAATTAACAGGCAGTTTAAAACTGCTTTCTACTTTACCATATACCGCCATAACTTTAAGTGCAGAAGATTTAAAATTCGGTATCAACGATATAACTTCCGCTTTGAAAGATAATAAAATACCTATAGTAGTTACGAATTTAAAAACGCAATCAGGCAAAACGCCGGATGGTATAAAAAAGTATTTGTTAATTGACTTTGAAGGTTTAAAAATCGCTGTTTTAGGGGTATTGTCAAAACAGGATTTTGATAAGTTGTTCCGTACAGGCGGCCTGCAGGCTGAAGACGAAATTGAAAGCCTTAGGCCCCAAATTGAAAATCTTAAAACACAAGGCGCCGATTTGATAATTTTACTGAGTTCTCTTGGTTTTGAAAGGCAAGATCAATCCGTAGGAGATAAGGCCTTGCTTGAGGAATTGCAAGATTTAGATATCATTCTGGGAATTGGTAATAGAGAAGTGCATGATTCCTCAAGAATAATCATAAATCAGGTTCCGCCCAATTTACAGAAGGTTGCTTTACTTACCTTAAATTTTAACAAAAACAAGCAAATATCATCTTATAACCAAGAAGATATTTCCCTTGATGCATCTTTCTTTGGGGAAGAAGAAAACTTGCTACAGGAAGTTAATTCCTTAAAACAACAGGTAGCAAAAACGCAAACTAGACATATAACAAAAATTGATATGTATTTGGAGGGGCAGGGGCAGAATTCTGACCTCGGTTTATATGCGGCTGCTTGTTTGAAAAGATGGGGTAAAACAAATATAGGACTTATGAATTTGGAAGCTTTGGGTGAGGACCTCCCTCAAGGAAATGTTACAGAAGGGAATTTATATCAATCTTTCCCTTTTGACGATAAAGTTATGTTCCTAAAAATTTACGGGGAAGAATTATTCAAAGCTCTTGAAAATAATTTGAATACCCAACATCCGGCTGCTTTAAGCGGTATTGAAATATTTTATGATAATGATAAAAAAATAAAAAAAATCCTTATAGATGGTAAACCTTTACAAAAAAATCAGCTTTATGATATCGCTTTGCCCGACCATATTATAGGAAATCTAGACGGATACGAAGATTTTTTAAATATGTACGAATTTAAAAATACTGACAGAACCGTAAGAGATATCGTAACCTGGTGTTTAAGCCGGAAAAATACCGGCTTTGATAATAAAAGTGCCTGGCAGCAAATTTAAAATGACTTTACTTCAACCCCTTAAAATCGGTAATTTAAAATGTAAAAATAATTTGGTGCTTGCCCCAATGGCCGGTATTACCGATACGCCTTTTCGTTTGCTTTGTTTAGAGGGCGGCGCCGGGCTTGTGTGTGCGGAAATGGTGTCCTCATCCGCTTTAAAATACGGTAATGAAAGAAGCCAAAATATGCTCAAAATTTCCGGCAAAGAACATCCGCTTTCAATGCAAATTTTCGGAGGGGAAGCACAAACTTTAGTTCTTGCTGCTAAACTTGCCGAGCAAGCCGGTGCGGATATTGTTGATATAAACGCCGGCTGCCCTGTTAAAAAAGTTAATAAAGCCGGAGCAGGCTGTGTGCTTTTAAAAGATTTAAATAAACTTGAAAATATGGTAGCTTCGGTAGTAAAGAATGTCAAAATTCCTGTTACTTTAAAGACGCGTATCGGGTTAACTGAAAATAATTTTTTAACTAAAGATATTGTAAATTTAGCAATAAATGCGGGTGCTTCTGCCTTGGTTTTGCACGGGCGCGTTGCTTCAAAAATGCATAACGGACCAGTTAATTTGGATGAACTTTCCAAAGCAGCTAAACTGGCCGGAGGAAAAATTACTTTAATAGTTAACGGTGGTATAACAAAACCTGAGGAAGCAAAAATTTTGCTTGAAACCGGCGCAGACGGCATAATGGTTGGGCGCGGTGCAATAGGTAACCCTTTTATTTTTAAACAAATTGAAGATTTTTTAAACACAGGTATTTACCGCGAACCCACTCCAAAGGAACGTCTTAAGAAATATAAATTTTTAATTCAGCAAAATATTAATTTTTACGGTGAACGCGTCGGTCTAAACCGAAGCAAAAAAACATCAGGGTTTTGGATAAATAATTTTGCAGGGGCGGCAAAAATGAGGGCAGATTTTGTCTTGTGCCAAGAGCCAAATAAAGCACTTTCCCTGCTAAATCTAAAATAATATAATAGGTATATGGCAATATTTAAGGAATATTCTTATAAACAAGGGGCAGCAATTTCAGTAGGTTCAACTTTTATTTGGAAATTGCTTTCTTTTGTAAACAGTATTTTGATTGCCTTTTATTTTGGCACTCAAGCCAGGGCCGATATTTATTTTTATATCCTTACCATAGGCGGGCTTGTTTCAGCTTTTTTTACTTCACTAAACGGTAATGTTTTGATACCGCAAGCTATGTTTTTAAGAAGACAAAATTTGAAAAATGCAAAAAGTTTTATCAATTTATTTTTATTTTTGTATGTTTTGTTTATAGTATTAATTTTAACTATTGGTTTTTTGTTCCCTGTGAATATTTTTGGTTTATTTTCCAAATTTTCACAAGAAATACTTACTAAAGATATTTTAATTTTGCAACTTTCCTTTTTATATTTTTGTTCACATATTTTGTGTTATTTTTTGCTTGATATAATGTATATGTACCGTATATTTGCGGTTAATTTATTATTACCGCTAAATGCTGTTGTACCGATGGTGGTTTTAGTTTTATTTCATAATATTTTAGGGCTTAAAGCGATGTTGTGCGGCTTTATATGTTCTTATATTTTGCAGATATCTGTTTATTTTTGTTTAATGAAGAAAAAGTTAAATTGGACCTTCACAAATTTTAAAACAACTTTTGAAAGCCGTCTTAAAAATAATATTTTAACAAATCAAATTTTAATACTTGGTAATTTTTGTATAGGGATGCTGCCTATGTATTTAATGAGTAGTTTTGCCGGAGGCATAATAAGCGCCTATTCCTATGCCAAACAATTAACTGATGCACCCAATGAAATTTTGACTTCTAAAATAACAAGTGTTTTCCATATACAGTTAAATGAAAATGCTTCCGCCAAAGATTTTGAGGAATTAAACCTCAATTATTTAAGAGCAAATTATTTGATTTTGTTTATTATGATTCCTTTAGCGATTTTCACTTGTTATTTTGCACCGGATATTGTTAATTTATTTTTTAAACGCGGGGAATTTAACGTGCAGTCCTCAATAAATGTAGTTAAATTTTTGCGCCCGATGATGATACTTTTAATTACAACAGTTTTGACGCCTTTTGCCGGCAGTATTATTGCAAGTACGCGCAAAATTAAAGAAAGTTTTAAATATATGATTTTTAGGGACATTGTAATTATCGGTGCGCTGTACTTTTTTATTTCGCGCTTTGGGCCTTTTGCTTACCCGTATACGCAACTTGGGTGTTCAATTTTCGGTTATTTTATTGTGGCTTTATTTTTTAAAAACCATATACCGCAAATTAAATTTTGGCAACCTCTTAAAGATACCGGCCTTTTAGTTATTTTAAATTTAGTTGCTTTAATTCCGGCGGCGTTTTTAGCTAAAGTTATGACGGGGCAATCCGCGTTTACCCGGGTATTTATTTGCGGTTTGGTTTTTTTGATTGCTTTGAATTTGCTTTATTTGCCTACGGGACAACTTAAAAAGATTTTAACTTTTGTTTTAGGTATGCGCTATCAATTGTTGTTTAACAAATTGCCTGTACAGTTAAAAAAATTTTTTTGAAGGCTTACTAAATAAATCAATAATTGGCTTTGTAATTTTTTCCGGTCCGAAATTATAACCGATTTTTGCATAAGGCAAATTTTGTTCACAAAGTTTCTGCAAAGATTTTAAATTTACGGAATATTCCTTTGAAACAGGGTTTTCTTTTAAATCTTCTTCTAAAATTTTTTTTACATTATGACCTTCTAAGAATAATTTTGCTGCGATAAAAACTCTTTGAGGAGAAATTGATGACATACAATCGGGGTTTTGTTTCAGCATACATACGCTTTGCCAATTATTTTTTATATCCATACACTGCCCGCAACTGCATGATAAAATATTTATGTTATTTTTATAGAGGGAATATTCCGCTGTAGAAGGGCCTATCATTACCAAATTTGTTTTGCCCAAATGTGTTCTTAGATGGGTTAAACCGCTTTCCCCATCCAGATGTAAAAGGGAATTATTTAAAATGTATACCAAATCCGGTATTGCGGTTTTGTTTACCAGAGATAAATCAACGCCGTTAAAAGTATAACTATGCTTGGCACCCAATTGTACAATTAAAATATTAGGGAAATGTTTTTTAAATAATTTAATAAACTCTTCCCAATGTTCTTTGGGCCAACATTTTTTATTCCTTGTTTTTAGGGCAGGAAGATTATTATCAAATCCGTCATGAATAGTTATATATTTTTTGTTTGTTAAATTAAATTTTTTCATGATTTTTTGTTCTTTATTTTTATCTAAAATATAAGGCGGGAAGTTCGGGGTAAAGTCATCAAAACCGTTTAACCAAAAATTTGCTTCACGGACATTTAATCCTAATCGTAAAATTAATTGAATTAAAGGAAATTCAAGAGAACAGGGCGTATTTTTAAAAACTTTAAAATATTCTTGCCTTTTTATTGTTTTTTGTAAATAGGGTATAAATTCCGGCATTAATTTAGAGATTTTATTCTTATTTTTTATCTTTAATGTAAACAAACGTGTACCGGAGTATATCAAGTCATAATCATTTTCATAACAATTTGTAGTAATTAAATCCGCTAAATTTTGATTTTTATAAAGTATTTCTAAAACTTCTTTGTGTTTAAAACCTATGGCGATAAAACTATTTGGAAGTATTTGTTTAAGTTTGTAAACAAATAGTCTGCTTAAAACAATATCCCCTATTCCGCCGTCCGGAGATATTAAAATTTTTAATTTATTTTTCGGCAACTTTGCTCTGCCCTTGAAAAAAAAGATAATTTGCTTGATTAACTTTTTTAAATTTCTTTTATAATCTTGCAGTTTAAAAAATTCTCTTAAAGGCCAAACGGTGGTTTTAGTATGATAAACAATCGGATATAATTTTTTACAGTTATTTATAAATTCATATTCCTTTTCCGTAGAAACTGTTTTCATAATAATTTTTTAACCTCGGTAAGGACTTGTATTGGGTTTATATTACTCATACAAGGTGCGGTTTTGTAGCCCAGCGGGCAGGCGCTGCGCCAATTTTTAGTTACCCACACGCAAGTAGTGCAAACTTCGGCACATAAATTTATATTTTGCGGGTAGGCCAAGAATTCTGCACGGGAAGGCCCGTATAAAATAATGCTTTTTTTACCTAAAAAACCCGCCAAATGTGCCGGCGCACCTTCGCCGCCTATAAATAGAATAGCCCCGTTTATTATTTGTGCCAATTCTTGTAAATTAGTTTTACCGCATAAGCATAAGTCTGCTTCCGATAAGGCTATACTACCGCTTATTTGTACTATTAAAATCTCAGGGAATATTTCTTTAAAATGTTTTATAAAACTTTCCCAATTATTTTTAGGCCAAGGGCGTGTGGGGTAATAGTTGCTTATTTGTTTTTCACAATTTTCATAATGAATCACAATATATCTTTTATTTTTAAGATTATGTTTATTTAAGGTTTCATCAGTTTTTATATTAAATAAAAGGGGGGGGTTTTCTCTTTTAAAACCTGCAAAAAACAGCGGAGTGTTAATTTTATTTAAGTTTAGGGAAATCATTTTTTCCGTAAATAATTTATCGGTGTAAGGGTCACCTTTGATAAAAAAAGAAAATTCTTCTTGTCTTTTTAGGCCTGTTTTTATGATAGATAGAAGTTGCGGTAATAAGTTGTTAATTTTTGTTTCATTATACTTTTCATATTTAAGATAGGTACAACCGCTTAGAACTAAATCAAAATTATATAAGAAATATCCGCGTGAAATGTAGTAATCGGCTAAATTTTCTTTTTGGAAAAATGTTTCAAAAATTTCTTTATTTTTACAACAAAGATATATTTCAGCTTTTTCTTTGGGGCAAATTTCCCTTAGTGAGGTTAATAAGTTTCTGGCACAAAGAGCATCCCCCAAACCACCGTTAATATGAACTAAAACACGCAATTTATTTGTTTTTCTGTTATATAAATTTGAAGGGAATTCTTTGATTTGAAAATATTTGTTTCTCAAAAACTTATATAAAGAAAGATAAAGCATAAACAAAAAATATCTTATGCCTTTTCTGTTTATAAGTCCTTTTCGGGACAGTTTTATCAAAAGATTATTTTCCCTATTGGTTTGAACACTGCCTTTCATATTTAATATAATATCATATATGGAACAGAAATTTGAACCGGTTATCGGGCTTGAAATACATTTGCAATTAAATACCGCCAGCAAAATGTTTTGCAGTTGTAAAAATGCTGCCGGCAGCACCCCAAATACTAATATTTGCCCTCTTTGTACAGGGCAGCTTGGGGTTTTACCCACTTTGAATAAAGAGGCAGTAAAACTTGCAATAAAAGCGGGGCTTGCCTTGAAAGCAAATATTAATGAGATTTCAGTTTTTGCGCGCAAAAATTATTTCTATCCGGATCTACCGAAAGGCTATCAAATTTCACAAGATTTACACCCCATAATTTCACAAGGATATATTGAGGTAGAAGATAAAGCCGGAAATACCAAAAAAATCGGCATAACTCGTGCGCATTTGGAAGAAGATGCCGGTAAAAGTATGCACGGTGGGGACTGTTCTTTAATTGATTTCAACCGCTCCGGTGTGCCTTTGTTGGAAATAGTTTCTGAACCTGATATGCGCTCCCCGCAAGAGGCATACAATTATTTAACCAACCTTAAAAAAATGATGTCTTGGCTTGATATTTCAAATTGTGATATGGAAAAGGGAGAGTTGCGTGTGGATGTTAATTTGTCCCTACGCCCTGCAGGTACGGAAAAGTTCGGAACGCGCATTGAAATTAAGAATTTAAACTCTTTTAAAGCTGTCAAAGATGCGCTTACTTATGAAATTGAACGTCAAACAAAACTTTTAAACGAAGGGGGAAAAGTCCTCCAGCAAACAATGCTTTGGGATGATGCCAAAGGCCAAACGCTTGTAATGCGCTCTAAAGAAACAGCACAAGAATATAGATATTTCCCGGAGCCTGACCTTCCGCCTTTAAAAGTAACCAAAGCGGAAATTGAGGAAGTAAAAAACACAATGCCGCTTTTACCGAACGAACAAAAAAAGGTTTATATGGATACGCTTGCTTTGAATGCTTATGATGCCGGCCTTGTAACGCAAGAGCGTGCAACAAAAGATTATTTTGAAACTGTACTAAAAGAGGGCGTACAGGCAAAAGCGGCGGTTAATTGGATATTTTCAGATTTAGCCGGAAAACTAAAAGCCGCAAATTTGGAAATTTTGCAAAGTCCTGTTTCCGCAAAAGATTTGGCCTTTTTAATCAAGCAAATTGAGGGCGGCAAAATATCTTCAAAGATTGCAAAAGAAGTTTTTGCCAAAGCCTTTGACACCAAAGAAAGCATTAAAAAATTGCTTGAAAGTTCCGGCGCTGCCCAAGTTAATGATGAAGCGCAACTTGAAGAATGGGCTAAAGCCGCTATTGCCGCAAACCCAAAAGCCGCTGCCGAAGTTAAGGCAGGGAATGCAAAGGCCATTGGTGCTTTGGTAGGGCCTGTTATGAAGGCGTCTAAGGGCAAGGCGAATCCGGCGTTACTGAACAAGATACTCAACCGCTTAATTAAGGGATAATAAGAAATTTGCAAGTAATATTCTTTGCTGTCTGCGTCTTTTTAATAAATTTCAATTTTTCATTTCCTAGAATACCGAAAATCGCTACGCTCCTATACTTCTGGGTATTCGTCGTCAAAGTAAAAATTGAAATTTCTTTAAAAATACTTGACAGGTATAGCGCATGGTTTGAACTTATTAAATAAAAATCAAAAATCATTTTAAATCTGCTGCGCAGCGCGAAAACATACTCGTGCGCTACGTTTTACACTCTTGGAGCGTCGCGGAGAAAATTAAAATTTCCTCAAAAATACTTGCCGGGTGTTTGTATACGGTTTGGTTTTGTTAAATTAAAAATGCTATACTAAATTTAGAGGTTGTTTTTAATGCGGGGTCAAAAGCCCTAATAAAATTTAAACGTTTTTTAGGTAATCCTAACGGATTGTCTTTTGCGAAAGCAAAAAGCTTGAAAACCTAAGAAACAGTCGTTAAAAAGTATAAAATAAGCGGAGTAATTATCCGAGTATTTTGTATTTAATGTTTGCCGTTCTTGCGGACGGCAAACAGCGGCTGTTATGCTATGATTTTCAAGCTATAGTATAACAGCCGTTTTTATTTGGATAAATTATGGAAAATATTCAAGAAGAAATAAAAGAATTTGATAAACTAATCAAGAAATATCCTGATATACGAGAACTATATATAGGCAGAGCAATTTTATATTCAAAAATAGGAGAGTATGAAAAAGCCGTCAAAGATTATAAAAGAGGATGTGAGAATTACCTCTGCTATGACCGTATGAATATATTTAGAAGGAATAATTTAATTAAAGAAGCAGAAGAACTTTATACAAAGAAAATAAACAAAGATGAAAACAATATTATAAATTATATGAGCAGAATGCGTTTTTATGTGAGTATCGGAGAAGATAAAAAAGCGCTTGCAGATTGTGAAAGTATTTTAAAAATATCTCCCGCTAACAAATTGGTTTTAGAATACAAAAAAGCATTAACCGAAAAACTAAAAGAACAAAACAAGCGTACAAATATACTCAAAACCCGCCCGGTATTTAGGTAAAAATCAAGATTTCCTAAAAAGGATTAACCGGCAAAAACAATAACTGCAAATTTCCTATTTCACTTTGCCAATTAACCTTAAAATTGCTAAAATGTTAATATGCCGAGATAGCTCAGCTGGTAGAGCAGCCGCTTCGTAAGCGGCAGGTCGTGGGTTCGAACCCCATTCTCGGCTTATTTCTTTTGGAGGGAAAATGCAAAATACCGAAACCCCCGTTCAAACCAAAAAAGGCCGTCTTTTAACATATTGGCTTTCCGCTTTGTGTTTTTTTATTTCCCTGCCGCTTTTTCTGAATTCTTTAGACAGCGCACAAGTTAAAATTACGCTTTATTATATGGGCGCAATAGGTGCTTTGGGAATTTGGATTTCAAAACTTTACTTTTATAAAGAAAATATTTTTACGCGCCGAAATCTCATAAAACTTTTGCCTTTTGTTTTGTATACAGGTTATGTAATAATAGGGTACTTTTTTCAACCATACATTATGGGGCGCGGTGAAAGTTTATTTAAATTTTTGGGTATTTGTATTTTCTTTTCCATTATTGTTTTTGAGTTTGATAAAAAAGATATTTCCTTTTTGCTAAGCGCCGTGATAGGTTGTGCTTGGGTAGTAAGTGTTTACGGTTTTATTCAGGTATTAGACCTTTACGTTTATAAAGGAGTAGATTTGCTTTATTGGACTTCCGCCTTTCAAAAACGTATTTTTTCCACTATTGCAAACCCAAACTTTTTGGGTAATTATTGTTTGTTTTCCTTAATGGTAGTTTTGGCCCGGTTTTGTTATACGCATTATAAAAGGTATATTTTACTTGCCGCACTTTTAATAACAAATATATTTTTTACCGAGAGTAAAGGCGCTTGGCTCGGTTTAGGGGCAGGGCTTGTTATTTTTGCCGGCGTTTATTTAAATTTTTTCAAGACAAAATTAACGGAGTATAAAAAAGTAATAAATATTTCGGCCCTGATTTTCTTCCTGATTTGCGGCGCTTTAGCTGTGCATTTCGGTGCAAAGCGTATGCAGTCGGTAAATTTCAGATTATCTACTTGGCGTGCAAGTTGGGATATGGTGCAGGCCAAGCCTTTAACAGGTACGGGTTTGGGTTCTTTTCAGGTAATTTATCAAGCATATAAAAGGCCCGATATTTTCTATATGGAAAACTTGCATAATGCGGAAACCCAGCACGCGGAAAATTTTTTCCTTGAACAATGGACTAATTTAGGTATTTTGGGGCTTGGCTTATTTTTGTATTTGGTTTTTTATCAACTCAAAGGTGCTTTTAAAAAATTAAGAAGGCTTGAAGAAGATAAAGATACAGCTTGTAATTTGCTTGCCGCGCTAATGGCAAGCAGCGTAATTTACTTGCATAATTTGGTGGACGTAAGCATCTATTTCGTTTCCACAATGTATTTTTTAACCCTTTTTAACGGTATTTTATTTAATTTGGCCTATGGTAGATTAGAAAAGAACAAACAGGAAAATAAACCAAAAAACGAAAGATTTAAATTCCTAAATATCGGTTTTTGCATTTTAGCAAGTTCTTTTATCTTGTTTTTAGTTGGCGAAGTAGTGTATAAATTTTACCGTATATCCCTATCCAATAATATATTGCTGTATATGCTTTATTGGGTTTTCCTGATTGCAGGCGGACTTGGGGTATTATGGTGTTTTAATCTGATTTTATGGAAGGCAAGGAAATTTATTGTTACGCTCATTTTGATTTTATCGGCATTTGGTATGGGCAGGGCCTTTGATACTTTGCTTGCGGATCATTACCTTAGTGTTGCTTCTTCTTTGTCTGTACAAAGAAACCCAAATGCAGGAATTATGTATACTAAAGCCATAAGTTTAAATCCTTTTAGAACAAGTATAAATCAATTTAAGGCCTCATTTTTTGTTAATAGGTTTAATATGGCAAGGAGATATTTACCGCTTGAAGGGGATACTGAATCAATAACCGATTTTGAAAGAGCGGATAAATATTATAAAAAGGAAATTTCTTTAAGCCCTAATAATGCTTTGGTATGGCATAACCGCGGTTTACTTTATAAAAAAATGGCCTTGTATACCAGCCAAAAGAATTTTTTTGAGGGGGAAAAGTATTATAAGCAATCTGAGGCTTATTTCAAACGCTCTTTGCATTTAGACCCTGTTTTTGATAACACTTATTTCCAGCTCGCCGATATCGCTGCAAGCCATAAAGATTTTAGAACCGCTAAAATTTGGCTTAGTTTGTATATAAAAGGACCTGAAGATATAGTGAATCAAGACTATTTAGCCCGCCATAAGCATAATAGAACGGCACAGGAATATTATAAAATTTTTGATGAAGAAGAAAAGAAATTAACAAAGTAAAATGCAAAATAAACTTTTAATTTTTTTTAATTTTTTAAAGGGGTTTTCTCTTACTGTTTGTTTATTTGTTTGCCCGCTTATATTTTTAACAAATACCACCCAGAATCCGTTCATTGTTCAGCCTTTATTTTTAAGTATATTCGGCGGGTTATTTATTCTTATATGTTTGGCGGAGATTTATTTTAAAAAAGAAATAAATTTACAGCTTTCCCGCATTGATTTCATCTTATTTATTTTTTTATTTTCTTTATTGCTTTCCCTGTTTCTTAATTATATTTTCAGTGATTATAAAATTGCCTTGTTAAATGAATTTGCCCGTAAGGCCGATTATTTAATTTTTGGTTTAATTTTCGGTTTTTTATTTGCTAAAACAGGTGTTTGGAAAATTAGCTTTTCTTCATCTTCTTACATATTTTTAAGGCGTATTTTGTTATGGGCTTTGCTTTGGCTTTTATGGAAAATACAGGCAAGCCCTTTTGTTGTAATTTTAATTTTTACCGGCGGTACTTATATTTGTTATAACCATCTAAAAAATTACGGCGTTAAAGAATTATTTGAAGTTTTGTTTGCCGCCTGTTTTTGTTCTTGTTTGTATGGAGTATTGCAAGCACTAGGGTTTGATTTGTTTTGGAAGATAGATATTTCAAAAGAATTTGGGGCAAGGTCAGTTTCCACATTCGGTAATCCCAATTTTTTGGCTTCTTTTACATTGTTATTTTTACCTTATTCCTTAGTTTTGTTTTTAAAAGCAAAAGGAAGAAAAGATATCATAATAAGTGCTTTTTTTACTCTTATTTTGGCTTTATTTTTGGCAGTTTCCGGCACTCGTTCCGCTTGGATTGGAATATTTGGGGCAATTTTTGTCTTTTTGGTTTTTGCAGTAAATTTTATAAGTTTATTTATAAGTAAAAGTACCAAAATCATCTTTCTGTTTTTTGTTTTTTGTGTTTGTTTTTACGGCCTTAATGCCGGTTTAAAATACAGCGGTGGGTCTATCCCGAAAGAAAGGGTTTCAGAGATAAAAAAAGTATTTACTTTAAACAATATTTCCCTAAGGGGGGAAAATTTTATACAACCATTACATCAACGTTTAATGATGTGGAATTGTGCTTTGCAAAATTTTAAAAGTTCGCCTATTATCGGGAAAGGTACTAATTCTTTCCAACTTAATTTCCCTTTTTGCCAGGGTAATTTGATAGCCCAAAACCCTGCATTGGATAAAATAAAAATGCAGGCAAATGCAGCACATAACGAGTATCTTGAAATTTTAAGTGACGGCGGTTTAATTTCCTTTTTTGCCTATTTGGGAATATGGATTGCATTTTTTATAATATCTTACAAAAAGATTAAAACGGTAAACCAAGAAGAAAAAATATTATATCTGTCCCTGCTTTTTGGTTTAATTAGTGTATTATTTGACAATTTGTTTAATATCACTTTGAGGACTTTATTAGTCAGTTTTGCCTTTTGGTTTATATTTTCTTTGTTAAATAATTTAGGTGCAAAAACAAGAATTTTAAAATTAAAAAGGACTGCTATAAGCGCAGTTTTAATTTTTATCTTTTGTTTGATTTATGTTTTGATTGTTTGGCAGGCTAAACAATTTATTGCACAGAAATATGAATTACAAGGGTACAAGTTTTTGTTAACCGAAGACTATCTTAAAGGTGTAGAGATGATGAATAAAGCCCTTAATTTTTCTTATGCTCGCCCTGAACCGTTTTATAGTTTGGTCAATACCTATATTATGCTTGACAATATGGAGAAAGCAAAGGAAATATCTGAAACAGCCATTAGTTTTTACCCTGCTTTTTATGAATTTTACTTTCGTCTTGCTGCATTGTATTATGCAAACGGTGCTACAAAAGAAGCCTTAAATAATTTGCGCAAAAATTTGTTTTTATTGCCCACATACACACCTGCTGCGGAATTATTTGCAAATATTTTAAGCAATCAAAAAACGGTTTTAGCGGAAGATAAAATTTTGTTGGAAAGTTTGATAGAAATATTACCGTATCAAATAAATTTACCATCCTATTTGGCAGAAATTTATTTTAAGGAAGACAATTGCCTCAACGCCAAAAAATTTGCTTTGCAAACTTTGCAGAAAAATATTTTTGACAAATCTTCTTTGAACATTTTAACTATCTGCACAAATAATCCGGAAGAACAAAATTTTATATATAAAGCCGAAAGGTTAAATGATTTGAAAAGCCGCTTAAAAATAAAGCAAGATATGGAAATTTTAAAAGATATTAAACTGTTTTTATCTCAAAATCCCAATGATATTGACGCCAATGCTTTATTGGCAGAATTTTATTTTAAACAAGGCAAATATTGTAGGGCATCGGAAATTTTGAAGCAGGTAAAACCTAAGGAAAAGTTGAATAAAGCATATAATTTTTCACTGTCTTTGGCATTGCAAAAGTGTGGGAATTTGCAGGAAAGTCAAGCTTTGTTGGGGGATATCTTATATTCGGATCCTTATGATGAACTTGCCAAAAACAGGTTAAAAAATGTTAATATATAGGTGTATGTTCGGCAAATGTGCTTTACAAATGCCTTTAAATTGATATAATATTGTTTAGGAATTTACAAAGGGGTGAGTGTTATGAGATTAAGAACCCAAGTTATTGCAATAATGGTTGGTTTGAGTTTGTTGTCCTGCGGACAACTTTTGGCACTTGATAATCGGGCAGATGAGGCTTTATCAAAAGGTAAAAAACTTTATGCTGACGGCCGTTATGAAGAAGCAATGGACAGATTTATAGATGTGTTCGTTACGGGTAACCCGGATCAAATTGCCCAGGCTAATGAATATGTGAACCTTATTCACTTTGACAGGGGGGGAGTTGTTCCGCCAAAACAAGTTCCCTACGATAAGGAATTGGAAGACAGACAAAACGTTGGTGTCCAAGGTAAAAATTTATTTGACAAAAATTCAAAGAAAAAAGATAAAGGAGATACAGAGGTTCCCCTATCTTCATTGAAAGAAGTTCCTGTACAAGAGGAAAAGGAGGTTTTAACTAAACCGGAAGTATCCAAGACTGAGGAAGTTCCCTCTGTGCAAGAAACAGTAGCGGCTGCCAATGAACAAGAAATTAAAGAACAGAAAGAATCAGAAGAAAAGGAAGATGCTAAAATAGAAGAAGAATCAAAAGACACTGATAAAGATGCTGATTCCAAAGAAAGCACTGCTCTTGTAGTAAATGAAGAGGAAAAAGAACCGGAACAAACAGAAGAAATAATTGAGGAAGATTCTTTCCCTAAAGGTAGCGCAAAGAAAGTTCGTGCTTTGCAAAAACAAACTGAGGAAATGAAACGTATAGAGATGAGGGACGAAATTCTTACACGATTTAAAGAAAACAAAGATATTCAAGTTTATTTTCGTTCCGGGCATATTGATGCTATTGATATCACCGCTAGTGCATTGTTTAAGGGCGCTGCAATTAATAAAAAGGCCCATGATGCGCTAGATGATATTTACTCCTTAATGATTTTGGAAAATGCACCAGCCTATTTCATTTTACCGGAGGGTAGTTATACTGATGAAGTTACCCTGCAAGGTGTTCGCCAGGCAGTGACGCTTAATTCCTATTTAATAAACCGCGGTATTTCCCCGGCAAGAATGAACCTCAATATGGGTTTAACAACCCAAGAGCCGCCGGAAAAATTCAGCGATTTGGCAGGTATTTCTATAGTTTTTGATTATACGGGCAAAGCACGTTTAAAATCAAAGTTACAAGAAAATAATTTGCCGCCCGTGTTAAGTTTGGCTGTATATCCGTTTAAAGAAATAACCCCCGCTTTAGGTGAAACTTTTGTTATTGATTTCTCCGTTACTGAGGCAAGTGCACCGGTACAGAAATGGACTTTACAGATAGTCAGCCACAGTACAGATGGGCATTATTATGTTGTAAAGCAACTTTCCGGTGAAGAAGCTTTAATACATCAAGTTTTTTGGAACGGACGTAAACAGTTCTTCGGACAGTTTTTACCTGTAGGAAAGTACACGGTGGTTTTAAAAGCAACTGATAAAGAAGGTCGCGAACGTATTTTAAAGAGGCAGCTTGTATTAAAGGAAGACCCTAGAAAGATTGAGAATGCTTTCATAAAGACAGAAGCCGATGTGGAAAAGGCAGAACTGAATAATACAGCAAAACAGGGTAATTTAGATTATACACAAAAAAGGCTTTGGACAAAACCAGGTAAAAAACTTGTTAGCGTTGTTATGCCTGAAGATTCATCGGAAGATGTGTTGCCGGCTACGTTGAATAACGGGCAGGAAGCACAAACCGATAATATAGCAGAGATTCCTCAAGAGCCTGAGGGTGATAATTCTGCTTCTTACGGGGCAACGCAAAATCCTTATGATGTAACGGCTAATCCCTACGATGATAATTCATCAGGGGAAGAAAATTATTCCGGTAATTTTTAAAGTACAGGGGAAAATATGGACATAACTAGCATTATCAATAAAGCTACAGGCATAAAGCGTTCCGATTATGTGGAGTGTATCGGCATACATATATCTTTGACGGATGTTTATGTTGCACAAGTTACAACAGTCGCTGGGGGTATGGAAGTTAATTCCTTAATAAAATTACCCATTAGTGATGTTCCGCAAGAGGATTTAAAACCTGCGGAGTTAAACGAAGGTTTTTTCTCTTCAACACAACATTGGTTGGAACCGATACAGAAAATAATAGAAAGCCGTGAGTTTAATACGAAAAATGTAGTGGTTTCATTAGATCCGGCTTTTTGTATATACCGTCATTTCGTGATTCAAAATATATCACGTTCTTATTGGAAGCAGACAATACCTCTCCAAGCAAGAAAATATATACATTATCCATTTGAAAATGGAGTGTATGATTTCTATGTATATCCGTTTGATGCTCCTTTGAGTAAAGCAAAAAAATTAGGTGTTGTTTTTTGCATGACCTCATCTAAAATTGTTGCAGCTTTAGAAGAGGCTATGAGTAAAATCGGTCTTAACTTGGTTGCAGTTGAATGTTCTGCTTTGTCTACTTATCGTCTTTTGACGCAAATAGATAAAGATAGTTCGGAAGAAAAGGGTATAATATATGCCAATTTCACTTCTGAAAAGGGCCAATTCCTATTTGCTTTGAATAAAGTACCTCTAATGTTTAGGGAGGTGGAAGTACAAAGGTCCTTGGGAATGCGTAACCGCCTTGAAGTAACAAATTGTATGGATTTTATTTCTAAACAACTTGAGAGAAATCCTTTTGAAGACGTGGCAATAGTTTCTGATGACGGTGATTTTTGGGTTCCTATATTGGAAAGCGAAGTTAAGCAACATGTGAGGGTAAATAAAATAAGTGAAGTCTTTGGCTTTCGGGTGGAAGGATTTTCGGAAATGGCTGTTTTAGGTGCTTGTTTAAAGTTTATCAATAAAAAAGTACCGGATATAGATTTTTATAAAAAGAATCGATCTTCCGATGAAGAAATCGGGGCGACTACTTTTGCTTGGCTTATAACATCTGTTGTAGTGGGTATAATGATTGTGTATGCTCTTATAATGCAAATAACTTCCGTTGTAACAGCGGCACAATTACAGGCAACTAGGAAAGAGCAAAAAGAAGTGGCAGATTTTCAGGGTCTTTATGCTGATCAGATTAAAAGCAGGGTATCAAACTTAAAAAATAACCAAAGGAAATTAGAAGGTTTATTAATAGATCCTTATTTTACCAGAAAACTTTCTGCCTTGCCGAGGGTATTACCTGATGACATTTGGTTATCTTCTTTTGTGATAGAATATCCTTATAACTTTGATGTTAAAAAAGGCAATGTTTACTTGTCTTTGGAAGGTACTGCCAATACAGTTGCCGGTGAAAAGGATGAATTGGCTTTAAGCAATAAATTCAGGGGAGATATTTCGGAAGATTTGGATTTTGCAGATGTTTGTAGAAACTCTTCAAAAATTGATTTTAGTGCCGATAAATCTTCAAGAAACAGAAATGATGTTTTAGGAACTAAATTTACTATAAAGTGTGGTCAGAAATGAAAATACGAAAAATAAAAATGGGATTGTCAGATTCCATAACAATGTTTAAAGATAAAAACTTCAGGCCCTTTGCAAGGCCTTTCCTTGTACTGCTGTTTGCTGCTATTATTATTGTATCTTTGCATAAGGGTACTTCTTCCCAAATTGCAGAGATGAAGAAGAAGGCAGAAGCTCAGGCGGTTGAGTTGGAAAATAGGGAAGAATATTTACGTAATAGGTCTAAATACGTTAAATTGATTGAGGAATTGCCGTCAAATGAACAAAAAGATGTATGGCATAGAACGCAAATTGTTACAATAAGGGAACAGGCTTCTTTAGATGAAAGGTCATTGGTAAACGGGAATGAGACAAAAGTTGTAGACGGTGTTTTTACAATTTCTACAGTTCCCATAACTGCAGAACTTACATACGAACAGCTAGGAAAAGTAGTGGAAATTATAGAAAATTATCCCAGTTTCTTACGTATTTCTGACTTAAAAGTAGCTCGCAAACCAGGTGAGTTGGAAAAATTGTCCGTCACTTTTAATACAAATACGATTTTTGTGCAGGATAAAGATTTTCCTGACTTAAAAGGGGGTAAAAAGTAATGAAAAAGTTTCTTTGTATGTTCATAATTTTAGGCATACCGCTTTGTTCTTTTTCACAGGTTAAAAAAGAATCTGTTATAGCATCAAAGCCAGTGAAAGGTGCAGCAGTAAATACAGTACCGGTTAAGAAAGTGTCTTTCGTTCCCAATAGAAGAAATCCGTTTTTATCTAAAGAAGAAGTTCGCAAAATAGAGGAACAAATTAAAGCGGACCAACGCCGCAGAGAAGCGGAGGCGGAGGCGCGTGAGCGTGCCGCCAAGGCGGAACAAGAACGTCTGCTTAAAGAACAGATGTTAAAGGAAGAATTAGAACGTTACCCCGCAAGAGCAGTAATGTACAAGATAAGTGTTGATGGTATTTTAGGGAAAGAAGCAATAGTAAACGGGGAGGTTGTTGCTATTGGGGATAAAGTTCTAGATGCGAAAATTATATCAATAACGGATGATTCCGTGTGGTTCGTTTACAAAGGGCAGAGGTTTGAACGTAAGCTGCCTTTATTATAGAGAAAAATTTAAAGTAGTAGAGAATTGTTAAAAGGACTTAAACAGGAGGAAGTAATGAAAAAGAGTACAGCACTCACTTTGGCACTGGTGTTTGCTTCGTTTCAGTTGTGTGCGCAATTTGCTTTTGCACAACAATCAACGACAAATTCAGCAGGGCCAAATATTGACGTTGTAAATGAAAATTATGGGGAAGTAACCAGCAGGCCTAAAACAGTAAAGACTGAGCCGACTGCATCTTCCTTATATAGACAGGCGGATGCATTATCTCCGTTAGACAGGAAAGTAACCATTAGGGTAAACAATGTACCAATAGGTACTTTCTTAAACAGTATTTCAGCCCAGTCAAAAATTAACTTTATTATGGGCGAGGAATTCTCCGGCAAAAAGATATCTGCTTCTTTAACAAATGTAACTGTAAGGGAAGCATTGGATACTTTGTTAAGAGTACAGGGTTTGACCTATCAAAGGGTTGGTAAGAGTGATTCTTACGTTATTACCAGCAGATCTGAAGAAGCCCCTAACACCATAACAAAGGTTTATACTTTGAATTATGTATCTTTACAGCCAAATACGTCACTTTCAACAGATTTAAATTCTGTTATGCCTGCTGATGTAACAAGCAGCAGTTTCGGTAGTGGCTCAGGTACTTCTTTTAATGTTTTTGATAGTTCGTCAAGCGGCGGCGGAGCTGGTTCCGGTTTGAGCTTGGGTAATTCAAATGCCCAGACTATTCAAGGAAATGGAAGCAGTGCTATTTTAGGTGTTATTCAAAGTGTGCTTACAAAGCAAGGGAAGATTGCAATTGACTCTAGAACAAATAAACTTATTATTACTGACGTTCCTGAGGTCTTTCCTCAAATAGAAAGCATTTTGGAAGAACTTGACGTCAAAGCACCTCAAATCCTTATTGAAGCACAAGTTATAGAAGTTTCAAAAGGCAGTGGATATGATGTCGGTTTCAACTGGAATGTGGAAGGAAAGTTTACAGGCGGTTCAACACAAATGCCGTGGGATTATTTCGGTAGTTCTCATAAAGGTATTCCTGGCACAGGCTCAGATTCAATACTTAAGTATTTTGGTCTAACCCCTACTGTAGAATGGGATGACACTTTAGGTACTTGGAAACGTACCATAGAAGGTACAATACCGACTTTAGATTGGACAAATTTAACTGTAATTTTTAGGGCATTAATGACAAGCCAAGAAGCTCGCTCTTTGGGTAAACCGAAAGTTATAACCATGAACAATAATCAGGCAATGGTTACTTCTTCAAGGGATGCATCTATAGGTAAAATCACCAAAGAAAATGATAGCGGCAGCGGTACATCTTCCACCAGCGGTAATGAGAGAAAAAGAGTTGGTTTGACACTTACCGTAACGCCTCAAGTTAACAAAGAGGGCTATGTTACATTAACAGTATTACCTTCATACTCCGATCTTGTTGCTTCGGAAACTGGCGGTGATACTTATGATACCGTTACCCGTGCCGTTACCACTCAAGTTCGCGTAAAAAGCGGTCAAACGGTTGTTTTGGGTGGTCTTTTACAGTCATCTGAAAAGGAATCTGTTTACAAGGTTCCAATATTAGGTCAAATACCTATAATAGGGTGGCTATTTACCTCAAAACAAAAGAGCAAGAGCACAACGGATTTGGTTATTTTTATAACCCCGACAGTTTTATCTGAATAGTTGTTTTTAAATTGGAAGGATTATTAATATGGCAAAACAGTTGATAGATATTTTAAAGGATAGCGGTAAGTTATCGGAAGAGAATTTAAAGAAGGCTGAACTGCATGCGAAACAAAACGGTAATTCTCTTAATGAGTCATTTATTGCACTGGGTATAATAAGTGAGGAGGAACTTACCCAAGCAATTTCTAAACAACTTTCAGTGCCTTATGCCAGCAAGCAAAATGGTATTTTAAATCCTGAAAAGGAACAAAATCTCTCCAAATATGTGCCGGAAAAGTTCGCACGCGAAAATGTCATCTTGCCATTATTTGTTGAGGATAATACCTTAGCTGTTGCTTTAAATGATCCTTCCAATGTATTTTTACTGGATAATTTACGTATGATGAGCGGGCTTGAAATACAACCGTTTATTGCAAGCAAGTCTCAATTATTTCAAGCCCTGGATGTTTTTTACGCTAAGAAAGATTTACTTGAGGAAGTTATCTCAGAGGAAGTAAAAGAAGCGGACCCGGACTCTATGGAAAACTTAGATGAAATTTCCAATCCGGACGCAAAAGTAGATCTTGATAAGGAAGTAACCGGTGCAGGTGCCCATTATGTAAAAATGGTTAATGCCATTTTGCGTCAGGCAATGCAGGAAAGGGTATCCGATATACACCTTGAGTTATTTGATGAAAGAGTAAGTTTACGTTTTAGGATTGACGGTTCTTTGTATGAAAGGACGTCCCCGGCAAGGGAAGCAGTAGGGGCAATAATTTCCCGTATCAAGATTTTATCAAAACTTGATATTGCCGAAAAACGTTTGCCTCAAGACGGCAGTTTCGCCGTAAAATTTCAAAATAGAACGGTAGAATTTCGTGTGTCAGTATGTCCTACGGTTTTTGGCGAAAAATTGGTTATTCGTGTCTTAGATAAAGGTAGCGGTGATTTGAATATTGATAAACTCGGCTTTGAACCTAGGCAAAAGAAAGACTTTTTGGATGCAGCAGCTTTACCGCACGGATTGATATTTTTGACAGGCCCTACCGGTTCAGGAAAAACAACAACATTAAACGCAGTATTGACTTCAATCAAATCACCGGAATATAATTTTATGACTTTGGAAGACCCTGTAGAATACAAACTATCAGGTATCAGCCAAGTTCAGGTTAAACCGCAGATTGGTTTAACTTTTGCAGCAGGGTTACGTTCTTTCTTACGTCAAGACCCTGATGTTATACTAGTAGGTGAAGTCAGAGACTCTGAAACGGCGGAGGCGTGCCTTAAAGCGGCTTTAACGGGTCACTTGGTTTTATCTACTCTACACACTAATGAGGCTATCGGCGCCGTACCTCGTTTAATTGATATGGGTATAGAGCCGTTTTTGCTTGCCAGCTCTCTTGCTTTAGTAGCTGCACAGCGTTTGGTGAGGATGCTTTGCCCTTATTGTAAAGTTCCTTATGTTCCAAGCCAAGATATTATTGAGCAAATATTAAGAGAATCGGGTTTATCTGCCAAAGATAAAGCAGCTTGGACATTTTTTAAAGCGTCCGGCTGTCCGAAATGTTCCGGAACAGGGTATATGGGCAGAAGGGCAATTTATGAAGTATACAAGGTAAATGAAAGCATGCGTAATACCATCTATCAAACAAAAGATTTGCTGGAACTTAAAAAGGCAGCAAGGTCTACAGGGGCTTGGAATTTGCGCGCAAGTGGTTGGCGGAAAGCTGTAACCGGCATAACTACAGTGGATGAAGTGTTGTCAGTTACCTTGGAAAACGAATAATATACGGAGAAAGGATATAAAATATGCCAAAATTTAATTGTACTCTTCAAGATACAGCCGGCCGTTTGTTTAAAAGTTCCATAAGTGCCGATACTATGGAAAAAGCAGTTTATGCTTTGCAGGCCAAAGAATTTATCGTTTTAGAAATAAAACCGGAAAAAGCAAAGGCCTCCTTTGGGGCTTTCTTTTCTGGGTCACGTGTAGGTTCCAAAAAAATAAAAGGGCATGTTTTGGCCTTTTTTGCCGAGCAGCTTTCTACTTTGCTTAGCGGCGGTGTACCTTTGATAAGGGCTATTTCACTTTTAGGTGAATATTCTACTGATAAGGATTTCGGCCCTGTTTTAGTTGCAGTAGCCAGGGATATTGCAGGTGGTAATTCCATGCATGAGGCCTTAAATAAATTCCCAAAAGTATTTGACCATACTTGGCTTTCAATGGTTGAGGCCGGTGAGGTCGGCGGTCATTTAGCAGATGCCCTGCAACAGGTAGCAAAATATGTTAAGTCAAAAGAACTTTTAAAAGGTAAAATTATTACCGCTGTTTCTTACCCTGCTGTGTTGTTTCTTATGTCTATGGGTGTATTGACTTATTTCGTTGTCGGTATTGTCCCTACTTTTGCCGATATTTTTAAGGATTTTGATATAGAACTTCCTATGATTACACAAGTCGTTTTGGCTTTTTCCAATGCCGTAGCACAACATTGGCTTCTGATAATATTAGTTATAGGTGCTTTGATAGGATTATTTTATTTTGCAATTTCAACTCCTTCAGGTAGAAGGATGTGGCATAAATTTCACTTAACGGTACCTATATTTGGTAAGTTTATCTCAAACATTTACTATGAAAAGCTGTTAAATAATATGGCGACTTTGTTAAACAGTGGTGTAAGTATTATCAATGTATTGACTGTTATGGAAGAATCATTTGCAGGTAACGTTGTGATAAGAGATGCTATTATAAATGCAAAGAAAGATGTTGCATCTGGAAAGAGTTTATCATTGGCCTTTAGAAATGCAAAAGTCTTTCCGGGTTTGATGACGGAAATGATGCTTATGGGTGAGGAATCCGGACGTTTGCCCAGCATTATGGATACTTTGGCCTTGTTTTATCAGGAACAGGTAAACCAATTTTTAGCGCGCTTTTCTGCTATGATTGACCCTATTTTAATTGTCGGTATAGGCGGCATAATTGCTGTAATTGTGTTGTCAATATTCTTGCCGATATTTAAAATGTCACAAATCGGGGGGTAAAACAATGTTAAACAGAAAGGGTTTTACTCTAATTGAGGTTGTGGTTATTACTCTTATTATTGCCGCTTTGGCTGTATTGGTAGCTCCTTCTTTTAAAAATTCTGCCGTAACTAATGAAATGGAGAAAGCAAAAATCGGTTTGGTTGAATTAACTAATGCTGTAAAGTTATTTTATGAAGTTAATCCGTTAGGTAACATAGAAGGAAAGCTTGAGCAGTCCAACCTTAATATTTTAACTGATGCTTCAGCGCAGGGATATGCGTATCTAAATAATGGAAACAGATGGGCCCATAGGCCCGGTTCGGAAACTGACTACTCTTTAAAGGGAATAAATTGCATATATACGATAGGAACGAGAACGGCAAGTGAAGTAACGTCTGCCTCATGTAAATTTAAAAAAGATGAAGATGATGTCGGGGAGTGCTATAAATTTTCCATACTTCGCAGCAACCCGGCGGTTATTAAAAAAGAGAGGTTAGAAAATTGTGAAGGCATATAATATTATAAAAAGAGAAGGTGGTTTCACATTAATGGAATTGCTGGTAACAGTAATTTTAGTTGCGGTACTTGCAAGTTACAGCGTTTACTATTATAATAATACTGTAGATGAAGGTAAATTGAATGCAGCAAAGGGGAAGCTTGCTGCTTTAGGCGGTGCGGTAGAAAGATATAAAATAGAGAATTCCGGAAAAATAGACAGATGCTTGATGTTAGAACTTAGTGGAACTGAAATGAATAAATCTTGCGGAAGCGGGAATTCTACGCTTGACAGGGCATACGATATTTTCCGTTGCGGTTATGCGGAAAAAAGTTTAGGGTTTGATGATAATTTTACTTTCTATTTAGGTTGTCCTTCTAGCTGCGGAGCTTCGGGTACTTTTGACGGAGATGATACAACAGCATACATGAAACCAAAAGAAGAGGGCAATTCAATATTTCCAACTTGTGCGTATTTTGATGCTGATTCTGATAAGGTTATAGAGGTTAAATAACAATGGATAATAAAGGGTTCACCTTAGCTGAGATGGTGGCGGTAATAGCAATCTTAATGTTTTTAGCTATGTTAAGTACGCCTTTTGTAAAGGGCTATATTGATGATGCTTACAATGGTAAAGCACAGACTTTTTTGCGTCAATTTAATGAGGCACGTATGAATTTTGAAAAGGATTATCCGGGTACCACAATTACCGGTACTATAAGTTCAGATAATATACCCGGTTGTAAGATAGAGGATATTTACGGGCAAACGGGGTTATCAGTTTCGCCTTCCTTTTTATTAGGATGCAAATATTTGCACTATCCAACCGAACTGAACGGACGTTATACATTTTCGGTAGGGGGGGAATGTTCTGTATGTTCTGAATCGGTAGTATCAATGGTTGGTGATAATAATTCCGGTATATACAAAGGCAAATGTGCTTGTATTGATTCCTTAGGGCGCATTTATAAGGAAAGTACAGACTAATTTCTTTAGGCGGTGTTATGAAAAATAAAGGGTATACGATAATTGAAGCGGTTATTGCTATGTTTTTGGTTGTCGTTATGGTCGGGGCGGTGTTTTCTGCCTTGATGTCGGGACGCCGCGCTATAGTTTCTTCTTCTGAGAAAGAAGAAGTTCTTTATAGCGTACAAAGTGCCTATATGATGCTTAAAGATTGCCGTAATAATCCAAATTGCCATTTAAAAACTTTGCCCAATTGTAAAGTGGATTTCGGTGGTAATACGCAAGATCTTAGGTCTTGTGATGATTTATTTACCTTTAATTTTAAGAACTTATGTAAAAAATATACTCCGGAGAATGACTCGGTACACTTTAATTATAAAGCGTATTTATCTTCCGCGCAGCCTAATGCTTGGATTTCTAATACAACAGAATGTGGAAGTAGACCTAACACTTTGCCCGAGTCAGGCTTTGATATATTGGAGATGAACATTGACTGTACGGATTAAGTATATGACAAAAAAGGGTTTCACTTTAATGGAATTATTGGTTTCCATCTTCATAACGGGGATGGTTATGCTCTCTCTTGTTGCGATGTGGAAGACATCTTCAAATCATACATCGCAAGCACAACGTCAGGCAATTATAAAAAATGAAAGTACAAGTTTCTTGAGAAAATTTTATTCGGATTTTGTTTCTGCCAATGATATTATTTGTCCTTGGAGTTTAACTGCAGTTGAGAATATAGGAAATCCTTGCATTGCCAATGAGTATATTTCTGTTAAAAATGCTTCAGTAGATTTAGCTGATAATACAAAGCTTGTCAGAACAACAAAACCTGCTTGCAATAAGAATTGGGCAACTGTGGAAAATGTAACAAGCATACAAGAACGATGCGTTAAGCCAAGTTATACTGTTTATAGGTTTGAGAATAATACTATTTTCAAGTGCAGCAATACCTTTTTGGACGGTGAGGATGAAAATATACTGATAAGTACCTTCGTTAATAATGCCAGGAATTACTGTAAAGAGAATGAAAATAAAGAACTTATAATGCCTTATGTTTCATCTTTTACTGTAACGATACCTGTAAATGAAGATGTTATTTATCCGGAACTTTTATTGGATTATACGGTTGAGAGGAATTTCAGCAGTGATATACCGCCTGTATTTTTTAAATTTAAACGATATTTTGTAAGGAAAAAGGGGCGTTAAATGTCAAAAAAAGGTTCTGCTTTAATGCAAGTAATAGTTGTTGGGTTAATTGTGGCGGCATTTTCTGTTTTAATGCTTAGATATGCAGTTACAAGAAGTTCTAATCTTTCCAGAACAGAACGTATTTTGGAGGCTGATATAGTTGCTGACAGCTGTTTGGACCAATATATGGCATTTCAAGCAATTATGGAACTCTACGGAAAACCGGTTTGCGATAATAATTTTATGCTTAATTGTGTAACTATGATGACCAGTACCGATACTATTCACATGAATGCAGCTTGGGGAACTAATGAACAAACAAATAAGGATAAACTAATTGTTACTTTTGATGTTCCGCAATAATAAAATGATACACAAAAAAACTTTATCTGTTTTACTCCTGCTAATTCTTGGATGTTTATGTTTCAGCCAAGTTAATGAAGAAAATATTAAGTGGATAAACAGCACCTTCGGTAATTTCAAAATTAAAATAGAGCCGCATAACCGTACCGTTATGACACCCAATTTAGCCATGCAATTTAACGGTATATTTCAATTATTAAGGCAAAATATTCCTTGGCTTATGCCGGGCGAAGTTAATGTAGAGGTCTATCAGGATAAAAAAAGTTTCCTTTACCATAATAGAAATGTAGCGGAAGATTGGTCCGGTGCATTTTTTGATCCGGGTAAAAATATCATTGTTATGTACGATGAACCAAAACGTCAAAGGCGAATGATGAAGAAATTTGCCCACGAATTGACACACTTGTTTGTGGAAAACACATTTAATCCCGTAAATTCAAAAGCACCTAAAAAAGAGCCGCCTGTCTGGTTAAATGAGGGCCTTGCCGTCAATATGGAAGACCTTGCCCAAACATCGCAAGGCGGTGTATGGAACAGGGATTTGATTGCAATAAATATTTTTTCCGAAGATGAACATAAGGCCTTGAAAGAGCGTAAGAAAAATGGCGGCTTGAACAATCAAGAAAGAGCATCTTTAAGGGCTTCTGCAGTTACAGATAAAATTATTTTCTTTAAGGATTTTGTTGATTTCATGCAGACTGATTCCTATGATAAAGCCCTTCAGGAAGACAAAGTTGATGATTGGTATTTACAGGCCTATGCGATGGTGCGTTTTCTTTTTAGGCCTACGAACTCGCCTGTACCGGCAAAGCGTATGCAATTTGAGCAATTTACTAAAGCTATTGCAACTTATGCCCCTAAAAAAGACGAAAACGGCAAGATTGTAATGTCTGACGGTAAAAAAATTATGGTACGCCAAAGCGAGGAAGATGCCTTAAAAATGGCTTATAGATATAAGAGTATAGCTGCTTTTGAAGATGATTTTTGGCGTTGGCTTACTACGTATCAGATGGAAGGCCGTAAAAAACTTAAGAATAATATTAAAGGAAATTAATATGGTTGCTTTAAATAAACAAGAACTTGAAAATTTATTGAATGATAATAAACCCGCTGAAGTATTGGAAAATTTGCTCTCTTACAAAGGTAGAGAAAGTTATTGTTATTTTCTTAGAAGTGAGGCCTACCGCCTTCTTGGTAAGTTTGAGGAGGCCATAAACGAAGCTAAAAAAGCGCAAAAATTTGCCAAAACAGGCGTAGATAAAATTGATATACTTTTAGCTTTATCTAAATGCTGCCGCACTTTAGGGGATGCAAAAGAAGCGCAAAAATATGCTGCCCGCGCCGGTGATATAGCACAAAAAGAACAGTTATTAGACCAGGCCGTTTTAGCTTTGCAAGAAATTGCTTTGGCCCTTCGTGCCGAAGGTAAATTAAAGGAGTCAAAAACCTTACTTGAAGAAGTTCAAGAATATTATGAAAATGAAAAAGATTACGAAGGCCTTTCTTTTATTGCTTGGGCCTTGGGGGGTGTCTGCCGTTTGGAGGGGGAATTTAAGGAAGGCATAAATCTATTCAAACAAAGTTATAAGTACGCTGCTAAAATTAACGATAAAATTTCTATGGCTTATGCTTTATGTGGCCTTGCCGGTATTATGCGTGTAAGCGGAGATGCAAAAAATTGCGTTTTAAATTATGAAAAGGCAGAGAAATTGTTTTCAAAAACACAAGATATTTTCGGTAAAGCCTATACAAATTGCGGTATGGCAAACGGGCTTAGGCAGCTTGGATTTTTAGATAAAGCCGCAAAACATTATAAACGCGCTGCCTTGCTTTATACGGAGATAAATGATACTGTGGATTTAGGTTTTGTTAAATGGGGACAGGCTGATATTTTAAAACGCCAAAATAAATTAGTCCAAGCCAAAGCGGTTTTGGAAGAAGCAAAAAAATTATTTGCAAATTCCGACGAAATCCGCGGGCAGCTTTTAACGGAAATTTCCCTTGCACAAGTTATTTATGCTTTGGGAGATAAGGTAAAAGCAGATAAGATTTATTTTGCCGCCGTTGAGCGCGCTCAAAAGGAAGGCCTGCATACTTACCTTGAAATTTATACTTAAATTTTTGCTATAATTTTTAAAATATAATATTTAGGAGTTTTTATGAAAAAAGTAATTGCAAATCAAGTAGATATGTTGAGGTCTTTAGACCGTATGGCGCATCAAATTTTAGAAAATTACAGTGATACTTCAGATTTATGTTTAATAGGGGTAAAAACACGCGGTGTTTATTTGGCAAACCGCTTGCAGGAACGTATCAAAAAATTTGCCGGCATTACTTTGCCCGTCGGTGTTTTAGATATTACTTGGTATCGTGATGACCTTTCAAAAGTAGCCGAGGACCCGCAAATTAAACCGTCATCCGTCGGATTTGATATTACAGATAAAAATTTAATTGTTGTTGATGATGTATTATATACCGGCAGGACAGTCCGTTCTGCATTAGATGCTTTAACTGACCTTGGCCGCCCGCGCAAAGTTGAACTTTTAGTTATGGTAGACAGGGGACACCGCGAAATTCCTGTTAAAGCAGATTATATCGGTAAAGAAGTTATTACCGCTGATGACGATATTATTCACGTTCATTTGATTGAGAAAGACGGTGATGACTGTATAGTTCACAATATCGGCGGCCAATCAGAAAGAGACAAATAAGAAGTTCGCAATTATTGTTTTTTTCCGGCGGCGTCTTTTTGGTAAATTTTAGTTTTTCCGCTCCTGAAGTACCGATACGTCGCTACGCTCCTCTACTTCGCGGTACTCTGCGTCGCAGAGAAAACTAAAATTTCCTCACAAATACTTGCCGGGGCTGCATTTTTGGTTTAGCTTTATTTTTTACTTACTTGGTTGGCAATATCAGCCATTAGTTTTTTTATTTCATCTTGATTGCCTAAAAAGTAATCTTTAACTAGTTTCAAATTATCATCAAATTCAAAAACATAAGGGACTGCAGTAGGTAAATTTAAATTAACAATATCGTCGTTACTGATATTTTTTAGGTGTTTTATTATTCCGCGCAAAGAATTGCCATGCGCAACTATAAGCAAATTATCATTATCTTTAAGTTTAGGGAAAATATTTTCTTGCCAATAAGGTAAAGCACGGTTAATAGCATCTTTTAAGGATTCAGTACGAGGTAATAATTCTTTGGGAATTTTTCTGTACATTGGGTCTAAAGCGGGGTTGCGCGGATCTTCTTCGTCAAGCGGGGCTGGCGCTATGTCAAAACTTCTGCGCCAAATTTGCACTTGCTTAGCTCCGTATTTTTCAGCCGTTTCCGCTTTATTTAAACCTTGCAAAACGCCGTAATGCTTTTCATTTAAACGCCAAGATTTTTCCACCGGTAAATATTCCTGGTTTAAACCTTTTAAGACTATATTTAAAGTATCAATAGCGCGGCTTAAATAAGAAGTAAAACAATAGTCAAAATTAAAATTATTTTCGCGCAGCAAGATTGCGGCTTTTTTGGCTTCCTGTAAACCTTCCGGCGTCAATATAACATCAGTCCAGCCTGTAAATTTATTTTCTTTATTCCATAAACTTTGCCCGTGTCTGAGCAGAACAATCTTTTTCATAATTACCCCCCGGCCTATTATGATTTAGGATTTTATCAAGTAATCAGGCCCTTTGTTTAGAAGATTATCTGCGGCTTTTTTAAAATAGCCGTTTTGTTGTGCTTTTTTATAAAAATCGTCCCATTCCTCTTGGGTTAAACTGTACTCTTCTATGATTTGATTCGCGGCATAAGCGCTGCCGTCCGCACCGTTATTTTGCTGTTCATACTCTCTTTTAAGGGTTAAATAATTTTCCGCTATTACAATGGAAAGTTCCTCATCGCTCATTTCTGATATTTCTTTTTGGTTTCCAATATCTTTTTGTTTTAATATTTCCTTATTTGCAGTATTTTCAGTGTTTGGTTGTTTCTCTTGTAATTTTTGTTCTTTTGTGATTGATGTTTTATTTTGTCCGTTTGTATTGCCGACCTTATTTAAAATCATAAAAATTGATAATACTACCGTAAATAAAATAACCGTTACCAATAAAATATTAAGCCAACTTTGATAATCTGTTTCATTTAATAAAGTTTTTAAAACATAAAAAAGTATCGCAATAACTAAAATCACACCTATAACAGAACCCATCATTTTTTTGCCTCCTCGGTATTGACCACTCTTTTTGCTAGTTGTAGTAAATTTTTATCTTTCATTATTGTTGCTGCTATTTCACGGAATTCTTTATCCTGTGAATATTTCATAAATATTGCCCTTACTTCCGGCTTAAAAGCAATTTTTAAATAATTTTCCTGTTCAAGTTCCTCTTTGGAAATAACTTTGGAAAGTTCTTGAACAAATTCTTGCATTTTCGGGTTTTGGGAATAATTTTCTACTGTTTTTTGTTCTTCATCAGTCAGTTCTATTTGAAAAACCGGCCGTACTATTTCCTTTTGTTCCTGAAATTCTAATTCTTGTTCTTTAATTTTGGGGAAGTACGGGCTTTTTGCCCTGTCTTCTGCATCTGTTTGTTTAACTAAACCAAAGGGGGAAAATTCCTGTTCTGCAATTTCTCCTTGGGCGGGAGGGGACAAAAGCACACCCACCCGCCTGATGATAAAATTGGCGCATATCATCGCAAGGGAAAAAGCAAGTAATGCTACATAAAATTTTTTCTTCATTTAATTTCTAAAAGTTCTACATCAAAAATTAATAAAGAGTTTGGCTCTATCGGGCCTGCCTGCATATTTCCGTACGCAGTATCAGGCGGACAATAAAGCGTAGCTTTTGCACCCGGTTTCATTTCTTGTAAAGCGGCAGTCCAACAAGAAATGACGCTGTTTAAAGGGAACTCAGCCGGAACACCGCGTGCAACAGAACTGTCAAAAACAATACCATTCAATAATTTACCGGTATAATGCACTTTTACGGTATCAGCCGGTTTTGGGTTTTTGCCCTTACCTTTACTTTGAATCTGTATTACAGCACCGTTTGAAAGCACTTTTGATTTTTTATCTTTTTTGACATCTTTTAAATATTCATCTTGTTCTGCCTTGCGTTTTGCTGATAAGGTGGCTTTGTCATCTTGATATTTTTTTGTAATTAAGGGTTTATATTCTTCAAGGTTAGTTTGTGATTTGCGGTTGAGCAAAGAGTCCCTCAACCCCTGGGAAAAAGCCTTATATACCTCTTCATTATCCAAAATAAGTTGTTTCTTTACATTATCTCCAAGCAAGTAACCCAAAGAGTAGAGGACCTTTTCATCAGATTGATTTGTTTCCGTTTCTGTAGTTTGGGCAAACAAATGTAAAGAAAATAAACAACAAAAAATAAAAATAATGTACTTTTTCATAAACTATCTCCTAAAATTACTTATGTTCCAAATAATCTATAACTTTCTGTTTAACCGCAACGGCAGCTTCCCCGCCTGCGGAAACTAAACTTCTTAATTGGGCTTCTTCTTTTCTTGCAGAACCTACACGTTCCGTTTTTGAATATATTGCAAAAATACCGCCTGTAGCAAGGTCTTTTAAGGTAACTGTTGCAGTAGAAGAACACCAATTTAAACCCTTTAAGGTGTTTGATTCATATTTATCAATATATGCTTTCATCACCAATTCAATATCGGCATTAGGCAGATTTTCGCCCACTTGGAAACCGAGTTCATTTAAACGTTCAATAATCGGCGTTTTTATAATTTCCTGTTCATCACCAATAATTTTTGAAGAAATTTTTATTTCATAAAAAGCCCTGTTATATGCCGCGCGGGCATTGTATAAAAGTTCTTCATTATATGGCGTAGCATCATAAGAAAGTATTTTATATTCTTCATCTAAGGCAGTGCGTTTAGATAAAATTTTATCCATCTGCAAAGCATATTTCAGACGGGTAAATTTATCCTGTTCTTCATTTAATTTTTTAGTCAGGGCCTCAATTTGCGTATCATAACCTACATAGTACTGTTCAAGTGCTTCTAAAGCAGGTTGGCGTTCCAAAACGGCCATAGCATAATATCGTTTTTTACCTTCTTGCTTCATTTTCCAAGTTTTGGCAACTTTTGCCAATGCAAGTAAATTTTCGCGTCTGGCTTCACTGTTATTATCTTTAGGTAAAGCTGCGAAAATACCCTTAAGTTCTGTTAAAGCAGCTTTTTTTGCTTCATCTTTAGTATCAGCACTTTCTACCTTTGAGAGATATTTTTCATAAGGATATTCCTTTAAATTCTCCCGTAATATATTTTTTTTACCTCCGCAAGCACATAATAATGCGAGCAGCGGTATCGCAATTAGTATGTTCTTTATTTTCATAGTTCTCCTTTACTATATGGCGCTTCGCAAATACAGGTAAGTGCGGCGCCCTTTATTAATTTGTACATCTTTAAAGGTCTGTTCGTCAAGTACTTTATTATTTGAATCAAATAATTGTACTTTGATATCGTGTTTTCCCTCCTCCACTAAAATATTGGCTTCCCTAATTTCAGCCGGCAGAGTAAACCAAGAGCGGGTATCTGCATTTTCTGCCGATGTAAATAATGCCGTCAAGAAAATATCTACTATTAAACCCATATTTTCATCTTGGTTGCTTGCTGCTTTTTGCGCTTGTTTAGTTATCAGAAATTTTGTTGCAGCCCTTATTGCGGAACTAATTAAAATTTTGTTATATTCCTCGTCAAAATTGTTTTTAAAGAAATAACTTAAATTACTTGCCAAAGTTGTTTCACCGACTATCTTGTCGTTTATGATTATACGGGACCCTGCTACTTTTGTAGGTACTGTCTGTATTTCCGGCAAAGCAACTGCTATTGCATTACCATAGGCCCCGGCTAAAGCCGAATTTATGGTATTTTGGCTGATAGTTTCATAACCGCTTGTTCTGCCTAAAGCAAAACCGAATTTGTTCCAGGCAACCATAGTTTTCTTTGATATTAAAAACGGTATCATTCCATTAAAATGTTCCAAAGTTAACATCCCTTTATTATGGTCTTCTTCCGTTATTTTAGGTTGCGGCGGCATTTGGGCATAAGAATCCGCAAATTTTGAATAAGCATTTTGTGCGTTAATATAACAGATATTGGCATCAGAATAAGCCCCGCGCATAGTAAACATTTGGCTGGCAAAGTGCTGTAAAAATGGGTCATCTTTACCGGTATCATTTCGGAGTTTATCTAAATAAAAAACTAATTTCCTTGTTTCCACCATAGCACCGGGGAAATCTTTTTCCTGTAAATATGCAATTATTTTGTAAAAGAGTAAGTAAGCAAATTCAAAATATTTCAGACGATATGGTTCCGTATAGTCGTTAACCATAAAACTGGCAAATTTTTGTGATATACTTCTTGCATATAAATCTGCCTGTAAATTTTCTGCTTTATTTAAATGGGTTAATGTGCTTGTAGAGTAATTTAAATAATCCTGTTGTGTGCTTAAATCAAGGAAATATAAACTTGCATCACGCCTACCATAACCTTTCTTGTTATTTTTTATTCTTGCTTGTGCGGCCTCAAAGTTACGGCTTTGCATATCACCTATAACTTTTGTTTTATATCGGACGGAAGGCCCAGCGCAAGCGCAGATTAAAACCACAACTGATGTAAGCGCTAGGGCCTTCACGGTTTTCATACATTATAACTTAAAGGCATTTTTTGAAACGTATTTTTTTATTTGTTTTTGACCGTTCCAAAGTATTCTGTTTGTTTCTAAGTTGATTAGTTTTAAATTAACTTGATAGAATACGACGCTCTTTTTCCCTTCTTGGTCTTTAATATCATTTAAAACACCGCTTAACATATAGTCAGCACCGACTTCTTTACCAAATGCTTTGCGTGTTGCTTCAGAGGCATATTCATCTTGCTCCAAACGTTCTTCGCGGATTTCGCCGCGTTCGTCTTTTGAAGCAACAAATTCAACTTTACCGCTGTTTATTAAAGCCCTTTGAAGTTCTTCAATAAAAGTGTTGGTATTGATATGTTCCATGGAGTCATTTCTGACTGTTCCGACAATTACAACCGGATCTTTACCGCCTTTTTCTTTTAAGGCTTTGGCATACCAAGCGCCGTTTAAGCAGTCTTCAATCATAGCCTTGGCAACTTCACGGGAGTCAGTATCATTCCAACTGCCGCTTACTTCTTTTGCGTCATTAACATCCATACGCTTAACTTTAGTCCCGCACGCTAATAAGAGCGGGCAAATAAGTAATGCAACGAATAATTTTTTCATTATTCCTCCTTATAAACTAAATATATTAAATTTTTATCATTTATAGGCTATATTGTCAAGCAAACTGATAAAAAGTATAATATATACATAAACTATGCAAGAGGTCTTTGTATGCAAAAAATAAGAATTTCAGATGTAGCCCAATATGTAGGGAAAGAAATAACTTTAAAAGGTTGGCTTTATAATAAGAGATCAAGCGGTAAGTTGCATTTTTTACAATTACGTGATGGTAGTGCAATTATCCAATGCGTAGTTTTTAAGGGTGACGTTACCCCCGAAGTTTTTGAACTTGCCGATAAACTTTCCCAAGAAAGTTCCATTGAAATTACCGGTACGGTTCGCGAAGATAAGCGCTCCCCGCTTGGTTTTGAACTCGGCGTAAAAGATATTAAACTTTTACAAATGGCAAAGGACTATCCTATAGCAAACAAGGAACACGGTACGGCATTTTTAATGGATAACCGCCATTTATGGCTTCGCTCAAGTAGGCAAGTGGCTATTTTAAAGATTCGTGATGAAATTATCTTTGCAATCCGTGAGTATTTTAGGAAAAACGGTTTTACTTTGGTGGATTCCCCAATTTTAACCCCGGCTGCTTGCGAAGGCACATCAACCTTATTTGAAACAGATTATTTCGGTGAAAAGGCTTATCTTTCCCAAAGCGGACAATTATACGGTGAAGCAAGTGCAATGGCCCTTGGTAAAATTTATTGTTTTGGCCCGACATTTAGGGCAGAAAAATCAAAAACCCGCCGCCATTTAACTGAATTTTGGATGGTGGAACCTGAAGTCGCTTTTAACGATTTAGACGACAATATGGATCTAGCGGAAGATTTTATTTGCTATTTAGTTGAGCAGGTTCTAAAGAACCGCCGCAAAGAATTGGAAGTTTTAGGGCGTGATATTTCAAAACTTGAAAATATTAAAAAGCCTTTCCCTCGCATAAGTTATACAGAAGCGATTGAAATTTTAAACAAAAAAGGAAATCCCACACAATGGGGCGGCGATATCGGCGGAGATGAAGAAACAATAATTTCCGAAAACTTTGATAGGCCGGTTATGATTCACCGCTACCCGACCGCCATTAAGGCCTTTTATATGAAACGCGATCCCAAAGATCCGCGCGTTGTTTTGGCAGTTGATATGATAGGCCCCGAAGGTTATGGGGAAATTATAGGCGGCAGCCAACGTGAAGAAGATTATGACACTTTAGTTTCCCGCATTAAAGAGCAAGGTTTGCCCGTTGAAGCCTTTGATTGGTACCTTGATTTGCGCCGTTACGGCTCTGTTCCGCACAGCGGTTTCGGTATGGGTATTGAGAGGTTTGTTTCCTGGATGTGCGGCCTGCACCATTTGCGCGAAACGATACCTTTCCCGCGCCTTATGGATAGATTGAAACCATAAATTTGTTTATTGTTGTTAAATAAAAATTCCTCGGCCTTAACCAAGTTACCGGGGAATTTTTTATAAAAAGTTGTAGCAGAAATTATTGGGGTGGATGACGAGATTTGAACCCGCGACCTCCGCTTCCACAGAGCGGCGCTCTAACCAGCTGAGCTACATCCACCGTAAATTTACAATATATATTGTAGCAATTTTTACGCTAATTAAGCAAATTATTTAAACACTAAAAATAAAAACTCCGTCTGAAATTCTCAAACGGAGTTTTAAACTGCTGAACTAAACAACTTATTAAAAAAAGTTATTTTGTCGCGTTTTTTGCAATATCAACAAGTTGCTTAAAAGACACAGGGTCTTTAATTGCCATTTCAGAAAGCATCTTTCTGTTTAATGTGATATTGGCTTTTGTCAGACCGTTAATAAAGGTTGAATAATTTAAACCTTCTTCGCGGACAGCAGCATTGATTCTTGTAATCCATAAAGAGCGGTAAGTACCTTTTTTATCTTTCCTATCTGTATAGGCATGGACTAAAGATTTATCAACCTGCTGGGTCGCCATTCTCAAACGGCGGGATTTATCACCATAGTAACCGGAGGCCCTGTTAAGAACCTTTTTCTTTCTTGCATGTCTTGCAACGCTATATTTAATTCTCATACACTAACCTCCAACTATTGCATAGGAAGGTATTTTTTAAGCAATTTACCTTCCGGTGAATTTGCCGCAGTTATGCGAGCTTGGCGCCTTTCGCGTTTAATGCTGGCCTTTTCAGGGGCAAGCAAGTGCCGTCTTCCGGCTTTTCTGTTTTTGTATTTACCGGTGGCGGTTTTTCTGAAACGCTTTTTTGCACCGGCATGATTTTTAAGTTTTGGCATAATACCTCTTTAATTTTTAGGGACGAAAGTAACTGATATTCTGTTCCCTTGTGATTGCATATTGCCTTCAACATTGGACACTTCCGCTAATTTGCTTTTCATATCTTCAAGCATGGAAAGGCCGATGTCTTTATGCTGATTTTCGCGCCCGTAGAACACCACGGACACGCGAACCATGTCTTTCTTTTTAAGAAATCCTTCAATTTGCTTAACTTTGACTTCTAAGTCGTGCGGCGCGATTCTGGATTTAAGGCGGATTTCTTTAAGAGATACTGCCTTTTGTTTCTTTTTCGCGTCTTTACTCTTTTTGCCTAGTTCATATAGATATTTGGAGTAATTAAGTATCTTACAAACAGGCGGCTGAGCATTTGGTGAAATTTCCACCAAGTCAAGCGCTTCTTGTTTCGCTTTATACAGGGCTTCTGAGGAACTCATTATCCCAAGCATTGTGCCGTCAGCCCCTATTAATCGGACCTGCGGCGCGCGAATTTGTTCATTCTTTCTTAAAAGATCTTTACTGCTTTTTGTGTAATTTTGATTTACCATTATACAAGCCCTTTTAAGGACATATATATTATATCAAATTATTTTTAATCTTTGTCAAATTTAGTTTAATGGGCATAATTGTTGCCGATATCATCTGAAGTACGGTCTGGTATTATTTTTGCTCTGGGTAATTATACCCTCGCAAAAATAAAACGGCAAAGGGTGAGGGAATATAAAGAAGGCGAATTTATTAAAAATCTCATATATTTTTGATTTTTAACATTTTTGTTGACATTTTTTTTTTTTTCTAAAATATTAATGTAGATTATATTTTAATGAGGTAATTTAT
>CAMZGO010000008.1 GCA_947306425.1 uncultured Elusimicrobia bacterium | reverse complement strand
ATTACAAAAGCGCAAATTACAATTAAGGCAAGAGATAGGGGGCCTGGCAGCAGCAGTTTTTGCAACCAGTCTTACTTTAACAGGTGTATTTGATACAGCATTTAATGCTTTTGACATAAGTAATTTATTGTTTGCGACCATACCGATTATCGGAACAAAGATTAATTACAGTAACTTGTCATTAATGGAAACCCGTTCCACAGAAGAACTTAAACAAATTTTGTTTGATAATGGATACAAAGAAGATTTCATAAGAGGTTATAGCAGACAAGGAATAATAGACCTAGTAGCATTTTTTGAGACTACAAAATCTATGAATGAAGGAACAAAACGTAGATTAACCAAAGATTTCAACCCTAAAAATTACGTTAAAGAAACATATAATGAGCCATATAAAAATATTGGCAAGATAAGAATATTATTTGTAAACGATAACCCGGATGCACGAGCAGCTTTACAAGGCAAAGATTTCCCCAATGTTACAATAGATTATGAAGAAAGCGGTAACGCTGCTATATTAAAATTAAGAGATAATCCCGATGCCTATGATATTATTATAACCGATATGGTTATGCCGGCCGGTAACGGTTATGAACTTGCAAGATATGTACATAATAAACATTTGCATGTGCCGGTAATATTATCTTATACTTTAAGCGGTACTGCAGAAGATTTATATCAAAAATATTTTGACGGTTATATAGTTTTAGATACTCAAAAAGAAGATAGAGTTATAAACTATGTCAGCAATTTTTTATCAAAGTGGAAATATTATAATCCGGTAAAAGCGGAAAATTCTGCCCCCGTTTCCGTAGATGAGCGCTTAAATTCAATAGTAACGGTTAAAACAAATAAAGGTGATGTAAACGGTGTTATAGTTTCTTTATACGGCAAAAAAGTTGTTATTACCTCCGGCACTAATTTTAAGGATGGTGCAAGCGAAATTTCCGTCAAAGATTTTTACGGTAATTCTTTGGGTAAAGGTAAAGTGCTTTATGCGGCAGATGAAATTGTTACGGACGGTTTCCCGTCTTACCAAAATTATGCAATCATTACTTTAGATGAAACTTTACCTGATAATTTCCCTGTCTTTACCCCTACGGATTCCGGAAGTCAAGAGATGTTTTTTATCAAACCGGGGGAAATAGCTAGAATTAAAGAATATAAAGATATATCAACAAAGTGGTATGAAAATACCGTTACGATAGGTGCAAACCAAAACCGTTTAGGTTCACAAGGCGGGGTTGTTTTAAATGCGGACGGTTCGCGCGTTGTAGGTATAGAAGTTGGGCATTATGAGGGTAATGCTTCATATATAGTAAAAATTAATGATTTGAAATATAATTTGCCTGAATCGGTAAAAATGGAATTATCGGATAATAATTCCACCAAGGCAGCATTTTCTTATGGCAAAGACACTCCTTTGAAAATAGATAGGAATTTTGATTTCACAAATCAGTCAATGAAAATATCAGCACCTACACCTGTTGAAAATATTGTCCCCACTGTCTCCAATAATACTTCCAAAATTAATTTGAAAAAATATATTTTACCGGCTTTAGCTGCCGGATTAGCGATTACGGCAATGTTTAACGGTTCTGCGGTACCTTTGCTGACTTTAGCAAGCTTTCCGTTTTTTGGCAGGGTATCTAATTTAGGAGATGATATCTCTAATTTTAACCCAAAAGTACAAAACTTCTTACAGATGAGGAAAGCTTTTGACGTTAAAATCTTTAACGGTCCTGCTTTATCAGCAGAAGAAGCCGTAAAAATGAAAGAGATTTTAGGGGAAGAAACTTTCAATGTTTGGCATAAATATTATAACAAAGACTTAACAGAAACAGCCCGTCAAGACCCGCAAGATATAGATAAACTTATAAAATATTCCAACCGTTATGAAAGCACTTTGAAAAGTCAAATTAACTCGCGGTTTGAAGGTACTAATCCTTTATACTTATATACTATGGAAGATATAAAGGATAATTTTAAAAAAGATTTGCTTGCTACCGGTAATATAAAAGAAGCCGTAATAAATATGGGTAAATCCATGTTTTTGTATCATAAAAAAATCAATCAAATTAAAGCATTTTTTAATGAATACAAAGATTCAGGTTCCGGTAAAATTCTGTGGAAATTTGTTGCAACTCCTTGGGATTATGGTAATGTGTATAATCTAAATGAGAAGTCTGACCCTAGTGAGTTCTTCGGCTCAAAGATAAAAGTTTCGGATCAAATAGCTTTTGGTGTTTTGGGTGATACTGACCTTAGAGTTGTAACTGATTTTGATGATTCTAAATATGGTGAATATTGGATGGATTTTTTGGGCGGGAGGTATAGACCTGATAATTTTAAGGGTGTTAATTTAACTACCTATAATTTAAAATACTCAATGGGCGGTGCATCTTATGGCGGAACGATGGTTCATCCGTTAGGGATAGAGAAAGACGGTTTTAACAATATTGAAGCTATGTTTAAGGCCATACAAGAAGATTATGATGCCATAAAACCCATTATTATGCGTTCCGGGAAAGGGGAAACCTTAAGCGAAAAAGAAATAGAAACTTTACATAATACTATAGCAGAAATCAGCTATTTATTTACTAATGCCAAACCTTTTTACCGCGGCAGCGCTTCTGCAAATTTAGCAATTGTTTACGGGCTTTATGAAATGGCCGGTATTGAAGCCCCGCAAGTTCGTATCGGTAGGGAACTTGACCTCTCTGCTTTTACACTAACTCCTGCATCATATCAGTATAATTGGAAAGGTTTATTTTCCGGTGAATTTATTGTTTCTAATTCGGCACCGAAAGCGCAGGCTAAAATTAATAAAGATGAAATTTCTGCGCAACTCCTTTTTTCTAATTGGTATAAAGATAAAAATTTATATACGCTTATAAATAAGCAAGGTCGCATGTACAAATATTTACCATCCGGTTTTGTACAGGAAAATTCCTTTTATAGAGGAATGACTCTTTCCAATTATAAAGATTTAGAATATATTTTTACAAAAGGTTTAGCAGTAGGTAAAACACAGGGGGAAAAGGGGATATACTTTTCAGGTAATGCCGAATATTCTATTGATTATGCTAAAAAGTTTGATTTAGGGCATGTGCCTGTATTTATAAGAATATCCCAAAAAACTGTTAACCCGACAAAAAGTGTCGTATCTTTCGGTGATATTAAAGCTGAAGATATAGATGAAGTTTTAGTTTGGGCGTATATGCAAGGTAAACTCGGTTGGTGGAAGGCTGGTTTAAGTGAGCAAGGCGAAGTTATGCTTCAACCCACCGATAATATGGAAAAAGTTGATAATCAAAATAATGGTTTTTCCAATAGCATTTTTTTCAGTTCAAACTTTAATTTCGGTTCTTTCCTTTTACCGATAGGCATCGGTTTAGGTTTAACGGCGCTTATTAACGGCGCAGCGGAACCTGCCTTGGCTTTGACCGCTTTACCGTTTTTTGCGAGTTTCAGTAACATATTTAATTTTAAATTTAAAAGGAATAAATCTGATTCTTTTGAAAATCCGGAATCTAATCAAGAACCGCAGTCATCTTTAAAAGTTCAAAATAAGTTGTACGAAAGAAAGGACGGGGATGTTTCAGCCCAACAGCTTTTTTCCGATTTATACAAAGAACAAAACCGGCCTGTAGCGGTAAATAGAATTTCAAAAGTATTACCTTATTTACCATCCGATTTTGTAGAAGATAAAACAGTTTATAGGGGTATATCTCTATCTTCCTATGAGGATTTGGAAGATATATTACAAAACGGCTTAAGACTGAGTAAGACAACTACAAAAGAAAATAAAATATTTTTTGCCAGCAGAATAGAGGATGCAATAGATTATGCTGCCAGATTTGATAGGGGAAATCTTCCTGTTTTAATAAAAATGCCTTATCAAAAGGCTACTAAAAGCCGGGAATATTTTCCGTTTGCAAATGATATTACATCAAGTGAACTTTCCGATATTTTAGTATGGGCCTATTTGGACGGAAAAGTCGGCTGGTGGCGTGCAAGTTTGGATGCTAACGGCAAAGTCGTTTTGCAACCAACCGATAATATGGAAGCAGTATCAAGGGAGGAAACCTCTAATTCTAACTTAAATTTTAAGAATTTACTTATGCCGGCTTTAGGTATCGGTTTAGGTTTAACGGCGCTTATAAATGGTGCAGCGGAACCTGCCTTGGCTTTGTCCGCTTTACCGTTTTTTGCGAGTTTCAGTAACGGGATTGAGAAAATAAAATATTTCCGAAGGGTCAACAATTTTCTGAAATTGAGGAAAAATTTTGACAGGCATCTTTTTAATGGTCCGAAATTAAACGCCGAAGAATCTAAAAATATGAGTGAGATTTTGGGGGCTGATTTTTTTAATTCTTGGCAAAAATATTATAATAAGAATTTAAAGGAATTTACCCGCCAAAACCCTGTTGAAACAGATGAAATTATAAAATATTCTAATCTCTATGAAACCACCTTGCCAAGTATGATGAAGAATAGATTTAGAGGAACAAATCCATTATATACCGATATAATGAAAAAGACTTCTGAAGCATTTATGCAAGACCTTGCGGCAGGTAAAACTATTCAAGAAGCAATAATGCACGTAGGAGATATGAGGTATGATTATCATAAGAAAATATTGCAAATAGAATATTTTATGCTACAAAGGCAGGAAGGTACAGGAATTTTATGGGATAAAATTAAAAATTCTGATAGTATGCATGCCGGTTTTGGAAAATTAAATGAGGGTTTGATAGCAGGAGAAACTATAATAGCACCTGATAATGTTTACTCAGAATATTATAAAAGGATGGTAAAGAATTACAAAGATATAGAAAATTATAAAGGCGTTAAGTTAACTATTCTAGATAAAGCGACCCCCAATTTCTTACGTCTTACATATCCAAACGGTATAAATGATGACGGTTCTGATAATAATACTATTGTTTTCCGTGAACTTCAAAAGAATTGGGAGAGTATAAAACCTATAATTGAAAAATATCAAGCAGGCATAGATCTAACTAAATCAGATATAAATTTTTTACATGAAACTATAGCTGACATGAGTTATATTTTTACTAATGCGGTGCCTTTTTTACGCGGGACATCTTCCATAAATTTGACAATGGTTTATTCTATTTATCAAATGGCAGGGATTAAAGCCCCGCAACTTAAAATCGGGCGTGCTTTAGATTTGGAGGCCTTTGCCTCCACCCCTGAAGAATATAAATCCAATTGGCTTAGTTTATTTGATGGTAGTTTTAAATTTATTAATTTAGATGATAAACTCTCTTTTACCAATAAACACAATAGTGTTTCGGAAAAAGCTCTTTTTCCCGATCATAATAACATTTTTGGCGATGTAAAAAAGTGGTTAAGTAAAAAGTTTGCTTCTAATGAAACACTTAATTTGAAAAAAGACATTGTAAAAGCTGAAAATGTTCCGGCCGATAGATTTTCCTCTGCTCATGCTTATGCCGTTTGGCAATTAAAAGATAAGGCACAAAATACAAGGGCCTATTTAAAATATACAACTAAAAACGAGATAAACAATACTAAAATGTTGGATAAAATCGTGAGGGAAAATAATTTAAAGGAAAAATATTCCCTTATAGAATTTGAGTATCCCAAAGTATTATCAACAAAAGTATCCTCTCTTTCAAATAATGTAGTTGATGCCGTAAATGCGGACTTTGTAAAAATATACAATTCGGTTCGGTCTGGGAAAGATAGAATGAAGTACCCCCTTATAACCTCGCCGATAGATAACACCGGATTTGTCTTAAAAGAGAGGATTCCCTTTTCGTTTTCTGATTTAATATATTATGATTTTGACAGTTTTAATAATGTTAGTGCTGATGCACAAAAAGCTTTGCATAATCAACCCATAACAAATGAGGAATGGAACCAAGTTCTTGGATTATTTAAAGATTTAAATTCCAATGGTTTTAATCATGGGGATTTGGTACATAATCTTTTCTTTAGGCGTGATGAGCGGGGTAAACTCGTGCTAGGGTTAATAGATTTTGAACCTTCTAATGAACCGGATGAAAAAATCTTAAATGTTATGTCAGATGAGCTGGAAACATTGGGTGCAAAAGAAAAGGCCGATATAAAAACTGTTGAAAAGGTACCTCTAAATTCTCAAATACCTGTAAGCAGTAATCTTAAGATAAATCCAAATAAGGATAGTAATGAGCATTATGTCTCTGCACAAGTCTTATTCACTAGTGAATATAGAAATAAAAATGTTTATATGCCGCTTGAAGATATAAAAAACATAAAAGATTTTTTACCGTCACATTTTGAAGAAAGTAAAGCATTATATAGGGGTATGACTCTTTCAAATTACGAAGATTTGAAAGGAATATTAAAAGACGGTTTGCGCGGCCGTAAAACTATTAATGGCGATGGGGAAGTATATTTTACCAATATCGTAGAAATGGCTATTAATTATTCAGTGCAACATGAGTTCGGACATTTACCTGTTTTGATTAAAAAATATTCAGACCAAATGGTGAAATATGTAGCTTCATATCAAAATGTTAAGTCTGAAAGTATAACAGATGTCTTAGTATGGGCTGATTTGGATGGAAAACTCGGTTGGTGGAAAGCGGGCTTGGATAATAAAGGTGAAGTTGTTTTGCATCCCACCGATAATATGGAAACAGTTAAAAAGCAAAATTCTATTGTTTTCAGCAATTTTTCAAAACTCAAATCTTTAATAATGCCGGCTTTAGGTATCGGTTTAGGGCTTACAGCACTCTTAAACGGTTCTACAGGACCTGCACTTACTTTAGCAAGTTTGCCTGTTTTGGCAGGTTTTAACACATTGCAAAAAAAAGCTCAAGATTTCCTAGATTTAAGAAAATCTTTTGACCAACGTATTTACAAAGGTCCTGTTTTATCCGCTGAAGAAACCCAAAAATTAAAGGAAATTTTAGGGGAAGATTTCTTTGATTTGTGGCAAAAATACTATAATAAAAAATTGCCGCAAACAGTTGAACAAAACATAAGCGAAAATGAGGATGTAATAAGACTATCTAACCGCTATGAAAATACTTTAATAAGTTTAATTTCAAGAAAATTTGATAATGCTACCAACCCATTATTTGTTTTTCACATGAAGGAAATTTCCAATACTTTTGCAGGAGATCTTCTTGCCGGTAAAAGCATTGAAGATGCGGTTACAAATATTGGTGAAAAGATATTTGAATATCATAAGAAAATAAATCAAATAAATACTTTCTTAAGAGCTAAAAGGTTTAATGCACCAGTAAATTGGTACAGAGTTAAAACACCCAGTGGTTATGGTATATTTAGCAGTAAAAAAAATCATGATATCGGTTTCGGTGTTTTAAGAGGGCCTGAATCTTCACGTTGGGGGGTTTCTATTAACCCAAAAGGATATAGCGAATATTTGGAAAGGGCCTTAAATGAATATGCCCATCCTGAAGATGATGTATATAAAAATGTCAATTTAACATATTTTGATTTTGATGAAAGTTCAGATAAGGAAGTTTCTTTGCTTTATCCAGATAATTATAATAAGCATACCGTTATCAATAAGAAAGCCCTTTTTGCAGCAATGCAAGGGGATTGGGAGCAAATACAACCGATAATCAAGAAACATCAATCAGGTAAAAAATTAACCGTGGCAGATATTGAAATTTTGCACGATAATATTGCAGATATCAGTTATCTTTTTACCAATGTGGTTCCTTTTTACCGCGGTAGTTCTTCTGCAAATTTAGCAATTGTTTACGGGCTTTATAATGCGGCAGGCATTGAAGCACCTGGAATAAAAATAGGTAAAGCATTAGATTTGGAAGCCTTTATCACAACCCCTGAACAATATAAAGAAAACTGGAAAGATTTGTTTAACGGGGAATTCCAATATACCCCTATTAAAAATCAAGATAATGTTGGAGTGGGAAATATTTCCGCAAAAGTTTTATTTACAGATGAATATAAAAATAAAAATATTAAGTTTTTCTATAAGGATGTTGATAAAATAATCAATTATTTGCCCTCTAATTTTGAAGAAAACAATGCAATTTACAGAGGGATGACTCTTAATAACTTTGAAGATTTGAAAAGGCTGTTTGTAAGAGGTTTGCAAGTCAACAAATCTGATTATAATTATATATATTTCTCTCGTGATATAGAGACCGCAATTGATTATGCTACGGAATATGATTTCGGGCATTTACCTGTTATAATTAAAATGCGCAGCGATTATTATAGTAAGTTAGGCCCTGTAGTCAGATTTTCGGCAAATATTCCCGCTAACGAAATAGATGAAGTCATAGTATGGGCGCAGTTAGACGGCAAAATCGGTTGGTGGAAAGCGACGCTTGACAATAGCGGCAAAGTTGTTGTGCACCCCACTGATAATTTGGAAGCAGTATCAAGAGAAGAAACCTCTAATTCTAATTTAAATTTTAAGAATTTACTTATTCCGGCTTTGGGTATCGGTTTGGGTTTAACGGCACTGATTAACGGCGCTGCGGAACCTTCTATGGCTTTTGCAACTTTACCGTTTTTTGCAAGTTTTAATAAACTGAAACCGTATGAACAGACAGCAGAGCAAGATTTTTTGTCTTCTTTTATAGGTGATAGAGATATTGTAAGAACTATGCGAGGTATCAGAAGAAATATTTATAAAGGGGAAAATTCTCTTGACAATATATTGGATATACCGAGTTTCGAACATAGGTTAAAAATTAAACGGATACAACTTGCTGAAGAAGACGAACCTGTTAAGAAAAATAAATTATCAAAGAAAGTTATTAGGGGTAAAGCAAAAAGAAAAGTAGATGAATTATTCTATCAAGATGCACCCTTTTGGGCAAAAGAACTTGGTTATGAAAAAAGCAAAAAAATTGCAGATGCAGTAGGTGCAAAAAGCTGGCAAGAATTAAAATATTTTATTGCTGACCCCGAAATTATAAATATTTTCAAAAAGATAAATATAAAAAGACAAAAAAAGATTTTAGAAAGAATAAGTGAATTATACTCAAAACATGGTGTAAAAGGAAATCCAGATTTTAAACTTGTATACTTACCTAAATTTTTTAATAGAGGGAAAGGATTTAAAGAAGAAGATATTATTTTGGTACATGAGGTTAGGGCCAAACCCTCTTATATCACGAGTGTATTAGGTTCGTCGGATGTTTTAAACCCTGAACTTTCTTATATTTCAGAGAAGGGGTTTTTCTCCCCCAAAAACCCAAAGCAAACTTTGGCTGCCTATTTGAAATTGTTAGATGCGACACCCCAAAACCCTGCTTATGCCTTATTTATTGACCGATGGAATGTTCTTCGCTTATACAGTAATGATAGTAATAAAATAGTTCGTATTGCGCGGCATGAATATTCTTTATCTAATGATGCACCGAGATATCATTTCCATTTTTATGTTATTGATGGGGATATGGCAACTAATTATCAAATAATGCTTGATTATTCTGATCCTCATAATCCTATCGCAAATAAGACTAGAACAGAAATAAAAGAATTACTGTTACCTAAAAATGAAATTTACAAATCAAAAAATATTGTTGTTTTAAATAAATTTTCTTTTAAATCTTTAATAATGCCGGCTTTGGGTATCGGTTTGGGTTTAACGGCGCTCATTAACGGTGCAGTAGAACCCGCTATGGCTTTAGCAGCTTTACCGTTTTTGGCAAGTTTTAACAGACCTAGCTTAACGCAAAAAATAAATTCTGAAAACCCCTTAAACCTTAAAACGGATATTAAGAAAGTGGTGGAAGTTAGATTTCCAGTTGGGAAATTAATAGGTTCTGATAACGAGGTAAAGGCCTACTATACAGGAATATCTGATAAAGGAATAGAAACAGGAACGGACGAAATAAGCAGGACAAAACTCTTTAGTACTCTTAAAGAAAAATTTGCATCTAGATATCCTTTGATAGGTGTTGAAAGTCCGACAGTGTTGTCAACAAATTTATCTGATTTATCGGATGAAATAGCAAATGAAGTCAAAAAGAGATGTAGTTGGCTTAGACGTTATATGATAATGTCACCGGTAAATACTTCCGGTTTTACGTTACAAGACAAATTGTATGTTAATATTGTTGATAATTGGGAAGTTATAATTCGTGGTAATATATCCAAAGTAGGTGCAGAAGCAATGGCTGCGTTAAGAGGTGTTAAGATAACAAATGAAGAATGGGAACAAATTGTAAATTTTGTTAAAGATTTAAATGCAGAAGGTTTTTATCATACTGATTTATGGAATAATATATTTTTTAGACGTGATGAAAATGGAAAACTTATTGTAACTATAATAGATTTTGAGTATTTTGATTTGAATCATAATGATATTTATGAACTAAACAGAATTCGTTTAGGCCTGGAAGATATCGGTGCAAAAGAAAAATCTACCCCTGATGAAAAGCCTTTAAATCTAAAAACAGTAACTTTTTCAGCTAAAAATATTTTTACATGGGATTACAAAGATAATATCGTAAAAAATATAAAAGCCACTAGAGGGAAAATGAGGGACTTGTTGCCTGAAGGTTTTAGAGATAAATTATCTTTATACAGAGGTATAGTATTACATTCTTACGGCGAACTACAAGATGTTTTGAAATATGGTTTATCTGTAGGCAAAACACAAGAAGGTATAAATTACTTGACGCCGAACGCAGATTTTGCCGTAAGTTTTGCCAAACGCTTTGAACTCGGCGGAATAGCCCCTGTTGTGGTTAAAGTTAAATCTGACGGTAGGTTTCAAGATACTCAAGAAGTAATAACAGGCAATATAGGTGCAGAAAGTATTTTGGATGTTTTAGTATGGGCGCAGTTAGACGGCAAAATCGGTTGGTGGCGCGCGAGTTTGGATAATAACGGCGAAGTTATTTTGCAACCGACTGACAATATGATAACTGTTGAAACACCGGTAAAAAATCAAACCAATTCTGATGCAGAAAATAATTCACTTTTATCTAAATTACCGGGTTGGGTTTTGCCTGCCGTCGGTGTCGGTTTGTTTGCTTTTAGTTTGTTAAACCCTGTAACTTTGCCGTTTGCTTTAGCAACCGTACCGCTTGTGGGAAGTATCAAAATGCCGGTACCGAAATTTGAAAGCGAAGTGGAAAAATTTATTAATTCACGCAAACAATTTGTTCCGGGAATTTTCAGCGGTAAACCCTTAAACTTAGAAGAAAGCCAAAAAATGCAAGAAATTGTGGGGGTAGATTTTTATAAAGATTGGCAAAAGTATTACAATAAAAATCTTAGGCAAATGGCTATTGATAGTCCTCAAGAATTCGATGAACTTATCAAATATTCTGACCGTTACGAAACCACTTTGCCGAGCGAAGAAAAATCTAAATTTCCGGGTACTAATCCTTTATATGTTTATACTATGAAAGATATAACAGAAAATTTTGAACAGGACTTAATGTTAGGCAAAAGTATAGAAGAAGCGGTAAAAAACATGGGAAAAAAGATCTTTCTTTATCATAAAAAAATAAATCAAATAAAGTTATTTTTGGAAAAACACAATGAATCTAATGAAATTATGTGGGAATATATTGAGAGGCCGATGCAGTACGGTATGGCCAATTCACTGAATGAAAAATCTGCTCCTAGTGATTTTATGGGATCAGAATTTGGACCTTTATCTGATGATATTGTCTTTGGTATTTTAGCTAATACGCCAATTGAGTTTTACACACGTTTTCATGAAAATGCATATGCAGAATATCAGGATGATTTTTTAAGGACTGCAAAAAATAGAAGGCCCCACGCTTTTAAAGGAGTTATTTTGACTCGTATTGATTTAGAAGAATTAGGTTCCATGGTAAATCAGATGTCTCATCCGGCGGGAGTTAAGAGAGATAATTATGGCGATGTCTATCATAATAATATTGATGCCGCATTTAAGGTTATACAAGAAGATTATAATCTTATTAAACCTATTATTGAGCATGTACAACAAGGGGGAAAGTTGACCGAAGATGATTTAGATATATTGCATAATAATATATCCGAAATCAGTTACATTTTTACAAATGCAAAGCCGTTTTATCGAGGTAGTGCTTCTGCTAATTTGGCTATTGTTTACGCGCTTTATGAAATGGCAGGTATTAATGCTCCGCAAGTTAAAATCGGTAAAGCATTAGATTTAGAAGCTTTTGCAACAACCCCGGAAGATTATAAAGCAAATTGGCTTGATTTATTTTCAGAAAAATTTTAGTTTACTCAAACCTTAAGGCGTCAATTGGGTTGAGCATAGACGCTTTGTACGCCGGATAAAACCCAAAGAAAATTCCCACTAAACCGGAAAATGCAAAAGAAATTACCATCGGGGTAATAGTTATGCTGATTGGTAAAAAGTCCGGTGTAAAATTCTTAATAAACAAAGCAACGGAAAGCCCTAAAATTATCCCAAGCAAGCCGCCTGTTAAAGATAGAACAAGCGCTTCCACTAAAAACTGAAGGCGTATATCCCACATCTTTGCGCCAATAGCCATACGGATGCCGATTTCGCGCGTTCTTTCCGTTACAGATACAAGCATAATATTCATAATACCAATGCCGCCGACAAGCAAAGAAATTGATGCAATCGCGGCAAGCAGTAAACTAAAAGTTTCATTTGCTTCCATGGCGCTTTCCATCATTTGTGTTAAATTGCGAATGATAAAATCATCTTGTTTTTTACCGGTAATATTATGGCGTTGGCGGAGCAGAAGTGTAATTTCTTCTTCCGCAGCGGCTAAATCATCGGTGGAAAGTGCCTGCACCATAATATTATTTACCGTTCCTTGAAATTGTGAACCTGATAAACGTTTCATTGCTGTTGTTATAGGCACAATTACGGTATCATCTTGATCCGTACCCATGGCATTTTGCCCAAGTGATTTTAAAACACCCGCCACTTTAAAAGGTACATTATTTATGCGGACGGTTTTTCCGATTGGGTCAAGGACACCGAACAAATTTTCCACCACAGTTTCACCCAAAATTGCGACACTTGCCCCTTGGCGGACCTCATCATCAGTAAAAAGCGCACCGTTATCAACTTCCCAAGAACGAATGTAAAAGAGGGAGGGGGTAGTCCCCGTAATTCTTGTAGACCAATTTTGATTGCCGTAAACAATTTGTGCCGTTGAACTAACACTTGGCGCAACTTGTGCAATATGTTGGGCATTTTTTGCAATAGCCTCAGAATCTTTTAAAGTAAGCGTCGGCTGTGCGCCTTGCCCTGCCCGTGCACCGCTTGAAGTAACAGAACCGGAACGTATCATAAGCAAGTTACTGCCCATGCTGGACATTTGGTCAGAAATACGCTTTTTACTTCCCTCGCCGACTGCAAGCATAACAATAACCGCCGCTACACCGATAATTATGCCCAAACTAGTTAAAACCGAACGCATTTTGTTTACCCAAAGCGCCTTTAAGGCAATTTTTAAGATAGTTAAAAAATCAATCATTGTGGTTTTGTCCTATTTTTATTTTGCTCATCACTTACGATAACACCGTCTTTAAAACGTACAATTCTTTTTGCGTATGCGGCGATGTCCGGTTCATGAGTAACAAGAATAATTGTTTTATTTTTTTCTTCATTTAACTTATAAAAACTTTCCATAACTTCAATGCTGGTTTTTGTGTCAAGGTTGCCGGTTGGCTCGTCGGCAAAAATTATCGGTGCATCATTTACGATAGCGCGCGCGATTGCAACTCTTTGCTGTTGACCGCCGGAAAGTTGGTTTGGTGTATGGTCCAAGCGGTTTTCAAGCCCCACTTCTTTTAATGCTTTTTTTGCTTTTTGCACGCGTTCTTCAGAAGGAATATGCGCATAAATCATCGGCAGTTCAACATTTTCTATGGCGCTTGTTCTTGCAATTAAATTAAACCCCTGAAACACGAAACCGATTTTGCGGCACCTAATATCTGCAAGTTCGCTTAAAGTAGAATTTGTTATGTTTATGCCGTCTAAAATATAAGTACCTTTTGTGGGTTTATCAAGGCAGCCAAGCATATTCATAAAAGTACTTTTACCTGAACCTGACGGCCCCATAATTGCCACAAATTCACCGGCATCAATAGTTAAACTTACATCTTTAAGCACTTCAAGCGGAATATCGCCAAGATTATAAATTTTCCAAATATGTTCAACTTTTATTAAAGACATTTTGCCCTCTGCTTTTAAAATCCCGGTGGCCCCATACGGCGGTTGCCGTTTTTACTTTTTGTATTTTCGCTAGCAACTATTATGGGTGTATTTTCAGTTATTTCTTGGGAAATAATTTCAGTTTTATTACCGTCTGTTATTCCTGTTTTTACTTCTGTTATATAAATAGAGCCGTCCCTATGTTGCCGCCATAAACCCTGCCCTTTAAAGTTCTTGCGCTGCCCTGCTTTATCGCCGGATATTTTTGCATTATCAGGTGGTACAAAACGTAAGGCTTGATTCGGAACACTTAAGGCATCATTTACTTCGGCGGTAATTATTGCCACATTTGCCGTCATACCGGGTTTAAGCAGTAATTCACTATTATCAACGGAAACAACAACAGTATAAGTAACAACATTTGAAATAGTGGTGGCGGCATTTCTCACTTGGCTTACCTGGCCTTCAAAGGTAGTTGTCGGGTACGCATCAATATTAAAATTAACTTTTTGACCCTCTTTAATTTTGCTTATATCAGCCTCTGAAATATTAACTTCAATCTGCATTTTTGTTAAATCTTCGGCTACTAAAAATAAAGTAGGCGTTTGGTAACTTGCTGCGACAGTTTGCCCCAATTCCACTTCCTTTGAAATTACTATTCCGTCTACCGGGGAAACGACATTTGTATAACTCAAATCAATTTTTGCTTTATCCAAACTTGCGCGCCCTTGCACCATTTGGGCATTGGCGGAAAGGTAATCCATCTCCGCATTATCAAGTTCGCTTTTTGCGACAAGTTCTTGGGAATATAATTTTTTGTATCTTTCATAATTACGTTTGGCATTTTTGAAAATACTTTCAAGTTTTTGTAAATTCGCTTCTTGCTGAATTACATTTGATTGATAAGTAGAAGGGTCAATAACTGCAAGTAATTGTCCTTTCTTGATAATAGAATTATAATCAACGAAAATTTGTTCTACCCTGCCGGAAATTTGTGTTCCTACACTTGTTTGTGTAACGGGGTTAATGGTACCTGACGCTTCAACCGTTTGTACTATTTTTGCCCGGCGCGGATTTTCAATACGGTAATTTGCGGCCTTGCCGTTTTTGCATCCCTTTAGCAAAAATATAGCCGCACATACTGTTACAATGATTGCGATTATTGCATATTTTTTCTTAATTAATTTCATAATTCTCCTTATCTTGTTCCTATTGAATTTTTTAATTTTGCAACTGCCAAATTGTAATCAAAAACCGCTTCAATATAGGAAAGTTTTGCCTTACTGTAAGAGGTTTCCGCATCTTTTACTTCAATATAATTTCCTACACCGACCTTATATCTGCCGACGGCCAAATCATAACTTTCTTTTGCCTGCTCTTTTGTAAGTTCGGCAACGGGTATACGTTCCTTTGCATTATTTAAAGCAAGATAAGCGGTTTTAACTTCAAGCAAAATTTTTTGCTCTAAAGCAGTTAAATTGCTGTAGGATGTTTGAAGATTTTGTTTTGCCTGTTCAACTTTATTATAGGTGCTAAGACCGCTAAAAATAGGGACATTTAAATTCGCACCTGCTGACCAACGGTCATAGAGGGGAAATTCTGCCCCGCTCCAAACATAAGTTCCGTTTGCGGTAAGGGTTGGTGCAAAGCCGGTTTTAGCCAGTGTTACATTTTGTCTTGCACTTTCAACTTGCAGTTGTTTTGAAAGCAAATCGGGCCTGTTTTTATTGGCTTCTTTTAAGGCCTCTTCTAAGGTAAGTTCAAAGGGGGGTAAAACATCTGTCATTTCCAAACTAAAAGTGGGGTTTGGGTCTGATATACCCATCACATTTAAAAGTTCTTGCCGTCTTGTTTTTACTAAATTTTGGGCGGTTAATAAATTCAATTTTGAATCATTTAAATTTACTTGCGCTGAAGTTACATCAATTTTAGGATATGTTCCCACTTCATAAAATGCCTTTGCGCGTTTTAATTGTTCTGTATATTGTTCTACGGACTGTTTGTAAACATTTTCTGATTCTTCCGCAGATAATACCGCATAATAAGCGACCTTTAAAGCATAAATTTTGTCATTAATTAAAGCGGTTGTATTTTGCACTGCACTTTGATAAGACTTTTCTTGTATACCTACGGTTGAACTCGTCTGCCCGAAATCATAAATAAGTTGTGTAGCATTAACTGAAGCGGAATAATTGTTATTTGTTCCGCTGTTACCTTGGGCGGAGTTACTGTTTGAGCGGTTATAACCGGCGCTGCCGTTTATTTGAGGAAAATAATTTGATTTACTTTGTTTTAATTGGCTCTTTTGCGCTTCCTGTGTGGAATAAGAAGCAGCAATTTCCGGGTTATTTTGCAGTGTTAAATTTATGCAATCCTCTAAAGTTAATTTCTGTTCTTGTAAATTTGTACCATCTATATTTTGTGCCGATAAAGCAGCAGATAAAAGTAAGGACAAAACAATAGTTAAAGACTTTTTCATTTACTCCTCCGGGCAAAAACAACTAAGTATATTTTACAATTATTAAACGCGGAACGGGGAAATTTTATTGCAATTGGTACTTAATTTATGTGTTATTATTATGTTTCTAAATTTTAACTTTCATCCGATAATTTTTGTATAATTACAATGTACAGTCGTTTTGCGACTTTTTATTCTATTTTTGGATTCTTTTGAAAAAAGAAACCGTCTTTGTGGGTCTTACTCATAAAGACAACGCAAAAACCAAGAATAGCTAGTTAGGTATAAATCAAAGGACTTTATAAACCCTTTGGTTTATGCCAAATGTCCTCGTTAGAGGACTACGGCTATTTTTATTTTATGGGTTTTTGCGTTCATAAAGTAATTATGGCCGTTTTTATCGTAAAAAATAAAGGTTTAATAATTTTTTGCTTATTATTTTTAACAAATCTTTTATTTGCAAAACCTGTGCAAGATTTTTATGATGTCAAAATTATTTCGGTATATGACGGAGATACTTTCACTGTATCTTTACCTTGCCAATATCCAATATTTTGCGATAAAATATCAGTACGCGTAAAGAATATTGATACTCCCGAACTAAAAACAAAAAATAAGTGTGAAAAAGTTGCCGCAAAACGGGCAAAAACAATAACGGAAAATTTTTTGAAAAACGGAAAAATTATTCTAAAGAATTGTGAACGAGATAAATATTTTCGTTTACTTTGTGAAGTAAAAAATATTTTACACAAAACAGAAACTGACCTTTCTGATTTGCTATTCAAAAACTATTTATCAAATAATTATTTTGGCGGCACAAAACAAAAAATAAACTGGTGTACTCACATTTTTGCTACTAATACTTTTGTGTAGTGGAATAAAACAACCATTATTGAAACAGTATTGCGGTTTCTTTACATCGCGCGGAGTTTTTCAATGCGGTCTTTTATCGGCGGATGTGTGGAAAATAAAGAACTTAAGGAAAGCCCTTCTTTCCCGGGGAAGGCTATACAGGCGGCCGCAAGGGCATCTTTGCCGTCTAGAACTTCAACCCTGCTGTCAGTAGAAATTTTTTCTAAAGCAGAGGCAAGGCCTTCGGGGTTCCTTGTCATATATGCCGAAGTTGCATCGGCCTGAAATTCTCGCCTTCTTGAAAGAGCATACATTATTAAAGGTGCAAAAATAGCACCGTATATTATTAAAACAAGGCCTATTAGCGGCAGGAAATTTCCTTTTCCATTTCGTTTACCTCTGCCTGTACGTAATAAAATTTGCCCCATTAAACTGATTGCACCGATATAAGTTGCTACAAGCATGGTAAGGCGTATATCGCGGTTCGCAATATGCCCGAGTTCATGGCCAATAACGCCCTCAAGTTCCGCCCGGTTCAATTTGTTAATAATGCCGCGTGTTAAGGCAAGGGAAGCGTGCTCAGGGTCCCTGCCGGTTGCAAAAGCGTTTAGGGAATCGTCATCAATAATATAAATGCGCGGTAAGGGCAGGCCTGTTGCGATAGTTAAATTTTCTACTAAAACAAAAATTTCGGGGTGCGTTGAACGGGAAATTTCATGTGCATTAGCGGAGTTTAAAATAATATGGTCGCCCGTAAACCAGGACACAGCTGCCCAAATTACTGCAAGCACTATCGTTACGGCAGCTGCCATGGATGATATAAGATTTATTTCTTGGAAATTTATTGCCTGTATTGTTTGTTCGGCATCTAAACCGACAAAGTAAAAAACAAGGAAAATTGTAGTATAAACCAACCCCGCTAAAACTAAAGGGAAAAGCAAAAGAATAAAGACAGTCTTTCTTTTATTTCTTGCGATTTCGTCATATAGATTAAGCGGGGTTGTAGCCATAATATCTTAGAATTTAACTTGGACGGCTTTTTTTGCTGCTTGAGCTTCGTCCTCATCAAGTTCAAAAAATTCTTGTTTCTTAAAAGCAAACATTCCGGCAATAATATTGCTTGGGAACATTTCAATTTTATTATTTAAAGCCAAAACATTTGTATTGTAAAAGCGGCGTGCGGCTTTAATTTTATCTTCGGTATCGGTAAGTTCAAATTGAAGTTTTAAGAAGTTTTGGTTTGCTTTAAGTTCCGGGTAATTTTCGGAAACGGCAAATAAACTTTTAAGTGTTCCGCTCAAAATATTTTCGGCTTTTGCCTGTTCTTTTAAATCGCCTTTTTGTGCCATAGCCATATTTCTTGCTTGAATAACTTTTTCAAGCGTTTGGCTTTCATGGGCGGCATAACCTTTGACGGTTTCTACCAAATTAGGTATTAAATCATAGCGGCGTTTCATTTGAACTTGAATGTCGCTGTATGCTTCTTTAACGCGGTTTCTATTAAGAATTAGACCGTTGTAAACAACTGCAATATATATTGCTGCTATTAGAATTACAGTAAGTACAATGCATGCGAACATGAGAAGTACTGACATAAATGTTTCCTCCATTGAAATTATATTAACTCTAATTCTATCATAAATTGGGCTGTAAGTAAAGAAAGATGCCTCTAATATTATAAGGCCAAATATTATATAATTTAAATATACAATAAAAGCAGGTACAATATGAGCGAAATTAAAAGAACAGTAAATAAAACAGAAATTAAAACAGAAAATAAAAATAAATATTCCCACACGGTTTTACTTCCTAAAACCGATTTTCCTATGAGGGCCGGCCTTGCTAAAAAAGAACCGCAAACGCTTGCCTATTGGAACGAAATTAAACTTTATCAAAAAATGCTTGATAAAACCAATAAAAATGAAAAGTTTATTTTAGCGGACGGTCCGCCTTATGCAAACGGCCGTATACACATGGGGCATGCTTTTAATAAAATTTTGAAAGATATTATCACTAAATCCCATACAATGATGGGATATCACAGCCCTTATATTCCCGGTTGGGATTGTCATGGTTTGCCGATAGAGCAAGCCCTCTTAAAAGAAATGAAAATTGACAAACGGGATGTAAAAGATATACCTGCGTTCAGAAAACGTGCAAGGGAGTTCGCTCAAAATTTTGTCAATATTCAACGCGAGGGTTTTAAGCGGCTTGGTGTTACTGCCGATTGGGATAATCCTTACCTTACAATGTCTAATGTCTATGAGGGCTTAACTGTTTCCGCCTTTTTTGATGCACTTGAAAAGGGTTATGTCTATAAGGGTAAAAAAGCAATTTATTGGTGTCCAAATTGTGAAACTGCTTTGGCTGATGCTGAAACCGAGTATCATGATAAAGTCTCAACTTCAATTTATTTGCGCTTCAAACTTGTAAATCCATCTGAAAAATTACATAATTTAGAAGATAAACCCGTATATTTAGCAGTTTGGACCACAACCCCTTGGACTATTCCTGCAAACCAGGCTGCAGCCGTTGCAAAAGATGAGGATTACCGCATAATGTCTATGCCCGACGGCACTTACTTAATCGCAGCGGAAAAGCTTGCTGATAGTTTTCTAAAAAATATAGGATTGGAAGCCGCAACTTTTTCCACTATAAAGGGGGAAGATTTAGTCGGTTTAAAATATTATCATCCGCTTAACAGTAAGGAAAACCCTGTTATTTATACTGATTTCGTTACTATGGATACCGGCGTCGGTATAGTACACATCGCTCCCGGCCATGGCGAGGATGATTTTAAGGCAGGTCTTGCTTGGGATTTGCCCTGCCTTTGCCCTGTTGATGCAAAAGGTATTTTTACCGAAGATGCAGGCGAATTCGCCGGACAGCATATTTTTAAAGCTAATTCTCTCATAATTGAAAAACTCAAAGAAATTGGGTTCTTGCTAAAACAGGAAGATATTACCCACTCTTATCCGCATTGTTGGAGATGTAAGAAACCAATTATTTTCCGCTCAACGGAACAATGGTTCTTATCAGTAGACAAAGACAATTTAAGACAAAAACTTATTGAAGAAATAAAAAATACAAAATGGTATCCCCAAACAGGAGAAAGACGTATAACTTCCATGGTGGAACAACGCCCGGATTGGTGTTTAAGCCGCCAGCGTTTTTGGGGTGTACCGATAATGGTTTTCTATTGCAAAAAATGCGGTAAAATGCAAGTTGAACCCGAGGTCATAAAAGCCATAAAAGAGCGGGCCTTAAAGGAAGGCAGCGATTTTTGGTTTGAGAAATCTGCCGAAGAAATTTTACCTGCCGGTCATACTTGCTCTTGCGGTTGTAAAGAATTTACAAAAGAAAAAGATATTTTAGATGTTTGGTTTGATTCCGGTGTATCTTGGGCAGAGGTTCTAAAATATCGCGGTCTTGGTTACCCGGCACAAGTATATTTAGAAGGTTCAGACCAACATCGCGGTTGGTTTCAAACTTCGCTTATTGCGGGTACTGTTTTGGAAGATAAAGCACCTTTCAAAAATGTTTTAACCCATGGTATGATTTTGGACCAACAAGGCAGGGCTATGCATAAATCGGCCGGCAATAGTATTGAACCGGACGAAATAACAAATAAATACGGTGCAGATATTTTGCGTATGTGGGTAAGTTTTACCGATTATAGCGAAGATGTCCGGATTTCTCAAGAGATTTTGGCCGGCCCTATTGAAAGTTACCGTAAAATCAGAAATACTTTGCGCTATGCTTTAGGTAATTTATATGATTTCGATCCAATGAAACATACTGTAGTTGGGGCAAATTTGACAGAACTTGATAAGTATATGATGGCCCGCTTGGACAATCTAATTAAAGAGGTTTTGGAAGCATACAGGAATTTTGAATTTAGGAAAGCAGTTCGTAAAATTACTGATTTTTGTATACTAGACCTTTCTTCTTTAATGCTTGATGCTTCAAAGGACCGCCTTTACACTATCGGTACTGAAGCACAAAGCAGGCGTTCCGCACAAACAGTTCTTGCGGAAACAGTCTTGGCTTTAGTTAAGTTGCTTGCGCCGGTATTGTGTTTTACGGCGGAAGAAGTTTGGCAAGAACTCAAAAAATTGCCGCTCGGTACTTATCTTGAAGAAAGCGTATTTTTAAGTAATATGCCTGAAAAAGCAAGTTATATTTGCCCAGAGGAAGTTTTAGTACGTTGGAATAAGATAACCGATATTCGTCCCCAAGTCCTAAAAGCACTTGAGGAAGCCCGCCAAAATGGTTTAATCGGTGCACCGCTTGAAGCAAAAATAATATTTAATTCTTCCGATAAAGAAACAAAGGAATTTTTGAAGCAGACCCTTAAATTTTGGCCGGAGGTGGCTATCGTTTCTCAGGCAGAAGTTGACGACGGGGAAACAAAAGAACCTCTAAGTATAAAAGTATTGCATGCTTTAGGTTCAAAGTGTGCGCGTTGCTGGCAATGGCACGAGGATTTGGGGCAAAACCCAAAATATTCGGATTTATGCCCGCGCTGTGCTAAAGTATTAGAGGAAAATAAATAATGTTTTCAAAACGCTTGTTTTTGGAAAGTAAACATAAGACGGAAATTGTTTTATTTGCTGTTATATTATCTTTGGATTTGTTTACAAAAATTCTTGCTTTGAGATTTTTACTTCCAAGAGCAAGCGTACAAATTTTGCCTTTTTTTAGTTTAACTTACGTGGAAAATACCGGCTCCGCCTTTGGATTATTTCAAAATTCCAATTTGTTTTTGTTGTTTGTAAGTATTGCGGTGTTAATTCTCATGGTTAAGTGGCGGAAAGATATTTTGACCATGGGTAAATTAGCTAAATACGGTTATGTTCTAATTTTTGCAGGCGCTTTGGGCAATATTTATGATAGAATAGTTTTAGGGTATGTAGTGGATTTTTTAGATTTTCACTTTTGGCCTGTTTTTAATGTAGCCGATAGTTCAATATGTGTAGGTGCAGCCCTGATTGCTTTAGCATTTTTAAAAGAAGAAAAGAGGAGAGAAAAATGAAAAGACATCTATATTTGTTATTATCAGTCATTTTGCTTTGTGCCTGTTCAGGTACTGAAAGTTTATTTAAGGAGGCCTTGAATAAAGATAAGCAAGGCAAAACCGAACAAGCCCTTCAAATTTACAGTCAAATACTGCGTAGGGAACCCGGCTTTTATTCAGCTATTGCAAACCGAGCTGTTTTGTATGAAAAACTTGGGGACTATAAGCGTGCGGAAGCAGACTATAAAAAGGCTTATGAAATTTATCCCCGCAGTACGGAACTTTTGAATAATATAGGTGCATTTTACTTAAAACAAGATAAAAATGGGCTTGCAATTTATTATTTAACAAAAGCGTTAGCATTGAAAGAGGATTATTTTTCGGCTTTGCTTAACAGGGCGGCTGCTTACCAAAAAATAGGCAATTTTCCAGCTGCTTATAAAGATTTACAATATGCTTTAGAACTTCAGCCGGAGAATCAAACAGCGCTTTTAAACCATGCTTTATATCAATACGATGTAGGTAATTATTCCGCCGCCGCACAAGAATTTACGGATTTGATTTATAAAAATCCCAAAAATCCAAAACATTATTTTAGACGTGCTATGGCAGAACGTAAATTAAGACAATATGCCAATGCTTTGGAAGATTGCTCTGCTGCTATGTCTTTGCAAAAGAATTATATTCCGGCTATTTTCTGCCGCGCTGAAATGCTTTATGCTAAAGGCGAGTATGAAGCCGCTTTGGCGGATTTAAATGAACTTAAAGCTATAAACAACAAATATGTTCCCGCCTATGATTTCGCCGGCGATATTTTATCTTTGGATGATCCCCAAAACGCAGCTTTAAATTATAAAACGGCTGCACAACTTGACCCTAAAAATTCCAAGAAATATAATTCTAAAATAAGTGCATTAAAAACTAACAGCGGTCGTAAGTATATAACCAAAAGGCGTTTTGATGCAATTGATAGGGGCATATAATGCAATATCAAAAAACTGCTTATAAACTTGTTTATTATCCTGCTTCTTCTTATGCTCTAAGGGGTTTTGTTTGCTTGGCTTTTCTTCTTCTGATATTAATATCCCAATTATTTGGTTTTTCACATAGTATCAGTTTGATTTTTGCTTTAATCGTTTCTTTTTGGGGCGGAAGTTTATTTTTTACCGGTGCTTTAAAAGAACTTTTTAGATATTATATCGGGTTTAATGCTTTTTTATATTTTTCTATTTTGGCGGCCTTAGGTTTCGGTATTATGGGGCAGATGGACGGGCAAAATGTAAATAACGGCTGGGCCTTTGTAAGTATCGCGTTCACATTAATGATTGCCAATTTCGTGAAAGCGCGCGAGATTGGTCAACTTAAAAATTCTTTTAAATTTATGGAAAGTTTGGATAATTTTATTTCTCCGTCATGCACTTTAATAACGAAAAACGGTAGTAAAAAGGTTTTTTGTGAGGAAGTTAAAGTAGGAGATATTATTCTTTTAAAAACGGCACATCGCCTCTCTTTTGACGGCGAGATTGTGAAAGGGGCAACTTTGTTTGATGAAAATCTTTTAACCGGAAATATTACCCTTGCTTCAAAGCAAGAGGGGGACAAAGTTCTTGCCGGTTCCGTCAATAAAGGTAAAGATGTTGAAATTAAGGTGTTAAGTTCAAGGAAATCATCAAATATTGCCAGGGTCTTGCAAGCAGTTAAGCAAAGTGAAAATAGGAAACTCATTAAGATAAGCACCCTTGAAAACACTTCTTTTGTTTTTCTTTGTGCAATTATTTTTATTTCTCTTCTTCTTGGTTGTTTATTCTATTTTTCATACTCACAAAATTCATCTTATTTACCGGCCTTGACACAGGCATGTTATTTTATTATGCTAGTCTCGCCTGTCGCTTATATGCTTTCTGTTCTACTTCCTTGGCGCTATTTGTCCGGTGTTACCTTTAAAGATAAAATAAAGGTCAATGACATAAATGTTTTGAATAGGATTAAAAACTCAAACAAGGTTTTTATTGATAAAACCGGTACCTTAACCACAGGTCATTTACAGGTAGCTGAAATTGTTCCTGCGGAAGGTATTTCTAAAAATGATTTAATGAAAGCAGCTTTAAGTACCCAGCAAAATGCACAAAATATTTTTGCCTTAGCTTTGAAAGAATGGGGTATAAAAAACAAGATGACGCCGTTAAAAATTTCTTCTTTGGAATTACATCCAAGTTATGGGGCCTTGGTCAGAAGCGGAAAAGATACTTATCTTGCGGGAAGGCGCACTTGGCTGGAAAACAAGGGTATAAATGTTCCTACGGCGGAGGAAGAAGTGCAGAAAACAGTTTTCTACGTTGCTAAAAATAATGAGTTTTTAGGATGTATTTATTTTACTGACCGTCTGCGTGCAAATGCCGCCTCTACTGTTAAATATTTGTTTAACTTAAAGAAGAAAGTATCTTTAATTTCAGGGGATAATACATTGGCCATATCGGCAGTAGCAAAAAAAGCGAATATTAAAGAGTATTACGGTAATATGTATCCGACAGATAAAGCTGCAAAAATAAGTGCGGAACAGAATTTAGGTTCAACAATAACAATGATAGGGGACGGGTTTAACGATATTTTGGCCCTTTTGGAAGCAGATGCTTCTATTGCTTTTGTTCCGTCAAATAATTTATTTACAAGTTGGGTTGATATCATAATAAAAGGTAAAGATTTTACTTTGGTTAAGCGTATTTTTGATTTATATCAAAAAGGTTGGGATACTGTCTGCTTAAACTTGCTTTTGACTATTTTAATCGGGCTTATTTGTTATATTGTGGTTTCGTGGGATCCTTTTTACGGTTGGTACAATTTTTGGGGCTTTTTTGCCTTAAATATTTGTATAATATTCTTGAATTCAGTGAGGTTAAAATATGAATAAGGACTTGGATTTCGGTTATACTAAAACACATGCAAGGCGCGGTGCTGATACTAAATTGCCTGCTATACAATGTTGGGATAACCAGTATAAGAGGGATTATTTGATACGTATTTCTTTGCCGGAGTTTACTTCCGTTTGTCCCAAAACCGGGCTTCCGGATTTTGCGACAATAACTATTGAGTATATTCCTAATAAACTGTGTTTAGAACTTAAATCATTAAAATATTATTTACTTGAATATCGTGATATGGGTATCTTTATGGAAAATACCGCCAATAAGATTTTGGATGATGTAGTTAAAGCCGCTAAACCGAAATGTGCCCGTATAATTGCTGATTTTACGCCTCGCGGAGGTTTAAAATCGCAAATTATTGCCGAATACGGCAAATGGAAAACTAAATGAAACACCGAAATATAATAGCCCTTTGTCTTGGTATTTTTGCGGCAGCATTGCTTTGGCAATATTATTTGTGGCCTAAATATCAAATCAACAAAGAAAGCCCGGAAGTTATGGCTATGCTTGAAGAGACGGCACAAAGGGAACTTGAAAATTCCATAGATTCAAATGAGGCCGGTGAAATTTTGTTTGTAGGTGAAGAATCCTCTAAAACCGGACAAGAACTTTCTGCTACCCCTCAAAAGGAAGAGGATTTAGTTTTTTATAGTCAGGCAAATAAACCAAAAGATGTTTTTGACCTTATTTCACGAAACGACATGAAAAAGCGTAAAACTATTATTTTAGAAAAAGAGGATTTTGTAGTTCATCCTTCCGCTATGGAGAATTTTTATAGTGGTGAAGAATCTCCGTTAAGTGAAACAGCGCGTATAACTATGCTTAAATTGCCGGAAGAATTTCTGATTATTAAAGATGCCCCTGCCTATAACAAATTCTTAAAAGAACATAAGGGTTCATATCCAAAAGTAAATTTTAACAAGGAACAGATTGTATTTGTTTTATCAGCAAGTAAACTTTCAGACAGTTTCTTTGAAATTATTAAGACCGAAAATACAGCTAAAGAAATAAATATATTTTACAGGATAAATTTAATTTCCGCTGATGAAGTTAAAAACCCCAAAAATTATGCAGTAATTGAAAATAAAAATTTGCCTATAAAATTTATTCAGATTAAATAGCAAAAAATTTGCTAATATATAGGTGTAGGGCAAATTGCTTTTTAAAGGAAGGTGATATTGAATTATGAAACAAATTCTATTTTTATTTGTAGTGGTCGTTGCTGGTTATTTTGTATTTTGGGGGGGAACAACTACCGCATTATCTAAAGCAGATATTACACCTAAGGATTTAATTTCCAATGTTGCTGCCGGCGTAGACCAAAATTTTATACCTGATATCGCTGCTAATCGGAGAGGATTTAAATATAACAACTTAAATTCTTTCGGTAAAGTAAAGGAAAATGTTTTTATGACTTATGACCCTGAAATTTGCTTTGCTTTCATAGATATTGCGTATTCAAGCGGTGCCGGGGAAGCAGAAACATTGATAAGGGAATATTTGAAGATGTTCACTTTGCCGGAGGATCGTGCTAAAATATTCAAGTTGCTTACCTTATATAAAGATAAACAAACTTTAAAGATGTTGTTATCCTTTTATCAAGATGAACTTCTTGAAAGGGCTAATTTGCTAAATGTTTTGTCGACATATCGTACGCCAGAGGTAGCACAAACCATAAATAATGCTGTTTCAAGTGATAATTTGATTTTAGCGCAAACAGCTAAACAATTAGCAGATAGTTTAGCAGAACAAAAGTGGTATAAAGACGGTCTTAACGTCAAAATCAGTGAAGAAAATAAAGTTGATAAAAAAGATCAAGGAGAGATCGGTCAGTATATTTAAGATTATAGGGGGGTAAGATGAATATAACGGAAATAAATCAGGAAGTTCAAAAAGAAAGTTTATTTTTGCAGGATTTAAAACAGGAAATTGCAAAAGTAATTGTCGGGCAAGAGGATTTAGTAAACAAAATGCTTGTTGCCCTTATTGCTGATGGGCATATTTTAATTGAGGGTGTGCCCGGCCTTGCGAAAACATTAACAGTCAAAACATTAGCGGAAATTATAAGTTGTTCTTTCCAGCGTATACAATTTACGCCGGATTTGTTACCTGCCGATGTAACAGGTACTTTGATTTTTAACCCTAAAGAAGGCACTTTTTCGGTTAGAAAAGGCCCGGTATTTGCGAACTTGGTTTTGGCAGATGAAATTAATCGTTCTCCGGCGAAAGTTCAAAGTGCATTGCTAGAGGCCATGCAAGAACGCCAAGTTACTATCGGGGAAGAAACGTATAAACTTCCAGAACCGTTTATGGTTCTTGCTACCGAAAACCCCGTTGAACAAGAGGGAACTTATCCTTTACCTGAAGCACAAGTGGATAGGTTTATGCTTAAAATAAATATTGCTTATCCTTCAAAACTAGAAGAAAGGCAGATTTTGGAAAGGATGTCAACTGCTAATACACCAAAAGTATCCGGAAGAATTATGCTTGAACAAATCTTAAAGGCACGTCAAGTCGCGGATAATATTTATGTGGATGAGAAAGTTAAAGATTATATCTTAAATTTGGTTTTTGCAACACGTTATCCGAAAGATTATAAACTTGAAGGTTTGGCCCCGTATATTCTATACGGTGCAAGCCCGCGTGCATCAATTTTCTTAACAAAAGCCGCAAAGGCCTATGCCTTTTTGGAGGGGCGCGGTTATGTTACGCCGGAAGATATAAAAGAAATAGGCCCCGATGTATTAAGGCATAGAATTTTACTTACCTACGAAGCTGAAGCGGAAAATGTTACTACAGAAGAGATAATTGAAAAACTCTTTGCTACAATAGAAGTACCATAACTGAGCGGGTGCCTATGGATACGGCAGAAATTTTAAAACGCGTTCGTCGCATAGAAATTGAGACGGGCAAACTTGTCAAGGAAACCTTTGCCGGTGAATATTTAAGTATATTTAAAGGCCAAGGTATAGAGTTTGCCGAAGTTCGCCAATATATTCCGGGTGACGATATCAGAAGTATTGATTGGAATGTATCGGCGAAGACAGGCACTACTTTCGTCAAGAAGTTTAATGAGGAACGCGAACTAACCCTTCTCATTGCTTGTGATGTCTCTGCTTCTTTGATGTTTGGTTCACTAGGACGGCTTAAAAGCGAAATTGCAGCTGAACTTGCAGCCGTTTTTGCTTTTTCTGCCACACACAATAACGATAAGGTTGGCCTGCTTCTGTTCAGCGATAAAATTGAACTTTATATACCTCCAAAAAAGGGGCGGCGTCATGTGCTTAGGATTATTCGTGAACTTTTGGCTTTTACTCCGGCAAGTAAGGGGACAAATATTATGCTTGCTTTGGATAGTATAAATCATTTGATAAGGCGCAACGGTATTTTAATTCTAATTTCAGATTTTAAGACGGAACTTGATTACTCAAAACCTTTCAAGTTAACAGCACGTAAATTTGATTTAGTGCCTGTAATAGTTGAAGATAAACTTGAAAGAGTTTTGCCCAAAGCGAGGGTTTTCATTTCTCTTGAAGGGCTTGAGGACGGTACACAAACCTTACTTAATTTGGCCTCAAAAAGTGCTGAAGAAGTAACCCGAAAACAAGTCAAAGAACTTGACCAAGCAAAATTGTTATTTACAAAAAGCGGGCTTGAATATATTGTTATACAAGATGGCGATAAAGTTTCTGATACTTTGGTAAGTTTTTTTAAACGCCGTTCAAGGAAGTTAAAAAGATGAGAAAATATTTTATTTTAGTATTTTTATTTTTTCCTTTGTTTGCGTTTTCTCAGCCTCAAAATATAGATGCCGATGATTCTGTACAACAGGAAGAAAATATAAAGGTCTTGGAATATAATAATAAGCCACAAAAAGCAACTTTCGGTACGCCGTTGAAATTGACATTCACTTTACCAGATACGGCTGCTTTTGACGGGGAAAATACCAGCCAAAAGGATTTTGAAATTCTTTCCATAGTCCCAAATAAACAAAACCCGTTTTTAATTGAAGCAACGGTCTTACCGCTTAATTTGCAAATCTCAACTTTGACTGCTTTGGGTTTTATTACCCCAGGTGGTGAAAAGTTAAAAACGGAAAATCTTGAAATTGACATTGAAGAAATATCTTCAAAAATTACAAGTCTTATTGATATCCGCGGTCCATACAGGCCTTTCAATATATGGCCGTTCATATTTATTGTTTTATTTATAGGGCTTTTAATTTATGCTTTTATTTATTTTAAAAAGCGAAAAAGTAAACCACAGCCGTTAAACCTAAGTCCTTATCAGAAACAAGAACGTCCTATGCATGAGATTGCCCTCTCCCAACTTGATATTTTAACACAAAGTGACTTGTGGGAGAAAAATCAGTATAAACTTTATTATTCCGAAATTTCCGATATATTGCGCCAATTCCTATCTGCGCGTTTTAATTTTGAAGCACAAAAAATGACGGCACGCGAATTATTTAAGAAATTAAAAACAGTAAAAGACTTTAAATTTGATTTCAATGTATTTCATAAATTTCAGCAGGAATTGGGCCTTGTTAAATTCGCCCGTGTTGTGCCAAGTGTGGAAGAAAGAGATAAAACACTGCTTACAGCCAAAGCAATTATTTTGGAAAATAAGGAAACAGATTTAAGCCGTTACCAAGCCAAAGATAATTTAAAAGGAGGGGGAAATGAAAAGCATAACTAAATACTTGCGCCCTGTTTTATTGATTTTGTTGTGTTTTGCGGCTTTAAATCTTTGCGTATTTTTTACTTTGCATGGTAAAAAATTGGCAAACCCGAATGTTTTATATTTGCTGATACTTTGGTTATTTGCGGCATTTTGGGGTTTTATGCTTAAAACTAAAGGCGGGGCGAGGGTAAAATATCCTCTTATAGCAGGTCAAAAAATACAGCAAGATTTTGCTACCCTGCTTGCACAATATTTTAGTTTAACTTGTGTATTATTATGTCTATTCTTTGCTATTTTAGCGCTTGCACGCCCGCAAAAAGAAGGCAAAACACTTCCGCCGCCGACACAAGGAATAGATATTATGCTTACTTTGGATGTCTCCGGCAGTATGAATACCCCTGATTTTGAGGCTACTAAAGCCCAAAAGGCGGAGGATTTGTATAACCGTATGGCTGCAGCAAAAGAGACTGTTGATGATTTTATCTCTGCCCGCAGCAGCGATAGAATTGGCATAGTTGTATTTTCAGGTGCTGCGATGCTGCAATGCCCCTTGACTTTGGATTACTCTGCACTAAAAGAATATTTGGGTTATGTTTATGTGGATATGTTAAGCGGCGTCAGCGGTACTGCTATAGGTGATGCTATAGCCGTAAGTACTCAGCATTTAAAAGACGGAATTGCAAAAAGCAAAATTATCATTTTGGTTACGGATGGGGAAAATAACAGCGGTACGGTGGACCCTATTGCCGCTGCTAAAGCTACCGCTGCATACGGTATAAAAGTATACACTATTTTAATGGCTGGGGATATTTCCGGTTTACCAATGAATATTCCTTATCGGGATCAACTTATAGCTAGTTATAAAGCAAACAGGGAAAACATGCTTAAAGCAAAAAATACTTTACAGGAAATTGCCGACATAACAGGTGCACGGGCCTATACGGCCTTAAATACCGCCGAACTGAACGATATTTATACCCAAATCAATGCACTTGAAAAAACAATTTACCGCGAAGATAAAAAGTTAAATTATGAGGATGCTTATCAAAATTTACTTTGGCTTTCTTTACTTTTTGCCTTGCTTGCTTTTTTGGGGGGGAAGTTTATTTTTATTAAAATACCTTAAGCGCTTATGGAACTGTTTGCAAATATAAAAATATTTTTTTATTTAATCTTAACCGCAATTTTGATAGCATTTTTTTGGCGGCTTGGTTTTTTGCGTCGGAAATCAGTGTTGTCAACGCTCTTTTCTAAAACAAATTTTTCCCTTTTAACACCGCCGGAATTTAAATTCAGAAGGCGTTTAAAAGATATCTTATTTTTAAGCGGTGTTTTCTGTTTATTTATTGCTTTAGCCGGGCTCCAATGGGGAAAAGAAAGGCGTGAAAATGTTGCAGTATACTCTCAAGCAGTAATTGCTTTGGATGTTTCCCTGTCAATGCAGGCACAGGATTTTAAACCGAACCGTCTTGCAAATGCAAAAACTATGCTGAAAATGCTTTTTGAGGAAATTACACAAGAACGTCTTGGTTTGATTGCTTTTACTTCTCAGGCATATATGCTTTGCCCTATTACGACCGATTTAAATGCACTTAAAAATTTAAGCGAGCAATTAAAAATAAATATGCTTCCCATAACAGGTACTGCGTTATCGCCGACTATAAACCTTGCCGCGCGTATGCTCGGCCCTTACAGCGGCGTAAAGGCGCTTGTACTTGTTACCGACGGAGAAGACCATAACCCGCAAGATATAGAAGATGCCCTTAAAACCGCAAGGGAAGCCGGAATAAAAATAATATCTGTAGGTATAGGTACGGAAGAGGGGGAACTTATACCGATTAAGACATCTTCCGGAACAGAATATAAAAAAGATAAAACAGGCAAAACGGTTTTAACTAAATTAGATGAAAAGACATTAATAGACCTTGCCTCTAAGACAGGCGGGGCCTATATAAAGTATACTAGCGCGCAGCAAGTAGCAGACAGTATTGCAGTACAACTTCGTTCTTTAGATAAGAGCCTTACTAAAACGACCGATACCGTTGTTTATAAAACCCGCTATCAAATACCGCTTGCACTTGCTATAATTTTAATTATGGGGGCTTTGTGCCTGCCTGTAAGAAAAGGTAAAATATAGTTATGAGAACATTTTTAACTTTCATCTTTATATTTTTAAGTTTACCTTTATTTGCCCAAAATTCAACTTTAAGGCAAGGCAATAAAGCATATGATGAAGGTAAATTCGGCAAGGCTTTTGAACTTTATGAAAAAGCATCGGAAAAAGCCCCTTCGGAAGCATCTTACAATAGTGGTACGGCTTTGTATAGGCTTCAAGATTATGGGGCTGCATCTTCTGCCTTTGAAAATGCTTTAGTGCCGGCCCCTAAAAATAAGCAGGAAGCTTCTTTAAATCAAAATGCTTTGTATAATTTGGGTAATTCCGCATATAAGGCAGGTGATAAAGAGGGTGCTAAACAGGCTATGCGGGCAGCCATATTATTGAATTTGAAGGATAAAGATGCGAAACAGAATTTACAATTTATGTTAAAAGAGGAAAATGCACAAAAGCAAAGCCAGCAGCAGAAACAAAATCCTCAAAAAGATCAAGATAATAAACAAGATAAACAACAAAACCAAGATAAGCAAAATCAAAATAAACAAAAACAAGACCAAAAACAACAAGAACAAGAAAAACAAGAGCAAAAGGAAAAAGAAACTTCTGCCAAAGAAGAAGCCGCAAGTGTTTTGCAAATGGCACAGGAACATAAACAGGATTTACCTAAACAAGAGCAAAGGAGTAATCAAATTGAAAAGGATTGGTAATATTTCACTTCGGAGTATTTTTAAAACACTTTTAATAAGCAGTGTTCTTTTTGTGATTTGTGTTTCTAATTTGAAGGCCCAAGTGGAAGTTAGGGCTGAGGTAAACACAACAACTTTAACTTTAGAAGAAGAAATTAATCTTACGGTTTATGTAAGTGCTCCTTCTACTAATATTGAAAATCCTCAGATGCCGTCTTTGCCAAATTTTAATATTTACTCCGCAGGTCAAAGCCGCCAAGTTAATATGATAAACGGGAAAGTATCCGCTTTGATGCAATTCAATTATATCTTGACACCCCGTTTTGCCGGTAAAACAACTATTGGGGCTTTTACGGTTCAGGTAGCGGGTAAAAATTATTCCACAGAACCGATAGAGGTTGAAATTTCCAGGCAAACCCCGTCTGCACCCCGCACCCAAGCCCAAACCCAACAGCAAGAACAGGAACGAACCAATCAAAAAAAATCCAAACTTGAAGATAACGGATATAATCCTAATGCCAAACTGCCGAATTTTTTTATGACCGCTGAAACAAATACCAAGAAGGCTTATATAAATGAACAAGTTACTTTAAAAATAAGGTTTTATCAGTCGCAAAATACTTTGGGCCAGCCGATGTACGATAAACCGCAATTAAAAGGTATGTTTTCAGAGGACCTTGCAACAAGACAAGGGCAAGAGCATTTTGGCAATAAAACCTATTATTATACAGAAATAGAAAGTGCGCTTTTTGGTTTAGTCAGCGGTGTAGCTGAAATTGGCTCAGCATCCGTAACTTACACATCTTCCGAGGGGTTTTTTGATGCTTTTGATGTCTTTTTTAGGGGCGCAAACGGCGGGCAGTCCCATAAAGTTGAAAGTGATATTTTATTTGTTGATATTTTGCCTTTACCCTCTAAAAATAAACCGGCAAGTTTTTATGGCGCGGTGGGGACAAATTTTAAAATAACATCTTCTTTAGATACTTACAAAGTAGCCGCAGGCGAACCTATCACTTTGAATATTGTTGTGATGGGTACAGGTAATTTGGCTGCAGTAAAAGATATTGCTTTACCTGATTTAGGGCCTAGTTTTAGAATTTATGAAACATCTTCTGACTTAAAAAATACAATTGCTTCAGGTAGAATAAACGGTTTGAAGATTTATAAAACGGTTATTGTTCCGCGCGCTTCCGGTTCTTACACTATACCGAAAATTAATTTTTCTTATTTTGATATTGATTCAAAAACTTATAAAACTATACATACGGAGCCTTTGCCAATAAAAGTTTTACCGCCCGCGGTAGAAAATTCTAAAACCTTATCTTTTTCTTCTAATAATGGTGGGGATACAACCAATCAAATACAGCATTTAACTACTGATATAAGTTATTTGAAACATTTGCCGCAAAGCTCCTTTAATAAATTCGTTTTGTATGTTGCAGATTTCGGTAATAATAATTATTATGCTTTTGTTTTAGTTTTGATTGCATTTTTAATTGCTTTGATTAGGAAAGGCGAAATTTCTTTAACCGGCGGCCTAAAATATTATTTAAAGGCTAAAAAAAGTATAAAAATCGCTGATAAAACTGACCGGTTACCCGAAATTTTACAAGATTATCTGGAAGCTAAAATGGGTTCCCAAATCGGTTTGATGAGTATAGAAGAAGTATGTAAAAAATTAAATTTAAGTGCTTCTTTAACAAGTAAATTAACGTCTTGTTGGAAACATCTTGCCATGTTAAAATATGCGCCGGTTACCATTGTAGGTTCCGGTAAAAGCATAAAAGAAGAAAAGCAAAAACTTTTGTCCTTACTTTCTGCTTTGGAAAAGGAGATTAAATGAAATACTTTTTGACGTTCATATCACTTTTTTTATCACTTTTTTGTTTTGCACAAGGGCAAACAAAAACTGCTCAAGACTTATTTAACGAAGGCAATTACCTTGCTGCTGCTGTTGAGTATCAAAAGCAGATTACAGCATTTCCAAAAGATAGTTATGCCTATTATAACCTCGCAAACAGTTACTTTAAAGCGGGGGATTTAGATAAAGCTCTTGTGAACTATTATCGTGCTTTTCGGCTAAATCCAAGAGATAAAGATATAATAAACAACTTATCTTTTACCTTGCAAAAAACCGGCCAAAATTTGATACCGGAAAATATGCCAAGAAGTATATTTTTAATTTATCATTACTTTTCCTTACAAGAATTAAAGGGACTTGCCTTCATTAGTTTGTGGTTATTTGCTATTGTATCTACTTTTATGCTATCTTTTAAGTATAGGCCCTTTCTGGTTAAGATAGCAGTTGTTAGTTTATGTTCAACCTTGTTTTTTACTTGCTTTTACCTTTTAAGAGTAAAAAAAGATGTGCAGAATTTGGCTGTAGTAACTGCACCAAGGGCTGAGTTAAGAAGCGGACCTTCGGAAAATTTCCCGGTTGCTTTAAATGTTCCCAGAGCACAACTTTTGGAAGTGCACGACAAAAAAGGGGATTGGTATGAAGTATCAGTAGGCAGCGAAGGTGCTTTTAATTGGGTGCCTAAAAAGAATATTGAGGTTATTTAGGAGATTTTATGTTTACCAAACAGCAAACGAAAGAACTGATAGAAGTCTTAACCTATGTGGGGGAAAATTTAGGCCCTCAAATTGATAAATTAGCAGCGGAAGTAGTAAAATCTTTAAAAGCAGGAGGAAAAGTGATTTTAATGGGTAACGGCGGCAGCGCGGGCGATGCCCAGCATATTGCTGCTGAATTCGTCGGCCGATATAAAAAAGAACGCAGAAGTTACCCTGCCCTTGCTTTAAATACCAATACATCAAGTTTAACTGCTATCGGTAATGATTATGGGTACGATTATACCTTTTCCCGCCAAATAGAAGGCTTTGCAAAGGCGGGGGATGTGATTATAGGTATTTCCACTTCAGGCAATAGTGCTAATGTTTACAAAGCCCTTGAACTTGCTAAAAAAATGAATTGTTACACTGCAGCTTTTTTGGGTAAAAGCGGCGGAACCATTAAGGATATTGTAGATTTACCTATAATTGTTAAATCAAACAATACTCCGCGTATACAAGAGTGTCATATATTTATCGGTCATACTCTTTGTGAGTTAGTGGAAAAGGAGTTATAATGATAGTTGCCCTTGGTTGTGATCACGGTGGTTTTGTCCTAAAACAAGCAATAGTTGAAAAAATTAAACAACTTGGTTTTGAGGTGCTTGATTTTGGTACCAATTCCGAAGATAGTGTTGATTATCCGGATTTTGCAATTAAAGTAGCGGAAGCAATAATTTCAGGCAAGGCCCAGCGCGGAATTTTAATGTGCGGCAGCGGTGTAGGTGTTTGTATTACGGCCAATAAATTTAAAGGTATTTATGCAAGTGTGGCACATGATATTTATACCGCTGCACAAGGCGTAACACACGATAATATGAATATTTTGTGCCTTGGCGGGCGTGTGATTTCGCCGCAGCAAGCAGCATTATTGGCGGAGGCCTTTCTAACGGCAACGAATAAAGGCCAAGAGGAACGCCATGTGAAACGTATCAAAAAAGTTTTGGAAGTGGAAGTTAAAAATTTTAGGTAGATAGTGAGAGGTTCTTATGCAAATAAATTTAAATGAACAATCCCAACTCTTAGTTGAGGAGGGCTTTAAAAAACTAAAAGCGTTAAATTTTAAGGAACGCTTCTATAAGCACGATGCTACATTGTGGAAAAAGGAAGAAGAACATACAAAAATCATAAATAACTCTCTGGGGTGGACCAACGTTTATGATTGGACTTTGGCAAAAGTTCCGGAGATTAATGCATTTGCACAAGAAATCAAAAAAGATTTTACTTCCGTTGTTTTAATGGGTATGGGCGGTTCAAGTTTGGCACCGGAGGTTATGCGTGTTATATTCGGTAAACAAGAGGGATATCCCTCTTTATATGTTTTGGATACCACAAACCCGGAACATATAGCTAAGGTAACCTCTAAAATTGACCTTGAAAAAACATTGTTTATATTTGCAAGCAAATCCGGCGGAACAGTAGAACCCTCATCACAGTTCGCGTATTTTTACGGCTTACTATCAGCTAAAAAACAAAATGCCGGGGAAAATTTTATAGCGATAACCGACCCTGATACCGGATTAGTAAAACTTGCAACAGAGAAAAAATTTAGAAAAATTTTCATAAACAAAGCTGATATCGGCGGGCGTTTTTCAGCACTTTCTTTGTTTGGTATGGTACCTGCTGCATTAGCCGGAATAGATATTGAAAAACTTTTAATGATAGCTAAAGAAGCAGGTGATATTTTCCAAAATTCAGAAGATAATCCTGCCCTTATCTTAGGTGCTTTGATGGGGCAAGCAGCACTTAACGGCAGAGATAAACTTACCTTGATTATGCCCAAAGAATTTGCAGTTTTCGGTTTGTGGGTAGAGCAGCTTGTCGCAGAGTCCACAGGAAAGGAAAAGAAAGGAATTCTTCCCGTAGTATGCCAAGAGGCCGAACCTGAAAAAGAATATTTGGAAGATAGGGTTTTCGTCGCTCTAAACTATCAAGGTGAAACACCTAAAAAACATTTTAAAGCTGTTCCTTACATGGAAGTTAATGTCGATAATAAATATCAAATAGGTGCACAATTTTTATTCTGGGAAATTGCTACTGCGGCTGCCGGTGCAATAATGAAGATTAATCCTTTTGACCAACCAAACGTTCAGCTTTCTAAAACGATAACTAAAAATATTTTATCTTCTCTTGCGGAAGGTAAAAAAGATGAAGCAGCCAAAGCAGAATTTTTGGTTTCTAAAAACTTGGAAGGGGAAATTTCAAGAAAATATTTATTTTCTGATATTGCCAAACTTACTAACGGGAAAGATTATTTCGCCCTTCTTGCCTATTTACCGGAAAGCCCGGAACTTACCGCAGTATTTGAAGAAATAAGGCAAAATATATTTAAAACAACACACCATGCATCTGTATTTGGTTATGGACCGCGTTATTTACATTCAACAGGGCAATTATTCAAAGGTGATTCCGGTAAAGGTATTTTCATCATATTTTCATCCGAAGTCAAAGAAGATGCCGCTATACCTAACCAACCATATACCTTTAATGATCTTGTTCAGGCACAAGCATTAGCAGATTTTAGGGCGCTTGAAGAAAAGGGAAGGCGCGTCATTAAAATACATTTGCCGGCAGATAATTTAGGTGCGTTAAAAGAATTATTGAATACTTTTTAATGGAGGAAGTATGTTATTAACAAAAACAAGAAAAACAAAAACTAAAAAAGCAACAGCTAAAACAAGACAATTAAATTCAAAGGGAGATGTTTTGGTTGCGAATTCAGGGGTTAATACTAAAAAAATGTCTTGCAAAAATGTCAGACAAACCAAAAAAACAAATTGCAAAAATATTTGTATTGACTATCCTCAAAATAATGAAACCGTCTATTGCGGGCATTATTGTTTCCGCTTAGGTTCACGTAAGCCTTGTTCCGCTATGCAGGTTTCAATTAACGGCGGTGAATGGCAAAATTGCCGTCAAGCAAATGGTTATTGGTGGTTTGATTGGTGGAATTTTAATACCGGTAATTTTTGCCTTGAAGCAAAAGCTTATGTAGACGGTAAAGAAGAACAAACCGCAAAACGCAAATTCAAAGTTACTTTATAATAAATTGAAAAAGGTTTATCTTAAAAATTACGGTTGCCAAATGAATGAAGCAGACTCCGAAGAGATGCTGCTTCATTTGTTTGGTTTCGGTTATCAGCAAACAACGGTCTTAAATGAGGCCGATTTAGTCTTAATTAATACTTGTACTATTAGGGACCACGCCGAGCACCGCGCTTTATCTTATCTTGGACGTCTGGAAAAATGGAAAGGGGAAAAACAAGACCGTAAAATTATTTTTGCAGGTTGTGCGGCGGAACGCCTTGGCAAGGCAGTTAAAAAACGTTTCCCGCAGGCAGATATAGTATGTGGGGCAAAGTCTCTTGAAAAGTTTCCGACAATTTTAGAAAACAGTTCTTTATTCAAACCTTTAAATGTTAAAATTGTGCCGGAAGATGAAAATAAGAAGATTACTGCACAAGTAAGTATTATGCGCGGCTGCAGTTGTAAGTGTTCTTACTGTATAGTTCCTTATGTTAGGGGCGAAGCACAATCAATTCCGCCTGAAATTATTTTGGAAAATTGCCGAATAAAATCAAAGAAATCTCCTGAAATTATGCTTCTTGGGCAGACGGTAAATGCCTATAATTATAAGGGTTTTACCTTTACAAAACTGCTTGAAGAAGTATGTAAAATACCGGAAGTTAAACGCGTGCGCTTTTTAAGCCCTCATCCTGTTTTTATTAAAGATGATTTTTATAAAGTTGTGCAAGATAATAAAAAAATTGCAAGGCATTTACATCTGCCTTTACAAAGCGGAAGTACAAAAGTTTTAAAAGATATGAAACGCCTCTATACCGCTGAAGAATATTATAATATAGTAAAAAATTTAAAACAACTTGGTTTTTTAATAAGTACAGATATTATTGTAGGGTATCCTACGGAAACAGATGAGGACTTTAAACAAACCTTAAATCTTGTTAAAAAATGCGGTTTTAGTTTTGCATATTGTTTTAAATTCTCGCCGAGGGCCGGCACCCCGGCAGCGGAACTTAAAGAAATTGCGCAAGAAATGGTGGAAAATCGTTTAAATATTTTGTTAAATGAAATTAGGGAGTGTTCTTCCCTTGCTTATAAAAGCCGCATCGGGCAAAAGGAAGAAGTGTTATTTGAGACAAAAAATTCCGGCCGTACTTCAGGTAATTTATGGTATAGAACTGCTGCAGCAAAGGAAGCCGGAAGTTTGGAAGAAATTTTAATTAAAGAAAGTGATGGTAAAATTTTAAAATAAGAGGTTTTGATTATGAGTAAAGATAATAATTTTGTTGAACGCCGCCGTCATCCGCGTGTTCCCGTGATTAGCAATATAGTTGAGCCGATTGACTTAACTTACACTGATAACAGCGATGGCAAAGTCCACCAAATTGCGGCGGTTTTAGCTGATTTGTCTGCTTCAGGTATGCGTATTGTTTCGTTTTTAAAAGCACCTATTGCAGGTATTATGCATATTAAAATGGAACTTCCGACCATCGGTAAATTTGACGTAGAAGCAAAAACTGCATGGGTCCGCCAAAAGGGGCCTGTTTACACTATCGGTATAGAATTTACCAAAATTGACAGTGCTGTTGCTGCAAAGATTATGGCGCTTGCAAATGATTTTTTGGACTGCAACACCCGCATAATGCTCCGCTTACCTGAGGTGTGCGTGCCTAATTGCAAATGCCAAAGTATCTGTAATAAAATTCAAAAGGACAAAAGTTTGTTTAAGTGAGCAAGCATTTACCCATAATAATTTCAGGGCCAACTGCCGTCGGTAAGACGGCAGTTGCTTTGCTGCTTGCAAAAAAGTTGGGTTATAGTATCATTTCACTTGATTCCCGCCAAATTTATAAAGGTTTAAATGTCGGTACTGCCGCACCTTTGGGCAAATGGGAAAACGGCAAATATCTGGTGGAAGGCGTGCCTTATTATTTGGTAGATTTTTTGCCGGTAGATGAAGTTTTTGATGTCTCGCGCTTTATTTCCATGGCACGCGAAATTTCAGAAAGAGAAAATAATAAAGTAATTTTTACGGGCGGCAGCGGGATGTATCTACAAAATTATTTTTGCGGTATGGATAATTTACCGAAAGCTGATTTGATTCTACGTGCCCGTCTTGCACGTGAAGCCGATATGTACGGCCGCGAATATTTGCATAAACGCTTGCAGGAAATTGATCCGCAAAGTGCCAAAGAAATACCCTATCAAAACATACACCGCTTAATACGCGCTTTGGAAATTTATGAACTTACCGGAAAACCTGCATCCGTCTTAAAAAGCGGCAAATTAAAACAAGAAATTACAAAAGATAAAGCACACTTTTTTTATTTAGATATGCCAAAAGAACAACTTTTGGAGCGTATTATAAAACGCACAAATTTAATTTTTGAACCTATGGTTTTAGAAGCAAAACAAGCGCTTTCCAAAGGTCATAAACCCGATGCCCCCGGCTTAAAGAGTTTAGGATATCCGCAAGCAATAAGTTTCTTAAAAAATGAAATTTCAGAAGAGCAAGCCAAAGAGCAAATCACGATTTTAACCCGCCAATATGCCAAACGCCAACGCACATGGTTTGGCCGTTACCAAGAAAAACAAACAATAAACTGCGCCGGTAAAACCGAAGAAGATATTGTAAAAGAAATATTATATTTAATTTGATTTATATGGAACATAATAAAAATATCCCTGCTATATAGCAGGGATATTTTCAGTTTATATAACTTTTAGAAACTGCTTACTTCCATTTGCTTTAAAAAGTCTTTGTTTGACTTTGTGGCAGATAATTTTTCCAGCAGTAAACTCATTGCATCAATGGAACTTAAAGGTGATAAAATCTTTCTAAGTATCCAAGATTTATTAAGTTCATCTTCGGTAAGGAGTAAGTCCTCTTTTCTAGTAGAAGTGCGGTTAATATCAATGGCAGGGAAGATGCGCCTGTCGGCAAGTTTTCTGTCAAGATAAATTTCGCTGTTACCCGTACCCTTAAATTCTTCAAAGATGATTTCATCCATGCGGCTACCTGTTTCCACTAATGCGGTAGCAATAATCGTCAAAGAGCCGCCTTCTTCAATATTTCTTGCCGCGCCGAAAAATCGTTTCGGGCGTTGTAAAGAGGTTGCTTCAAGACCGCCGGTTAATACACGTCCGCTTGCAGGTGTAACAGTATTGTAAGCACGTGCAAGGCGGGTTATTGAATCAAGTAAAATAACGACATCTTTACCGTTTTCAACACCGCGTTTTGCTTTTTCAAGTACCATCTCCGCAACCTGTACATGGCGCTCGGCCGGTTCATCAAAGGTAGAGGCCAAAACCTCGCCTTTAACATTTCTGCTCATATCTGTTACTTCTTCAGGGCGTTCGTCAATCAAAAGCACTAAAAGTTCAATATCTTTGTGATTTGTCGTCAAAGAATTTGCCAAGTTTTGTAACATTATGGTTTTACCTGTTTTCGGTGCGGCCACAATCAATGCACGCTGGCCTTTACCGATAGGGGCAATTAAATCAATAACACGTTGCGTGTTGGAGTTTTTATCAAGTTCTAATACAAATCTTTTATTTGGGTACAGTGGTGTTAAATTTTCAAAAAGCGGGCGGCGGAAAATTTTATCAGCATCCACATCATTAACTTTTTGAACTTGTAACATCGCGAAAAATCTTTCATTATCTTTCGGCGGGCGGATTAACCCTTCAATTTTATCGCCTTTTCTTAAACCAAAACGTTTAATTTGTGAAGGGGAAACATATATATCTTCCGCACCTGCCAAATAATTATTTTCCTCGGAACGTAAAAAACCGAAACCGTCAGGTAAAATTTCTAAGACACCTCCGCCGTAAACGGAGCCGTTTTGCTTTGCTTGCACTGCAATAATTTTGCCTATAAGTTGTTGCTTACGAAGGCCGGAAATATCTTCAATGTTATAATTGATGGCAAGTTTTGTAAGGTCAGCTACACTCAATTCCGCAAGCTGCCTGGCATCCATCGGTTTTGCGCCGTTTGGCCTTTGCGGCAACGGCTGTTGATAACGGCGGTTATTATTAAAATTCCTTTGCCCGTTTTGGCGTTCTTGAATAATGCCGTTTGTTTGCATTTTTTTATTATTTACTATTTCTTTTTGATTTTTGACTTCTTTATTTTCCTCGGCAGTTTGCAATATTTTTACTTCGGCAGTTTCCTTTGCCTTGGTTTCTTTGGAAGTTTTTGCTTCTTTTACTTCCTTATTTTCTTTTACTGCGGTGGGTTTTGTTTCGGTAGGTTTTACTTCATTATTTTCCATAAGTTATCCTCATTTTTATTTTTTTAAAGTATTGTAAAAGCGCGCGATTTTATTTTTTAAATCAGCCCGCGTTCCTTCATTAAAAATTATTATATCAGCTCGTTCCGCTTTAACTGCCATAGGCAGTTGTGTTTCTTCGCATCGTTTAAAATAATCTTCATTTGTACCCCGCAGAAGAGCCCTTTTTACACGTTTCTTATAAGAGGTATATACACAAACAGTTAAATCAAAACCATCTTCAAGCCCTTTTTCAAAAAGTAAAGGTATAGCAAATACCACAACTTTTTTAGATGTCTTTTGAACTATTTCTTTGGCCTCTTTTAATATCAAAGGGTGTAACATGTTTTCAAGTTCTTTTAGTTTTTCCGTATCTCTGAAAACAAGTTTTGCTAATTTATTTTTATCTTCTGTACCAAAGGCATTTTTTATTTTTGTTTTTAACAGTTGGCGGTATTTAGCAGCCAAAGCATCTGCACAAATGGTTTCAGCGCCAAGGGCAGCAAATTCTTCCAAAACAGCCGTTTTTCCGCTTGCAATTGCCCCGCTTAAGGCAATAATAAGTTTCCCTTCTTGATGAAAATCCAAATTATTTCTCACAAAACAGGCCCCATGTTATTTAAATTTTTCCCTGCTTTTGCCTTAGCCACTAAAGGTACTTTTAAGATTATGGCATTTTCCATTTTAGTTTTTGCCCATAAAGCAAAGTCCTTTATTTTTCCTTCCGGCACTTCAAAAATAAGTTCGTCGTGAATTTGTAAAAGTAAATCTATATCTTGCGGCAGTTCTTTATATATATCAAGCATTGCTTTTTTTATGATATCTGAGGAACCGCCCTGCACCACCGTATTTACAGCCGCCCGTGAAGCAAAACTTACCAAACGCGGGTTTGAATCCTGAAATTCCGGTAAATATCTGATATGCCCAAGTAAAGTTGTAACAAAACCTGTTTTTCGTGCTTCGGTAACGGTTTTGTTTATCCAAGATTTAACTGTATCATAACGTGCGAAATAACTGTCAATATAGTCTTTTGCCTGTGTCATGGTAATGCCTAATGTTTGGGAGAGTGCCAAAGGGCCTTGCCCGTAGACAATGCCGAAGTTGATACCTTTTGCATGCGCGCGGTCTTCTTTTGTTACTTCCGCAATCGGTTTATTAAACACTTCGGAAGCAGTGCGCGCATGGATGTCGTCAGAGGTCTTAAAAGAGTGAATTAAAGTTTCATCTCGCGACACATGGGCAAGTACTCTCAAGTCAATTTGAGAATAGTCTAAAGAGAGTAAAACCTTGCCTTCCCCCGCGCAAAATGCTTGGCGTATTAAGCGCCCCTTTTCCGTCCTAATCGGGATATTTTGCAAATTGGGGTTAAAACTTGAAAGGCGTCCTGTTACCGTTCCTGTTTGGTTGAAATTTGTATGTATACGGCGCGTATTTTGGTCTGCCAAATCAAGCAAAGAGTCAACATAAGTTGTTTTTAATTTTGCTGCTTCGCGGTATTTTAAAATCAGTTCGCAAATGGGGTGGAATTTTTTTAGGCCTTCCAAAGTTTCCTCATCGGTAGAATAGCCGGTTTTTGTTTTGCGCAGTACCGGCAATTTTAATTTTTCAAACAACAATATACCAAGTTGTTTAGTAGAATTTATATTTACTTGCCCGCCGATTAATTTGTCAATTTCCTTTTGTGTCGTTTCCATTTCGGAAGACAAAAGCAAAGCCAAAGTCTTAAGCCAGGCCGTATCTAATTCAATGCCTGCACTTTCCATAGAGAGCAAAACAGTTTCAAGAGGTGTTTCAAGTTCTTTAAAAACGTTGTTCCGTAAACTTTGGGACAAAGCATTTTCAAAATATTTTTTCAAGGTAAAAATATTTTGTGCATATAAAGTAAACTTATCTTCCTGACTTATATCTTGTTCAAAGTTTATTTTTAAATTTTTGTTTAGTAAAGTAACCAGCCCGAAATCTTGTGCAGGGTTTAAACAATATGCGGCAAGTTCAAAATCAAAGCAGTTCAAAAATGTTTGTTTTTCCGGAACAAATTTGATAGCTCGCAAAGTACATTTTAAATCGTGGCTTAATTTTAAAGTGGAAGAGTCTTGCAAAATTTGTCCTAAAATTTCTGATTCTTCCGGTGTAATATTTTGTATTTGTTTATATGCAAAATCCTGCTCATTTAAGACGATTAACAAAAATTCATCTTCCGCATAAATAAAAACTTCAAAAGCACCGCGCGCTTTATTTAAAACAGTCTTAAAATCTTGAGGAACGGGTAAAATTTTTTGAGCAGGCCCTTGTGCAGTTTCATTAAAATCTCCGAAAAGTTCCCCTTGCGTAAAAAGCTGGGCCTGTGTTTTTTGCAGTTCTTGATTTTGATGTTCCTTTAAAAAATAATTTAAATTTTTAAATTCAAAACGTTCCGCAAAATTTTTAATATTATTTAAATCGGGGGGGGTAATTTTGAAATCTTCATAATTTAAATCAAGTAAATTATCTTTAAGTAAAATAAGTTTTTTTGAAAGTTTGGCAGATTCTTCACCTTTCAAAATTTTATTTTTTAAAGCATCTTTTATTTGGGGGCTGTTATTTTTTGCGGCTTCAATAATTGCTTCAACTGTACCAAAAGTGCTTACTAAAGTTTGTGCGCTTTTTGCGCCGATACCTTCTACACCGGGAACATTATCTGAACTATCCCCCAAGAGTGCCAAATAATCTGCTATATATTTGCAAGGTACTCCGAATTTATTTATACAGGCGCTGTCATCCCTATAATCATCTTGCGTTGAACCGGACCAAAGTTTAATATGCTGCCCGACAATTTGATAAATATCTTTATCACTTGTGATAATTATTGTATCGGTGTTATCTTTGCCGGCAATTTTGGCGCAGCTTGCCATTAGGTCATCTGCCTCCGCACCTTGCAGGGCAACAACTTTTAGGCCGAGCGCGGTGCAAATCTCGCGTGCAATTTTTAGTTGGGAAACAAGCGCTTCATCTGTCGGCGGGCGGTTTGCTTTATAGTCCTTAAAAATTTCGTGTCTGAAAGTCGGGCCTTTTGAATCAAAACAAACGGCGACATGCGTCGGTTTTTTTGACTCCAAAAATTTAAGCAGCCAATTAACAAAACCGTACAAGGCGCCCACTTCCTCACCTTTTGCTGAAGTTAAAGGCGGTAAAGCGTGGTAATTGCGGTGTAAAATGCCATGTGCGTCAATAATAAAAAATTTTTTATCAAGCATAAGCAAATACTGCTAAAAATTTTTGGAAAACCCCGAATTTTGGAAAAGTTGCCCGCCCTTAAGAGCGGGCTATTAATAAGAATATATTACAAATAATTAGAGCAGAGAGTCAAGTTGTTTTTTTATTTCTTCCTTGCTCTGGAGGCCGTTTAAAGTAATTTCCGGCGTGCCGTTTTTGAAGATAATTACCGTAGGAATAGAGGAAATTTGAAATTTCCCGCTTTGTTCCGGTGCTTCATCTGTATTTATTTTACAGATTTTCGCTTTGCCTTCATATTCTTTGGCAATTTCTTCAATGACGGGCCCAAGCATTCTGCATGGCCCGCACCAAGGTGCCCAAAAGTCAACCAAGACGACACCTTTGTACTGTAAAACTTCTTGGTCAAAGTTTGCATCAGTTAAATGTATTTCCATAAACATCCCCTTTGATAAAGAATACAAGTTATTATGTTAAATGTCAAGGGAAATGTTTAACTTTTTGTGCCACAGATGAATATCTTTATGAATTATCGTTGGAGTTTTAAAAAAGGTCTTGACAGACATTTTTTTTTTTTTTGTATAATTTTTGGGGTAATAATATTTTTAAACGCTTTATAAAGTGAATTAGGAGAGTTTATGAAAGAAATAAAAAACGCAGACAAAGGTTTTACTTTAATTGAGTTGCTTGTAGTAGTTTTAATTATCGGTATACTTGCCGGGATTGCCCTGCCGCAATATCAAATGGCAGTCGGTAAAGCAAAGTTTGTTGAATTAAAAACACTTACAAAAACTTTCCAACAGTCTGTACAAAGGTATTATATAACCCACAATACTTATGCCGGTATCTATGATGATATTCAGGTACTTGATGTGGAATTACCTAGTGAAAGTGAATGTAGTATTATAGATTCTAGCCTCCTTAGATGTTGTAAAAAAATTTTTAATACACAAATGTGTTTTTACATGAAGTCTAACACCGGGAAACCATTTATATGTACGGCTCTTAGTACAAATACAAACGATCTTGCGAACCGTTTATGTCATAAAGAAACCGACCATAGCAGTTCATGTATAACAGATCAATATTGTAAATACTATTACTAATACTCCACCTTGTCTTGTTTGTTAGCCCAAATTTTGAACGGTAAAGGCGCATCTTTTAAGGGTAAATGATGCGTCTTAATTTTACGTTTGTCTTGCGGGCGTTCAATTTCTTTGTAAATAAAACTGTCGTCAAAGCCGGCGCGCGCGGCAATTTTCTTTTCAGCAGCATAAAAAATGGCTTTGGGGCGCGCCCAATAAATTGCACCTAAGCACATGGGGCAAGGCTCGGCACTTGCATAAATCGTGCATCCGTCAAGTTGGAAATTTTTTAATTTTTTGCATGCTTTGCGTATGGCATTAACTTCCGCGTGTGCGGTTGGGTCCGTTGAAGTCGTAACGGTATTATGTGCTTTTGCAATGACTTTACCGTCTTTAACTATCACCGCGCCGAAAGGTCCGCCTTTACCGCTTTTTGCGCTTTTTTCCGCTAATTTAATAGCCATCTCCAAAAATTTTTCGTGTTCAGATAATTTCATTTTAATCCTCCCTATAATGCGTGCCTAAACTATGTTTATTTTTCAAGGCACCGTAAGTTACAAGTAATGCGGTTTGTGCGCCGTCACGCAGATGCAGAAGTTCGGGGGTAAGTTTACAACCTTTGTAAAATACGTCAATTTCATTTTTTAAATGTCTTAAAATCTTTTCAGCACGGGTTAAGCGGTCCTTACTCCTAATTAAACCGACATAGTTCCACATAGTATTTTTTATGACGGAAATATCCTGTAAAATTAAATTTACATCCGGCTCTTTTTCCGCCATACGCCAAACTTTCGGGGCAGGTAAATAAAATTTTTTTGTTTTAATTTCTTTAATGTCCGCCTGCGCACAAAGTGCGGCAAAAGCAACCGCTTCAAGCAAAGAAGTGCTTGCTAAACGATTAGCCCCGTGAAAGCCTGTACAGGCACATTCCCCGATAGCATTAAGATTCAAAATATTTGTGCGCCCTTCCAAATCGGTAAAAATTCCGCCGCAAAAATAATGCATTGCCGGCATTACCGGTATAGGTTGTTTGGTTATGTCAATGCCGTTATTTAAACAGGTTTTATAAATATTTGGAAAGCGGTTTTTAATAAAGTCCGGTTTCATGGAGGCAAGTGATAAATACACAAAATCACTTTTTGTTTTCAGGCGTTCGTGTTCAATAGCGCGCGCGACGATATCACGCGGGGCAAGGTCCTTTAAGGGATGATAATTTTGCATAAAAGGTTTGCCGAATTTATTTATTAGAACAGCACCCTCGCCGCGGACGGCTTCGGAAATCAAAGCATTTCTGTTACCTAAAGCAAAAACCGTCGGATGGAACTGTGTATATTCCATATTGATAACGCGTGCGCCGATACGGTAAGCCATCGCGATACCGCTGCCGTAAAGTGTATCAATATTTGTCGTATATTTAAAAATTTGGCCGAGCCCGCCTGTGGCGAGTATTGTTTTTCTAGCGACAACCGCAAAAACATTTTTGGTTTTATTGTCTAAAATATATGCGCCAAAGCAGGTTAAAGGTTTATATAAATCTTGCGGGTTTTGGGAGTTGTGTGATAAAGTTAAAAGGTCAACTGCCGATGCCTGCTCAATAATTTTTACATTTTTTAACTTTTTCAGAGCACTTTGCATTGAGTCAATTAAAGCTTTCCCCGTGGCGTCTTTACTGTAAAGTATACGCCTTTTTGAGTGCGCTGCTTCTTTTGTTAGTAAAAATTTGCCGTTGTCAGATTTGTTAAAATCGGTTTTAAATTCTTTGATAAAATATTTTTCAATTACTTTAAAACCCTCGCGGCAGGCGGTCAAAACCGCTTCTTCATTACACACTCCGCAGCCGGCACGCTGTATATCTTTTAGGAGTAATTTAAAATCTGGTTTATCTTCATAAATTATACCGCCTTGTGCAAGGGAACTGTCGCAATCAGCTAATTTATCGGCGGAAATTAAGGTGCATTTTAAGCCTGCAGCACCCAATATATAGGCATAAAGCGAGCCGGCAATCCCGCTGCCGATGACTAGAACATCCGTTTTTATTGTTTTCATAATTCTCCTAAAAAATAAACCCTTCCAAATTTTTTGCAAGCAAAGCATAATTTTTTGCCGGTACTTCTTCTGCCCTTGAAGATACTTTTAAACCGGAACTTACCAAAATTTTCGCTAGGCTTATTTTATCTTTTTTATATTTTTCTACCAAGGCATTTAATACAGTTTTACGGCGGAAAGAAAAAGCTGTTTTAACCGTTTCTCTAAAATTTTTATAATGTATTTTATTTGTAAATAATCTTTGCGGACGCGGGGTAATAAATAAAACTTCGCTTTCCACTTTAGGCGGCGGATTAAAACTGCCGGGGCTTACACGGCAAACAGGCCTGCTTTGTGCAAGGGCCTGAAATAAAACGCTCAAGGCCCCGTAATGTTTGCTTTCCGGTAAAGCATAAAGTTTTTGTGCCTGTTCACGCTGGAACATAAAAACTGCCGACGCAAAATTATTAAGTTCAAGCACTTTTAATAAAATTTGTGCCGCATCAATATAAGGTAAATTGCTGATGAAATTTAGTTTTTCCTCTTTAGCCAAAAACTGTAAATCAAGATTAAGAAAATTGCCCTCAATTATATTTACGCCGGCCCAATCGGGCAAAGTTTGTTTTAATTTAGCGGTCATTACAGGGTCAATTTCTACGACTGTAAAATTTTGGACGCCGCGTTCAATCAGCGGTAAAGTTAAAGCACCTTCACCGGGCCCTATTTCCACTAAAGTGCCGTTTAAATTATCAACTGCAGTATCAATAATTTTATTTATTATTCCTTTATTAACCAAAAAATGCTGGCCGTATTTTTGCATATTTAATCCTTAAAAATTTCAATATTACTTTTTATAATTTTATTTTCCGGGTCTTCTTTAAGTGCCAAGTTATATAATTCTTGGGCGTGCGTTTCATCCCCTAATACTACTAAAGCCGTACCTTGTGCTAAATAAGCGAGTGCTTTTTCCTGTTGCGTTTTTGCCGAATTTATCGCATATTCAGCCGCCTTAATTGCTTCGCTTCCTTCCCCTAAGGTTAAATTTAATAAACAGAGCAAAAGAGCATTTTCAAATGTTTGTGCATTTTCAAAACGGGCATTTACCGTTGGTAAAATGTCTTGCATAAATCTAAGCCAGCCCCTGCCGGCTACCCAAAGGCCCATGTCATTGCCGACCATGTAAGGATTATAACCTGCTTTTGAGTTCCGCATCGTAGATATATTTGAAGGGCCTGTTTTGGGCTGTTTTAACGTTGAGGTATCTTGTACGGGAGTAGCTGCTTTTAAGGCCATTTTTACCTGATAATCCGGCCCCGTGTTTTGCAATAAATTATTTAGACCGCGGAAAATATTTTCAAGTTGTTGTTTGCGTGTATTTTCATCCGAAGACGCTAAAATAAAACTTCTTTCAAAAGTGGTAGTATTTAAGAGTTTTTCTTGTTCAAGTACGGCGTTTACAAAAGCACTTTGTACATTTTCTTTGTTCGTATTTGTTTTTAAACTATTTGGTTTTTGTTTGGGTTCAATAGAAATTTCCATATCAATATTAAGTTGCTTGCTTGAAGGTACTTTTTTAAGACGATTTTTAAAATTTTCAAGTTGTGGCCTTTTAAATTCTTGCGGTAATGTTTTTTTATCCTTACCTTGGTTTTCCTGAATTTGATTTTCCGCATCTGAACCGGTGTAGGTTAATGAAAGTGCAAGGCCTCCGTCTTCTAATGGAGAAATTAAGAAACCCTGTGCAAATAAGGTAAGTGCTTCTTTCGTTTGTTTAGTTTCCAAAAGCAAGTTTATTAAGCGTGTGCGGGCTATGCTGTCACCGGCTTTTAAACGAAGTGCTTTTTTGTAATTTATTTCGGATTTATTTTTGTTTCCGAGTTTCTCTTCTAATACAGCCAAAGACAAAATGGCTTCTTCATAATTTGGATAAAGTGTAATTGCTTGTTTAAAAGCACTTTTTGCATTGGCATCACGCCCCAAAAGTTCAAGTAAAGATCCTAATTGATATTGATATAACGGGTTTCGTTTATCTAATTCGGTTGCTGTTCGGAAATGGAAAAGGGCCTCCTCATATTTATTCAAAGCAGCATAAGTAGAACCCAAATTCATGTGAGTATCGGGCCTGTTTGGCGCATATTGTAAAGCATTTTGGAATGAGGTTAGAGCATCATTAATTTTTCCTTGCCAAGCATAAGCAATACCCAGCAGTTGGTGGGCTTCCGGGTTTTTGGGGTCAAGTTTCAATGCGCTTAGGTATTCTGCAATCGCCGGTTGGACACGCCCCTGCCAATAAAGCGAAATTCCCAAAAAAATATGGGTATACGGTTCATCCGGATTTTTTACTACTGCTTTGGCAAAAATTTGTTCCGCTTCTTTATAATGGGCGGCAGATAAATCCCCAAGCCCCTGCCGAAGATTTTCTTTACTCTGTTCCTTCATTAAAGAATCCCAATATGTTGGGTAAGTACCTTCAAAATTGGCATGATCGCTGTTAATGCCGAAACCTGAACCACCCAAAAACTGCGGTAAAGCCGCTATAATTTGCGTAGTAAAACTTAAAAAAATGATGGTAAAGGCAATCCATTTCTCCATACATTAAATTATAGCATTTAGATGTAAAAGCGCCAAGTAGGAAAAGTTACTTGGCGCTTGTGTGGCTTTGGGGTTAGGCAGTTAAGGAGGACTGCCTTGTGGGTGTTTAGGGTAAGGAAGTAATTGTGTCGGAAGCTTTTTTAATGGTATGATTTTTATGGCAGATGATTTTGTCACACTGTTGTAAAAAATTCATGTTTTCTAAAAACAAATTTTTATTCAATTTGTTTTGTTCCAAAAATTTTTGTAAATTAGTTTCAAATATTTGTAATTTATTTTTTGTCATGGTATTCATAGATAAGAGATTTTGTAATTCTCGTTTTAAATAATTCTCCGTTTGTTTGTGCCAGCATAAATATTTTTCTTTTTTACCGGCTGATTTTATTGAACGTTCTAAAGAATGAAATATTTTTAATTTTTCTTTATCAAAACAACTCAAAGTAAACCATCGTAAAGCCAAATATTGCATAATTATAGTTTTGATATTTCCACTTCCCATTTTTTATCACGATGGGAATATTTACTTTTTATATGGTGCGGGAGGTTAAATCTTTCCTCTTCCACCTCATGCCCAAGTACTTTGTAAGGGCCTATATGGCAGATTTTTACACCTGAAAAATAACTTTTTAGAGCATCATCAAGTTTCCTAAATTCTTGAACTTGTTTTAACAACTCTTGACGCCTGTCTAAAAGTTCTTGCAATGTTTGATAAAGTTCGGCCCAAGTTGTGGTATTTTGAGAAGTCATGTTTTGCATTTTATCTTTAATAAAAGTATTTTCTTGTTGCTTTGTTTCCTTCATAAAAACTCCTACACTATCTAGTTAACATCTCTAAACATCTGCTTTTAACTTGCGCCTACGCTTTGCTGCTTACGCAGCACTCCTGGAAAGGAGGGGTGGGAGAGCCGTCTCACAATTAAAAACAAGTTTTAATTGCTTTTAGCATAGGCGCTAAGTTTGTTTTTAGATTTGGCGATCTGTTTTAATCGTATCAAATCTGATACAACTGTATCAAATATTTTTCAACTTGTCAAATTTAAGACGAAGTTTTTAGTTTGACATCAGCCCTCTTTTTTGCTATAAATTTAATATAGGGGTGTAAATTATGGATCTAGGCCAAAAAATAGAAAAATTGCTCAAATTAACATCCATGACAAAAGTAGAACTAGCAAGAAAACTTGGGTTAAAAGACTCAAGCGTAATTTCTCATTGGGTGAAAAACCGCTTTAAACCCGATAAAAAAAATTTACAAAAACTTGCAGCTGCCTTTGATAAACCCCTTTCCTACTTTGAAGAAGATATATCTCAGCCCTCGTCTTTTTATGAAGCGCCGAATTTTACAATAAGGGAAGGCACTACCACAGCAAAAAGTTTATATGAAATAATATCTTCTTTGCCGTCGTCAAAACATATCGGCGTAGCGCTTGAAATCCAAAGTGAGTATTTTGACTTGCCTTATACTTTTGAGCCGGAAGAATTTTTGCCCGTTATGTTTGATGCAAGACAAAAAGAAACATTTGCCTTAAAGATAGATTCCAAAAGCGCTTGCCCTTGGGCAGAGAAGGGGGAATTTGCTATTTTTGTCCGTGCGGAAGCAGTGCAAAGCGGCAAAATTGCTTTAATTAGATACAAAAATAAATATTGTATAAAAAAGCTAAATTTATTAAGCGGGGGGGAAATTTTATTATCAACACCGACGAAACAAATAAAAGTTTCCCAAGATGAAATTCTAGTAGCAGCAAAGCTTATGGCATTTTACCGCCGCCCATGTTAAATTTTGTATAATTTTTATATTGATTGTCAGGAGGGGTTTACAAGTAGTTTTAGATAATTTGTAGATTTTTTGGAACCGTATTTAGACGGAGAATCTTTGGGCAACCAAAGACCCGACCAATCCAAAAAATAGCCGTTTAGGCGGAGCAAGACCGTATATCTTGTTCTGCCGAATATTTCCCGTTTATTAAAGCGGGAAATTACGGCTGTTATATTTGGGTTTCTTGGTTGGGGCTCTAATATAGCAGCCGTTTTTCTATATAAATTTTTTGAGCCTTACCAAGTAATAAACGGAGTTTTTATGAAAAATAAAGGTTTTACCTTAATAGAATTATTAGTTGTAGTCTTGATTATAGGTGTGCTTGCCGCAATTGCCTTACCTCAATATTATTATTTAACAAATGTCACCAAAGTAAAAGCAAATATGAGTAATTTAAGAAGTATTGCCGATGCTTTGGAGCGTTATGCTTTGGTTAACGGGGAATATCCTATTTATCCAAGCGCATCATTTTCGTGTTCAAATCTAAATAATTTTTTGGATATTAATGTTTCAGGTTATTCTCAAGGAAAATTTAATTGTATAGGTTCACAAAGACAAATAGTAATATGGAATTTAAATACCGATATTCGTCTTGGGTATGCTCTTCAAGCGGTAAATAATAAAATACCTGCTAAAAAATTCTTTTGTTATTATCAAAATGAAGTACAAGGTTTACCTATAAATGTTAAAGAAAAAATCTGTAAAAAAGTGTGTAATGTAAGTGAAATTACAAGCAACCTTCCCGGTGCTACACATAAAGGTTGTATAGTGGAATAAAAAATCCCCCTACAATTTTACTCATAGGGGGAAATTTTGCGAGTTAATTTGATTTATTTTAATTTTCCCCGAAATTTTTTATTTCGTTGGTTTTCAATTTTATATAATCGGTTTTGCCTGTACCGCCTAGCGGTATTTCTTCTACAACGCGCAGGACTTTAGGTATCCAAAGTTCGCTAAAACCTTTGTCTTTTAATGCTTGTTGTAGAACCTTTAAGTCTGCATCTTGTTTTTGAGTATAGGCAATAAGTTGCTCGCCGCGTTTTGCGTCGGATTTTGAGATAACAGCGTGCTTGATATCCGGCCAAGTTTCCGTCATAGCAAATTCAACTGCCGTTAAGGAAACCATTTCCCCGGCAATTTTAGCAAAGCGTTTTGCTCGGCCTTTCATTACAACAAAACCGTCTTTATCAAAGTCAACAATATCGCCGGTATCATACCAACCGTCCTTAAGCGGTTGAATAACACCCGGTTTATTTTCCTTTAAATAACCAAGCATAACATTGTCGCCTTTAATAAATAAGCGGCCGCCTTCTTGTATACCTTCAATTTTTTCAATTCTTGCTTCCATGCAAGGCAGTAATTTGCCCACTGTTCCGCGCCTGTAATACATGGGAGTATTGAAAGATACAACAGGGCTTGCCTCTGTGGTCCCGTACGCTTCTAAAATGCGTATGCCGAATTTTTCCGTCCACAAAGAAAATGTTTCATCTTTTAGTTTTTCTCCGCCGATACCGATATATTTAATATTGTAAAAATCATAGGGATGTGCTTGTTTTCCATAAGCATTTAAGAATGTATCCGTACCAAAGAATACATTTGCATTTCTGTCATAAACAAGTTCAGGTATGGCTTTATAGTGCAAAGGTGAGGGATATAAAAACACAGAGGCACCGTTTAAAATAGGTATAAATAAACCGCACGCAAGGCCGAAACTATGGAACATAGGTAAGGCATTGAAAAATTTATCTTGTAAACCCATTTGAATTAAACTGGACATTTGGTATCTGTTCATATTTAAATTTTTATGGCTTAATACTACACCTTTTGGTGCGCCTTCGGAACCGCTGGTAAACAAGACAACTGCAGGTTTATCCGGGTTTCTGTCCTTACAAATTATTTTATAACTTTGATGTGGGAAGAAACTTTGTGTCAAGGCAAGCAGTTTATCTCCTAAAGTGATGGTTTTTTGAATATCTTCAAGATATATAATTTTTGTATCTGTTTGATTTATTGATTCAATTATATTTCCAAGTTCTGCTTTTTCTACAAAAGCACGGGAGGTTATTATCACTTTAATCTGTGCTACTTTTAGAGCAAGTAAAATATTTTTTATGCCGGCGGAAAAGTTAATCATTGCAGGAACACGCCCATAAGCCATTAAGCCGAAAATGCTAAGCGCACATGCATTAACGTTTGGCAGCATTAAACCGACAAATTCACCCTCTTTTGAAAATTGTGTAAACTTGCGACCGAGTAAAAAGGAGCCTGTAAGCAAAGTTCCGAAAGATACAGTTTTGCGCGTCATATCTTCCAAAGCGCGGGTAGAACGGCGTGCCAAATCAACGGCCTCAATTAAGCAACGGAAAATTGTATGTTGTAAATTAAAACTTTTTACTTTCATTTCAAGCATTAAATCATAGACGGCATCTTCAGCTTTATAACGGCGGTTACGGCCTTTTAAAGTGCTTGATATATTTAGTTTTCTGGGTGGTAAAATGTTTATTACATATTCCAGATTGCTGGGCAGGTGCCTGAGTTTGCGTCCGTAGTAAGACCACCTTGTATATTGTGTATTTTGAATAAAAATAGGTAAAACTTGTGCGCCGGAACGTTCAATAACCATGGCAGGCCCGGGGTAAACTTTCATGATACCGCTTGTGGTGCTCATGCGTCCTTCAGGGAAAATTACAACTTTTGTGCCTTTTTTAACTTTATCAATAATTGTTTTTACGGCTATTGCATTCGTAGGGTCTACGGGAATATGGCGCACATATCTTAAAAAGATACGAACCCAAAAACGTTTGGCAATATTGCTGTCAACCATAAATACAATATCTTCCGGTAAAAAAGCAGCCAGCAAAAGAGGATCTAAGAAAGAATTGTTGTTTGCGACTATTACTGTCGGCCCTTCGGCTTGGGAATAATTTTCCATACCGCGCAATTTAATTTTGTAAATACTGTTAAGTAAGAAGTATACTGCGGATCTTAAAACATAATCGGGTAGTAATGTACAGGTATAAATAGCAATTATAAAATTCGCCAGGGCCAAAACGGCAATAATTACAGGGGTTCCGAACCCGACGCAGAGTAAGGCATAGGTTATAGCCCCGGCAATTACCATAAAGAAAGCATTTAAAAAGTTACAAGTTGCAAGCATACGTGTTTTAAATTTTTCAGCTAACATTGCTTGCAAGTGGGCATTAAGCGGTACTATATATAAGCCTGCACAAATTGAAAGTACGATTATTCCTATAGTTAAACCTAACCCGAAAAGTGAACTTAAAAAGTAGGTCAGATTTACAGGTGCGGCGAAATCCGGCATAATTGCCAAAATAAATGCGATAAATAGTAGTGAAAGGGACATTCCCACCGTACTTAACGGTACATATTTAATACTGATTTCTGTTTTAACCAAACGATAACAGGCTAAACAACCTATTCCTACGGAAACACAAAATACTGTCATTAAAAAAATGTATACTGAGGGCGTGAGGTTCAAAATGGATGTCGTAACCGTATTTAATTGGGATAGCAAAATAGCAGCTACAACCCAAAACCAGTTAATAGCCAAAATTGCCAAAAATAATTTTTTTGATTTTTGCGCCCTTGATAAATTACGCCAGGTACTTTTAAAAATATTTGGGTTAATTTTTAAATCCTTAGCAAGCGGTTTTAAAGGGCTAAATAAACCGGTTACGAAGTATCCGGCTAAAGCCAAAAGCAACATAATTATGAACATTGTTCCAAGCCCGATTTTCGGGGTAATAAACATAGTACCTAGTATAGTTCCAAATAAAATTGCAAGATATCGGCTTGATTCAAGTAAGGCATTTCCGTCAATCAATTCGGTTTTATGCAAAATTTGTGTCATCAAAGCATATTTGAGGGGGCCAAAAAATGCGGATTGTGAACCCATAATGAACAAAGATATAAATAAAATTACTATTGAGTTTAAGTAAAAACCGAGTATAGTAATTAGTACGGTAAAAATTTCTGTCAATTTTATTATACGCGTAACCTTTGTTTTATCATATTTATCACCGATTTGTCCGGCAGAAATTGAAAAAATAAAAAACGGCAGCATATAAACGGCGAGTATGAGGAATACCATATTAGAGGTTTGTGGCTTATAAACAGTCAGTATTTTACCTGCTATTAAAGTTGCAAGGGCGGTTCTTGTTATATTATCATTCATTACACCTGATATTTGTGCCCAAAATAAAGCGGAAAAATCTTTGCGTGTAAGCAAATTAAAAAGTCTTTTCATAAATAAAACACTCCTTTAGGATAAAATGTCCTATAAAGTAATTATATAAAATTAAGGGAACTATTTAATGAGGAAACGGGAAACAGCATTTATAAAATATCCTTGAATTATTATACCTATTAAGACAGTCAAGAAAAATGCCGCAAGCAGCTTTATCTTCATAGCGCCGCGCAAGATTACGGCTTCCGGCAAACTCATTGCCGATACAGACATCAAAAACGCCAACACCGTTCCAAGCGGAAGCGGGCGCTCAAAAAATATCAAAGCAATAGGAACAACACCGGCACAGCTACCGTAAATGGGCGCGCCCAAAATTGCGGCAAGCGGTACGCTGAAAATACCGCCTAAATTAACGGCTTTAACTATACTTTCATCTGAAACATAAATGTTCAAAACAGCCCCGAGTGCAACGCCGGCAAGTATCCACACCCACAAGCGTTTGACTATTTTTGAACCTTCATTAGTTCCAAATTGCAAGCGGCTTGTGAAATTTTTATATTCGGGGAAATCAGGATCTTCTTCAATAAAGGCGGGCTCAAGGTATTTTGCAAAACCAAGTTTTTCAAGTGTCCAGCCGGCAAGCATACCCGTTGCTATACCGCCTATAATATAAGCAATAGTTATGGGAAAGCCAAAATATTTTGGCATCAAAACAACTAAATATTCATTGACGAGGGGGGAAACTGCTAAAAAACAAATTGCCGAGGCAAAAGGCACGCGGAGTTTAACTAAACTTAAAAATATTGGAACGGAAGAACAAGAACAAAACGGTGTGAAAATAGCGAACATTGCGGCGGCAAAACTGCTCAAAAAACGGTGTTTGCTTGCAAGATATTTTTCCATAGTTGCTTTGGAAAGGTAAGTCCGCAAAACACCGATAGTGCTTATTGCTATAAATAAAATAAGTAAGATTTTTACGGAATCAGTTATAAACATTACCGCCGCATGCCCCCATTGTGAAGCGGTATTGATTCCCAACTTACCTAATATATAAGCAGTTAAAGCGTGCATTATTTACCTTGTTGATTTTTCTTTTGGCAATTGCCTTTGCCGTCGGCACAATGGCAGCAGCCTGTTTTTGCTTTTTTCTTTAGATAGTTATCCAATTTATTAAGTAATTTTTCAAACATAAAAACTCCTTACTGCTAAATAAATTCTAGCATTTTAGGAGTTAAGGGGCAATTAAAAGAGCGTTAAATTTGCTAAAATATATGTATCTTATATAAAGGAGATTCTATGAGTTGCGAAAAATGTACCCCACACATCGCAAATATGTGCAGTGTCTGTAAAGGCGCAAAACACCAGCCCGCCCCGATTCCGGAAGAGGGCAAATGGGTTTGCGCAAAAGAAATTAAAGATATCAGCGGTTTAACGCACGGTATCGGTTGGTGCGCCCCACAACAAGGCGCTTGCAAATTAACTTTAAACATCAAAAACGGTGTTATTAAAGAGGCCTTGGTAGAAACTTTAGGCTGCAGCGGTATGACACACTCCGCCGCTATGGCTGCAGAAATTTTGACAGGCAAAACAATTTTAGAGGCATTAAATTCTGACCTTGTTTGTGATGCTATCAATACTGCTATGAGGGAATTATTCCTTCAAATTGTATACGGCCGCTCACAAAGTGCTTTCTCTGAAGGCGGTTTGACTATCGGTGCCGGGCTTGAAGATTTAGGTAAAGGCCTCCGCTCACAAATCGGCACCATGTATGCAACCGAGGCTAAAGGCCCGCGCTATCTTGAAATGGCAGAAGGTTATGTCTTGGAAGTCGGCCTTGATAAAAATAATGAAATTATCGGCTACAAATTTGTTAACCTTGGCAAAATGATGGACGCTATCAAAAAAGGCGAAGATCCAAAAACCGCTTATGAAAAAAATATAAGCAAATACGGCCGCTATGACGAAGCCGTCAAGAAAATTGACCCGAGGAAGGAGTAAACTTATGGTAACTTTTGAAGGTTATGAAAGAAGAATTGAAAAAATAAATTCCGTTTTAAAGGAATATGGTATTGCTTCCCTTGAAGAAGCAAAAGAAATCTGCACAAAGAAAGGTATTGATGTTGAATCTATCGTCAAAGGTATACAGCCGATTGCTTTTGAAAATGCCGTCTGGGCTTATACAGTAGGTGCTGCAATCGCAATTAAAAGCGGCGTAAAAACCGCAGCGGAAGCGGCAGAAAAAATCGGCGTCGGTTTACAAAGTTTTTGTATCCCCGGTTCAGTTGCGGACCAACGTGCCGTCGGTTTAGGCCACGGTAATTTAGCTGCAATGTTACTTAGGGAAGAAACAAAATGTTTCTGCTTTTTAGCAGGCCATGAAAGTTTTGCCGCCGCAGAAGGTGCAATCGGTATTGCCAAAACCGCAAATAAAGTCCGCAAAACACCGCTCCGCGTAATTCTTAACGGACTTGGTAAAGATGCGGCTTATATTATTTCAAGAATCAACGGTTTTACTTCTGTAGAAACTAAATATGATTACTATACCGGCAAACTTGAAATTGTTTCCGAAAAAGCATTTTCAGACGGCGACCGCGCAAAAGTTAAATGCTACGGTGCTGATGATGTAAACGAAGGTGTTGCCATTATGCGCCACGAAGGTGTAGATGTTTCCATTACCGGTAACTCTACAAACCCGACACGCTTCCAGCACCCGGTTGCCGGCACTTATAAAAAATGGGCTGTGGAAAACGGCAAGAAATATTTCTCCGTCGCATCAGGCGGCGGTACAGGCAGAACTTTGCATCCGGACAATATGGCAGCAGGCCCCGCATCATACGGTATGACCGACACAATGGGCCGCATGCATAGCGACGCGCAATTTGCAGGTTCCTCTTCAGTTCCCGCACACGTTGAAATGATGGGGCTTATCGGTATGGGTAATAACCCGATGGTAGGTGCATCAGTAGCAGTAGCGGTTGCAATTGCCGAAGCAAAATAAGTAAAGTTTTTACTTAAAACAAAAAACTCCCCTGTGAAAGCAGGGGAGTTTTGTGTTGTAGTATGTGCAACAATTCGGCAATTATTTTTGAGAAAATTTTAATTTTCTGTCTGACGATGAGTACCAAAACCGAAGCGAATGTGGATACTGTGTGCGACGCAGCAAATTTAAGATGATTTTTAACTTTTCTCTGTGACGCAGAGTACCGCGAAGAACGGGAGCGAAGCGACTCTCGGTACTTTAGGAACAGAAAAATTAAAAAGCATTTAAATTTGCAAGAACATGCACAAAAAATAGCATAATTCGTTACCATAAAAAGATAGCATTAATTTACACGATAACATAAAATATGATATAATATACACGTTGGGCCATTAGCTCAGTTGGTAGAGCAGACGCCTCTTAAGCGTAAGGTCGAGAGTTCGAGTCTCTCATGGCCCATTTTCTTTTAAATATCTCATATTGAGGGACGGGTGGCGGAATCGGCAGACGCGTACGCCTTAGGAGCGTATGGAGCAATCCGTGAGGGTTCAAGTCCCTCTCCGTCCAGATAAATGTTAGGAGCGTTAAAATGTCTGTAGACGGAAAACAAAATGTTACCACAAAACAAATTTCAAAAGAGGGTTGCACTGTAGTTTTAGAGGTTACCGCTAATGCAACTCTTATTAATGAATGCTTTCATAATGCCACTTTGCAAGTTCAAAGCCGCGCCCAAATGCAAGGTTTTAGGGCAGGTAAAGTTCCTTTGGATTTAGTCAGGAAAAATTTTTCAGGCCACATTTTAGAACGTGCACTAGATACAGTTATCCGCCGTGCTTCTTTAAATGCTTTACAAGAAACAAAATTAAATGCCGTTATGGCACCGACTGTGAGTAAAGTTGATTTTAATTCTCTGAAAGAAAATGCTCCTTTTACTTTTCAAATTTCAGTAGATATTGCACCTGAATTTGAACCTAAAGATTATATCGGTATCAAAGTTACCAAAAAAGACAATAAAGTAACAAAAGAAGATATTAAAAATCATATCAATTCCGTACTTGAAAACAATGCTACTTTAGAAGCTGTAAAAGAAGGCGAAGCTGTTAGCGATACTAATTATGTAATCGTCAGTTATACCGGCAAGAAAAACGGTGTTGAAGATAAAAAATATACTGCTAAAAGCGAAATGATTGACATGTCCGCACCTCAAACTATTTCCGGGCTTTCTGATAATTTGAAAGGTATGAAAAAGGGTGAAACAAAAACTTTTGAAATTAAAGAAGAAAATACCCCTGTGGAAATAACTGTAACCGTTGAAGAAATTAAAAATAAAGTTCTTCCTACATTAGATGATAAATTCGCAAAAGATATGGGTTTTGAAAGTGTGGAAAAACTTGAAGAACACGTCAAAAACACTTTGGAGCACGAAGCAAAACACCGTGCAGACAGGGAAGTTACAAGCCAAATTGAAGATGCTTTAGTCAAGGCCAATAATTTTGATTTACCCAAAGCTTTGGTTGATTACCATACCAATTTGTCGGTTGAAAATTTTATTCACAGGATGTTTGGCGGTAAGACTGCCAATATCCCTGAAGAAAACCGCAAAACTTTTGTTCAAAAAATGCGTCCTTCGGTTGAAAAGGATTTAAGAATCGGCTACATCATCCATGCTATCGCAAATAAAGAAAATATCGCTGCAACCGACACAGACCTTAAAGAAGAAATGGATAATGCGTTGAAAAATTCTCCTAAGGAAGCGGAGCAAATTAAGCAATTTTTTGAAACACGCAAAGAAGATATTTTAGCAACAATTAAAGAAAGAAAAGTATTTACTTTCTTAAAAGAAAAGGCAAATATTGCATAGGTTAAAGTTAAATATTTCCGTTTAAAAAAGGGCTGCTTTCAAAGCAGCCCTTTTTGACTTCGCATTTTAAGTACTTAAATCTTACCTTCATAAGCATCAAGGTAAATTTGCCTGATATCTTTTAGTAACGGATATACAGGGTTTGCGCTGGTGCATTGGTCATCAAAAGCAAGTTCAACAAGTTCGTCTAATTTGGACTCAAAGTCTTTGCGGCTAATACCGTATTCCTTGATTGAAGCCGGCAAATTAATATCTTTTTTAAGTTTAATGATGGCTTTGAGAAGCAGTTTAACTTTCTCATCATCATTTTTACCGCCGAGTTTAAGTTCATCGGCAATTTGACCGTAACGTTCTTTTGCACAAGGGTATTTGTATTGCGGGAAAGCCGCTTGCTTTTTAGGGGAATCCGTAGCATTAAATTTAATTATCTGGCAAATTAAAAGTGAATTTGCTACGCCGTGCGGTATATTGAAAGCCGCACCTAATTTATGTGCCATGGAGTGGCATAAACCAAGGAAAGCATTTGCAAAAGCCATACCGGCAATAGTTGCGGCATAATGCATCTTTTCGCGTGCAATAGGGTCCTTTGCACCGTCTTTATAAGAGCGGACTAAATATTTAAAAACAAGTTTTGTTGCTTCTAAAGAATTAGAGTTTGTAAAATTTGTTGCCATGGAAGAAACATAGGCTTCCAAACAATGTACCAAAACGTCAATACCTGATGCGGCAGTCAAACCCTTTGGCATATTATCAACGAAATTTGGGTCAACTATAGCCATATCAGGTGTTAAAGCATAATCAGCTAAAGCATATTTGATATGGGTTTCATCATCTGTAATAATTGAAAAAGGCGTTACTTCAGAACCTGTACCCGAAGTCGTAGGAATTGCAACTAAATTTGCTTTTACACCCAAGTCCGGAATTTGGCAAATACGTTTGCGTATGTCCATAAAGCGCATGGAAATATCTTCAAAATTAGTTTCCGGCTGTTCATATTTAAGCCAGATGACTTTTGCAACGTCCATAGGTGAACCGCCGCCAAGTGCAATAATTAAATCCGGTTCATAAGGATTGATAATATCCATCGCTTGTTTTACTGTTGAAAGGGTTGGGTCCGGTTTAACATCAAAGAAAATTTGATAATCAATATCAAGTTCTTCTAAAACATTTGTTACGGCTGAAACCGCGCCGGAATTAAATAAAAACCTGTCCGTAACGATAAATGCGCGTTTCTTGCCCTTTAATACGCGTAAAGCCAAATCTACCGCGCCCCTTTTGAAATAAATTTTTCTGGGAACTTTAAACCAAAGCATATTTTCTCTCCTTTCTGCAACTGTTTTATAATTAAGAAGGTGTTCCACACCTATATTTCCGCTTACGGAGTTACCGCCCCAAGAGCCGCAACCTAGAGTTAAAGACGGTTCAAGTTTAAAATTATACAAATCCCCTATGCCGCCATGCGAGGAGGGGGAATTTATAATCAAACGGCAAGTAGGTATTTGGGCTGAAAAGTAATTTATTCTGTCCTGATTTAAAGGATTTGTATAAAAAGCGGCGCTATGCCCTGCACCTCCAAGCAAAACCAGCTGATGTGCAATATGTACTGCTTTTTCAAAATCTTTAGCTTTATACAAAGCAATAACGGGGGAAAGTTTTTCATGTGCAAAGGGATTCATAACGTCGTAAGAGGTTTCCTCCCCTACCAATACTTTTGTATCTTCCGGCACTTTGATACCTGCAAGTTCAGCCACTGTTCTTGCTGTTTGACCGACGATTTTTGGGTTCACGCTTGTGCAGCCGCATTTTAAGGCGGCTTTATAAGCATCTTTAGTGCAAGCAAGGCCTTTGGTGCGCGGGTCAATTAATAGGATTGAGGAAACTTTCTTTTCTTCCGCACTACTTAAAATATAGGCACCGCGTTTAACGAGTTCTTTTTTAACTTCATTGTAAATTTTATCAACAACAATTATTGATTGCTCTGAGGCGCAAATCATACCGTTATCAAAAGTTTTTGAAAGTAAAATTGAGCTTACCGCAGTTTTAATATCAGCAGTTTCGTCAATTACTGCCGGAACATTTCCGGGGCCGACGCCGAGTGCCGGCCTGCCCGAAGAATATGATGCCTTAACCATCCCTGTTCCGCCTGTTGCTAAAATAGTGGCGATATTTTCATTGTGTATTAAATAAGTTGTAAGTTCAAGGCTAGGTTCGTCAATCCAACCTATAATATTTTCCGGCGCGCCGGCTTTTACGGCTGCGTCCAAGACAATTTTTGCAGCTTCAATAGTGCTTTTTTTAGCGCGCGGATGGGGGGAAAATATTATGCCGTTTCTGGTTTTTAAACAAATTAAAGATTTGAAAATTACTGTAGATGTGGGGTTGGTTGTCGGAATAATTCCTGCGATAACGCCCAAAGGTTCGGCAACTGTTTTTGTGCCGTTGATTTTGTCTTCTTTAATGATACCGCAGGTTTTAATATTTTTGTGCTTATTAAAGATATATTCGCTTGCGAAATGATTTTTAATAACTTTATCTTCAACTACACCCATACCGGTATCTTCCACAGCCATTTTGGCAAGCGGTATACGCGCTTTATTTGCGGCGGCAGCGGCTGCTTTAAAAATTGCGTCCACTTGTTCTTGAGTGTAAGTCGCAAAAATTTCCTGTGCTTTTTTTACTTTTTGAATTAAAGCCTCAAGTGCTTTAACGGAATTTACTTTTTCTTCTGTTATAGTTTTGTTTTTTATTTCTTTTTTTGGCATAATATCTCCCCTAATATATTTTACCAAAAAAGGAACATACTATTGTTATTTTTGCAGATATTTAAGAAAAAACTACCTATTGTAACAGCGGTAAATACTACCATGATAGCCGCATCCTATATAATATCCTAAATCTTTACAACGATTCTCAGATTCTTTATCTGAACATTCATCTTTACCTGAACTGAAAAAATGAATCCAAAAATTATTGGAAGGTTCATCATAGAAGGAAGTCATACCTGTGTCGTATACGTATAATGAGCCATTTTGACATGTACCTATACTAGAAGCACCGGTATAATTCCATTCACAAGAAGGAAGCTCAATATCTAAGTTATTTATATTATTAGTATATTGATTATGAATTAAGAAATAACGTTTTTGAGCCTCTCTAATATTTTTACCCATCATTATCATTTCTGCTACCTTTGATTTGAAAATTGCTTTTTTATACTGCGGTAAGGCAATACCTGCTAAAATGCCGATTATTAAAACAACTACCAAAAGTTCAATTAATGTGAAACCTAATTTATTTTTCATACAATCTCCTTAAT
>CAMZGO010000007.1 GCA_947306425.1 uncultured Elusimicrobia bacterium | reverse complement strand
ATAACATTCCATCATTTTTGATACGGTATTAGCAACATTTTTCACCATTAGGCCGAAAAAGCCATAATTGATTGCCAAACGGTATTAAAACTTTCTCCAAAAAATGAAACTGCTTTAACTCTCAAAAAAATATTAACCGGAAAATTAGATTAATGTTAAACTATTTATTAAACGGCATTAACAAGAAAAAATTTCATTAAACCCAAAATGTAAATTTCCTATTTTAAATCTTTCCAAGCAGATATAAAGTCCAAGGGCGGTTCCACCTCAAAACATTCTTGATGGTGTGTCAAAGGATTCTTAAATTCAAGTTTACGGGCATGTAACATAAGGCGGGGTGCAGTTGCACCTTTATAGAGCCAATCACCCAAAACAGGGCAGCCAAGCCAATTTAAATGCACGCGCAGTTGATTTGTACGGCCGGTTAAAGGATGTAATTCCATCCAATAAAATCTGCCTTTTTGCTTTTTAACTTTAAATTCAGTTAATGCTTCACGTCCAACAGGAGAGGCCTTTATTCGCCCCCCCGCTTCACGTCCTATAGGAACATCTATTAAACCCTCTTTTTGGGGCATTTCACCGCAACAAATTGCATTATAGGTTTTATGAACCTCACGATTTGCAAACATTTCCGTCATGGCACTTTGAAAGCGCTCATTTTTAGCAATTAACATGATTCCGCTTGTTTCTTTATCAAGGCGGTGCACTAAACCAAGGCGCGGCATATCCTTATCAAAATTAGCAGGAGGGTTTGCGTAAATGGCTGATACTAATGTTTCCTCACATGCAAAAAGTGCGGTTTTGTTTTCTTCCCAAGCAGGACTTTGGGGATGTACCAAAAGCCCTGCCGGTTTATTGATTACAAAAAAATTCTTTCCTTCAAAAATAATTAAGTCCTTAATATTTATTGTGTTTTTTATTTCAGGCCAAATGATTTTTATTTCATCATTTTCTTCTAAAGGATAAGAGGGTTTCACAACTTTACCATTAACCGAAACTTGCCCTTTTTTAATAAGGCTTTGTATTAAATTTCTGGAATGTTCCGGAAAATTTTCAACGATAAAAACATCCAAACGTTCCGGCGTGGGTAAAGTATACTTTAAAACATCTTCTTTAATTTCCATATTATTTTGTTTTTCTCTTGAATAAAAATATTGAAATAACTATTAAAATTATAGCAATTATTTGCGAAGGCGAAAACCCAAAAAGCCCGGCACCTCTATCATCAAATCTAAAAAATTCAAGAGTAAAGCGAATAAGCCCATAACCAAGCAAATATCCTGCAAATATAACACCGTTCTTATGCGGTTTTTTGTAATAATGGAAAAGTATAAAGAATAAAACCAGCACCGAAATACTTTCCATAATTTGTACTGGATATAAACTTACACCGTGCAAATGGGGCGGTACCAAACTATCGGGATTTGTATACTTTACAGCCAAAAAAGTATGGGAAATTTTCCCATAACAACATCCTGCCAAAAAACAACCTATACGCCCTATAGCATGGCCGAGTGCAAGCGGAACAGCAAAGAAATCAAGCGCCGGTAATACCGGCAATTTATATTTTTTAGCCCAAATCAAACCGGCACTTATTCCCCCCAAAAAACCGCCGTAAAACACAAAGCCGTAGCGGACTTTTTCAACTAAACCGGACGAAGCAAAACTATCATAATTAAACCAAATAAAAAATATTTTCCCCCCGATTATAGCACCAACAATAATCCAAAAAATAAGGTCAAAAATTTTGTCCTTTTCAAGCCCGAGGCGTGCCTGTTGCTTATAGCAATAATAAAGCCCTGCGCCGTAAGCCAAAGCCGTCATAATGCCATAGGATGGTATTTGTAAACTGAAAATATTTATAAAGGGGTGCATTAAAGCATATCCTCCAAAAGTTTGGGATTATTTTTTGCAAGTTTTAAATAAGGATTTGAGGACAGCTGTCCGTCAATAGTGGTTTTAAAACCGTCTTTGCCTCCGTAAGAATGGCCGGTATAAACTATTGTTTCCCTGGGAAGAGAAGTCAAAATTTTCAAACTTTTAATCAGACTTCCGGGGTTTGCACCGGGCAAATCAGTCCTGCCGACGGAATTAACAAACAGCGTGTCCCCGGTAAACAACACATTTCCTATTCTTATGCAGACGGACCCTTTTGTATGCCCTGGCGTTGAAATAATTTCAATTTTAAGCCCGGCGATTTCAAAAATTTTCGGTGCTTTATACAATTCCACCAAAACCTTGGGTAAAGAACAAAGAGGTTCATCTCTTTCCTCAAGGTAGCCCTTTAGATTATATTTTATAAGAAGTGCTTCCGCATCTGTTAAATGGTCCTGATGAGCATGGGTAAAAAATACAGCCGCAGGTTTTAAATTTTTATCTTCTAAAAATTTATAAATTGCGGGCATATCCCAAGAAGGGTCAATCAAAACTGCCAGACCCCTATTTTCAATAATATAAGTGCAATTAAGCATTGGTCCTAAAAGAAGTGTATCTACTTTCATTTTTTTATCCTAAATTCTATTTCCCCTTCGCGGGCCATATTGTAACTAACACGTGCTTCTTCTTCAAGATACAATTGCTCGCCTGCGAGGATTTTATTATATTCCCTTTCAAGTTGTTCGTGTTCTGTATCCAAAGCGGCAATTCTCTTGTTTAACTTCCTTATTTTTAACGCATTATGAACAAGGCCGAAAAAACTATTGTTAAAAACCAAAACTGCCGCAAGAACAGCGAAAACCAATAAAATAATATTTCTTTTCTTTTTAAATATTTTAGCCATTATTTTTTAAAGGCAAAAGAAGCATATTTCGCTTTCTTGCCAAGTTCCTCCTCAATTTCAAGAAGGCGGTTATATTTTGCCGTGCGCTCTGCTCGTGCAGGCGCACCGGTTTTTATTGCACCGGCATTAAAGGCAACGGCAAGGTCCGCTATAAAAGTATCCTCAGTTTCACCGGAACGATGGGAAATTATAGGTAAATAATCTGCCTGCTTTGCAATTTTTATAACTTCAACAGTTTCTGAAACCGTACCTATTTGATTTAATTTTATCAAAATTGAATTTGCGGCCTTGCCTGTTATACCTTGTTTCAAGCGAACGGGATTGGTTACGAACAAATCATCCCCTACTATATTGATTTTCTTACCAAGTTCTTTTGTAAGATACTCCCAAGCGGGCCATGCATCTTCCTGCAAAGGGTCCTCTAAAGAAATTAAGGGATATTTTGCAGCCCATTTTTTATATATGTTAACCATATTTTTGTAATCAATTTTCTTACCTTCAAAATGATAAAGGCCGTTTTTATAAAATTCACTTGCTGCAGCATCCAAAGCAATTTGCATCTTTGGATAACCCGCTTTTTTAGAAGCATTTACCAAAAGTTTTAGGGCTTCCTCGTGATTTTTTATTTTTGGTGCGAATCCCCCTTCGTCCCCTACGGAAGTGGTAAAATTTTTAGCGGAAAGTAAACTCTTTAGGGTATGGTAAGTCTCACTTGCAGCACGCAAGCCATCTTTAAAAGTTTTTGCGAAACCGGGTACTATCATAAATTCTTGAATATTAAGACCACTGTCTGCATGTTTACCGCCGTTAATTATATTTAACATCGGAACAGGTAAAAAATATTTCGTACTTTTAAAACCGTACACTTCCCTTAAATATTTGTAGAGCGGAAGTTTTTTGCTGCTTGCCCCTGCGCGTAAAACCGCCATAGAAATACCTAATATTGCATTTGCGCCGTAAGCAGTTTTATTAGGGGTGCCGTCTAATTTCAGAAGTTCTTTATCAATTTCCAAAACATTTTTGAAATTACGGTTAACTAAATATTTTTTTAATTTTTCCACATTTTTCTTAGCTTTTAGAACCCCCTTGCCGAGAAAACGGTTTTTATCTTTATCCCTTAATTCAAGTGCTTCGTGGGTGCCTGTGGAAGCACCGCTTGGAACACTTGCAACACCTATGGAACCGTCAGATAAAACTACACTTGTTTTAAGTGTGGGAAACCCGCGCGAATCTAAAATTTCGCGCGCACTGATACTTTTTATTTTCATAATACCCCCTGTATTATTTAAGATAAGTTGCTGACTATTTTTTTTGCTTCGGCAATCAAAATATCAGGCAGTTTAGGATCTTTTGCCTCAGCATAAATTCTTATAAGATTCTCCGTTCCCGACGGACGCAAAGCAAGCCAAGCACCATTTTTTAAAATAAATTTAAAACCGTCACTTTGGTCTATACGCCAAACGGACATCTTGTTAATAGACAGCGGCGGCCTTAAATTTAATTTTTCCATAATTTGCATTATTTCAATTTCTTTTTTGGGGATACTTACTTTCTTATCGTAAGAGGGTTTATAATTTTTATAGAAATCTTTGAAAATTTGTTTTAGGCTTTTGCCGCTCATCGCCATCATTTCAAGCACCAGCATACAAGCCAAAATACCATCTTTATCCGGGGTATTTCCGGCCAAGGCAAGCCCGCCGGATTCTTCTGCACCAAAGATATACTGACCGCTTGTCATAAGTTCATTAATATATTTAAAACCAACCGGTGTTTCCCTGACGGTCATACCATGTTTTTTAGCGACTTCATCAATTAAATTAGTTGTAATTAAACTACGGCATACGCGCCCGCTTTGTTTCCTATGCAAAATAACATGCTCAAGCAAAACCGGAACTATTTGGTTTGGGGAAATCCATACCCCGTCAGGCCCTATAATACCGAATTTATCACAATCGCTGTTACATGCTATACCCAGATGCAATCTTTTACTTACGACAAGTTTACTCAAATCATTTAACGATACAGGCCCTGCATTAGGTACACGTCCGCCAAATAACACATCACACCCTTCATTGATACCGTATATTTCTACACCTCCGCATTTTGTTAAGAAATGGCGGAAATAATTATCAGCCGCACCAAAGAGAGGGTCAATACCTACTTTTAATTTTGCTTTCTTAATTGCCTTGACATTGATGAAAGACATTAGATGTTCAATATATTCATCCCTAAAATTCTGTTCGGTAACTGCGGCATTTTTATAACCAAACTCCGTAATAGAACGGGTTACCATATTGAGAGGCGGTGTTTTGGTTTCAATATCGGCAACTACTTCATTATTGGCTATACCGCCGTAATAGGAAACCCATTTAAGACCGTTTTGGGTATAGTCTGCCTCACTGGCTGTGATGACTACTGCACCGACTGCACCTTCATTCAAAACAGCCCATTCCGCAACAGGGGTAGGCAAGGGGTATTTTGCGCGGCGTACCGTTATGCCTTTGGAAGATAAAACATCGCATACTATATCAACAAAATTTTGGGACATAAAACGGGTATCCCCCCCAACCAAAACCAGAGGGCGTTTAAATTTAAATCCCCTTTGTGCTATATGTTTACGATAACCCTCACCCTCAAAACCGTAATAAGAATTTGTAAAGATATGCTCGGAAATACCACAAGCCAAACGATATATATTTTGGGCAGTTACCGTTTGCCCCAAAGTACCACGAAAACCGGCGGTAGAAAATTTTAAATCTGTTGCCATATAGAACCTCTAAGTTTGGGAATTTGTCCTATAGAGTATATTAAATTAAGCGCAAAAATGCAACTGTTTTTTATTCTACATAACGGGTGTTTACAATTTCGGCAAAATACATTGTGTGTGTATCGCCGTCCTGATACCAGGTATAATTAACAATCTCGTCAAGTTCCGATAAATTTATATCGGTTTGATATAAGACCATACATTCATAATGTAAACCGGGCATATCAAGGCATGGCGTGTTTATTTTTTCACTTTCAAGCAACTTTATTTTTTGTGTAGCAAATTTATCCTCATCCCTGCCGGAAATAGTACCGCAATAGGCAAGTTCTTTTTGTTTATCGCAGTTTAGCGGAACGGAAACGGTAAATTCTTTTGAACCGTCAAGCAAAGTCTTTGTATAGCGGCTTTTGCGGACCAAAACTGTCATTATCGGTTTTCTCCAAATAACCCCTATTTGCGCCCAACCTATAGTCATAACGTTATTTTGACCGCCATATTGCGTGGTTAAAAACGCACCCTTTTCCAATTGATTTAACAAGTCCGCTGCTTTATAATCGTAAGATACACTTTTTATTATTGTATTTTCTACTGTTTTTTTACTCATATTTCCCCCTAAAATTAAAACAATCCTTCCGGTCATTTTACATTATTTTTAAGAAATAGGCAAAAATTTTTTGATGAAAAAAGGGCTGACTAAGCAGCCCTTTTCAATGAATTAAACATATTAAAAAGAATAATTATATTTTTCCATTCGTCTTATCTCAATTTCATTTACTGTTTTTTTGATTTTTTCAGTCATTTCTTGAATCCTACTTTCTCTTGATTGTTCAAGTAATTGTATTATTTGTTTGCCTGTTTCTATTTTAGCTAAATCTTTTTCTCCTTCTATACGTTTTTTAACAGCGTTAATGTATCTATTGTATTCACTTAAAGGCAAACCGCAATCTAATAAAAGTTTGATATAATACGTACCTATAACCTTATAATTTATGGACTGGCTTATAACCCAACTGACAGTATCATCATCTATTGCTTTCCAAACATCTGATCCACCTTCTTTGGTTAAAAGCTTAAATTTTTCATATAACATCGGTTCAGCAGGAATTACATGGGAATTCTCAACACGTAAATTTGAGTTTAATCTCCAAAATATATCTGACATATCTTTATTTGTAGGTTTTACACCATGTTTAATAATGAAAGAGAGAGTTTCAGGTAATATTTGAGGATTATTATACCCAAATACTTCCTTAATCAAAGTTGTACCTCTTTCTACCTCAGCCTTATTAAGATCTAAGCCCTTTATATCAATAAAATATTCCAGGCATTCTAAATCATTTTCTACAACTAACATACCTAAAAACATTTCTTTCTCAGGCATATCCGACCAAAAATACTTTTCTTCACAACTTTCAGCCATACCTAGCACAGAACAACCTACCAGAATAGTTAATAGTAATATCATTTTTTTCATTTTCGTTTTTCCTTGCGTTTTTAATTTCTTTACACTATCATTTTAGCAAAAAAGAAAATTGACCACAAGAGCATTTTGTCCTATTTACAAATAGGTCTAAAGACCTATGCCAACCAATTTACCGACTGATTCCCATTTCGCCTTCACCCGCTTCAGATACGGGTGAAGGCGATAAGGAAGCAAATTTTATAACCCCACTCCTAACCTCTCCACCTTTGTAAACAAAGGGGAGAGGAATTATAGGAAGTAACTTTTATAAAAAGAAATTTTTCTCTGCGACGACTAGTACTGAGAAGAAAGGGAGCGGAGCGACTCTCGGTACTTTAGGAGCAGAAAAAATAAAATTTACCGAAAAGACGCCGCTAGCACAAAACTCAAGAACCAAATTTCATATTAAAAAAGCCCCTACAAGTTTTTAACTCGTAGGGGCTCTTGAACTAAACAATTTATTTAAGATGTGTGCTGACAATTTTTGTCATTTCAAACATATTAACCTGATTTTTGCCGAAGATGCATTTCAATGTTTCATCGGCATTAATCATACGTTTGTTTTTTGCATCTTGCAAATTATTTGCTTTGATGTAAGCCCAAAGTTTTTTGACTACTTCGGTTCTCGGTAACGGTTTTGCACCAACTACCTTTGCGAGTTCAGCGCTCGGTGTGAGCGGGGTCATAAATTTTGCATTTGCTTTTGCCATAATAATTCTCCTGTTTTTTAATTTACCTATATATTGTACTAAATTATTTAATAAGTTCTGCAACTTTCGGTGCAGCACTTAAAATCTCTTGCGAACAACCGTCTTTAAACTTTTCAAAGTTCTTTACAAAAGCCGCCGCAAGTTCCTGGTATTTTTTGTAATACTCGTCCTTATTGGGCCAGATATTTGCCGGTTGTAAAATTTCAGAGGGTACGCCTTCGCACTCACAAGGAATTTCAAAACCAAACACTGTATCTTTTATAAAATTAACTTTTTCAAGTTTACCGTCTAAGGCAGCATTTAAAAGCGTACGGGTATACTTAATACTAATACGCTTCCCAATACCATAAGGGCCCCCTACCAAGCCCGTGTTAACGAGCCAGCAGTTTGCGTTATGTTTTTCAATCTTTTCTTTTAAAAGTTCAGCATATTTGGAAGGATGAAGCGCCATAAAAGGCCCGCCGAAACAAGTACTAAAAGTTGTTTGCGGTTCTTTTACTCCTTTCTCAGTTCCTGCCACTTTGGCGGTATAACCGCTGATAAAGTGGTACATTGCTTGTTCTTTTGAAAGTTTTGAAATCGGCGGTAAAACACCAAAAGCATCATAGGTGAGGAAGATTATATTCTTCGGATGCGGTCCGCGTTCTGAAGGAACTGCATTATCAATAAAAGTAAGCGGATAAGAGGCGCGGGTATTTTCCGTTAAAGCAGCACTATCAAGGTCTAAGATGCGGGTATTTTCGTCAAAAACAACATTTTCCAAAATAGTACCAAAGCGGTGCGTTGTTGCATAAATTTGCGGTTCAGCTTCAGCGGAAAGTTTTATTACTTTTGCATAGCATCCGCCTTCAAAATTAAAGATACCGTCATCATCCCATCCGTGTTCATCATCACCGATAAGACCGCGGTTTACATCGGCTGATAATGTTGTTTTCCCTGTACCGGAAAGGCCGAAGAACAAAGCACTGTCATTATTTTTGCCTACGTTAGCAGAACAATGCATCGTCATAATACCCCTTTGCGGGAGCATATAATTCATAACGGTAAACATTGCCTTTTTACTTTCCCCGGCATAAGCAGAGCCGGCAATTAAAACAATCTTTTTGTTAAAGTTGATTAAAATTGCCGTTTCGCTTTCTGTACCGTCGGTTTTAGGGTCTGCTTTTAAATTGGGCAGAAAAACAACAGTAAATTCAGGAACAATATTTTGTCTTTCTTCCGGTGTAGGTTGAATAAACATATTGCGGGCAAAAATATTGTGCCAGGCATATTCGGAAATTACGCGAATAGGCATTCTGGATGCTTCCGCAGAACCTACATAGGCATCACGTACAAAAAGGTCAATATTTTCCATATACTTTTTGGCCTTTTCAAAAAGAATATCAAAATATTTTTCCTCAATACCTTTATTGCCTTTATTCCACCAAAGTTTACCTTCTACTTCGGGTGTTTTAACAAAAAATCTGTCATTTGGGGCGCGCCCTGTTAATTTGCCTGTTTCCGTACAAAAAGCACCGCCGTAAGTTATATTACCTTCGCCTTTGGCAAGGGCCATTTCATATAACTCTTCGGTAGTCAAATTCCAATATACCGTTTTATTTGTTTTGATACCGATTTTATCTAAACCATATTTGCTTGCATAAGCACTAGCATTTATCTTTTTCATACACTACCAATCCTTTTTAATTATTTTGCCGCCGATTTCTATAGTATCGTCAGCATTTTTATCCAAAGCCCATATCATACGCCTTAAACCTTCGCGTATATTTTCTTCACTGGCGCAATAACTAATGCGGACATAACCGTCCACCCCGAAATTTGCACCCGGTACTACAGAGAGCATAACCTTATCAAGCAAAAATTCGGCAAATGCCATAGAACTTTTGTTGTATTTAGAAATGTTTACAAAAGAGTAGAAAGTTCCTTGCGGGGAAAAGACTTCAATATCTTTAATTTTAGCCAATTCTCCAAGTAAGACATTTCTGTTATGTTCCAAATTTTTACGAAGTTCCTCAATAACACTTTGGTCGCCTTCCAAGGCACCCAAAGCACCTGCCTCGCACAAAGAACTGTTACAGGATGTTGTCTGTGCCTGCATACGTCCCATAGCGGCAATCAGTTCGGTATTATAAGAAACACCCCAACCAATACGTAAACCAGTGAGGCCGTATACTTTTGATATACCGTTAACTGCCAAAATATTTTTTGGGTTTTTGGCATATTTAAAGGGGCTGATAAATGTATTTTTATCAAAAACCAACCGGTTATAAATATCGTCTGTAAGGAGCCAAATATTTTTCTCTTCGCAAAGGTTGACAACACCCTCAATAAATCTTTCCGGATACATTAGACCGCTCGGATTATTCGGAGTATTAATCATTATTGCTTTAGTTTTTGGGGTAACCTTTTTAAGTAAATCTTCCAAAGTAATTTGAAGGCCTTTTGAAGGGCGCACCTCCACAGGAATGCCGCCGGCAAGTTTAATCATTTCCGGGTAACTTACCCAATAAGGAACGGGGTAAATTACTTCATCACCGGGATTTACCGTACAAAGTAAAAAATCGTAAATTGCCTGTTTTGCACCGACGGAAATTACCACATTTTTATTTTCAACATCTATACCATAGACATCTTTAGTAAATTTGGCAACTGCCTTTTTAAGTTCGGGTGTGCCGGATGCAGGCGAATATTTTATTTTGCGGCTTTGTGCTTTTTTAACCAAAGCCTCAACAGCAGCAATAGGGGCAGGGAACTCAGGTTCGCCGCCGCCAAGATGGATAATGGGCTGCCCTTCTTTTTTTAGTGCTGCAACTTTTGCATTTAATTTTAATGTAGGCGAATCGCCTATAATATTTGCGAGATTACTTAGTTTCATACTTATATTATACAAATAATTGAGCAACCAAAAACAAATATTGTAAAATATACATATATACTACAACAAACGGAGAAAAAAATGATTATTCTTTCATTAAATTGCGGAAGTTCTTCTATTAAATACAATCTTTTTGATTGGGACCAAAAAATGAATATCGCCGTCGGGCTTATTGAACGCGTCGGTTATGCTGATGCGCAAATGACACAAGAAGCCCCCGGTAAAGAAAAATATGAAGTTACCTTTAATTGCCCTGATTTCAAAGTGGGCATAGAAAAAGTTTTAAGTTCTTTAACGGACCAGAAAATTGGCGTCATTAAAGATATGTCCGTTATCAGCGCTGTCGGGCACCGCGTCGTCCACGGCGGTAAACTTGCAAAATCTGAAATTATTACACCGGAAATTATTGCCTATTTAAAAGAAATAGCACAACTTGCACCTTTACATAACCCTGCAAATGTTATGGGTATGGAAGCGGCAATTTCCGTAATGCCAAACATAAAGCACGTCGTTATTGCCGATACTGCTTGGCACCAAGCCATGCCGGCAAGTTCATATATGTATGCACTGCCTTATGAGTGGTATGAAAAATATAAAATGCGCCGCTATGGTGCACACGGCACATCTTATTTATATAATGCAAAACGGGCTTCTGCTTTACTTGGCAAAAACCCTTTTGACTGCAATTTGATTATTTGCCATATCGGCAACGGTTCAAGTATGAACGCAGTTAAAAACGGGCTTTCTTTTGATACTTCAATGGGTTTAACACCGCTTGAAGGTTTAGTTATGGGTACGCGCTGCGGTGATTTTGATGCTTCAGTTGCTTTCCAAATGATGGAACGCGAAAATATTGCACCGGCAGAAATGTACAAAATTTTAAATAAAAAATCCGGTATACTTGGTATAACCGGTAAATATCAGGACAGGCGCGACGTTGAAATCAATGCCGGAAAAGGCGATACACGCTGCCAACTTGCCATTGAAATGGAAGCCTACCGCATTAAAAAATATATCGGTGCATATTCTGCTTCCTTGGAAGGTAAACTTGATGCAGTAGTGTTTACTGCAGGCGTCGGCGAACGCGGGCCGGTATACAGGCAAAAATCTTTGGAAGGGCTTGAATATCTCGGCATAAAAGTTGACAAAGAACGCAATTTCGCCGCTATGACAAGAAATGCCGAAAGCTTAATTTCCGCAGAAGATTCCAAAGTAAAAGTTTTTGTAATTCCTACTGACGAAGAAGCAGTATTTGCGGAAGACGTTGCCGCAATTTGTAACGGTACTTATGATATTCACACCAATTTCCACTACTCTTTTGAAAGCATAAGTTACCGCAACAAATTGCGTGATGAATCTTTAAAGAAAGAGTTAATCAAAAAGCCTTTCTTAAGAAAAGCAATTATAAACACCCCGAAAGAAATTTTGGGCGAGTAGACATTGATTATTACACTAAATTGTACTTGCGCGCGAAATATAAAATTTCGCGCGCTTTTTTATCATAAAATATTTTTAATAAGTGTATATGCAATATGAAGCATTCGCAGCCGTAGTAGAACATTGGCTTGGCTCTTTTTTACCGCTTTCTTGTAGACACATTTTATGATACACTGAGTTCAAATCTACCGTCCAAACTTGACAATCTCTATACCTTTTAAGATGTAAATTAATATTTGGATGATTAATTATCATCCTAATTCTATAGCTAAACATAGTCCCACTATTAACTATATACTGACAAGAAAAAAACCCCCAATTACCATTATTATCAATTTCACATTGCATATGGGGTCCTATTTTAATTTTTGTATCAGAAATATATTCCCCAAAATCAATATTTAACACCTTAAAGGTATTTGGCCAGTTATCATAAATTAAAAAATATTGTATAGCATCATCCACAATTTTTTCATTATATTGCTTAAGTATTGCAAATTTTGATTTTGCTACAGAAAGTTTATACTGCGGTAAAGCAACTGCCGCAAGTATGCCAATTATTAAAACTACTACCAAAAGTTCAATTAAAGTAAAACCCAATTTATTTTTCATAAAATCTCCTTAATCGCTTTATAAAGCGTTTTTATTCCTATATGATTATTTTAGAAAAAAAAAAAAAAATGTCAAGTAAAAGTTTAAGACGAGTAAAACGGTATTACAAATAAAAATTATTTGTTATACAGCAAAATTTTGTAAAATAATTTTGGGAATTTAACCCCACCCCCGACCCCTCCGCCTACGGGTAGAATTACCCTTTGCTAGCAAAGGGGCGGGGAGTGATGAAGAATAAATTTTTATTTGATATGAATTAAGTCAAATTTTAAATTAAAGTTCATACACATTACACCACCACTCACTACAAACACCTTCCATTTTTTTACCTCCGATTTTAGTACAGAAACGAGGACCTGCATTAGAAGAATCGGATGCTTCACAAGTTATTTTCCCGCGCAATTTTGCCTTCATACTATATTTGGGAGGATACACAAAAATATCATACTTATTCTTCTTATCACTACACCTCACATATCCGGTATCAGAAGAGTGATAACAACTCCATTGTTTATTTTCACACCAATAAGTATTATTGCAAGAATTTTGACTTGCAAAATGGCTGTACCATTCATTAGGCCATGTAACGCCCAAATCTGCCAACGTTATACTCTCCACACAAGTTCCTTGTGAATTTTCGGCTTTACAATAAGTATTATGAAGTAATAACCACTCTTGTAAAGAATTAGACCAATGTTTCATCATTGGTAAAATACTCGCAACTCTTGCTTTTGCCACAACTTTTTGATATTGCGGTAAAGCAACTGCCGCAAGTATGCCAATTATTAAAACTACTACCAAAAGTTCAATTAAAGTAAAACCCAATTTATTTTTCATAAAATCTCCTTAATCGCTTTATAAAGCGTTTTTATTCCTATATGATTATTTTAGAAAAAAAAAAAAAAATGTCAAGTAAAAGTTTAAGACGAGTAAAACGGTATTACAAATAAAAATTATTTGTTATACAGCAAAATTTTGTAAAATAATTTTGGGAATTTAACCCCACCCCCGACCCCTCCGCCTACGGGTAGAATTACCCTTTGCTAGCAAAGGGGCAGGGAGTGAAAGGAAATATTTTTAATATAGCGAACAAATACGAACGCGCACCGCGCAGCAGATTTTTTATTCATCCCCCATCCGCCTCGCTTACGCTCGGCACCTTCCGCCCGTCCACGACGGGTGAAGGCAATAAGGAAAGCAAATTTTAATAAAGCCAAACAGTGTACGCACACCCGGCAAGTATTTTTGAGGAAATTTTAGTTTTTATTTGACGACGTGTACCCAGAAGAACGGGAGCGAAGCGACTCTCGGTACACTAGGAAAATAAAAATTAAAATTTACCAAAAAGACTTTGACGGCAAAAATATAAAGTTGTAGAATATTCTTATATGAAAATAACTTTTTTGGGAACAAACGGTTGGTTCAACACTTATACAGGCCACTCAACCTGTGTCTTGGCAGAAACAAAAGACGCCTATATTATCCTAGATGCAGGCGGCGGTTTATATAAAGTACATGATTTAATCAAAGAAGATAAACCTATTTTTCTGCTTCTCACCCATTTGCATCTTGACCATATTGAAGGTTTGCAGGTTTTGCCGCTTTTTAATTTTAAACAAGGTATGAAAATTTTGGTTGAAGATTCATCTTTATTTGACTTGAAAAATATTATGCACCTCCCTTATATGCCGGCACCCAAAGACTTAAAAATGCCGACGGAAATTATTCCGCTTTCTAAAGCAAAAAATTTGCCTTTCAAACTTGAGTATTTACCGCTTGTACATCCGGTTAAAACCATTGGTTTCCGTATAACTGCAGAAGATAAAATTTTAACTTTTGCCCTTGACAGCGGCCCTTGTGAAAATCTTATAAAACTTGCAATAAATGCTGATTTACTTATTACGGAATGTTCCTTTTTACCGTCTAAACCGGCAGGCAACCACCACTTAACACCGGAACAAGCAGCTCAAGCAGCAGCCGAGGCAAAGGCTAAACTTTTGGCCTTAATTCACTTTAAAGCTGATGACTATGATACCCTTGAAAAACGTGATGAAGCCCTAGTTGCCGCAAGTGTTTACTTTACAAAAACATTCGCCCCTTACGACGGAGATTTTATAAATATCTAAAAATTTGATATAATATTTGTGTTAGGTTTTTCTGATTTTCCCGCCAGGCTGAATAACGGCCGAAATAAAATGCTGGACACCTTGCAAAATTTTTGCTAAAATATAGGTGTTGGGTTTAAACCCAATATTTTTTTGCTCTTTAATTTAAGTTTTATAAGCGCTCTTAGCTCAGTGGTAGAGCATCCGCCTTTTAAGCGGGAGGCCGTGAGTTCAAGTCTCACAGAGCGCAAAATGCCCCCTTCGTCTATCGGCTAGGACACCAGATTTTCAATCTGGTGAGAGGAGTTCGATTCTCCTAGGGGGCGTTTTTATTGGATTTTTGTTTAGGAGCATTTTTAAGAATAAAAAGCGTTTTTTAGCATTTTTATCGTCGTAAAAAAATAAAAAAATTATTGTTTCTTTTCGCACGCACTAAACGCACAGTAAACCATAAAGGAGCCACACTAAGAGCCACACCTATTTACCGCAGATTTCGCAAAAACTCTTTATAGCGCGTTTGTTCTGCAAGTTAAGGTCAAATAGTCCTTTATCACTTAAATCAAACTGTACTTGACAAACAGGGCTATTTATTTGCGCGCTCTTGCAACCAAGTATCAATAGCAGCATTAGAAAGATTATTGTTATTGTTAATAATTTTAGTGGCTTCTTCATGTGCCTTTTGCTCCTTCGTTTTTTGTTTTAATTCGGCTTCTTTCCGACCGGCGGATTTGCCCCCGAGGTATGCGGCAAATATAAATAAAACCACTACCAGGGGGGCAACTATATATATCCAAGTCATTATTTTACCTTAGGTTCTTCAAAGCCAAACTTTGTAAGCCATGAGATGATTTTAACACCAAAGGCACGGATTTTGCCAAGGTATTCATCATCTTTCTTGCTATCGGTCCATTTGACAATGATTTCCGCAGCGCCAATAATTGTGGTCCATAAGGCCACAATTTCAAGGAAGTGCGCTTTTAACCAAGCCCATATAGTTAGTAATAATGTTAGCATAATTTTTACTCCTTAATTATTTGAAGTGTTCGGTTTTTCCTAACACTTGCCGGATTTCCGGGTGCCAACTTTTTCCTTTTTGGAAAGAGTTGCAAAAAACTTTTAATTCCGTCTTGCTAGGGCAAGCAACAAATTTATTACAACCTAAACAAAAACTATTTGTTCTCAAATCTATTGCAAATGCTTTTATTTTCATTGTAATACTCACAAGTATATTGCCATTTGCAGTGCAAACAAATACCTTGTTTCATAACTACCAAATACCTGTTCGCATAATTTGTGCCAAAAACTCTGCACGCCGACTAACTTGTTTTGCCCATTTACTATCTAACATTTCATCGGCTGCATTTTGGTATAACCCTTTTTCCAAAGCAAGAAGCATTTTCTTAAAGGTCATCAAACGGCTTAAACCCATATTGAAACACATATCAATTAAAACATACTGTCGGGCTTCATCAAGAGTATCAAAACATGAGATATTGTTTTTAACTTGCTTATAAGCGATTTGTGCGTCTTGTTCAAGCAGTTTTTCAGCAACCTCATCGGAAATACCTCTATCCTCAATATTATGCCCGTAGCCAATAGTTAATTTACCGGCAGGACACTTATAAAGAGTTAAACTTTTACCCTCATGTTTTTTTATTAAATACTTAGTTTTCTGCCAATTTATCATAAGCAAAATTCCCCTTTTTTATTTCAAGCATAGTTTCAAGTTTTATAATACGACGGTCAAAGTTATTATGCTTTTCCACTTTTTGCTCAAGCCGGTCAAATTTTGCGTCCATACGCTCTAAATCTTGGCGTATAGCCAATACTTGCATATAGAACATCCCGGCAGCAAAAACGACAACAACGACTTTCCAAATAATATTAAAGTCAATTTTGTTCATTTAACTCACCCGGCGTTTTCGCGTAAGTAATAGCGGCCAATTCCTCATAAGTAGCAGCGTTTTGCATAGCGTTAATAGTATCACGCCAATGCTGCCGTAAGTTCTTCCATGGCTCATAATCTTGCGCTGAAAGAACGCCGTCCACAACCTTGTGCGCTTTATAGTCCGTATCAGTCAAAAGGGTTTGCACCGGAATAATGGCAATCTCTTTTGCTTTTGCGAGTTCTTGGGCTAACGCTTTATCAAAGTAATATTGGAAATTTGACACAATATCCGCTTTTTCCACGCTGCCTAAGGGCAAAGTTAAATTAACTACATTTGCGGTAATTATTTCTTGCCCCGGTTCTTGTGCCGGCGTACGCTCGATGTCTGCATATAAAGTTATAGCCAGCACTCCGTTTGTTTCTTTTACTTCTACCCCGTCTTGTGGGTAGTATCCGTCAATACCTATTCTCATGTGTAGGCCCTCCGTTTCATTTTTCTAAAATTTAAGTCCAAACAATACTTCTTCCAAAAATTATGGCTGTTAAACCATTTGCACATACCAATCCGGGAAAGCAAACTTTTTGCAAGTTTTGCCGTAGGATGTTTTTTGTATGCCCTTATACAACGCATAAGGGAAAGCAAATTTCTTTTTCTAAGCAATATAAAATTCCTGTAAAACCTATACCCAATAATATCAATACCTCTCTCATCCACCTTAAACACTTGCCAATTTTCTTTTAATCGCAAACCTAGTTTAGCCAAAATACCGGAAATATAATCTATAAGTTGCCTTAATTTCCTTTTATTAGGTCCAAGAGCAATAAAATCATCCACATATCTTAAATACCGGACAACATATTTATTTGCTCTTAAAGCCCTATCTAAAGGACATAAAACCAAGTTTTCAAACCAACCGCTTGTATAGTTTCCTAGTGGCAAACTAGGAAGGGAATAGGCAACCTTTGCAATAAGCCGTAAAAACTTTTTATCTTTAACAAATCGCGCCACAGCAGCAACAACAACCGGCGGGCGTATATTGTCATAACATTTTTTAATATCACATTTTAAGCAGTATTTTGTTCCGGTTCTATCACGCTCAAGCCATTTGCGGAGCGCTCTATGCCCGTAATGAGCGCCCCGCTTTGGTATAGAAGCAATAACATAAGGGTCAAACCGCTTCAAAAGTTCTTTATGTAGCAACAAAATTATAACATGGTGTATACATTGGTCCGGGAAAAATTTCGGTTTATGTAATAACCGCTCTTTTTGTGAAGGGTGGTCTATTATATGACAAACCTTATATTCTGCCGGCTTGTATTTTTCTTCAAGGATAATTTCCCTCAGTAGCGCTGCTTTTTCATCTAAGCGTGAAAGTATTTTAGCAACGCTAATTCTTTTATGTTTATGTCTTGCGGCTTTTAATATTGCCGTCTTACAAACATCTAAAGAAAGTTTTTCTTCGGTTAATATATATCCTATTCTTTTCATAGTGTTATAATCTGCATGTTCTTCGAACCTTACAAACTTACAACGGCCTACCAAACACACCTGTTGCGACATTATTTTTGCCAAGAGGCAAGGTCCGTGTTGGCACTTCTTTTTTTTACTACTGATTATAGTTCGCCGAGCGCCCCGTTATTCCACCTGTTATTGCCGAGCCTGTTGTTCCAATTCAAGTAGAACGGGCCGGCATTGGCCCTGTTGTCGAGGTTCCCGCTCCAAACACTTACCCTACTGCTTTTACTACTTACTACAAAACTACTTTGCCCTTTAGGGCAGGGGAGTTTTCACTCCCCTTCGCGCTAAAGCGCTACCCTACAAATCAGGTATAAACACGCCGAGCGCCCCGATATACCACCAGCTAACGCCGAGCCCGCTGCGCCAAACCAAGAAGAACGGGCCGGCAACGGCCCCGAGGCCGAGGCCCCCGCCAAATAAACAGCATTTGCGCTCAGTTGCGGCGTTGCTATACTGATAATCGCCAACCGGATTACTTTGGTTTCCGCCAAGTTCCGCCGGTATAGATAAATGCGTCAAATCGCCCAAACTATAAGTAGGGGTAAAGCGTTTAATATATCCTTCCGTCGTCAATATGGTAGGTCCGGCTTGCCACCCTCTTAAATTACTATCTTCCGGGTATGTGTTATCGCCGTCCGGGTCCGGGTTAAAATAAGAAACGGATGTTCCGTTCATGCGCATTGTGTCGGTTAAAAATTTCCAACAGTTGCCAAAAAGATTTTCAATACCCAAAGTTATAATTGAACGGCGCCCACCGGATGTATGCATTGATGTATTTTGCCCGTCAAGCCCTTTTACCGCGTCAGCAGAGCCGTTAATTGCAAGTCCGCCATGTACTTTTGTGGAAGTTGTGGAAGTAAAAGGCGAACCGCCAAAAGACACTTCTATCATCGTGTCATCTTCGCTATAAGTTTCATTAGCGGTAATAGTGCGAAAGTCATTTGACGCTAAATATATTGACGCTCCAACCGGGAAATCTGCCGCATACGAAGCGGATAAAATCACGCTATTGGCATTTTCTTGTGCAACGGTCACGGTTCTATCCGTTGCCGGTGCTTCGGTAAAGCCCGGACCTATTGCGGTTTGCCAATTCAAATTTGCATATTTAACCGCGCCAAGCATTTGCAAGGCGGAAAGTTCCTTCATACCAAATACACGCATACCGCGTGCGCGGGCTTTTGTTTCAAAATCTGCACGGGTAGTATTTGTTAAAGGATATAAACCGGCACGAGAGGCAATAGTCCCACTTCCGGCATTTCCCCAAGCATAACGGGTTATACCTATCCACTCATGCAAAACGCCGTTCCGGTAGTGCATAGGCGAGGGCTTAAACCCTGTTTTTGCCGTCTTGCTTAAAACTATTTGAATTTTACCTTGACTATCAATAATATGTTTGAAGTAAAAAAGTGGAAACATACGCACCACATCAAAATCTTCTTCATTAGCGGTAATCATATCGTCATATTTTTTAGTGCCTTCATAAGCAACAATTTCCGCTTTTTGTGTAGTGCTGTTATATTTTACCAATACATAATAACCTTGATAAATCGGATTATCTCTAAATGGGTCTGTACCGGCAGCGGCGTCAGTGGATTTTGTAAAACTTAAATCAGCCGCGCCATAAGTCCTTGTGCCGGCAGCATTAGTTCCGTCAAAACTTACGCCAAGTAAATCTTGGTTATCGGAAGAACCGCCACCACTGTCCGCCTTGGAAGATAATACTAAACTGCTATATAAAATATCGCTCATACTATCCCCCTAGGCAATTTCAATTTTTAAGTCACTTGAGGATACACCGGTTAAATCTACCTTGACCCAAACATTGGCAGACCTCAAGTGTACAGGCGTATCGGCGGTTAGTTCCACTTGGTCCCCGTCGCTGTTAAGTAAAGGTACAAAGTTAGTACCGTCAAGGGACATTTGTAATTTCGGCGTACCGGTAAAAGTCCCCGTTGCAAGAACACTAACGGCGTCAGTTCTTCTACCGCCATAATGTGCTATGTCAGCAAGAACAACGCTTTTGTTCTCTATATTGTTTGCTTTGTCTACAAGTATCATGTTTTTACTCCTTATGTTAATTTTCACTTCAAATTATTTCTTCCGGCGTTTTCTTTTTTTCTTTTTCTTCTTTTCTTCGCCTACTATTTTACCGGCGCGGGTTTCCGTGTAGCCGATAACTTCCAAAGCGCCCTTTGCCGGTTTACCTTTTGTAATATCCACCCCGCCTTTAATCATGCTCTTTAATGTATTTAACGGTAAGCCGGAGTATTTGGCAATACCGAGCGTTGCGTCCACATAATCTTCTGCCGTTAAATCATCTTCATTGACTGTTTTGACGGCGCGGGTTATGTCTTTTACAATATCGTCTATCATCGGTAAGCCCATTTTTTGCGGTGCGGTTAATTCTTTATCCTTAAACATGGAATAAACATTATCCACAAAAAGTTCGGCAGTTGCTTCGCCAAACGGATAAGCGCCCAAAGTTTGCGTTATAGGTGCAGCCGCCAAGCGTTTTTTATCATCATCATCTCTCGGTATAAATCCAATACCCAAAGCCACATAAACAAGCGGGTTAAGCACTAAATAAATAAACTCTGCTTTAGCAAATTGCTTTGCGGAAAGTTCCCCGTTTTTATATTGCGCGTATGTCGTAAACGCTTTACGCACATATTGTAATTGTTGGTTTCTAAACACCATAAAAACACGGGTTGCGAAGTTATCAGCCACGCTTTGCGCTTCACTTAATTGTGATTTTAACGAACTTTGCAAAGTGGTTGTTGCTTGTCTTAAAAACTCCGCTTTTGCCTTATCTTCCGGTAATTTCAAATCTTCCCTTAAATACCTATAATAAGGTTGCCCGAACAAAGATATACTTAATTTATCGCCATATCTTGTATTAAGTAAGCCCAAATTGGTAATCATGCTAAACTTTTCGCCCATAGCGGAAATATCGTTTCTTGCCATAGCACGCGCTACCGCCTCATTGATACCGCCCGTTTCAAAGCGTGTTTCAATATATGGAAATGTTTTATTCATAAAGTCCATAGTTTGCACCGGGTGCGCCATGGCTTCGGCAAAATACTTGGTATAAGTAGCAGCGGGCATTTTTTCCGCAAAAGAAATGCCGGAAGCCACCTGTTTAATACCTGTCATAATTTTTAAGCCCATAGCGGTTTTTACCCAATTATTAAAGATTTTATCAGACACCTTAAAAAACTCCCCTTTTGCTTGGGCTTTTTGAGGTCCCTGTAAATCAATTAAACGCAGCATTTTTTGGTAAAGTTCTATACCGTCATTTTGCCCGAACTTTTCCACAAATGCGGTTTTCATTTCTTCTGCCTTAAACATGCGTTTTAACTCGGTAAACCTTTCCGCGTTATAAATAAATTCCGCAGACCTTCTGCCATGTGCTTTTAATACAGCCAACGGGTTTACAAGCGCCATAACCGGCTTATTGCTTTTAACACGCTCTTTGATAAAAGAAGGGCTTTTGCTGTTTGCTACAAAATCAGCGTGCCAATCCACATCATCGGCAATTCTTTCGGTCACGCCCGGAAAATACACGCCTTCGGTTTTTGGCAAAGCAAAACCGTAAATTCTTTTATGTACCTTGTTTAATTCCGGGTAAAATTTAGAGGCAAGTTCAATTAAACTATCAGCAAGTTTGCGGTCTTGGTCTGTTAAACATGCAAACATATCATTTAATTGTTCCTTACCATAAGAACGCTCCAAGCGCGCAGCGTAGCCAACATCTTTTATGCCTTCCGCTGTTTCTACATACTCGTGGTTTTGGCTTTGTATATAGTCATAAATTATGTTTAATTTATTTAAGGTTTGCTTGCGCGGATTATTATTGTTTACCCATTTGCCATTACGGAAAATGGAAGCAATCATCGCTCCGTTTTCAGTATCTTTAATAAAACCGTAATTTATAACTTCTTTTTTATAGTCCAAAAGTTCTTTAATCTTATCAAACATTTGGAACTTTGTATCAAGTCCGTAGGCAGAACGCACACTTTCATCAAGCGCCATGTTATAATGGTGCAAGAAATTTTGTTCTTCAATTTGGTCTAATTCGCCGGCAAATTCTTCGCGTGCATTAAATATTTCTTTGTGCATTTTACCGTCATAGCCCATAGTTTCATATTCAAATTTACCAAACAAAACATCTAAAGCACTTTGCAAATCAGTGCCGGCATGCAACAAATACGCCTTTGTTCCTACCGGTAATTTCTTCTCTTTAAGTGCTTGTGTCAAAATTAAGCGCCTTCCGCTTTCATTAAATTGTTTTTTTGCTTCTTCAAAGCGTTTAAGTTGCCTGTCCCCTCTTAAAAGGTCCAAAAGTTCATCATAAAGGCCTTTTGCGTCCGCGGGGTCTTGTGTGTCCCATAAAACCTTAAATTCAAGCAAGCGGTTTTCAAATGCTTGCACCGGGCTTGGTGGATTTTCGGGGTCATAACTCTTGGCCCTAAAATCATATTCCTTTTCGGCGTCTTTATTTGTAAGCCCCCAAATCTCTTTTGCATGTTTCATAAATTCCATAATTTCGGGGGTAAACTTTGCGCGGCGCAGTTGGCCCACTTTGGCAAAAATCTTGTTATTAAGTAATGCGGAAATCTTGCCGGACAAATATTTTTTGTAATTTGCCGTTTGTTTCCTTTGCGCAATACTGATAAATTGTTTAACAATATGGTCGCTTATAAGGCGCATTTCCATAGCATTATTTGCCATAACGCGCATAATTGAAGCGACATCTTTACCTTCAATATGCGGCTCCCCGCGCAAAGCGTTATTAAATGCTTTTAGATATTTCTTTTCAAAACTCTTGCTTAAAAAACTTTTTGCCTTTTCATATTCGGCAAGTTCTTTTTTGCTTAAAGCCGCTCTTGCTCCGTGTCGGGCTTGGCGGGCTTGCTCTATCATATTTCTTGCGGCGCGTTCTTCTTTTGTTGCATTTGCGCTTATTTCTGCAAGTTCTTTGAGAAGGTTTACCCTCTTGGCTTCCCAATCGGTTTTAGGAACATCAATCTTGCGTTGTTCGGCTTGGCCTTCTTCCGTTTTTTCAAATTCTCTGCTGATTTCGGTTAAAATATCAGCCGCAGCAGTAAAGATTTCTTCCGGTGTTTGTGCTTTTTCCAAAACGGCAAACATCGTGCTTTTGCCGGCAATATCGCGTTTATTAAGTTCTTCAATAACCGCTGCTTTGATACGGCGTGCTTCAAGGGCCGTTTGTTTTTTCATCTTCTCAAATTCTTTGTTGCCTTTTTCCTTTTCTTCTTGGCTTTCCAAAATTTGACTTTTCTCTACAATGCGGTCAAGTTCTTTTAATTGCCTTGCCAAATAGTTAATATCCTCTTTTTCAATAATCCTATATCCTTTTTCTTCAAGTGCAGCAATAGCACGGGCAATTTCTTCGCCGTTTTCGCCCACTATTTCGCGGGCTTTTTCCACATCGGCTAAAAACTGTTCACGCTTGGCGGCTTGCGGGTCATTTACTTGATAGATTTTTTCGCCGTTTAGCGCTCTATCAATTAAATCCGCGGCTATTTCTTCTTGCTTGGAAAGGCCTTCATAATCTGCCACCGCACTATCATCAAAGGCCATAAAACCCCAATCGCGTAAGGTTAAAGCCAAGCCGTCTTGTATGCCGTCTTTTTTATTAGGCACATAAGCATTTTTATATGCCTCTTTATCAATCTTACCGGCATTAGCATAATCAGCACCTTTACGGCGTAAAACACGCAATAGATTTTCTTTTGGTTCAGCGGGCATACGGCTATTCATAACTTTAAGTGCTTCTTTAATATCTTTAATCGTTATACCGTCAATAGATACCGCCTGTCCTTTTTTAATCTTTTCCACCACCGCTTTTGCTTGCGCGGTTTTATTGCGGATATTTTCCAAATTATATTTACCTCTTTCAGTAGATAATAAAGTGTCAAAAGTTTTTACGGCTTCCGGGGAAAGTTGTATAAAATCTTTTACAGCCGTATAGATTTCACTTAACCATGCTTTGAATTTCTCAAAAATTGTTTTAAGTTCAGCATTAGGCGCTTTACCTTCTTGCAAATAACGCTCAAAGGTTTTAGCGAATTTTTCCTGCTGTTCTACCGAGTAAACACCGTTTACCGGTTCGCCAAGCCATTTATCCAAATTTTCCTTAAACTCCAAGAACTCCGGCTTTTGGGAAATGGCAGAAAATTGCTCAATATCTTTAAGCCAAATATGGCCTAGTTCATGTATAAGCGTTGATTTGTCTGCTGTATTATTAAACTTAATAAATGCCTGTTTAATATCATCCGCAAAAGTGACGCTCCCGCGCGGGTTTTCTTCGTCTTGGTTTAATTTTTGGGTCTTGAAAATTTCATCAAATTGTGCTATACTTATAGTATCAGGGTTATAAACTGTTAAATCAGTGTCTATGCCCTGATATTTTTTTATGTCAATAACTTTATGTCCGGCGTAATTATACAAGTTGCTTTTTTGTTGTAAAGCGACATCCGCCTTAATTCTAATAGCATAAATATCGTTGCCTATTTTAATTGCGGTATAATATATATCTTGTCCGGCTACATTTGGATGAGCAGCGTCTGCCGGCTCAAACCTTACATATTGAGCGTTTCCTACTGCCTTTTTCAAATCAGCAAAGAATTGATTTTGTGTTTTGCTCCGGGCATTTTTTAATCCCCTTCTTACTTCATGCTCGCCAAAATGTAAAGTAGTCCCAACGGATTTGACTTCTATATCATTTAATACCTTCAAATCATTAAAAAGATATTCTTTGAGTTCTTTAACACTGCCAAAATTAGGAACACCCTTTTCAATTAAAACGGGCTTTATAACGGTATCTTTTGCAGCAGGAACGGGTTTATTTACCCTTGTGTCTTTCCCTGATTGATAAAAAGTTATCCCTTTGTCCGTCTTTTTTGTTTTTAAGGTTTCAAATAAGTTATCAAACGCTTTAATTATTGCTTTTCTTTCTTCCGGTATAACAGGGCTCCAATTAAGCATAAAATCTTTCATGTCCGGTTCTTTTTCGTTTTTACCTGCTGCCCGTTGTTCTTCTTTGAGCCACGCCAAAATATCTACTTCTTTTCGGTCTTTATGTGTTAAAAAGAAGTTCTGCTGCTCTTTTTCTTCCATTTTATCTAAGACATAGGCAGTAAAAGCGCGGGCGCCCATTTCGGTATTTTTTGTAAAATACGCTTTTTTGTGATTATTATTTTTATCTAACGCGCGGGCTTCTTTCAAAAACTCCGTATCTTGCAAAAGTTCCGTCATTTCTTTTGCTCTTTTTATACCTCTTGCAGCACTGTCAATCCAATGTAAGTGCCTCGTCATAGTTATATCGTCGGAACTTTTCCTTCTGCTTTCTCTAATAAGTTGCAAATATTCCGTCGCATATTTTGAGAATTTTTCTTGTGAAAGGTCGGTTTCTTCGCCTATTTGTTGGGCGATTTTAACCATTTTATCCAAGTTCTTTTCATTTCTAAAAACTTGTTTTAAGTCCTCAATGTAAAATTCTATCCTTGACTTATTATTTTTAATTACATTTTCTTTTGCCTTTTCAAGTTCTTCCAAAGTTGCGGGCTTTTTAGTCATCGCTTTGCGTAAGTTCTCAAAAGCCGCGAAAACTTCCGGGCGCACTCCGCCGGCTTGTCTTTCGTCTAAAATGTTTTTGCCGCTAAAATCTTTACCTTGTGCAATATTGCCAAAATAATAATCCAACGCATGGAACCACTCATGCGCCAAACTTCCCATGCCGTTTTTTCTTGTAAGGTTAATTTCGTTATATTGAGGTATAAAATGCGCTGCCGCACCTCTTTGGCCTTGCGCCCCGTATGCAAGCCCTAAAGTGCCGCCAAAACTTAATGCTTCCGGCGGAACATTTAATATTTCAGCCAAATCAAATAAACTGTCATAAGTTAAGTTTAAGAACTCTTGGCGTTCGCTTTGTTTGGTCCAATTTCCAAAATTAACACCTCTAAAGCCGAAGGTATCAATAAGCCCTTGTGCGTCAATATTTTCATTAGGTTTTCTTCTTTCAATACCTTTTCTTAAACCGGCAAAACTCACAATATCGCCACCGTTATCTAAATACGGTTTTACGATTTCAAAAAGTTTTTTTGCATATTCTTCGGCGGCTTCTTTTGTATCAAAACTCAAATCAGCCGAGTAAGAAATTTTTTCTTTAAGCCCTCTTACAAAATATTTACCGCTATAATCTTTTGCGACTGCAAAAAGTTTTTCATAGTCCGCTTTTTTACCGGCAGTTTTTTGTGTCGGGTTCTTTAATTTTTCCGTTAAAGCGTCTATTTCTTTTACTTCCGGGTCGCGGATTTGTAGCGCTCTTACAAATTTATTGCCACCCAAAACCAAAGCCAAATCATTATAATCTTTGTTATGGCTAAATCTATTGTAATACTTGTCTTGCTCCCCGCGTGCCGGGAACAAGGTATCAAAAAATCCATAATCCTTTATAGTGTACATAAAGGAATTTGTAGCAGGTTGCCACCCTTCAATAGTGTTTTTATTATCTTGTGCGTATTTAATCACGCTATCCATTACCTTTTTAACACCCTCTACATACATTTTTTGGTTTTCTTCGGTATTTCTCACGCTTTTAGAGGGTTTGCTGTTAATTTTAGAGTAAACATACATAACAAATCCGGCTTGACGGTCCGATAAGTTATACTCTTTTTTCAAATCTTCAAAAGCGGGCATTTTATAAATCTTCTGCTTTGTCATGTTTGCTTTTTTTACAAGGTCGTTCATTTGGCTAAAATCTTCCCAAACAAGATTTGTGTTTTTCTTTTTGTTGCCAAGTAAAAATTCCCCGGCGTCCTCTATCTTATCTTTGTTTTCCGGTTCTGCTTGTTCTTCGTTTTCCGCGGTTTGTTTTTTTTCCAAAATACTATTAGTGTAGGTATCTTTTATTTCTTCCGTGTTAGCGGCTTGCTTTGGGCCTTCCAATAATAATTGTTGGGCTTGTGCTTGCCTTGTTTCTTCTTGCAAGTTTTTAACTTCTTCTTGCATAGCCAAATTTTGCGGGGTGCTTTCTTTAATTTCCGGTTGTTCTTCTTCGGTAAATCCAAAATCAAAAGAAATATCTTCTTCGCCTGTCAAATCGTTTTCGTTTGCAGCGTTTAATTCGGCTTCTTTATCGGCTTCAATTTTTATTTGAATTTGGTCCTTTGGTAAAACTCCGGTTAGTTCATAAAACCCCATGCTTGCCTTTTGTGCTAAACTTGCACTTGCCGCCGCTTCTTCAGGCGTTCTACCTGCTTTCAAAGCCCCTTCTTCCACTTCGTCAGCGATATTAAACGCCTGTTGCTTTACCACCCTATCCGGTGCGGTTGCTTGTTTAATCGCTTCAGCCACAGCGGCGGCATTTTGGTCCTCGTCGTTATTTAAGTAGGTTAAGTTAGAGTTTTCTTCCCTAATCATATCTACTATTTCCTTTGCCGTTTCCGGCTCTGCTGCTTTTTTTAATAAGGAGAAAGTAAGTTTAGCAGCGTCCTTTTCCGGCATACCCAAATCAGTAAAGCGTTTAACACCGCTTTCAAAAGCGTCAGTTAAGTCAATATTTTGTGTCGGCAATTTTTGTGTAGGTAAAGATATTTTAGAAGTATCTTTTTGCGCGGCGTTTTCTTGCTCTATCATATTTGTTCCGGCGCCGGCAGCACTAAACCCACCGCCCACAATCATACCTACAAAACCCGATAAAAGTATATCTTCCGCGGCTCGTTTCCAATCCTCTTTTCTTCCGCCGTATTTTGTTTGCAAGATTTCTTCGGCAGTTTGTTGGCTCATTTCTTGCGTTGCTTCCACAGCAGCGTTTTTCAAAATTCTTGTAATAATACCACGCGTTTTAAGTCCTTCAATATAACAATGTAAACCTATTTTTTCAAGCGTTCCTTCTACAAGCCCCCTTACACTACCTACTTTTAATGCCTTTTCCGGTTCAATTCCGGCGGCTAATGCTTCCTCATAACCGCTTTGTCCGGCAATACCGCCAAACAACACCGCAGCCGCATTTGGGCTTTTGGTCACAATAGCCACACCAAGAGCAGCAGCAACAGAACCTACCCCATTGGCAATATCGTAAATCAAACTATCGCCCTCTTTTTTGGCAAGCCCGGTTTTTTCAAGGTAAGCGTTTTGTTTCTCACGGCTTAACAACATTTCTTCATTTAAGATGTCCCTCACGCTTTTATAATTATTGTTTACTTGGTTCATCATGTTTGCGCGGGTTTCTTCATCAATACTTCCGGTTGCTTTCAAAATATCGGCACTATAATCATTAAGTTTGCGCCATGCTTTATTTACTAAGTTTGCATTTGTATATTTAGCCCAATTCCAAACAGTTTGCCCCATATTAACGATAGCAGAGCCAATACCGGCGCCGGCTTGTTTCAAATATCCGCGTCCTTTATCTTCCATGGCGGCTTTTGTTATTTCGGCCCGGTCTTGTTCCAAAGGTTTAAGCCCAAAGAATTTATCTCTATCTTTTTTAGCAAGTTGTATTTCCGCCGCGTATTTTATTTCACGCGGATTTGTTAAATCGGTTTTAATAAAATCCCCGGTAGAAGATAAATAAACTGTTCTTTCTTTATTTTCAAATTGTTCTTCCATATTATTTTCCGCCTATTAAAGGTTCTTTGTTTTGCCAAATGCCCGCAAATTCTTTTCCTAAAGATTTGTAGGCGTCCAATGCTTTATTAACATCAATGTCTAACTTAGGTTCTTGCTTTGGTTTTATCGGTCCGCTTTCAATTTTTTTAGCGCTCTTATTATTTGCTTTGTCGGAAAAATCAAGCAAAACATTATCATCTTCACTAACAACGGCGTTTGCTTCTTCATCGTTCAAAAGATATTCGGCGCGGATGTTTCTCTCAAATGCTTGGCGGATAAGTTGCCCGGCTTGTTCTTTTACTTTTGTATCTTTGCTTTTTAAGTCAAGCCCTTGCGCTTGTGCTGCGATAAAAGCGTCCTCGTAAATTTTGCCGATACCTTCATCACTTAAATTTCCGTTTACCTTGCGTTTCAAAAAAGTGTTAATTTGTTTTGGCATATTTTCGGCAACGCTTGACCCCCAAAATACTTTATTTTCAATTTTAGGGTCTTTTACCATGGCGGCTAAATTGCTTCTTAAATTTGCCACCATAGCGGCTGCTTCTGCCTCATGTTTATCAAATAAACCTTGTGCAGCGTTTCCGTTAATAACGCCTATCATATTTGTTATGGTTTCCACTTTGTTCATGTCATCGTTTTGTATAACACCGTCTTTAATATCAAAATTTTGGTATTTGACTTTTGTTTCCGCCCAAAGTTCCTCTTTTTGGCGTCCGTAAGGTCCTTCATCAAGCACATTTTTCATATAACTTCTTATAGTTTTACTTCCGTTAATGCCGTAAGTATCGCTTAATTTTGTAGGATTATCGGCTAAATTTTGATAAAATCTTTCTGCTTCCACCGGGTCCTTTTCGTAAGTTTCATTAAACTCACGCACTATTTCCGCAAGCCCGCTTTCCCCGGCTGTGCCTTTATCAAAAATAGTATCCTTCTTTGCTTTTATTGCTTTTTGCGCATGGCTTAAAAAGTTTTCCCTTTCCGTGACGGATAAATTCTTAAAATTATTTTTATCTTTAAGTAAATCTTCCACTTGTTCCGGTTCATTGTTTACAAGTTGTGTTAAATAGCCAAACTCTTTATCGTGGTTATATGTCCGGCGTAAAGTATCTTTTTCACTTTCGGTAAAATTATTTTTTTCCTTATTCAAAAAGAGATTAAAGGAAGCGTCTTGTGCTTTTCTTTCATCTTCGTTGCCGTAAGCGTATAAGTATGCTTTATCTTTTATAGTGTCTTTGGCGCTTGCAAAAGCAACCTTTTTGTTTAACGCAATTCTTTTGCCGGCAATATCCACTTTAAGCGCTTCCATATAGTTATTACCTTCTTCTTCCCATAACCCATATAAACGCTTACCAAGGCGGGCTTTACTTTGTGCTTGCATGTTTCCGGTATAAGAATTAACAATTTCATCAAATTTTTCCGTTGTGTCTGCTTGTGCAAGTTCATTATTCATTTTGGCTACTTCAATGCTTAACTTTTCTTCATTATTACGCAATTTAAGAGCGTCAATTCTATCATTTTGTTTTGCCAAAATTCCGCCAAGTTCTTTGCCGGCAGCGGCTATTTCTTGCATAACATTATTAACAACCGGGCGTACCGGCACATTAAGTGTTTGCCCGTTTAACATTGTTCTTTGTTCATATTGGTTTATAGGTGCTTTATTTGCCATATTAAACTCCTTTGAACTTCGCAGCGATACCGTCGCCAAAAACTCCGCGCGGTCCGCCAAATGCTAACACTTGCGCGGCTCCGGCTAAACCTTGCATTAAAGCAGATGTTTTAGCGTTGCTTCTTGATGTTTTTGCATAAGCACGATTAAATGCAGCGCTATTTTTATAATTCTGCCATTGGCTCATACCGGCATAGCGTAAATTAAGCGCGTCTTGTTCGGCGTTCATAGCACTTTGCATATAAGAATTTGTAGCAGTTCCGCCAACAAGTCCGGCTTCCCCTTGTGCGGTGGCAATTTTGGCTAACTTTTGCCTGTTTCCTTTGCGCAAAGTATCTTCGTTCATTGAGGTTTCTATCGCTTGATTTTTAGCGTTTATCTCGTCAATACCTGCTTGCAAGTTATAAGCGCGCTCTTGCGCTTTACCTTGCTGTAAAGTGCTTAACACTTGCGCAGCAGTTGTTGCTGCCATTATAAATGCTGTTGTTCCTGCCATTATTTACACCTCGCATATAAGTCGTAATTCACGCCGTCAATAAATTTTTTCATAGTTCCTTCCCTCTCAAAACCAAGTAAAACAAGCATACGGTGCCCGTTTACAAAATCAGTTCGGCAAATTGCCTCATAGCGCAAAGCGCCGTAAAAGTCAAACATCCTTTCAATTAAAGTTTTCATCTCTAAGAAAAACGCTCCGGCATGTTCACTTAAAAAACACCCCACGCCATAACGCCCTTGTCCCATATTCCAAAACCAAATCAAAGCAAGCGTTTCATTATCGTTTTCCATAACAAAGCGCAAGAATTCCTTTTTGCTAAATATTGTCAAATCAAATTCTTTCTTTTGTGCTTGTTGAACGCAAAAGGGCTTTGTTAAATCTGCCAAACTATTCAAAGGTTTTATACTAACCATTTGACACCTCAATTTGTGGAAAGAACGCCACAAAGCAAATAGGTAAAGGTTTATCTTGCTTAAATATCATCCTTGCCCCGGTAGCATTTACAATATCGTCGCTGTTAAGTTTAACTTCGGTATTGCTTGCTCCCCAATTTAACACCAAATCGCCGCTTTTCAAAGTAAGGTCATTATCGCCTTTTACTTCTGCCTCATGCCAATTTGTACCGTCCCAACTATACTTAAAATTGCCGGAACGGTATAACCGGCAAACAATTTGGTTAATTCTTTGGCTCCTTGCTTGTCCGGTGCCGTTTTGTAAGTCAATATTGCGCGGCATAAGTTCAATAATCGTTTCGTATGGTAATCCTACCAAAACTATATTTGCAGCCGTATCAAGCGTTATAGCCCCGCTTACTACCGTTTTGTTTGCTTGGACTTTTCCGTCTGCTAAAATAGCAACGGTTTTTCCTTCCAAATGGCTAAGCCCGGTTATTGCGTCCGTTGCTTCATCAAAACTATATTTCTTTGCGCAATCCAAGAACCAACAATTCTTTATAAGATAAGTCAGCATTTGCGCTTTTGTTAAATTGCCCGGAATATTAAGCGGTAAACCGTTTTTAAGATATTCCACATAACGCGTAGCCGTGCTGTTAATCGTGCGTTTTACAATAGCATAAACTTCATCAGCCGTTCCGTCCGGTGCAGGTATACAAGAAACGCTTTCAAATTCCCCGTCCGTTTCGTGCCAATGGAAACCGCGCACACTTTGCTTTTTATTATATGTAAGCCCAAGTAATTTACCGTCCTGTCTAACCGCCCAAATAATACGGTTTGGTTCATATTGCAAAGCCCATGCTTTAATACCGGCTTCAAGCAAATCATAAGCCATTAAAGAAATTTCATCCGGCTCATAACTGTCGCTTTCCCAATTATATTGAATAGCGTAAATATCTTTAGCAAGGCGCCCTAAATATAAAATATCGTCGCCAATTCTTATAGGTTTAATCTTGCATGTACCAACGGACGAAATATTATCATAGGTTATATTATCCGGCCCGAAAACTTCACTTGAAGTCATCGCTTTAACAGCCACAATTCCACCTTCCGTGCCGACAAATAAATTATCTTGCGCGCAAAGCCATTGTATCTTGTTTAAGTCAAGCAATATAGGCAAGGTTATAGCATTGTTTGCCAAAACTTCGCCGCCTGTCATATCGCTAAAATTCTCATAATCGCCGGAACAAGAAAAACAAACTTGCGGGCCGCTTTTAGCATTTAAGCCAAAAGTTAAGCGGTCCTTAAAAAAGCAAACGGCAGCGGGCCAAATGTCATCTTGCCCAAACAAAGATAACTCCCATTTAGAAGTTCCAACAGTTGCAACTTTTCCGGGTAAAGTATTTATAACGGTAGCATTTGCGGTGCTTGCGTCTATAACTTCCGTAATCTTTGCAATACCATAACCACTATGTAAATAAGTCCAATTTATAGCCCCGTCGCTTTCGGTGCCTTCGGTATGTGTCGGCTTTATAGAGCCGGCAGTTCCGGCAGAACCTGCAGAATAATAGTTTCCGTCGCTTTTTACAATCATACCGGATGTCACGGTCATACCGGCATACCAAATCGCCGTATTAGAAGTATCATGTAAGCGTATATATTGCCCCACCATATCTTCAGTAAATAAAGGTTCAAAAGTTCCGGTAGAAGGGATTGTAAGAGTTTCACTTCCAACAACACTATTGTTATAATCATTAAATTTTGTAAGCGTCAAACTTGCCCCAATAGCAGAGGCGGCTCTACCGGTTAAAACAAATTGAAAACGATAATCCCTTGCCCCTGTTCCGTATCTCTCATAATTAACTTGCAAATTCAAATCGGGGTATAAAGTATTTATATAATTTGCATATTCTCTTACATCCCCAACAAAAGGACCAATATATTGTCCGCCAGGAATAGTGTTTGATAAATTAAGATACCGTCCATAATTCAAAAAGCCGTCGCCGGCTTGACTGATATTTATAGCCGATACAGTGATATAATTTGTTGCGACATCATATTGTGTACTACTCACACTACCGGCAATATTGCCTACCGAAGTCAAAGTTATATTTCCGGTTGTTCCGCTTGCCTGTATAACTTTGTTTGCGTTAGTGTTCATCGTCTGCCACGGTCCGCCTTTTAAGTCCAAATCAGACAATACCCAATTTGTGTCCCCGTACCTTGATAACTTTTTCGGGTGGTATTTATCATGTACCAAATAAAGAACATCAGCGCTTTGCTGATAGTCAATTTGTAAAATACCTTTAGCGTCGTATAAATCTTCTATTGCATAATCCGTTTCTATTTCATAAGGGTTATCATTTTGCAAAATAAGTTCGTGGTTTTTATAAAATCTTAAATACTTATCGCCGAACTCAATTTGATAAGCCACATTTTCGCCTACCTTAAAAGGTATTAAACTTGTTTTGTTAGCGGGTGTTTTAACAGTGCCGGCAAAAGCACTGCCGCCACGGTTTTTATTTGAGCCATACACAAGTGGAACGGCGTTCTTTTCCGTCCTACACGCATAAGAAGAAATTTGAACATCGCTTCTTCCTTCCATAACCGGTGCAAGTTGCCCGGAGTTCATTTGCGTTATCGCCACTTGTACTTTTGCGCCCATTAAAAGCCACCTCTCACATCAATTAAACTGCCGCGCGGCATTTGCATTGTTGCAAGTTGTATAGCGTTGCATTTCTTCGCCTCACTTATTGCAAGTGCATATTCTTGCATTAAAGTTTGTTTTCTTGCTTGGTCTTGTTTTAATCTCTCGCAAAGTTCAAAAGCAAGTTTACAAGCAAGCGCCTCACAAAAATAAGGCGGAAAAATGGAACTCGTCGTAATGCGTGATACATATTTAATTTTAAGAGGCGTTTCATAATTGCATAAAATATATTCGCCTTCAATTTCGTAATTATCGGTTTCCCGGTAATCTGCATTACAAATTTCACTAAGGCGTAAAAAATCTTGTGGCAAAGCATATCTTGTGGTCCACCCAAAAGCGGGTGCGGTTGTATCGGCGCTAATACTTGCTCTTTTCATAGCAAACGCCCACCTATACGAGCATAAAAGAGTATCTCTCACACTTGCAAAAATTTCATTAGCGGTTTTTGCTCTTTCGTTTTGGTCGGTCAAATTGTTAATTGTTTCTTGGCCGAGTTTAAGTAATGCTTTGTTTACAATTTGTATATCAGTCATTTTTTATTTCCTTAGTGTTTTTATAGGGGGCGCGCCATAATCACGCCCCCTTTTAACTGTTGCTTTAGCAAGCACTAAATAGCATATCCACTATTAAAGTACCACTAGCCGGTAAAGCCGCAGTTCCAACTGTTAATTTGATTTCCTCATCGGTAGTATTTCCGCCGGAAACAAAGCCCGCTTGGTCGCCAAATAAAGTTGGGGTTGTTGCGGTATGTGTACCGCTTGCCCTGTATTTATCATCATCATCGGCAGTACCGATTTTAATGGTAGAAGAACCCAAGGACACCGAACCGTTCAAAATACCGGTAATAAAGGAATAACCTTTCGGCACTTTGAACAAAGTGACGGTATCGCCTGAGGCTTGTGCGGCAAGAGTAATAGTTGCTTTGAAAACTCTTACTTTTGCGTTTAGTTCATTTGCCGGTTTAGTTGTGCCGGCTTTAGCATAACCATATTCTTTTGCGTAAGTATTAGCCATTGTTTAACTCCTTATTTCATCTCAATAGAGTAGCATTTCGCTTCTTCAGTACGGCAAGCGCCAAAAATCGCTTCCATGAAGATAGAGGGGCAATATTGCTTTGTGCTTTCTTCTCCTATGCGTACTTTTTGAATACCCCACCTACCTAATTGAACGCCGCTTTTTACAAAAATGGGCAACTTATAAATAGTATTATTGCTACCGTCTTTATAAGTAGGAACTTTGCTCATTTTTACGAAAGTGACACCGCTATAATCCGGTAATTTTACTTTCTCGCTAAGAACTTTATCGTTCATAAAATCAGCACTCATATAAATACCGCTCTCGCGTAATTTTTTAACAGCGCGACCGTTTACAACCATTGTTATCTCGTCATACTCGGTATCTACATCAGCGTCTTGCATTTTTTCCAAAACGGTGTTTATTTGTTTAACAATATCGCCACCCTCATCTGTTGAAGAAATAACATTATTGCTATCAAAAGCGGTTAATGTTTCGCCTGTTTTACCTGTTCTATTGTTCCCATAATACCCGTCAAGGATAGCATTATCTTTGAAGCGGTTAATTGCTGCATGCCCTGCTATAACAATAGAACTCGTTGGATTTGAAGTTGATTTTGACAAATCCAAAGTATCTAACAAGACAGTCCCGTTTTTTAAGATAGGTGTAATCCACCTTCTTTTAAGGGATATGTCTTCATATTCTGTGTCAGCAAAGCGAGTATTTTTTTCGTTTAATGGGAATTCTCCTACTTGGTCCGCAACTACTGCTTTTTCGCCTTCACAGTCTTTTGTCGTAACACGGCTTTCCAACTTTGATTGTTTTTGTTGGCAGAGCAATGTTAAAGTATCTAAATACTGATTTTGATACAATACTTCTTGTTCATTATTCATTTATTTGCTCCTCGCCGCGTCCCACTTCCGGCTAAAAAGTTTTAGCGGCCTTATTTTTATTTTTTAGACTTCTTTTCCTTGTCTAAATCTTTCTTAAAGTCCTTGTCATCTTCAAAGACCTTTACTTGTTTTTTAAGTGCCTCATAGACCCCAACTCTGCCAAGCATTGTGCCGGCAGGGCTGCTAAGGCGTCTTAATTCTAATTGTACTCGTCCTAAATCAACCATTGTTAGCACCACCTTGATATGCGACTTTATGGAGTTTATCCCATTTTTCTTTTGCTTTTGCTTCGCCTTTTACGAAGTCCGCCGCAAATTGAGGGTCTTTCATTAAGCGGGCAATTTCGGCTTGTGCTTCTTTAGGGTCGCTTAAATTTACTTCGGTGCGCCCGCCGCCTGTGCCTTTTATTTTATCGTCGCCTATCGCTTTGCTTAACTTAACCATTGTTTTATAAACCCAAGCCGTACCTTTGGCTTTAACAAGGCCGTCAAGTTCCTCAGCGGTTAAACCGAGCGCTTGCGTTGCGCGTTGTGCTAAAGTTTCGTTTGCTTCATAATTTGCGCCCCACTCTTTTTTAAGTTCTTCCGTGGCTTTAGTAAATTCTTCTTGTGCTGCTTTTGTTAGTGCTTCGTTGCGTGCAGCAACAAAGTTATTCCAATCCGGCACTAATGTATCAAGTTGCTTTTGTGTTAAACCCGCCTTAAAAAGCAAAGGTGCAACACTTTTTGCAAACTCATCACTTTGCCCTTCGGGTATGTTAAAGTTATACTTTTCCGCGCTTTCCGGGCGTCCTAATTTGGTATAGAACGCGTTTAATTCTTCTTCGGTGCTTTTTTCGGTCGGTAAACTTACCATATTGTCAGCAGCCATTAAAGCCGCTGCCATATCATCGGCACTCTTAAAACCTTTAGAGGTTATGAAAGTGCGGTTTTCTTCCTTGAAGTTCTCAAGGAAATTTTCCGGCAAACCCGGATTTCCATTATTTTCCATATTGCATTTCCTCTCTTACTATTTCTTCTATTCTTTCATCAGGCATATTTATTTGAGCCATGATAAAAGACAAAACTTGCCGTCTGCCGATATTTATCAGCACTTGCTTTTCGTCAATTTCGCCTTTCTTATTTAAGGCATTTCTTGCCGGGTCAGAAGGACAAAAGCGTCTTATCTCACTTAAAACACATTTAACCTCTTGCTTTTTATCGTCAAAAACAATACGAAAAGCGGAGCGTTTCCTAAACAAATAGGAAGAAAGTTTATTTTTTGCTTGCTTAAATATTCCCATTAGAGTATACCCCCTAAACCGCCTTTGGCTTGCGCCTCTGCCATATCTTTTGCACTCTTAGATATTACAGGTGCGGCATTAAGCATTTGTTGTGCTTGTTGGAGTTGTGCCTCGTTCATATCTTTAAGTTCTTTTTCTTCATCGGTATTAAAGATTTTTTGCGGTGCGCCCCAAATACTTGCAACTGTTTCAAGTGTTTTTGCAGCGTTAATTTTATTTTTAACAGTCGGGTCAAAGTTTTGTAAAACCGTTGCCGTTTCAAGTGTTCTAAATATTGCGGCTGCTTCGTCCGCTTTTTGTGCGCGAACAATAGGGCTTTCATACTTTACACTAAAAAACACTTCGCCGCTACCGATTGCTTCTTGTAATTCTTCCGGCACGGGTGGCAAATCGCCTTGTCTTTCGGCAAGTTCTACTTCTTTTACAATTAACGGGCTTAAAAACTCTTTTTCCCGTCTGCTTGTAAAACTACCAAGCAGCGTGCCTTGTTCTTGTGCGCGTTGCATAACTTCGGTTGCGGTCATATTTGGTTTATTTACAAGTATTTGGAATAAATTAAGGTTAAACCCTTCATTTACCACTTGGCGCATATCTTGTATCATTTGTAGCGTTATCGGCGTTTGTGCGTGGGAAATCATTTCTTTAATTCTTTCATTTCCGTTGCCGTCAAGTCCGCCATGCAACAAGACACCGTTATTAAGAAATCTTTGTTCCAATAAATCATCTTCGCTAGAAAGCATAATCGGGCGTGTTTGCCTATCGGAAAGAGTAAGCAAATCCGCAATCATTTTGTTTAAGTCCTTTACTTCGGGCATACAAAGTAAAATAGGCGCATATCCGTAAGGGTCCGTTAAACTCGGCATAATATCATAGCGTTGATAAAAGAGCGGGCAAATATCAAATCCGCCTTCTTCAATAACTTCACATGTCGTAATACAAACATAAATACTTGCATATTTCTTTTTAGTTGCAAGTAAAGAACCTTTTACATAATCGGTGTTTGGATAAACTGCCCATAAGAACTCAAATTCTTCCTGCAAATTCTTTGCTTCTTTTATTCTTTCCGGGCAATTCTCGCCAAATTCTTGTTTTGCCTGTCTTGCGGTTAGACGGAATTTACGGTAAAATGTGTCCACTTCGCCGCCATAGTTTTGGTCTATAAAGAACTCTCTTAAATTCCACGCTTTATAAACATTTCCCTTAAAATCTCGGCTTTCGGTTAAAGAAAAAGCACCGTTTCCAAATGTTCCTACCGAGCGTAAATTTTCATAATTTGCATTTGCAAAGTTAGAATTTGCAGCATACCGGCGGGCAAATAAAGTATCTCTTATTTCTTCTAAGTAAGTATGGTATTTTTCACTTAACTTTTCATCCGTTAATGTTAAACCGTGCCATTTTTGAGTTTTCGGCGTGGTAATACCGTCCATAGCAGAGGCCCATTTGTTAATCGCAAGTGAGGCGGTGCTATCGTATTTATGCCATGCGCTCCTAGGTTGCCCGGTTTGATGTTCACTTTGGAAGCAAGCATTTTTTGGGCTTGTTCTTAAAGCGATAAAATCCCAAATTGCGTCCCATTGGGCGCGTATACTTTGCAACTGTCCCAAACGGTCAATAAGTTCCTTTGCTTTTCTACTGTTCATTTTTATTCCCCAAGTAATTTTTTACCGGCAGGCGTCCGGTAATCGTTCGTTAAAATGTTTGCGGCTCTGCCTTTTCTCAAAGCAAAGCGTTTTCTTTCTTCCTCAATTTTTTTATTATCGTTTGTCACGGTTGTCGGCGTCGTTAAATTTTGTACCGCCGGCATGCTTGGTGTTTTGAATAATCCGCTCATATTCGCTCCTTACCAATTATTCATTTGGTTATTTATAAAATTAAATCTTCCTATCTTTCTTCTTCTTAAATTGCTTGTTTCCGGGTTTTTTGTTTTCCAAAGCCACACACTCATCATTAAAGCGTCGGCATAATCCGGGCTTTTAACGCCTTTTGAACGCATAATCTCTTTTGAAATCATCATCTTTTGCCCGTTCCGGTTATAGGTATAACTAAGCCGCGCTAAGTCGTTAATAATTTCCGGCGTTTTAATGTAAAGCCACCCTTTAGACGCAAGTTCTTTAATATAAAAGTAAATTTCCGTGCGCACATTGGCATAAGGGCTTTGCTTGCCAAGTGCGGTATTATGGAACTCTTTTAACCCATAATGTCCGTTTACTAGGTCCTTTAAGTTATCAAAATACCCTTGCCCTAATCCGTCGCAGTCCACAGTTCCGTCTTGTAAGTTCATCTGCCTTCCAATATCTGCAATTCTTCCAACGGAGTGCAAAGTATCTTTTTGCCCCCAAGCGTCGGTTGCTACTTCAGCAAACTTAAAACCGCTTACTTCTTCGCCGATAAAACACACGCACTTATCTTTCCCAAATCGTGCAAGGTCCGCGGCTAAATATCTTTTTCCGGCAAGCCCGCTAAAATTCTGCTTTAAGTTGCTGATTTCTTCCGGCGTTAAGAGCAAATCATCAGCGTCTAAAACATTAAAATCGTTAATTACATATTGTTTGTAGTGTTCCGGTGCGTCTTTTTCTTGCGCTCTTAAATCGGCTACATAACTTGCCGGCAAATTGTGTGCGTTGGCAAAACTATTTGCGGTTGCGCAAAAATAATTAGGTTTCGCGTAGGCAACTTGTCCCGTCGGCAAATCATACACTTCACTTTTTGCACCTTCAATAAATCTTTCATAAATCCAATTATGCCCGGCAGCATTGGCAATTAAAAATCCGCAAGAGTTCTCACTTTGTCTTAAACGGTCGCGCAGAAAATCAAAAATAACGCTTGTTTCGTATTCCTCGGCTTGTTCTATGCCAAAAAAGGTAAGGTTAATGTTTTTAAGCACATTTTTATCGGTTAAATCGCCGTGTCTAAACATTATCTTTGAGCCGTTTGGAAATTCATATTCTTTGGCTTGCTCTTTTACTTTTACGCCAAAATACTTTTCAAAATCGTTAATTGTGCTATCGCGTAAGTCCGTATATTCTCGGCGCACAATTAAACCTAAACTTCCGGGATTTTCTTGGCAGATTTGCCACGCTTTTAACAAAAACACAAAAGTTTTACCCGTTCCAACGCCGCCAATTAAACAGGAATATCTTTCTTTGGAAAACAAGAATTTATCTTGGTACCAATTTAACTTTATATTTATCTCTCTAGTTTCCTGTTGTTCGTTCATTTCGGCCTCACAACATTGATAACGGTAGGTATGGTCTTAAAGTTGATATTATCTTCAAACAAACCGTAATGTTTCCCCATAAGTTCATTTGCTTTAAGAACAACTGCTTGCCCTTTAGGGTCTAATCTCTCTTGCCTTGCTATTTTGGAAATATTTTCTAAAACTTCCGTCTGGGAAATAATACTATCGCTCGCCGCTTTACTTCTTAAAAATGCTATCCTTGCAGATACCTTGCGGTTTTTCTTTATACGGCTTGCTTCTTCCCAAATAGTTTTTGCTTTAGATTTTTTAGGTTTGTAAATTTCTTGGTATGCTTCGGTAGCAGTTTTACCCTCTACAATAAGCCGCGCAAACGCTTCTTGTTTAGGCGTCAAATTTTCCGCCGTTCTCGTCGGTTTCTTTTTATTTTCGGGCAAATTAAAAAGGGCAAGTGCCATTGGTTTTTCCTTTCTGCACTTACCCTAAATAAAAAGGCCACTACCTGCTTTTTTAAGTAGGAAGTAGCGTCACGCAATAATATTGTAATAGTTTTTTGTGCATTTGTCAAGCCCCATTTTTTCAGTCGTAAATTTGCAAATACTGTCTTTTATCTTGCTATTTTTTGCGCCCACCTTGGGGGCTGTTTGGGTATCGGCAAAATTTCAGCAAGTTTACTTCTTCTTTTTGTTAGCCGGCTAAACTCTTGCATTAAACTATGTGGCACTTGTCCGGCTTGATATTTGTATAACTCCGTTCTTAAAATTTCAAGCCGTTTGTTTATAATAACTATTTTTCCAAGTTCAGTTAGTTTCATTTTCATCCCCTTCCTCTACTACTCTTAAATTCTTGCGGTTCAAACTAAACGCACCGCGTCCGCCAAAGCCGTCGCGGTCTTTAGCAAGTTTCCAATAAATCCTTTTGAAATCGCTTATATCGTTTGTGCTGCCTTTATCTACCCACAGTAAAAGAACTTGGCTTGCTATTTCTTCTAAATGGGAACAGTCCTTAATATTGGCGGTTTCCGGCTCTGCTTGCGCTTTCAAACTATCTCTATTTAAGTGGCACACCAAAACACCAAGCGCATTATATTCAATGAGAGCGTCCTTTAAGTCGTCGGCGTATTCGGCTATACGGTCGGTTTTATTATCATAACCTTTTGGCAATTTTGCGCCGGAAAGATTATCTAAAATTACGACATCCGGTTTTACTCTTTCCATTTCCGCCCTAATATCGGCACTTGTAGGATGTGATATTGAAGAAAACACCAATTTATCTTTGCATGCTTCCGTAAATGTTCTTAAAAAGTCCATAATTATCCTAAATTGTTCTAAGTCGGTTTTATGGAATTTTAGCGCGACATAAGGTATCTTTGTATACATCGCAACTTGGCGGCGGAAGTATTGCTCCGCGCTCATTTCCGTTGTATAAACAAGGCACTTTCTACCGTCCTCTAAAAACTTTTTAATTAAGTTTATACAAACAACGCTTTTGCCTACTTGTTCACGCGCAGCCAAAACAAACAAATCCCCGCGTGCCGGTGCGCTCCCTCGGTCAATACTGCTAAAGCCGGTTTTTATTATGTCAAGCGGGTGGTCCATTTCGTATAAAAACCGTTGCGCCACTTCCATAATCGGCAAAGCACTTGAGTTTTCCAAAACGCTTATTTCTCTTTGTGCTACTCCCACTTTTTTAAGCAGTTCTTCAGCGTCGCCGTCTTGCTTAAAATACTCTATTGCTTTTAACTGTTGCCGGCAATAAAACCCTTTTTTTATCTCGGCAATATAATGCCTGATATGATTAGAATAACCGTTGGAAAGAATTTTGCTTAAATAAACTTCGCCGCCGATTTCTACTAAACATTTTTGTTCTTTTGCTTCTTGCACAAGTAAAATTAAATCAAGCGTATTAGTTCTTTCAAATGTCTGCTTACATAGTTGGAAAATCTTTTTAAGCCGGGCATTAGAAAAATAACTCTCGTCAATACTTGTACTTGCTTGTTTCCATAAATCGCCTTGTAATATCAAACATCCAAGCAACGCTTCTTCGGTAGATGTGGTATCAGTTATCATTTTGCACCCCCTAAAATCTTTTGTAAGAATTGTTTTCTTTTTGTTTCCTGCTCGTTAGTATCAATCACGGGTTTTTGTAAATAGTTATTATCTTTGAGCGGGAAAATATCTTGCCACTCATGGTCTTTGGACTGTTCACAAATCGCTTTTGCAAGCCCTAAATTTGTGCCGGCAATACTTTTTAAGCGGCTTATTAACCTATCAAGCCCCCTTTGTGTCTTAATCGGTTTTTTAAGGTCTTTCTTGCGATAATTAAAAAAATCAATAATAATTTCGGTAAATATTCCGGCACCGTCAAAACAAGGGAAAGAAGGTTTTTTTAATTCAAACAATAAATTATTATTATTCACGCTTGCATGCGTAATGTTCTTGGTAGTTTTTATTTTATTATTTGTTAAGTTAGGGTTAATAAGGGGTTTATTAAGGGGAAAAGAAGGGGGAATTTGTGTTTGTTTAGCAATATTTTTGCTTGTAATTTTATTAAGTTCCGCCCCGCGCGGCGCAATACAAACCGCGCTTTCTTTTCGTTTTGGAAATGAGGTAGAATTTACTGCAATATAAGGGCTAAATGTTGTAAATTTTACCGCGTTGCCGATGAAAATTTTTAATTTTCCTGCTGCCCCATAAAATCTATCAGTTTTCAAAAAGCCCGCCTTTTCAAGCCCGTTAATGAGTTTAAGCCCTGTCTTAGCGCTTACTCTCAAAAGTTCCGGTAATTCCCTTGAGGTCGTTTCTAAAAGTCCGTTCTCTGCGTGAAGTTGTAGCAAATAAAGCGTGCCTATTTCACAAACGCTTAATTTTTTTATTTCATTTTTTTTCATAGTTATTCCTTTAATAGTCAAAACATATCACTTAATTTATGCTTTTCAGTCGTAAGCACAAACCGTAAAAACTGCAATTTTTCTAAAAATTTTCAGCGGTCAGCCCGCTCTTTTATAATAATTTCTTCATGTTAGTCCTCTGCCTCATCGTAATCAAAATCTTCACACTTACGGCACTCTGCCGGCTTTGGTTCCCTTCCTTTTAAGGCGCAAATATCGCCACCCCTACCAAGACCTCTGCCGTAAATGCAAACATTAAAATTTGGTGTCATAATACCTCACAAACGCTTACGCCGTATTTTTCAAGTTGCTTTTTAACTGCAAAGCAAGTTATCGGGTTATCGTCAAAAAACATAATTTTTTGTCCGGGATATTCTCTTATAAGTGCTTTAAGCATAGCAACTTTTAATTTAGGGCAAGTGTCATTATTGCCGGTTGGGCGCATAAATAAATCATAATTTACATATACACCGTTATCAAAAAGCCATTTATTAGTTTTTTCTCTTAAAGTTTCTTCCCGGGAAGTTAAAAAGAATATACCGCTAACAAGATTAAAAACCTTTAACCCGACAAATTCCTTTCTCGTACTGCCAATAAGATTAACTAAATAAATAAAACTTTCTCTTGCCGGCAAGCCGGGAACTGCTTTTTCAAATTGCAATCTATCGGCTTCTTTAGTGCAGTCCAATTTTTGTATAGTTGTTTTATCAGCAAGCACGCCGTCAATATCAAAACAGTAAATCATTATTTGCGCCCCTTGAGTATTCCACCCCAATACTTGCAATAACTATCTATAAGTTTCCCTAATAATTCTTCCAAGTATTGCGCCGCTTTGGAAAGCAAATCACAAAGAACGCCAAACAAATGAACTATTGCTAAACATAATAATATAGGTAGCAAAAGAACAATGATAATAACCCTAACAACAAATTTAACCACACTTTTCATAATTACACTCCTTTTTATTTTTTGAATACCAAAACTAAAAAAACGATAATAAAAACCAAAAAAGCCAACAGGGCACTAATCCAAACAGGGCTTAACACCCACCACCAAGACCATGCAATTACATGAGTTAATTTTAACGCGATAAAAAGTATTGTTAAAAGTCCCGGAAAACCGAAATTTATATTAACACCATTTTTCATAAATACGCTCCTTTATTTTATATACTACCCGGCAAGAAGTTAGAAACTTGCCGGGCGTGTGTTTTTTATTTTAGGGGAATATTCTCTATCTCTGCCCGTATTTCTAAAGTATAGAGATATTCGCCCATGGCTTTTGCCTGTTTTTTAAGTATATCCAAACTGCAATTTGGCTTAAAATCACAAGTGCCGGCCTCAATTTTGACTATAATTTTATGAAGTTTATTATAGCGTTCCTTAACTTGGCGATATTCTGCTTGAAAGCGAATTTGCCACTCGGGCAACCTTTCGCACTCAGGGCAAACACCGCACCTTTCTTGCGCTTCTTGGCAAGTTTGTTTTTCTTCTGCTTGTTCTCCCATTTTTTTACCTCTCATTTTATTTGATAAAAGGCCACCAAGAATTACGCCAACATCAAAGGCAGTATCAAGGCGCCATTTATATTCTTTTTTAGATAGGATTATATGTCCTAAAAACATCATTTTTATTCCTCCGGGTTTTCTAAATTCCACGCGGTAAATGCTTCTTCCCGGGTGGAGTATTTTTCCGTTTCATTATTACAGGTGCAACAATGAACCGTAAAATCGTCTTTTCTCGTTTGAAAATTATAATAACTTTCAAATTTTGCGTTGCGATTTTTGCAATATTTGCATTTATTAAAAGCCATACTTTTTACTCCTTAAATAAACTCTTTATTTTGTGAAATTGCAGTGCCAAAAAATCCACAAGCACTTCATCCTTGGCATATACCAAAAGCCCGCTTTCAAAGAAAAATGCGTGCATTATTTCGTGTTTAAGTATAACATCCATGCTTTGTTCTTTATCATTTAACAAATAGATAGTTTTATTAACAAAATCAGTTTTACCGGCATTATCGCCTTCAATATAATTGGTATATATTATCTTGTATTCGGTTCCTAAAATATTTATCGTGTCTTTCATCTTTTACCTCTTATTTTTTAAGAAGTGCATTATATGCCTCAGTACTACCACCTATAAGCCCGTAGTGTTCCAAAACATCTTCACAGGCAAGGTCGTCAAGGGGGCAATCTTCGCAAGTACGGTTAAAAGTGTATTGGCAAAATGCTTTTGCTATACGCTTTATCGCTTCTTGGCGTGTCATACCAGGTGCTTTTTCAAATAGCGTTCTAAACATACATTTTCTAGTGCAAGGTTTTATGTCGCACTTTTCGCAAGGGTTTTTTGATACCAACACTCTTATTCTTTCTTCTTTATTTGCCATATTGAACCCTTTTGAACCTTTTTAACTAATTTATTTAGAGCCACATCTAAATCTTCCATACTGTTAGGATAAGTTCTTTTTATAAACCGGCAACAAACCGCAATAACATCAAGCGCTTCTTGTCTTGCTTTGTCAAACTTTTTATCGTTAATCGCTTGGGCAAATTCTCCGAACTCCTCGCCTAAAACGCTTACCACCTGTTCCGGTGTTTTAACAAACTCCGGATGTTTTTTTGTGGCAGATTGAATAGCCGAAAATATCTGTAAAATCAAAAAACCGTCGCTAATATCTAAATTAATTTGTATACTGTTCATTTCTTATTTTCCCCTTTAACTTTAACTAAACAATCATTTATTGCCGCCAAAACAAATGCAAGAGCAACTTTCCTATCATTTGCCGGGCAAATGTCATGTTCTTTTTGCATTGTTTTTTGGTGGGCTTTTACTTTCTCTAAAAAATGATTAAAAAGTGTTTTTGTAGAATTATCTCTATCTTGTATCTTGTTATAATAATCTAAGGCGGCAAGTTCTTGTTTTAACACGGTAATATCTTCGTTTTCTTTATCGGTAAAACACCTTTTGCAGCGTTCCACAACAACCATCGCTTGTTCAGTCGTATGCGTTTTAGCAATTTCTTCAAAGTTCATAAATTTGGCTCCGTTTTTTCTTTAAGTTCTTTTATTTCATTTTGTTTTAGTTCTATTTGCCTTCTTACGAAGTTTTCATCAAGCGCGCGGGGAAGCATATTCCAAAGTTCATAAACCTCTTGTTGCAGGGCATTTATCTTTGTCCGGGTGGCGTTCCACTCCTTTGCGTTGATATTTTGTATCGCCTTCATATTTAATAAATAGACACTACAACACAGGCCCAAATATAAATAACGACACAAAGGGTATATTTGAAACCGTCGGAAGCATACTCACAATTCAAAAAATCTTCCAAATTCCAATTTTTAATTTTCCCGTTTTTCATAATTTATATCCTTATATATGGTTTACTCTCACTCTTGTACTTTCAAAATACTTCACAACTTCTTCTCGGTAATAGCGTAATTCCCGGTTGGGCTTAAATACGCTAAATTTGCCGAGTTTAGCAAGTGTTCGCACTTGTGTCAGTCCGCAGCCCAAAATTCTTGCTGCTTCTTTTGTGTTAATCACTAAACTGTCATCTACCCTGTTCTTTTTTTGTTTTACTTGTTCCATAATAAATACTCTCCGTTCAATACTTGGCTTTGCGCGCCAAAAATGGTAAAATAAAACCGAACTATATCCGTGCTGGGAAAGAGTTCGGTTTTTTGCGTATCGCTACTTTTTATAAAGTGTGCAGACACTTTATAAATTTGGAACAACTAAAATCCTTGTTTAAGCCAAGAACAAATTTTTATTTCACGATACGCTAAAACCGCAAGCGGCTTTTGCGGTACATCTTTCTGCATTTTTGCCGCACCCTTTCGGGTAAGTTGTTATAATTTCCATTATGTTCATTTTCGGTGTTTTAATTTTTCTAATTCCATTTGAACGATTAACATATCTTTTTTGAGAAGTGAAATTTCTTTTTTTAACATTTCAATTTCAATATTTCCAACGGTGGAAAAGTTGTTATCGCCAATAATATTGGTGTCTGAACTTGCAAAAAAATAATTTACCGGCACGCCAAGCGCTTTACTTATTTTGTTAATTGTACTAGCGCGCATGTTGCTTTTTTCGTCTAAGAACTTACTAACCGCCGCCGCTTTTATTTTTAATTTTTTTGCCAATTCTTTTTGTGTGATATGGTTTTTTAGCATATATATTTTAATCCTGTTTACCATTTCTTGTTGTGATGTTGTCGTCATAAAAAACTCCTTTATAAAAAAATACTTGACAAATTAACTTATAATTTATTAAAATAACTTATAAGTTGTTAAGTTTACCCCATAATTAACATAATGGAAATTATGGCAATTTTTTATTTCCCAAAATAAAAAATAAAAGGTAAACTTTATGGCTTTTGTCCTTCTCATTATAATAATTATTTGTTGTATCAATTTTTTATTTACACACTTAAACAAAAAAAACTTGTGTAAGATATTTTTATTTTTAATTTTTACCTTATCTTTTTCTTTCGCTTCTTCAGATGATTTTATAAATAAAGAAACAAACACTCCGCGTGAAATAAAATACGCGGCGGAAATACAACTTGCACAAAAAAACAATGATAAATTTAGAATTTTATTACCGCACGAACAAAAACATAGTCATAGAAGAAAAACAAAAATTTTTACCTTAAAAAACTATTTAACATTTTTATTAACTTGTATCGTAATGTTTTTAGGTATTATCGCATATTTTTTATTTTCTCTTGTTAAACGCAAAAACAAATATCAAAAAAATTAAGGAGTTTACTTATGAAAAAATTAACATTTATCTTGCTAAGTTTTACCGTATTTTTAGGATGTGCAACTTCTAAAATGTCGGTGTTAGTAGATAACTTTACACCAAGTGAAAAGAAAATTGTATTTCTTTCCGGCGAAAATGCTTTGAAACAATTACGCATAGAATTACAAAACTTGGGCTTTACTGTTCCAAGATACGCCTCTTTATATGCTGCTTCTTCTTCAGAAGAAAAAGACACACAGCACGGTAAAGAAGTCGTAAAAACACCAATCCGCAGTGCCGACGCACGATATGGAATAGAAGCATTAGACAGCGAAGTTTTGGATTATTCTATTTTAAGTTCTGCAAGAAAGTGGAGTTTTACATTAGAGGTAATAGATTTGGAAAAGAACGAAGTTATTGCATATATAGAAGAAATAGGGTGGGAACATCCTCTTGGCGAAATTTACAAAAAGGTCGCTCAAAGAATAAATGACTTATGGGAAGGAAGGGTAAGTAAAAATGATACTAACGAAAACAAAAGCAAATAAACCAATTCACACGGAAAAAGAAGTTAAACAAATTATTGCAGCCATGCCGTCGCTTGAGTGGCAAACTGTCGCACTTCTTGCCTCTCGTGCCGGTTTGCGCCGTGGGGAAATACTTAATCTTAATTGGCAAGATGTCAATTTTAATACGCGACAACTGTATGTCGCACCAAATAAAGACCTTAAACCGCGTTTAGTTTCTATCGGCGAAGATTTGTATAAAATCCTTAAAACAGCAAAAGAACAATCAAAGACCGAAAAAATAATCAATATGGAAAAAGATTATTTAAGTTGTAAGTATAGAAAAATAACCGAAGCAGCCGGGATTAAAAGTTCTTTACTCACTCTTATTAAAACAGGAAGAAGTAAATAATGGGAATATATAAAAGAAATGGCGTTTGGTATGCCAACTATTTTGACGAACACGGCAAGCGTTGCCGTCCGTCTTTGTATACCAAAGATAAAAGAATTGCCGAAATCAAATTTGCCGAACTCCGCCAAAAAACAAGAACTATTAAAGATATATCCTATGCCCCAAATTTAACTTTTGATGATTTTTTACTCAAGTTTGAAAGTTTTATTAAAGCCGAAAAAGCCCCAAGCACACAGGCAAGATTTCGTATTGCAATAAGATATTTAAGAGAAGTCAAAAGAATAGATTTTCTCTCAGACATTACACCGGAACTTTTACAAACATTAAAAGAGCGCCTTGTAAATAAAAATAAAGGCGCACATGGAATAAACAGGGATATTTCAGCGCTTAAAACAATGATGAGAACGGCAGAAAAATGGAAGTTAATCGGCAAGCAAGAGTGGTCTTTATTATCCAAAATTAGAACACCGCGCGGGCGTGTAGAATTTCACAACGAAGAAGAAATTAAAAAACTTATAGAAGCCGCACCTTCTTTTGATTGGGAACTTGTTATCCGGTTGGGCGCTCGTGCCGGTTTGCGCCGTGGGGAAATTGCTATGCTTCGTTGGCAGGATGTTAATTTTAAGGAACATCAAATATATGTAGCCCCTAACAAAACGGATATGCACCGCTTTGTACCTATTAGCGAAGATTTGTATAAAGCCCTAAATGTAGCCAAAAAGCGCGCTAAAACGCCTTTTGTTATTAACATAGGGGAAGAACATAGCCGAAAGACAAAAGATTATTTGACAAGTTATTACAAGAAAATTGCAAAAAGCGCAGGCGTTAAAAGTTTTTTACATAAATTACGCCACACTTTTGCAAGTCATTTAGTGCAAGCCGGGGTAGATTTGTATAGTGTGAGTAAACTTTTAGGACACAGTTCTATTAACATGACCGAAATTTACGCACATTTGGCCCCCAAAACGCTTAAAGACGCAGTTTCCCGGTTGCCAAAAGTGGATTAAAAAAAGCGAACGGACACAAAAAGAGCCACAGCAATAGAATAAAAAACCGTATCGCCTAGGGGGCGTATGGTTTTAATATACCCGTTCTGAAGAAGAACGGGTTTTTTGTTTCCAAAAACCCCCGTGTCTAGACGTGGGGGTTTATGAAAATAATAACCGCCTTTGCAACTAATCTCGGGCGATTTAGTTTAAGGTTTCGCGGAATAGGCACGAACTTCTTTCTGGGTAACAATTTTATTGTAAAAAGGTTGGAACAGCATTTTTCTTCCCAGTAGTTGTTTGTTTTGCTCATAGTAGGTAAGATGCGCAATATAGACGAGGGTTTGATCTGTTTTTTTATAGGGATCTACTTCGTTTTTAAGTTCCGGCGCATCAGAAATGACAAAAATATTTTTTGTTCCGTCTTCTGCTACAATCTCACAAGTATACGCATCAATTAAGTGGGTGTTTCGCTTGTTGAGGTTGTTATGCATTAATGTTAATTGGCAAGTGGAAAAGGAAGATAATAATTTTTTACTTGCCGCGTCCCTAGAAAGGTAATTTAAAAGAATGTTTTGGGCGCTGGTTTTATCTGCGACATTAGCCACCGGTTTGCTTACCTGGCAAGCAATGGTAAAACAAATTACCAAACCTACATAGAATAAATTTTTCATACTTGTATCACCTCTATCCAAAATAAGAAAATACCCTAGTGCAAACTAGGGCATTTTCGGTTGCAAACTTTAATTATTTGCCACAGGGTGAGACCAATTCGCTGATGGATAATACACCAAACAAATATTCGTTTGTGCAAACTTTTTGGTTGCCGATAGTCCCGCGGGTACCCATACAAGCAGCCATGAAAGCACAAGCCATTACTAACAATGCGATCTTTTTCATAGTTACCTCTAAACAGTAGAATAAGAGATGTCTAATCTCCTTGTTTATTATACATTTTTTTTTATTGAAGTGTCTATGTTAAATTCCGGCAAATGCTGTCTCTGAATAAGACAATAAACAAGGGAAATGCCTAACCTACTGAGATACCACAAAAAAGTTATTTCCTTATTAATACAGGGTGGGTCAATGCAAATAAAGCCAGCATATTCGGAATTACCATGAGATTATTAAACATATCGGTAAGTTCTTAAATAAAATCACTGGATAGTAGTAAACCGAGCAGGACAAAGTACAGAGATATTAGGGTGTAAATAAGGACTGCGTTTTTAGTGCCTTTATTTTTAAATAAATAGATGACTTTTGTTTCACCAAAGAAATTCCAGCAAAAAATGGACGAAAAAGCAAAAAAACAAAGATAAACAACAATAAAAATTACCCTTACACTATCCCCATAATACTTCCTAAAGCGGCTTGAACCAGTTTCGTTTTATTTAATACCGCTGTTACCGCACCCATATAGCCGTTACCCCTTGCTAGGCACTTATTAAACTCAAACTAGTTAAAGTACCAAAATGATAAGGGGATATACTAAATAGAAGTATAAAAACTATGGTACACTATAATGGACACGCTCTCGTCGGTCATGCGGTGCACCCAAAGGGTATTTTTATTTCATAACTAAAAAACGTTTAGAGATACAGGCATGTTCCGTTTCTTTAATAAAGGAAAAAATACCTTAAAAATTAATCTTCAACCTTAATAATAAAACTGTTACTATGGGCGCTGATTTCAGGCGCAAACATGCTCTGTATTATGCTTGAACCGGCATTAAATATACCGCTTGCCGTAGGGCGCAAAACATATTTAAGTTCATAAGTACCGGCCGGTATATAATCTATGAAGAAATTTGTTTGCGCAAGCTGCAAATCTTCGTAGCGTGAAAGACCGTCCCACACCCATCCGGAAAGCAAATTTTCCGTATCAAAAGCGGCAGGCTTGCGGTCTTGAACCATCACAAAATCAAAATTGTGTTCCGCTTTAATTGTTAAGCGTACCTCAATTTTATCACCAACTTTTATAGTTTCATTTTCACGTAAAGGCCTAACGGTATTTTCTTTAATTAAGTAATATGCTTTTATTATATTTAGAACACCTTTCGGGCTTGATTCCTGCGGCAAATTACTGATAACAAGATTGCTTAAAGTGGCAAAACACGGCAGAGTTTTTGATGCCTTTTTCCCCTGTGCCGTTATAGTATTTTGCGTGATTTCTGCCTTTAAACTTTCATTACTTGCCTGCGGATAATAAACACTGAAAACTGTTTTATTTTCTTTACCAAGAGGCCCGAAATCAAGATTATAATTTTGCCCGTTCCAGGCGATATCATAATGTTTATTTTGTCCTAAAATATCCCAAGATTTTACAGCTTCAAGCAAAGCATACACCGCTTTTGCGGCATTGGCGGTACTACCCCACAAAGTTGCTTTTTTATTGAAGATTATCCATTTAATTAAACCTTCAATCTTAGGGCTGTTTGGCTCAATTTCAAGTAATGCACGCAAGGCCTCGGCGTGTAAATTTAAGTCATCCCAGAACCATTGCCATGAACGTTCTTCCATAGCGAAACTTATACCGGTAATATCATTTTCTTTGGCTACTTCAAAAAGCATATTAACATATTTTTTTGCTTTTTGCATATTACCTAAACGATAATAAATAACCGCCATATATACTTGCCCCAAGGGTGCCAAAATTTCTTTTTGCTTATCAATATAATCGGCCAAAGTCTGTACTTCTTTACGTGTTTCCTGCACGAGCAAAGTTTTATCAAAAGCACTTATAACGTAGGCATAATATATTGCTTCAAAAGGGTAATAAGGTTTTGAAAAATCAAATTCTTTATATTTCTTATGTAAATATTTTAAAGCGTTTTGTGTAACTTCCATCGGAGGTTTTACACCGAAATATGAACCCTGCGCTAAGCGGTCCACAATATAAAGTGTTACATATAAACTGCTTTTGCCGCCTTTAATCCAGGAAAAACCGCCGTCTGAATTCTGATATTTTTTAAGTTCTTCTTCATAATTTTTTTGTTTTTTATTTACGGTTGCGGCATCAAAGATATTTATCAAATTATCTGCCTTACACCCTCCTTTTGAAAGATTATACCAAGGCGAAAGTTCTGTATCTTTCAGTAAAATATCAGAGGTTTGCTTATTCCACTCATCTGTCCTGGTTTTACGTTGTATTTGCGCGGCTGCCTTCTTAAAATTAGGATATTTTGTATAAAGTTGATTGACTATTGCAAGCGGTAAATAGCGGTCAATAGTACCTGTTGCAGTTTTGAAAGTTTGCTCTGTAAGCATCGGCATGGCTGATATTATAGGCACAAGCAAAGAAGTATCCAAAGTTAAATGCGCGGCACTTAAAATCTCGCCTTCCATTACGGGGGAAAGTTGCAAAAAATTTTCCCCCTCTCTCAAAGTGATTGTTTTACTGTCGGGCAAATACTGCAAACTCGTCAAAAGAGGTAAAGTTCTTGTTTCCCCGTCAATAATTGGGCCGGAGCGAATAACAGCAGTTACAGTTATTTCCCCTAGTTCTTTAGGGGCAGTGTAAGGCCAAGTTAAAGTTTTTTCTTCCCCGGCTTTTAAGGAAATTTGCTGAGCTTCAAAGGCATTTTCCGCCGTATTTTCGTTTACATTTAGTGTTAAAGAAACGGTACCTTGCAAAGTTTTTTTACTGTTATTTTTGATTAAGGTTCTTATAAAAATCTCATCATTTTGACGGAGAAAAGTTGGTGTTTCAAGACGCAGGGTTAAATCTTTACTCGTATTAAAATTAACTTGTGTTTTACCGGTTTGCAAAGTTTTACTAAAAACTATTGCGGCGGCAGTCCACTCCGTTAAACTATCCGGCACTTTAAAATTAAAAGTTGTTTTACCGTTTTTTAAATCTGCCCCCGGGTTAAAATATGCCGTCGGTGCAAAATCTGAACGAACAGAATTATTTGGGGAATCCTGTATTTCTGCCATATCTTGAACCACAGCGTTTTTGGCAAGCATAGGGGCGGCAACAGTCTCTTCCATCTCCGCGCTATCAAAAGATGAAGAACGTGCGGCTCCTAAAGATTTTATACCTAAGGATCCGGAAAATCTCCTTGTTTCACCATAGTAAATACCGTGGCCTGACTGTAAGGAACTAAAAATATTATTACCGTAAAAATTCTGAGTATAAGGTGAGGTTAAATTGAAATTATGTGTCCTGTAATAATCAAGCGCTTTATCATAAACTGTAAGCATAGCGCGCGCATTTTGCAAAGGTTTATCTTCTATGCTCGCCGTTAAATTAAGTGCGGCCTTTTGGCCCGGTTCCAAATTTTCCGGCACATTAAGTTTAACATCAATATCCTTACCTAAATAAGGCACTTCTATATTAAGTGTTCCGCCAAAACTTTGATAATCATAAATACCAAACCAACGTAAACTAATGCCGCCCTGATATTCTGGTAAAACAGGTAAAGTCAAAATTTGTAAAGGTTGATTAGATAATTGCAAGCGTTTTACAAAGAAACCGTTTTTATAGATTTCCACAAATTTAGGACCTTTGGCTTTTGTTGCTCCAAGTAAAATTTTTGCATTTTCACCCACGATATATTTTTTGTTTTCAAGCAAAGTAATTTCTCCGATTTCAAGAGCAGGTGTTTCTTCGTCAAATACGGGGAAGATAAAAACTTCGCTTTCATCACCGTATGCTTTAAGTTTTGCCCCATAAAAACCCTCTTTTAAAACAGGGAGTTTTTGCAAAATTTCATTATCGTTAAATTCAAGTTCCGTGCTAAACAGCGGTTCTTTATCTAAATCAAAGTTTTCCTGATAATAAGGAATATCTTTATTTTCTTTTGGCTTTGCTTTAAAGATTTCAAAAATTGCCTTACCTTTTTGAGGTTTACCGGCAGCATTTTGCATTTTTAAAATCAAAGTATTTTCAGAATTACTTAAGAAAAAGTTTTTAGATTTATCAATACCAAAAAAGTATTTTTGATTTGAAACATATAAATTTGTGTCACCTTTAATCGTGTGTCCGTTTGTGCCGGTAACTTCAGCCTTAATCAGATAGCGGGCCGGCAAAACATTTTTTTCTTTTTTAGATTTGGGTTTAAAAGTTATTTTAAAATCACCGCTTTTATCTGTAAGTGTTTCTATATAAACGGGGGCTTCATCTTCAAAAATAAAATTATCCCATCTATAACAGCACGGGTAAAATCGTTGTTTAGATATTGTGATATTAACTTTTGCATTTGCCAAAGCCTCACCGGAATAATAAGAGGCTTTACCATTAATTGTAACCGAAGTATTAAAGGAATAAGTTGTATCAGGTACGTTTAAATTTAAAGTAAATTCCGGCTGCTTAAATTCTTCTACTTGAAAACTGCCATAACTGCTGCCCGTTCCGAGTTTCGCAAATGTGCTAAAATTGCCAAGCATTGTGTCTTGAGGAACTTTAAAAGTATAAACCGCTTGGCCGAAACTATCAACCGGCAGTTCTGCTTTTGCTACTTCTTTATAGGACGCATTACGAACTTGAATATTTAATTTTTCCTGCCCTTGATAGGTAAAATATTTATTATCTTTTCTCTCAACGACATTAAAAACAATTTTTACCTCCTCGCCCGGTTTATAAATTGACCTGTCAGTATTTATATAAATTTTTACCGGTTTTGGCGTGTTATAATGTCGCGGATAGAAATAACTTATCAAAGCAAAATTATCCTTATATTTTGCTACGACATTACGTAAATTTTGTTCTGCTTTTATGCTTGCCTGCCCAAAGTGGTTTGTTTGAATTTTATTTAATTTATCTGCCGAAATTTCTGCCGAAAGCGGCTGCCCGTTATGCGCAGAAAGTGTATAAAAGTTAATACCTGTATCTTTATAATTCAGAGTTTTCAAATCATTTGTATTGAAATAACTTGTACCAAAAAGCGCCAAATCGGTGATATTAAAGTAATAGGGATTTGAATATTTTTCCCCCTCGTAATTAAGGATAAGTGCATAAAAACCACGCGCAAAAGCAGGCAGATTAAAATCAAATTCTTTGGGGGTATACGGCGTATCATAAGTTAAATTTTGCATATAAGTTTTATATGGCTTAAGGGTTTTAAAATCTCTACCCCCCTCTTGCATTTGTTTTAAAGAGAGTTTATAAATATTAAAGTTAACTTTTACCAGATTGTTAGCCCTAAATTTAACTTGCAACGGGGTATTTGGTTTATAATTTTGAGGAACATTTCCAATCACAAAAACACTAGGCCGCTCAAGTTCATTTTTTAACAAAATACAAGCATTATTCTTAATTTCAAAAGGCGCACAATATTCGGCAAGGCTATGGGCTTTATAAAATTGCCCTGCCTGCTGATATAAATTAACACTTTGCAAAGCAGCTTCATATTTGCCTCGTACGGTTTTTGCTTCAAAAAAATATTTCTTAAATTGCCCGCTGTAATTTTTACTTTGCCCTGAAATCGCCGCAAAAAGTTCTGCTGATTGCTTTTGTTTTTCCTCATACTGTTTTATTGTGTCTTGTTTTGCGATTGCCGCTTGAATATAGCGTATATGCCAATACTCCCTGATACCTTCCCGATTTTTACCTGATAATTTATAAGATTCTTCCAAAACTTTGATGTTTTCTTCTATTTGCCTGTTTATAAAGATGTCTGCCAAAGCATCATATAAACTTTCCGGCTCAATTTGGAAATAACTCCAACCCAAATATTTTTTATTCTCTTGATATGGCATATTAACCAATGTAGAGCGCAAATTCCAAAGGTCTTTATAACTTTGTTTTACGGCCTCTTGTTTCTGTTCATTGGTAAATTTGGTGGGGTCCGTTTCGCTTTCCACTAATTTATTTGGTCTGTACGGCGTGCTTTCAAGTGCTTTAATCTTTGTGAGGTAGTAAAGAACTCTTTCCTCTTTATTTGAAGGTATTTTAACTGAGTATATTAGGCGTAAGGCCTCATCATACTTGCTTTGATTTATTAAAGTTATTGTTTTATCAATATCATCTTGCGATTGATTTTGCGCAATACTGCAATTGGGCGCAATTAATAAAATAAAGGTTAAAAAGTAAAATAAAAATTTTTTCATAATACCTCCCTACGACATAGTATATACTTTTATTTTACTATTTTTAAACTTCGCTTCAATATATTTTACAAACACACATCAAAAACATAAGAAAGTGCAGTAGAGAGAAATAATAAACAAAATTTAATTAACAATATTTTGACTATTTAACTGAAAAAGTACCCCAAATAATTTTGGGGTACTTGTAGTATGTAAAGTTTTAGTTATAAAGCACCTACTTATATAGTGCCAACGCCGAAGTCCGTTTTATTTGCTTGCTTTTGATAATTCTTTAATATAGAATTTTCTATTGCTTTGTTTTCCTGTGCTTTATTCTCTTTTTCGGCCTCAAGTAATATTTCTTCCGCCTCCATAGCACCTTGTGCTAATTTAACAAAGTGTAAAGTGTGTACGGCATCTTTTTGTATTAAACTTTCATTTCTTTCATCAGTATAAAAGAGCCATTGTTCTTGCAAGGTCGCTTCGCCATTTTCTATTTTGTTTTTCATTTCGCTGATATCTTTTATTGAAGCAGTATAAGCAGGGTTAAAATTATTATCTGCTGTAATTTCGGTAATAATTGCTGCTGTTATTATTGCACCTATTAACGGCAATTCCCACATCCCTTTCGTTATTGCTTTACCAACATATTTTTTTGCAGAACTATCAAGTTTTTCAAAGTCTGATATAAATGTTTTTGAACCTAACTTTAGTTCGGTTAATTCATCTACATATTTAGTCCTTTCGGCAAGTGTCATACTTTTTAATTTTTTAGTTAAACTTGCAGAATATTTTTCACTTTTTACTTTCGTTCCAAATTCAGTTAAATATTTTCTTATACTTTTAACCAGCGCAGATACAGAGACATCCGCGTCCATTGCCTCAAGCGTTAATTTCACGCCGGCTTTTTCTTTTGGCAACATACCGTTTTTATAAGCATATTCCAAAATATCTGCCGGTGTGAAAGTGTGTCTTAAAAGTTCGCCTCTTGCTTTATAAATTTTTGTCAAACCTGCTTTCATTTCATCAATTTTATTCTCAAAATATTTAACAGATTGTATTAATTTCGGAATATCCTCATCATTTATCCAAGTAACCCTAAAACGGCCATGTGGAACAATACAATATGTATTTGCCAAAATTTTATTGGCAGGTTCGGCAGCATTTAAAACATCATAAGCATGTCTTACAGGAGGAAATGCGACTGATATGTCCAACATCTCTTTTTCAGATTTGTTTAATAAGCGCAAGTTACCATTATATTTGTACGATAATTCTGACAGTACTCCTTTTTCAATAATATCTTTTGTAGAACATGATAAAGCATAATATTTCTCTCTGGTTACTTTGTATTCGGACATAAAATTTTTAATTGATTTAGGGTAAAAAGTACCCTCTTTTGCCTCAAAAGAAACTTCTCTAAGGTATTCTATGGGATCTTCTATACTTAATTTAATTTCTTTTTCTAAAATGTTTCTTAGATTATTAATGTTTTGATCAAATTCGTACGTATCTTTTATGAGGTCCAATTCTTTTGTAATAAGGTCCAAATTTTCTTTGACAAAGTCTAATTCTTTTGCTTCTTGCGCGAAAACTTGCATATTGGAAGTAAGCAAAAAAATACTTAATGTTAAACATAAGCATTTTTTGAGTTTTGAAATAATTGTTTTCATGATTTTCCCCTTCAATAATTAATTATATTTTTGCATTTATTTACTATTTTTACAAGAGAATTTAGACCTATTTTAAATTAGGTCTTTGGGCCTATAAGAAAGAGTAAATTAAACAAACATAAGTGAAATAATAGGAAAATAAAAATCAAAAAGCGCTTAAATACGAAAGTCCGCCCTACGCGTACATTAACAGTATGCGGGATATTAACAGATAAAACCTAATTACTATTTATAAACGTTGTAATCAATATCCTGGAAAATATTATCTTTCCATTCAAGTTCTTTTAAATAATTCTCGTCAATTCTATTGCCAAGTATCATCTCATAAAGCGCAGTAAAGCGTTTTACATGGTCTTTAGTGCGTTTTGTGGAATATTCTTTGGCAGTTCCCACCGTCATCAAAAATGCCCAATCGGATGATTGCATTAGAACAAGTTCCCTCGCACATTGGTTTAAGGCACGCCTTAAGACACCGTCTGCATTAGGGAAACGGTTTGCAAGTTCAATCATACGTTCTGCCGCTTTAATGAGGTGGCGGTAAATCCAATCATTTCCGCTATTGAGCCAAACATCATTATACCCTTTATCACCCCAAGAAGACGGGGAAGGTTGCACAACTTGGTTAACAGGGTACTTTTCAAGATACTCAAAAGGTGTAATTAACTTAATATCTTTTTGGTCATAATAGATTTTTTTGAATAAAAACTCCAAGAAATCTATACCCTCATACCACCAATGACCGTAAAGTTCCGCATCGTACATTGAAACGACCAAAGGTTTACGGTCCGTTATGACGCTTACCAAATACTCAATTTGTTTTTGGCGGTTAAACATAAAATTACCGGCATGGCTTGCAGCGACATTTAAAGCATCGCTAGGATAATAAGGCTGCTTTTGGTTCAAAGCAACTTTACCGGTGATTTTATAATATTTCATACCGATATTTCTTCTTACACCATCACTATGCAAATAGTTTTTGACATAATCATAATCAAGGTCATAACCAAGGTCACGGTAAAATTCGCGGTAATGAGGGTCCCCCGGATAACCGCTTTCGGCACTCCAAACCTGCTGGGCAGATTCCATATCACGCGCAAATGCCGCAACGCCTTGAGGAGTATAAACCGGTGCATAAATACCATATTTCGGGCGCGGAATACCATGCATCACACCGTGTGATTCCATAAAGAAAAATCTTATTCCTTCTTCTTTTAAATATTTGTCCACACCATAGTTATAAGCGCATTCAGCAAGCCAAATACCGCGCGGCGAGCGCCCAAAATGTTTACGGTAATTGTTTGCGGCAATTTTGATTTGAGCTTTTATGCTTTGTTCTTGCACCTGAAGCGGTAAATATCCATGCGTGGCACAGCAAGTAATAATTTCAAGTTTGCCCATATTTTGGAATTTTTTAAACCCCTCCAAAATACGGCCGTGATAATAATTTTCAAAAAGTTCGCGGTATCTATGGAATTTTTCATGGTACATTTTTGCGACATAAGCAAATTCCGTATTTTTTGTGCGCTCAAGTTCCTTTTCGGAAAGTTCAATTCTTTGATTTAAATAATGTCTAAAACGCTGGGTAAGCATTTCATCTGCCATCATTTCGCAAAGCGGAGGTGTAAGAGACATTGTTACCCTAAAATCTACCCCTTGCGCAGTCAAATTTTCATAGACATTTAAAAGCGGAAGATAAGTTTCCACCATCGCTTCAAAAAACCAATCTTCTTCAAGAAAATCGGGGTATTCAGGGTGGCGTATAAACGGCAAATGGGCATGTAAAACTAAAGAGAGATAACCTTTTTCTTGTTCCATTAGGCCTCCTCACGTTTTGCTTTGATTGTAATAAATCTTTGTTTACCGCCTTTTGTTTTATGTTGGGCTTTAATGGGCATATCAACAATTTGCCCCTCGCTTAACGGAAAGCGGAAAGAGAAACTTCCATCCTCGTTAACTTCAATTTTCTCCCCTTTAATAAAGACATCGGCATTTTTGCTTGCCTGCCCGTAAATAATGATTTCACAAGCAGCTTTAAGCCAAATATCTTCATCAGTCAAATTTTGAGGTTGTGCAAAAGTATGGGAACTCATCCAAGAAGTGATATGGGATGAGGGGTTGCTTTCGCGCCCAATTTCAAAAGCACGCCAGCGTTGTGCAAGAATATGCTGTAATTTTTCGCTTGCACCGGTACCAAACATTTCCGCACCGGACATTTTTAAAATCTTTTCATACTCGCCCTCAACCATCATCCACTTTTCATCTATAACATTTGAAACTTGCCCTGTAGGTGTCGTGGTACTGTTAGAGCGCGTAAGCAAAATAAATTCCCCGTCCGGAGTAATGACGCCTATATCACAAATATAAGTGCGCCCGCTTGGAACTTGCAAATACCAGCTGCCTGCTTCCAATACGACAGGCACATCAAAAAAACTGTTAGCATTATTGCCGTTAAAATCCTTATTTGTTATATCATAAACACGAATAACCGCCCTGGCATTATCAAAAATATTTTGCCCCTTTTTATCTTTAACCGCTTCATAAGTTTCATTTACTATTTCCCAAAATAAGAACATCCAGTTTGGGTCTTTGGGAAGCAAAAAACTTTCCGTTTTGCCATAACTTTGCGGCAAATCGTATTGCGCTTCACGCGCGGCTGCCGTATCAATTTTAATTACGGCAGTTGATGATAATTTTTCGTTCATAAATTTACTCTCCTTAATCCTCTTTAGGTAATAACCCCAATTTTATTATTTCGTCTAAGTCAGCCTTAACTAAATTTTGGGAAATCTGTATTGATTTAGCTGCTGCATCAATATCTTTTAACCCATTTCCCCCAATCACTATGGCGACTGTTTCATCTTTCTTAATTGCCCCTTGTGCGACCAATTTTTTAAGCCCGGCATATACTGCTGCACCGCCCGGCTCGGCAAAAACACTTGAGGCACGTGCCAATTCAGGTATAGCAGAAACGATTTCTTCATCACTTACGGTTACTGCACTGCCGCCAGATTCCTTTAGTGCTTGTAAAGCCAAAAAACCATCACGCGGAATATTAACTGAAATACTGTCTGCAATAGTATTTGCCACTACGGGGGCCAGCTGCCCGTTGTTAAACCACGCCTTTGTTATGGCGGAACTGCCTTCTGCCTGAACAGCAATCATTTGCGGCATTTTATCTATAATACCAAGCCGGTTAAAATCCTGAAACCCGCGCCACATACCGCTTAAAATAGTACCATCCCCTACTGCCACAAGCACCTTATCAGGGGCTTCCCATTGCATTTGTTCGCAAATTTCAAAAGCACAAGTCTTTTTACCTTCCCTTGCATAAGGGTTAAAACCTGCACCGCGGTTGTACCAATTGAAGCGCTCTGTTGCTTTGCGGCAAATATCACAAGCATCATCGTATGAACCATCAATTCTAATGACCTCAGCACCGTAAATGTACAGTTGTATAAGTTTTGGTTCAGGTGTATTTTTGGGCGCAAAGATTACGGTTTTCAAATTGATTCCTGCAGTTATACACGCCAAGGAATCGCTTGCATTTCCGCTTGAAGCATCCGTAATAACTTTTGCATCAACTTCCAAAGCGCGCGCTACGGCAACGGCACTGCCCCTGTCTTTAATTGAGCCGGTCGGATTCCTGCCCTCATCTTTAATGAATAATTTACGTATACCTAATTTATCGGCTAATTCATCGGCCCTATACAGAGGGGTCCAACCTACTTGGACAGAAGGCAACTCATCGTGGTCATCAATAGGAAGCAAATCCAAGTAACGCCACATATTGTAAGAGTGATTATTCTCTAAAATATCATAATCAAAACGTTTTTTGATTAGTTTATAGTCATAATTTATGGCGAGTGGCCCACCACAGGCAGTACAGACATAGTCAGTATCACGTGTTTTATGCTCTTTGCCGCAAACGGCGCATTGGAGATTCAGAATCTTCTTCATGCATATATTTTAACATTTTTTGGGAATGTTTTGTGTTTACGCAAAGGCAAAGTAAATTCCAATATGCTATAATATAAATATACTTCGGGCGTGTAGCTCAGTTGGGAGAGCGCCTCGTTCGCAACGAGGAGGTCGTCGGTTCGATCCCGATCACGTCCAATACACTTTTAAAAGTAAACCCCCGCTTAAACGGGGGTTCATTAATTGATAGTTTACAGCAATTTATTGCTAAACAGTTTAATTGGCAGATTTTTAAGGCAAAACTGCTTGCGCTTTTGCTGTCTTAGCGGCGGCTTTTTCTATGGAAGTAATCCTCTTTTGTGCTTTAACTGCCGTTTTGCTTTGCGGACGGTTCAAAATAATTTGATGATACTTACCTTTTGCCTTTTCGGTATCCCCGAATTTTTCAGTCAATTCAGCTGCCCTGTATAAGGCCTGAACGCCATCTTCGGTATTAGGGAAACGAACGGCAATTTCTTCCAAAACATCACATTCCGCATAATTATCTTTTAATTTCTTAGCCTGAATATTTGCTTCTTTTTGTTTAGCCCCGACAAAATATTGTTCTTGTAAAGGCATTATTTCGGCAGCGGTCCGCAAGGTTTTAACTGCGGAATTATAATTTTTTAAGTCCTTTTCCTCAACTTCTGCCTTAAAAATTAAAGCATCATAGGCCTCTGCCTTTTGAGTGTCCTTTAAATATTCATCATAAGCCTTTTGGGCATTTTCAACAGCAGCGGCATAATTTTTATTTTCCGCTTCCAAGAAAGCTAAATGTTTATATACGGTAGGTATTTCTACGGAATTTGGAAATTCTGCCAAAACGCGTTCATAATGCTCTTTTGCCAAGTTATAATTCTTTAACTCGCTTGCATAGATATCGCCCATCATACGCACAGAAGCGGCCTTATATTTGGTTGAGGGATAAATTTCCAACACTTTATTGTATTTACCTAAAGCCGCTGAATAGTTGCCGTTATTCCTGTATAAATCGCCAAGCAAAAGTTCTACTTTATCATTATTTTCATAAGCGGGGAAACGGTTAAAAAATAAAGAGTATTCCCTTAACAAATATTCTTGGGAATTTTTAAGATTAAGTTTATTTGCTTGCGCTAGAAATAAACTTAAACGGTCTTCCGCAAGAGGAGACAAACTTTTAGTAACTAATGATTTCTTTAAAACCTCTTGCTGTTTATTTGGAAATTCATTAATAATTTTTGCCGTTAAATCCTTATCTGCTTGACGTGAAGGAAATTCATAAGCATATTTCAAAAGTGTCAAATATGCTGCCGTATAATTATTGGCTTGATATTCAATTTGTGCTTTTAAAACCATTGCTTCAGGGGCAGAGGGAAGGGCATAATTACGTTCCAACCAAGAATTTAAATCCCACTCCAAAACGGAGAAAAGTTGTTTCCTTTCCGTATTTTTTAACAGGCCTTCATCTGCCTTAATTGCTTGCTGTTTGTAGAATGCAAGTTCCTTTTCCGCACTTTGTGCAAAAAGCGGAGATAAACAAAATAAAAATAATATTAAAGTTATAATCCTTTTCATAATTTACCTATAATTTGTAAACTGAAGTTCAAGGCCGAAATCTTTGCCCCTTAAAAGCGCAATAGTGTTTTGTAATGCATCTTTTGAGGCACTTGAAATACGAAGTTGCTCCCCCTGAATACTTGCATTGACTTTTAGTTTACTCTCCTTAATAATTTTGACGATTTCTTTTGCCTTATCTGCCGGGATACCTTGCTGGATTTTGACTTCCTGCTTTGCACTGCCGCCGAGACCGGACTCTATTTTTTGAGGAATAAAATTCTTTAAAGCAATACCGCGTTTTGAAAGGCGTGTAAGCAAAATATCATAAAGTGCTTTAACCTTATACTCATCTTTACAGGAAAGTTTTAATTTGTTTTCCTTGGAAAGTAATTCTAAACTTGGGTTTGCGTCCTTAAAATCATAGCGGTTTGAAACTTCCTTTTTTGCTATGTTTATTGCTTCCTCCACTATATTTAAATCTACTTTAGATACAACGTCAAAAGAAAAATCTGCCATAATATCCTCCTATAAGTAGATTATAATATTTTTACAGGCGCTACACAAATATTCTTTTACTTTTATGAATTATGCAAATTAGTGTGCATTTTATTGTATATAAACGCGATCGTTCTCTTCGTGTTTGTTCTCTAAATTTATCGTAAATTTCCTCAAAAATACTTGCCAAAGTGAAATATACGTGATGTATTTTATATTAAATCTCCGTAAAAAGTTATTTATAGTAGTAGTAATAGCAATTTGTTGAATTATTACAACGCCTTCTCCCATTATTGGTTTCTTTCTTACAAAAATCATCAAGACCATTGAATATTGCCACATCTGTGCTTGCAAACAAACAAAGAGGAACACCCGTTTCATATACATGATACATTAGGGAAGCCCCGTCTTTAACAAAAATATGAGCACTAGCGGAACCGCTAGAATTAACATAATAAGTTACTCCATGAACGCTTGGTACCGATATGTCTAAATCTTTCAATGAATTAGTATACTGGTTATTTATCATATAATATCTGCTATTTGCTTCCTTAAGCGCTTTAACATTTTGTTTGGCTGTTGCATATCTAGATTTCATAACAGCATGTTTATACCTAGGTAAAGCAACCGCTGCAAGTATACCGATAATTAAAACAACAACTAAAAGTTCTAGCAAAGTAAAACCTTTATGATTTTTCTTTAAAATTTTCAACATAAATTAACTCACATAAATATAATTTATATTAACATTTTAGAAAAAAAAAAAAAATGTCAAGCACTTTTTTTACCGTCGTAAAAATAAATAAGTATTAAAATTAGAAGACAGCAGCTAAATAAAAACTGCCACAAATTAAAATATTGCCTTGCAATTTCTTGAAATCTATGGTTTTTGAGTTAGTGCAAATTTGAGCTTTTTTAAAATATCTTTTAAGTTCTGCGGCAGGCATAGCGTTTTGGCTGGCTTCGGTTACAATTATATTTTTAAAAAGCGGGTTTAAAATTTTTGCCATGGTTTTATAATTTTTATCTTGCGAGCAAGCAAAAATTAAAGTATTTTCCTTGTTGTAATATGGAGAATTTTTGTAAATTTTAACAAGTTCTTTTATGGCTTCGGGGTTATGCGCACCGTCTTTGATAATAAATCTTTTACCTTTTTTAATGACTTCAAAACGGCAGGGTAAATTTATTTTTAAAGTTTTCTTTTTAAGCCCTAAAATTTCCGCCGCTTTCAAAACAATATTTTGGTTTTCTTGCAGTTTTGTTTTTTCTCTTTTAACGGTAAAAAGCGGGGCCTTATTCTTTAGTGCAATAGTTTTAATTCCGTTTTTTGATGACGTCGGCAAAACACCTGTAATGCAAGGTGTTTTTGGTTTTATTACACCGGCTTTTTCAAATGCAATTTGCTTTAAAGTAGTGCCTAAAATCTGTGTATGTTCCAAAGATACGGAAGTAATAACACTCAAGCAAGGTTTAATAATATTTGTACTGTCTTTACGTGCGCCGATACCGCATTCTATGACAGCGAAATCAACCCCTTTATCTTTAAAATAAAGCAAAGCAAGCAAAGTTAAAATTTCAAAGAATTTAAGTTTTACAGTTTCTTTTTTTATAACTTTTGAGAGGTATAAAGCAAAATCTTTCTTGCTTATTTTTTTGCCGTTAATTTGCACGCGCTCGCAAATATCAACAAGGTGCGGGGAAATAAAAAGGCCTGTTTTAAAACCATTCAATTTCAAATTTTTTGCGAGCAAAAAACAAACCGTTCCTTTACCGTTTGTACCGCTTACATGTACGGTTTTATAAGGTAAATCTTGAAGCCCAAGCAAAGCAGCGGTTTTTTTAACTTCCGCTAAATTATTTTTTTTATTGCCATGCCCGCGCAACTCAAGCAAAGCAAGAGCTTGTTTGAAATTCATACTAGATTTTTACAGGGTTTTGGCGTTTGATTTTTGCCCCAAGTGCAGTAAGTTTTTGCTCAAATTCCTCATAACCCCTGTCTATATGATAAACGCGCTCAACACAACTTTGCCCCTTTGCCGCTAAAGCAGCCAAAACCAAAGCCGCGCCTCCGCGAAGGTCTGAGGACATTACAGTTGCCGGCGTAAGTTTAGTAACACCGGTAACTTTTGCCACATTCTTTTCAATAATAATATTTGCACCCATCCTGACAAGTTCCGGTGCATGCATAAAGCGGTTTTCAAAAATATCTTCGCTTATTTCCGTGCTGCCTTTTGCCAAAGTCATTAATGCAAGCCAAGGGGCCTGCAAGTCGGTAGCAAAGCCGGGGAAAGGCGCAGTTTTTATATTTACGGGTTTGATTATTTTAGGTGCTTTTATTTTAACCCAATTCTTGCCCGTAGTAATTTTTGCGCCCGCTTCCTGCAAATATTCAAGCAAAATTTCATTATCTTCCGGCACACAATTTTTGACGGTAATTTCCCCTTTTGTTATAGCAGCAGCAATTAAAAAAGTGCCTGTTTGTATACGGTCCGCACATACGGTATGGTGCATTCCTTTTAACTTTTCAACACCTTCAACAATAAGGCGGCCTTGCTGGTCCATACAAATATTTGCACCCATGGTTTTAAGGGCATTTATAAGGTCAAAAACTTCAGGCTCGCGTGCAATATTTTCAAAAACGGTTTTGCCTTTGATTAAAGTTGCACACATTAAAAGATTTTGCGTTGCGCCGACGCTAGGAAAACTTAAAATAATTTTTGCGGGCATAAGTTTTCGCGCTTTTAAAACAATATTACCTTCATTCAAAATCACTTTTGCGCCGAGTTTTTTAAAACCTTTTAAGTGAATATCAACAGGCCTAACACCGATAGCACAACCGCCGGGTAGGGCAATTTCGGCATGTTTTTTGCGGGCAAGAAGAGGGCCTGCTACCCAAAAACTTGCACGCATTTGTTTGACTAAATCGTAGGGTAATTTAAATTTTAAAGCAGTTTGTTTGGTTATAGTACAAGTACCGTTTTCAAAAATGACTTTTTTACCAAGCGCCTCTAAAATTTTTATTGTTGTATTAATATCGCGGAGTTTCGGAACGCGTTTAATGACACAGGGTTCATCCGTTAAAAGTGTTGCAATTAAAATTGGTAAAGCAGCATTTTTTGAACCGCCGATTTCTATTGCTCCCTTTAATTTCCTACCGCCGTTAATAATAAATTGGTCCATTTTAAATCTCCTTTATATATGCAAAAATATAGCGTTCTAAGCCTGCGAAATCATGCTCTAAAATAAAATTACTCCAAATATCTCTACTAAAAAATTGTAGCACTTTTTTACCTTCTTTATCGCCAATTTCTAAAGCTAACATACCGCCCTTTTTTAAAAATTCGGGTGCGGAAATAATAATTTTTTCAATAATCTCTGTTCCCTCTTTACCGCCGATTTGGGCAAGGCGCGGCTCTTGTTTTACTTCGGCAGATAAAGTTGAAATATCTGCCTCTTTAATATAAGGCGGGTTACTTATTATAAGGTCAAATTTACCTTGTAAATTATTAAACAAATCACTTTCAATAAAATTAATTTCTACTTTATGCGTTTTTGCATTTTGTTTTGCAACTTGCAAAGCAGGCGCGGAAATATCACTGCAAGTTACTTTTGACTTTGGGCAATTAAGCGCTAAACTTATGCCAATACACCCAGAACCTGTACATAAATCTAAAATATTCTTTGGTACGTGTTTAAGTTTACTTTGGGTTTTTAAAATAAGTTCTTCCGTTTCCGGGCGCGGTATTAAAACGCGTTCGTCAACATAAAATTTACGGCTTAAAAAATAAGCAGAATTAAAAATATATTCAAGCGGTCTGCCATCAATTTTTTGTTCAACAACGGAATTTAAAATTTCCTCTTTTTCCGAAGGAAAAACTGCTGAACCAAAAGCCAAAATTTCTGTTCTGCTTTTGCCAAGCAGTGTACAAAGAATAAACTCCGCATTAGCGGCAGATTCTGCCACTCCGGCGGAGTCTAAAATATTTGTAATTTCCGAAAGCACCTGTTTAACGGTTTTCATTATAAAGAAAGATTTTTTAGTTTTTCTTCTGTTCTTTTTTTACGGAGAAGTTCCAAAATATTTTCAATATTACCTTCCATAATTTCAGTGATATTATAAAAGTTTTCGTTTAAACGATGGTCGGTAACACGGCTTTGCGGGAAATTATAAGTACGTATTTTTTCAGACCTGTCCCCTGTACCGACTTGGGCCTTACGTTCATCATAAATTTCTTTATTTTGCTTTTCTTCTTCCATTTGGTACAGTTTGGCTTTCAACATGCTTAAAGCCTTTTCGCGGTTTGCATTTTGGTGGCGTTCTTCGCGGCAACTAACGACAATGCCGGTAGGCTTGTGAATCAAACGAACGGCCGTTTCCACTTTGTTAACATTTTGGCCGCCTGCACCCCCGGAACGGCAAGTTTCCATTTCAATATCAGCAGGGTTTAATTGAATGTCAATATCTTGTGCCTCCGGCATAATGGCAACGGTTACGGTTGAAGTATGCACTCGGCCGGATGTTTCAGTATCAGGCACGCGTTGCACGCGGTGCGTACCGGCTTCATCACGAAGCCAAGAATAAGCCCCCTCACCTTTAATAAACATGCTCGCATATTTACAGCCGTGTAAACCTGTAGGAGTATATTCCAAAAGTTCGGTTTTCCAACCTTTATTTTGTGCAAAATGCTGGTAAACACGCAAAAGTTCGCCGGCAAAAAGGGCACTTTCTTCTCCCCCGGCACCGGGGCGTATTTCAAGATAAATATTTTTTGAATCTTTTGGGTCCGGCGGAATAACAAGCAAGCGTAGTTCCTTTAAAATTTCATCAGGTTTCCCTTCAAGTTCGGCAAGTTCAGCAGAAGCAAGGGCTACCATTTCTTTATCAGAACCGTCGGCAATAATTTCTTTATCTCCGGCTATTGCTTTCTCAACCTGTTCAAGTTCCTGGGCCTTTTCAATTATCGGGGCTAAGAACGCATGGCGTTTGGTTTTTTCCTTAAAAACCTCGGGCGCGACAGTTCCCGCGGCAAGTTCGCGTTCAATTTCCTCAAATTCTTTTTTGTACTTTGAAATATCCATAATTATTACCTATATAAAACAAACAGACCTCTTTAAAAGAGGCCTGTTATTTGTCATTAAAAAGCTATTTTGCGTCTTTTTTTGCTTCTTTTTTAGCAGCTGCTTTCTTTTTTGTTGCGACAAGTTTGACAGGTGCTGTAGAAAGCCCGATCTTCTTGACTGCTCTTTTTGCTTTTGCTTTAACTTCGGTTTTCGGTTTTCTTGCAACCGTTTGACCTTTAGTGGCAGCAAATTTCTTATTAAATTTCTCTACACGGCCTTCTGTATCCAACATTTTTTGTTTGCCTGTAAAGAAAGGGTGGCAAGCAGAGCAAATATCAAGCTTTACTGCTTTCATAGTGGAGCGTGTTTTAAATTTCGCGCCGCAAGCGCAAGTTACTTCAACAACTTCGTATTTAGGATGTATATTTTCTTTCATGTCATTAACCTCAAATAGATTAGTTATATTATACAATATTTAAAAGGAAATGTATACCCTTAACCTTTTAAGTAATTGCCTTTATCGCTCACTTATATGCGTGATAACAATACGACGGTTCACACTGAGCTTTATTGCCGGTATCTTGTTCGCATAAACTATGCGCTTTTGTATTTGGGTCTTTTTGGTTTGCACCGCCAAATACTGCACATATACGATTTTTAGGTTTGCTGCGGTAAGCATAAATGTGTATAGTTTGCTTTAAAATACTTCTGGAACAAGTAATCTCGGAATACCATATATCGCAACTTACACCATTAGACATTGTGAACTTGTAACCTTTTTCATTATTGTTAGGACTTACATTGTAAGTGTTGTGACTCTTTATATTAAAACCTATATCAAGATCATGAAAACTTGTGGGATAACTATCATGTGACAAACGATAACGTTGTTCTGCTTCATAAATATTTTTTATGATTGTTTTTAATTCAATGAATTTAGATTTTCCCACTGCCATTTGATACTTAGGCAAAGCAATACCGGCAAGTATGCCGATAATTAAAACTACAACCAAAAGTTCAATTAATGTGAAACCTAATTTATTTTTCATACAATCTCCTTAAT
>CAMZGO010000006.1 GCA_947306425.1 uncultured Elusimicrobia bacterium | reverse complement strand
TAAATATCTCTTTCAGATTCACAGATTTGCTGTATGCTTCTTTTATCGTTTTTTCACTTATTAAATTGATACCTGATATTATTTCTGATTGAACACCTTTTATATCTGTTGAAAGTAAATCTACAAGATCCACTTTCGGCCTATACCAATTTCCTTCGGCCATTACCTGTGCGAAACAATTGCTTAGTGTATTACTAAGTAAAGTAAATATTAAAAATACCGAGAGAGTTTTTTTAGCTGCTTTTAAGAAAGATTTTGTAATCATATTCGTATCCTTTAATAAGTGAAAATTTATATTACCACAACAAATACATATACTTTTATTATAACTCTAAGACGAAAAAATTGCAAGATAATTTAGACCTATGCGGATATAGGACTAAAGTCCTAGATACTTATTTTGTTTGAAATCTCAAATTAAATATGGTAAAATATTTTTAGCATACAGTGTGCTAAAAATTAAAAGGTGGGAGTTAAAATGAAAAAGTTAAAAAATTTATTTTCTGCAAGAAATATTAGTTTTATTATAGCGATACCGTTAGTTTTGGTTTTATGCTTTCTTCCTTTAGGTATTAGTTTTACGAATATATTGCTTACTTATTTTGCCGCATTACTTATAGCACTCATTGTACTCATTATTGTTTGCCCTGAAAGACTTGTCCGTTCTGTTATATACACATATATTAACTTGTTTTATAATATTGAGGTAAAGGGTAAACAAAATATTATTAAAACAAAAGGTGCTGCAATAATACTTGCAAATAATAATTCCTTTATAGACCCTTTAATTTTAGCGACTTATTTACCTAGGGAAGTAATATTTTTAACAGACAGCAATATTGCAAACCGGTTTTGGATGAAGATTATTCTAAGATATGCCAACCATTTACCTGTAGACCCTACAAACCCAATGGCAATAAGAACTGTTTTAAACGAATTAGAAAAAGGTAAAAAAATAGTAATTTTCCCGGAAGGACGTATGAGTACTACCGGCGGTATTATGAAAATATATAAAGGCCCTTCAATGATTGTGCAAAAAGCAAATGCCCCTATTATACCTGTATATATACAAAACACTCAATATTCCAGATTTTCGTATTATGGACGCAAACTTCGCCACAGACCGCATAAGGCAATAGTCGTAAACATTATGCCGGCGCGCACTTGGGATTTGCCAAAGACAGATAAAATGAAAGAACGCAAATATACTTTTGCTGAGGATAAAATATATGATTTGATGAACATAATGCGTCTCAACAGTTTTAATAATGAGCAAACTATTTTTGAAGCTTTACTTGAAGGAGCTTCTATTTCACGTTTCAAAGCACGTGCTCTTGAAGATATGACACGCAAAACAGTTTCATTTAGAACTTTAATTATTTCATCTTTTGCCCTTGGTGCGAAGTTAGCAAAATTAACAAAAGAGGGCAGCTATGTCGGTTTAATGATGCCTAACTTAAATGCAACCATGTTTGCCTTTTTTGGTATGTCTATTTACGGGCGTGTTCCGTCAATGATTAATTTTACTTCAGGTAAAAAAAATATCTTGTCTGCAATCAAATCAACAAAAATTAAAGAAGTTGTAACTGCCCGCGCTTTTATTGAAAAAGCGGAGTTAGGCCCTATTGTCAAAGCACTTGAAGAAGAAAAAATAAAAGTCATTTATTTGGAAGATGTTAGTAAAACTATGACTGTCTTTGACAAGATAGGTGCACTCATAAAAGGTTTTATGCCGCGCTTTGCTTACAAATTAATTAATAATGATAGAAATCCAAATAACCCTGCTGTTGTATTATATACAAGCGGTTCAGAGGGAACGCCAAAAGGGGTAGTATTAAGCCACCGCAATTTGATTACCAATAAATCCCAAATTTGCACAGCTTTGGAAATTGACTTTAGGGACAAATTCTTTAATGCTTTGCCGCTTTTTCATAGTTTTGGGCTTGCTGTCGGTGCCATAACACCTTTAATAGCAGGCGGAAGCAGTTTCTTATATCCTTCCCCCCTCCATTTTAAAATTATACCTGAACTTGTTTATGATAGAAATGCGACTGTATTTTTCGGTACTGATACTTTTTTTAATGCTTACTGCAAAAATGCACATCCTTATGACTTCCACAACATCCGTTATGCGGCCGTCGGTGCTGAAAAATTAAAAGCAGAGACCTTTAATTTATGTTGCGAAAAAATGGGTATACGTTTGCTTGACGGCTATGGCGCAACAGAGTGTTCACCGTTAATCTCGGTTGGCTCCGATATTTACTATAAGCGCGGAAGCGTCGGGCGCTTAGTGCCGGGTATGGAATATAAACTTGAAAAGGTTGAAGGTATCACAGAGGGCGGTGAACTTGTCTTGAAAGGCGGAAACATTATGCTTGGTTATCTGCGTGAAACTAACCCCGGCGTAATTGAAGCACCTAAAGACGGTTGGTATCACACGGGTGATATTGTTACAGTAGATGAACGGGGTTTTATTGAAATTAAAGGCCGCGCAAAACGCTTTGCCAAAATTGCCGGGGAGATGGTATCACTAACCGCAATAGAGGAAGCCTTAAAGAATTTATGGCCCGAATATATGCACGCCGCTTTACGCATCCCTGATGTGAAAAGAGGCGAACAACTGTTTATATATACCACCAAGCCGGAACCTAAACTTGAAGACATTAAACAAAGTTTTAAGATGCAAGGTTTAAGCGAACTTTGGGTTCCCAAAACTGTAAAACATTTAGATGAAATTATTTTGACCGGCAGCGGTAAGTTTGACTATGTAAAGATGGAAGAAATGGCAAAAGCGCAAGCATAATTTGACTCGTTAACGTTCCGCATTATATTCACAAACGCATATAACGCGCTTGTACATTTAAGTAATTTTTAATTTTTCAGCTCCTAAAGTACCGATACGTCACTGCGCTCCTCTACTTCGCGGTACTAGTCGTCGCAGTAAAAATTAAAAATTTCATTAAATCTACTGCGCGATGCGAAATTGTTTTCGCGCGCTACGGTTTAGAAGTCCTAAGTTCTCATAAAAACTTTTTAAGTTATGGATTTAATCATGTTAAATTTACTGCACGACACTAAATTATACTCGTGCACTATGTTTTTATAAAAAATACTTCTCAAAACTTTTCAAAAAATGATATACTTTTAGTAAGTACTAAAAGTACAGGTTATTTTTAGGAAGTGCGGATAAAGTCCGCACGCGCCGGGCGGGGTTCCCCGTAAGGCACATTAGCGTCCTAAGAATAGTCGTTGCTTTCAGTATGCATATTTTCATATGTGTACAGTAGCGGCGGTTATTTACACAGGTTACGCTAATGGCTTAGGTAAATATCGTCGCTTTTTTGTTGCTTATTTTTGCTATTTACCCAAGCCCGAAATTATTTGAAAGGTGTAAATATTAGAAGGTATAAATATGCAAAATAAAAAAGGTTTTACTTTAATAGAATTGTTGGTTGTTGTTTTAATTATCGGAATTTTAGCGGCGGTTGCTCTGCCACAATATAAGTTAGCAGTAGATAAAGCAGAATTTTCTAAATTAAATGCTTTAGCAAATAAATTTGCGGATGCTTATCAAAATTTTTATATGATTAATAATCAATTTCCTTATGACTTTGAAAGCCTAGATATCGGTTTACCTGACGGTTATATTAAAAAGCGAACTTATAACGATACCGCCGCATGTGGTGTAATGAACGATTTTTATTGTTGTATGGTACCGGAGGGTGGGGCAACAGCTGCTATTACTTGTGCAAAAAACGATTATAAATTCGGTATTTGGATTACAAACCCTCACGTGCATAAAAGAAGTTTTTGTCTAGCAAATAAAAATAATGAAAGAGCAAATAATTTATGTAAACATATTTCATATAGAAAATGGAGTGGAAGTAATTTATTAACTCCACAAGGATTTTCTTCAGGTACTCATAATTATTATATCATGAATAAAGTATTCTAATTGTTTACAAAATTGGAAAAGTTAAGAGTGAGATTATAAAAAAAACCGCCTGCTCTCGTAATAGGACAGGCGGTTAAAAACAGAACTAATAAAGAACTATTTCTTTTCTTCTACGGCATTAAGTTTGATGATAATTTTCGCGTAAACAGTAGGTTTAAAGTAAATTGAAACCTCTGTTTCACCGATTTTTTTGATAGGTGTAAAAATTTCAATATTATTTTTTGAAACCTTATGACCTAAATCAGCCAAACTTTTTTGAACATCTGCTTTGGTGACTGAACCAAAGACAACGCCTTCAATATTAACGGTTCTTTCATAGGTTAAAACTATACCGTTAAGTTTTTTGGCTTCCTCTTTGGCAGCAGCAAGATCAGCTTCAATTTTCTTCTTGCGTTGTTCTGCACCAAGTTCCCAATTTTTAATTGCGGCAGGTGTTGCAATTTCCGCCAAATTTTGCGGAATTAAATAATTGCGTGCATAACCCGGTTTAACTTCGGCAATTTCGCCAACCGTACCTAAATTTTTAACATCTTTTCTGAGAATAACTTTCATTTTAAAACTCCTGTTACAAATTTATTTTTTCGGTAAGCAATATGCTAAAAAGGCCAAATTTCTGTCCCTTTTAACTGCCTTGGTTATTTGGCGCTGATGTTTAGCACAAGTGCCGGTAATGCGCCTGGACAAAATTTTACCGCTTTCCATGGTAAAACTTTTGATGAGTTGAATATTTTTATAATCAACATTATCAATTTTTTCTGCACAAAATTTGCAGACTTTGCGCCTTGCTTCAAAACGCTTTTTGCCAAAAGGGCGTGCCGGCCTTTCTTGTGTATTGGCAACACCTTCGGTTTTGGCTGGTTCGGCAGCAGGGGCAGCGTTTACTTCTTTATTTTCAATATTTTCTTCTGACATTTTTCTTCCTCTAATTATTTAAAATGGTACATCATCTTCAACTTCTGCTTCGGTTTGGACCTCGGCAGAACTTGCGCCTTCCTGAGAAACAGGGGCAGGGATAACTTGAACGCGGTTCGCATTTATGCGGAGTTCGCGCCTTTGTTGTCCGTTTTTATCGGTAAATTCGCTCATAACGAGGCGGCCTTCCGCTATGATAGGAGTACCTTTTTTAATTTTCTCTTTTAAGCGGTCCGCCAAACCGGCAAATGCCGTAATTGAAATATAAGCGACTTCATCTTTCCACTCGTTTGTGCTTGGGTCTAAATAAGACCTGTTATTGGCAATAGAAAAAGAACAAACGGTGCTACCCTTTTGGGTCATTCTGATATCCGGGTCACGCGTAAGGCGGCCGGATACCATAATAAAATTGATTTCAGGAATTCTTGCCATATTATGCTGCTACTTCTGCTTTGGCTTTATTAGCAGGTTTATTTTTTGGTTCTTCGTAAGACATAACGACATTCCTCAAAATAGAGTTATTAAGTTTTAAGGTATCGTTAAATTTCTTGACGAAAGACGGCTCGGCTTTAAACCTAAAATAAAGGTAAAAGCCATCACGGTTTTTATTGATTTCGTGTGTTAAACGTCTGCGGCCAAGTTTTTCTTCGGAAAGAACTTCGCCTTTATCCGCGACAATCAGGCCTTTAATTTTTTCAACCAAGGCGGCAACTTCATTATCATTGAGTTGCGGTTTAAGTATTGTTACTGATTCGTATTTCTTCATAGTCCTGTTTTCACATAAAAAAAGCACGACGGGGTAATATTTACCTCGTTAATGCCTAGATATTTTTGGAAATCACCATTAATCCAAGGAATATCTTTTCCTGTAAATATTATAACAAAATTGTTAGTGCTTTGCAAATAATTTTTTAGAAGACTTGTTTTGATTTGCAATATAAACAATTACTTATACCTAAGCCTAAACAAGCACCGGTTGCAATGATAGAACATGTATTAGGTTTAAGAAAATCTTTGCAAGCATATCCTAAAGGTGAATTTAAATTTGTAGTTTTTGCTGTACACTCAGTTATATTTAGACTATAATAACTCCATAAAGCAAAGTTTTTATTATAGCAATAAACATAACCGCCGTAGGAATCGCCTATAGTACAGGTAACATTTTTATCTTTTATTTCAATATCCAAATTATTTAACGTACCACTGTATTTCTCTTGAACCAAATAATATCTATTTTGGGCTTGCTTTATACTTTTTGTTACAGTTATTATTTGTGCCAACTCTGCTTTTGCTACAGCTTTTCTATACTGCGGCAAGGCAATAGCAGCAAGGATACCGATAATTAAAACAACTACTAACAACTCAATAAGGGTAAACCCTTGTTTATTTTTATTTTTTTTCATAATTTTTTCTCCTAATTTTAAAAATAAAAAACGGCTGTTATATCAAGCCAGTTCTAATAACCTAATATAACAGCCGTGGTTTACCAAATTTATAAATAAAATTGACAAACGCTCGGCATGAAACCGGCGGCTTGCAATTCCGTCAATTTCATGCCTGTAGCGCTGTTTGAGGATTAGAACTGTGCCCTTTTGGGCTCTTCGTAATTATTACGATTCCGCAAAACAGATTCAAAATTTTTAAGGGTTTTTAACCCTTCATTAATAATAATGCTCCAACAATGTAATACAAAATCTTAACAATTTTTAAAAAAATTGTCAATATTACAAATCTTCTACACTTGGATTGTAAACTTGCGTACCGGAAACTATTTCAAGCAAACGAGCATCGGAAGGATAATCAATCTTTTCTTTTGCTTTATTTAAGGAAACCCAATCAACAGCAAGTATTTCGGAAGTGTCAGGTTTGCCGATACGAACCAATTTTTTCATTAAATACCACTGAACTGCTTTTTTAATAAAATTGCCTTTTAATGTGAAAGAGTAACGCACTTTTAAAAGCGGGCGGATGATTTTTGCGCGGTAGCCTGTTTCTTCCAAAACTTCGCGCAAAGCGGCTTGACGGGGTGTTTCTCCCTCCTCTATATGTCCTTTGGGGAAAGTCCAAATTTTGCGGCCTTTCATCGTCTTTACTTTAATAATCAAGACTTTGTTGCCGTCTAAAACAACCCCGCCGCAAGAAAATTCAGGCAAAATCATTATTCCCCCTCCGCTAATTTTGCAATCTTATATAATAAGTTCTCATCAAAATAATTACCGCAAATTTGCAAACCGAGCGGCATATTATTTTTATCTTTACCAAAAGGAATTGTAATAGCGGGAACACCTGCCATATTCGCAGGACAAGTGAATAAATCAGCCAAATATAAAGTTAAAATATTTTCCACTTCCCCTATTTTGAAAGCACCGTTTGGAGTGGTGGGCATAATAATTGCATCAACTTCTTTTAATGCTTTTTGGAAGTCTTGCTTAATAAGTTCACGCACTTTTTGCGCCTGTAAATAAAAATCTCCGGAGTGAGCACTGCTTAAAGAAAAAGTGCCAAGTATAATTCTGCGCTTAACTTCCGGCCCAAAGGCGGAGCGGTTTTTCAAATAAGTGTCTTCTAAATCTTTTGCATCTTTTACATTATAACCGTAACGCAAACCATCAAAGCGCGCCAAATTAGAACTTGCTTCACTTGCCGTCAAAATATGATAGCAAGGCGCAGCAAACTTCGCATGCGGCAAGGCTACTTCTTTTATTTGTACGCCTTTTGATTTAAATAATTCTATAGACTGTTTAAAAGCCTCGGCAGTTGGCAGCTCAAGATTAACCAAAAAATCATTAGGAACACCGAGTGTGAAATTTTGTTTTTCCTCTTTATTTTTGGGGTAAGGTTTTGAGGTGGAATCATTTTTATCTTCACCTGAAATTACTGATAAAACAAGTTCATTATCTTCTATATTATTTGTTATCGGCCCGATTTGGTCCGCACTGCTTGCAAATGCAGTTAAGCCATAACGGGACACGCTACCGTAAGTCGGCTTAATACCTACAACCCCGCAAAAAGATGCGGGCTGGCGTATACTGCCGCCTGTATCAGAACCAAGTGCAACAGGCACCATACCGCTTGCAACCGCGGCTGCACTTCCTCCTGAAGAACCGCCGGGAACGCGCGCCAAGTCAAGCGGGTTTTTAACAGGCCCGAAAGCAGAATTTTCATTTGAAGAACCCATGGCAAATTCGTCCATATTGGTTCTGCCCACAATTATTGCGCCTTCTTTTAAAAGTTTTTGTACTACGGTAGCATTGTAAGGTGCTTTATAATTTGCAAGCATTTTTGAAGCACACGAACAAACATGCCCTTCATATAAAATGTTATCCTTTATTGCAATAGGTACACCGGCCAACTTTCCCTTTTGGTTTTGAGGAAGCGTATCAATTTCTTTGGCGCGTTTAATGGCATCTTCTTCAAAAACTTCAAGGAAAGCATTTAAAGAAGGGTTTTTTTCTTTAATACCGGTTAAAGTTTCCGTAATTATTTCCAAGGCACTAACTTCGCCTGAATTAACTTTTTTTGCTATATCTATTGCTTTCATAAAACCTTCTTTACTTTAAGTAAACTATCTCGCTTATCATTGAAAGCGGCAACCAAAGCGGCGTCATTTTCAAAGTGAACAGGGCTGTCTGCACGCTTTGGTGTGAAATCAGCAGGTACGCAAGTTAAAGCGGAAGTATTAACTTTTTGTATTTCTTCCACCCAATTTACGACGGAAGCAATTTGTTTAATAAGTTTTTCTTCCTCTTGCGCCGAGAGCTCTATTTTAGCAAGTTTTGCTATTTGTTTTAATTCTTGTAAATTTGTTTCCATAGTTATATTTTAGCAAAATGAGTGTGCGCCGTTCAATAAGAAAGGAAAATTGAAAGTGCTTGTTTTTTTGTTCTATATTCTTTCGGTTAGTATTTTTTTGAGTGTTTTAACAGTTTCTTCTTTTGGGGAAATTTCTAATACTGTTTTGCAATCTAATATTGCTTTTTCAATTTCTTTTATTCGTATATAAAAATATATTCTGTGAAAGTATTTGTGTATATTCTTTTTATCTTCGTTTATTGCTTGGGTGTAAAATCTTTCTGCTTCTTTAATTAAACCATTTTGTTCGCAAACACCGGCTATATCAAAATTAAGATAATATGCAGGAACTATCATCTTATAATCTTCAATGGCTTTTTGATACTGTTTAGTTTTCTCATATAAATAAGACCTGTAAATATAAAATTCTTTTACATGCGGATATTTTTTTATAAGTTCGCTGAACTCTTTTATTTGTTCTTTAATATTATTTGCCATAATTACCTCGTTAAATCAGCCATAAAAAAACGGCTGATATATTTAGGTGCTATGAGAAAACCCAAATAAAAACAGCCGTGATTTATCAAAATATGATAAACGCTCGGTATAAAATCAGAGGTTTATAACTCCACTAATCTTATACCTGTACGCTGTATTTAGATCTCATAGCACTTTTCTAAAGCTTTCCTTACCCCAAGGGCAAGGCTCTAAAAACAGATAATTTTTTCAGGGGTATTAGCCCCGCATTAAAAAAATTTCTCTAAAATTAGTATAGCATTTTTTATCAGGTAAAAAAAACTAATTTATCAAAAACAAACTTGTGTTTAGATACGTCGCAAATAAAAGCCAGCAAAAATACGGTAAAATAATCAATGTAGCAACTTTGCTTATTTGATAACTTATATTAATAAGACGGAAAACTAAAAAATCAATTATAAGTAAAACAATTAAACCGGCTAAAATATTTTGCATACCGAAAAATATAGGTGTCCACAAAAAATTCAATACAAGCTGCCAAACGAATAATTTTTTTGCTTGAATGACAAGCGGGCTATGCTGTTGCCTGTCAATCAACCAGATAAATACAGCAAGCGAGATATATAGCAAAGTCCATATCGGCATAAAAACAAAATTGGGCGGATTCAAAAACGGTTTATTTAATGAATTGTACCAAACATTAAGTGAACTGTTTACTGATGAACTGATTATACCCCCGATAACTAAAAATAAGACTGCTAAAAAAACTGCTTTCATAATTTCTCCTTGATTTTCCCCTCCGCCGAATAATAAAAAAAACTCTTGTTCGGCACCTCCCGACCGTGTGAGAAAGCATACGGGTGGCAGCGAAAAGGATAATTTATATTTTACAAAAATGATAAAATTTATATAGGCGCCCGTAGTTCAATGGATAGAGCATCGGCCTCCGAAGCCGAAAATATGGGTTCAACTCCCGTCGGGCGCGTTTATAAATTTGCGCGCTTTTGGTTTTATATATCAAAAGCGCGTGTTGTTTTTAAGCTAGGCTTTTTAAAACCTCTTCTATCATATCTTTTGTGCGCGGACCAACGATCTTTTTTACCCCTTTACCGTCTTTATAAAAAAATAAAGTAGGTGTTGCTTTAACAGCCATTATATCTGCATAATGAGGTGTTTTATCTGTATCTACAAGAACAAATTTTACTTTATCACCATATTTTTTATAAAGGTCATTTATAACAGGCTCTAGGTCTTTACAATGCTTACACCAAGTTGCATAGAATTCAATCATCATCGGTTTTTTTTCTTCTAAGACCTCTTGCTTAAAATTAAGATCATCAACTTCAATTTTATTCATACTACCCCCTTGAAAGCAGAGTGCTTTCAAGGGATATTATAACTATTTTAGATTAGTTTTGCAATCTATAATTATATATATCGTATAATTTTTTCTGCGGCTTCTAACGGATTAGGTAAGGTCAAATTATTATAACTTGCACGCATATTTTTAAGGTGCTGCGGTTCCGAAAGTAATTTTTTGACTGAATCAAAAATATCTTGTTCCAAATTGTTACTTTCTTGTACAAGCAAACTTAAACCGGCATCTTCAAATAATTTTGCATTAAAATACTGATGATTATCTGCCGCATAAGGAAAAGGAACTAATATGGATGGCTTTTGCAAAGCACAAATTTCCGCAAGCGAACTTGCCCCGCTTCTTGCAATTATTATATGTGCCGCTTTCATTAAGGAGTAAATATCTTCGGCATACTCCAAAAGCTCAATATTTGGAGTTGCACCGTAAACTTTTTTTATTTCTTTAAAATCACGTGTGCCGGTTATATGAAAAACATGTAAACGCCCTTTTGCTGCCGCAACTAATTTTTTGGCAGCTTCAGCAGCTGCGAAATTTAACTTTTTTGCCCCTTGACTGCCGCCAAAAATTAAAAGATTAATACCGAAATCACTTTCCATCTCCCAATAAATTTGCTCTGCTTTGCTTAGTTTTACTTGAAATTCTTCTCTAATAGGAGTACCTACCAAAACAGCATTTTTGGGTCCATTCTTTATCGGAAGACCAAGAAAAACCACATCAGCGAACTTAGCGCAGATTTTATTTGCAAGACCAAGCCTTGAATTTGAATCGTGTATCGCTGTTTTATATCCCATGAAATATGCGACAAAAACTAAAGGAAAGGAAATATAACCTCCCATACCTATACAATAACTTGGTTCTGTTAATTTAATTAAACTACGCATTTGTTTTAAAGTTTTTAAAAATTTGAGAACGAAAGAAAACCATTTCATTATGTTCAATCCGCGCGGCATTGAGACAAAATCAATTTCCTGATAAGACAATTCATTTTCATCCAAATATTTAATATTAGGGCTGCCCTTTTTTGTAACAAAGATAACATCTCTTCCCTTTTCTAAAAGGGCTTTACCAAGGGCAAGGCCGGGATAAAAATGCCCGCCTGTACCGCCGGCAGCAATCAAATAGAGTTTCTTCATTAACTGTTATCCTCCACAGAAAATAAATTCATTAAAATACCAATCATAGCAAGCGTAACTATAACCGAGGACCCTCCATAGGAAAAAAACGGCAGTGGCAAGCCTTTTGTCGGGGCAAGGCCCGTAGCAACACTCATATTTATCATAGCCTGAAAAAACAAACATAATGTGAGGCCCGCAATTAAATAACAATGATAAATATTTTTTGCCTTTCTTGCCCTAGTAATACCTACAGATAAAAACCAAGTAAACGCAAGCACTATAAAAATTGCACCCAATAAACCGCCCTCCTCACAAATAATAGCAAAAATAAAGTCAGTATGAGCAGCAGGCAGATATTCAAGTTTCATTTCCGATGCTCCTAACCCTTTGCCAAACCATCCGCCTGAACCGATAGCATAAAAGGAATGTTGTAATTGATAAGAAACATCACCCGAAAGAAAGGTAAATATTCTTTTTAAACGATATGGTTTATGTATAATTGCCAAAGCCACAACCGGCAAAGCAAGAAGACCTAAAGACATAATAACTTTAAACGGTGTAGATACTATAACAAGCATCAATAATAAAACTGTTGTAAGCAAAATGGGGATGCCTAAATCGCGGCCCATATAAATTAAAGCGATAGTCCCAAAAGCATAAAATAGAGGTGTAATATAAGTGTAAGGCGTACGGTATTTTTCCGGCCTTTTTGCAAAGAAGTAGGCAAGATAAATTATTAAAGCAACTTTTGCAAATTCAGACGGCTGTAAATTAAAGAAACCCAAATTTATCCAACGGTGGGTATGGGCTGCTTCCGTACTGAAAAGAGCCCATATTAAAAGAGCCCAGCAAAACCACAAAAGATATAAAGGTTTAAATAATTTAAATTCATGAAGTTTTATAAAATATTTCGCCAAAAACAACATTATGGCAACACCTATGATATCAAATAAAAGTTGTCTTTTAAAATAACGTAAGGAATCAAAAGCGCTTGAAGAATAGGTAAAAATTAAACCTGCCACAATCATTATAATTGCAAAAATCAAAAGCGGTTTATTACAAGAAAGTTTTTCACGCCTTTTAGCGCGCATCTTTTTATTTTTAACCGCAGATGAAAAGCGGGTTTTTAACATTAAAACAGTGTTCATTTTATCTTATTTTTAAAGTTGATAAAGCAAGCAACATCAAAATAATACCGACTATCCAAAACCGAACTATTACCTTTGGTTCTGCCACACCTTTAAGTTCAAAATGATGATGCAAAGGGGCCATTTTAAAAAGACGTTTGCCCTTAGTTAATTTAAAATAACCCATCTGTAAAATTACCGACAGCGCTTCAAAGACAAATAAACCGCCCGCAATTACAAGCACAAGTTCTTGCTTTACGCAAATTGCCGCCGTAGCAATAACTCCGCCTAGGAAAAGAGAACTTGTATCACCCATAAATACCTGTGCAGGATAAGCATTGTACCATAGAAACCCAAGACAAGCACCAACAAGAGCAGATAAAAATACCGCTATTTCCCCGGCCCCCGCAACAGGTACAATTTTTAAATATTCCGCAAATGCCATATTGCCTGCCATATAAGCAAAAACTATATATGCGGCCGTACAAAAAATTACACTGCCCGATGCAAGGCCGTCAAGCCCGTCAGTTAAATTTGTTGCATTTGATGAACCTATTATAATAAGCATGGCAAAAGCCGCATAAAACACACCTAAATTAAGTATAATTTTACTGCTTAAATAAGGGATTGTTAAAGCACTCATATATTCTGCATTAGGAGGATTTATTTCAAGATATGCAACCACTATAAAAGCAGCCAATATTTGTGCGGCAAATTTAAGCCAAGAAGGTGCACCGGCAGTATTTTTTTTAATAAGTTTAGTATAATCATCTACAAAACCGGCGAAAGCCAAAATCAAAGTAACAATTACAAGCAGCCAAATAAAACGGTTATCAAGACGGGCCCAAAGGAAAACTGAAGCAAGCAAACTGATTAAAATAATTATACCGCCCATGGTAGGCGTGCCGTTTTTTTGAAGGTGGCTTTTAGGGCCGTCCGTTCTTTCAATTTGCCCTATTTTATGGGCGCGGAGTTTCGTAATAATTTTAGGCGCAATCAACAAAGCAATCAAAAGCCCGAAAAGCAAAGCAGCACCCGCCCTGAAAGTAATATAACTAAAAACATTTAACACAGAGAAAGTGCCGGATAATTCAGATAAATAATAAAGCATTTATTTAATCTCCTTTAATTTTAAAAATAAATCCTCAAAATTCAAAGAGCGCGATGCCTTGAATAGAATTAAGGACGGTTTCTTGGTAATTTCATTTAAATCAGACAAAAAATCCAACTTATTTAAACTATATTTTACTGCCGGATAATTTAATTTAAGTAGTTCCTTGTAAGTTATCTCCGTTTCTTTACCGGCTAAGAACACAGAGTCAATTTTCGCTTCAATAATTTGCTTTGCAAGTTCTTTATGATATTTTTGGGAGTATTTGCCGAGTTCGCGCATATCGCCCAAAACTGCCGTTTTATAACCTTTGTAAGAGGCCAAAATATTTAAAGCATTTTCCATAGATACCGGGTTTGCATTATAACAATCAAGCAAAACATTACTTTTATTCAATTTATGTTTTTCAAGACGCATAGGCATAGGTTGATAATTTTTTAAACCATTTTCCACATCTTTTTTCAGTATACCAATCGCCAAAGCAGCACCGCAGGCAGCAGCGGCATTTAATTTATTATGTTTTTCAAGCATCACCCCGGTATTAAATAAATCGCCTTTATATACGAAAGAGAAAGTCGGGCTGTCTTGAATTTGAATATCATTTCCGGCGGTAAAACCGAAACTTATCATTTTACCTTTATAGGCAGTTCTTAACAATTTTAAAAATTTATCATCCCCGTTAAAAACGAGAGTTGCATCTTTGTTTAAGTATTGCAATATTTCTGTTTTAGTTTTATAAATATTTTCCATACTTCCAAAAAATTCAAGATGCGAGGGGGATATATTAGTTATTACCGCTACATCAGGCAGAACAAGACGGGCAATTTCGGCAATATCACCTTTATGTGAAGCACCAAGTTCAAAAACCCCGTAATCATCTTTATCTGTTATTTCAAGCAAAGAGCGGGGAACACCGATTTGATTATTTAAATTACCCTCAGTAGAACAAGTTTGCCCTGCCTGTCTTAATATAGAAGCCAGCATTTGTTTTGTTGTACTTTTACCGTTTGACCCGGTAACGGCAGCAATTTTTATATTTTTATTAAGCCGATGGAATTTTGCAATTTCCTGCAAAGCAAACAAAGTATTATTAACTTCCAAATAGGGTATATCATTTAATATTTTTGTATACTTACTTGCTTGTGATTTTTCTAAAATAATTAAACTTGCCCCTGCTTCAACGGCCTTATTTATAAAAGTATGACCGTCAAAATTTGCACCTTTCAAAGCAATATAAGCCTGCCCCTTTTGTAAAGTACGGGTATCATAAGATAAACTATACAAAATCTCTTGTTCTGCTGCTTGGCATAAAATGCCCTTTGTAATTTTTTCAAGTGTTTTGTGATTAATATTTAACTGCATAAGAATTTTCATTAACCTCTGGATATAAAGTTAAAAATTTCGCGGCAATATCTGAAAATATTTTTGCTGATACGGAACCGAAAAGTGACTTTTCAGGTTCATCTAAAACAACCAAAATTGTCAAGCGCGGCTTATCTGCCGGTACAAATCCGCAAAAAGAAGCAATATGTGCGCGTCTTTCATATTTACCGGTTTCCATAAGTTTTTCCGTAGTACCGGTTTTACCGGCAACCTTATACGCAGGCATTTTTGCTGACTTTGCCGTTCCGTTTTCCACAACACTTACAAGCATCCTTTTCAGAATCTTTACAGTATTTGGTTTTAGGACTTGCCTAACGCGCATCGGGGCTGCCAAAAAATCTTCTCTTCCGCTTGGATACTTTATTTTACTAATTAAATGGGCTTGCATTAAAGCCCCCCCGTTTGCAATCGCAGAGTATGCACCTACTATTTGTATCCCGGATGCAGAAACCGTATATCCATATCCTGCTTTTGCTGTATCTATTGGTTTCCATGACGTGTGGTCCCGTAAAATACCAGATGATTCGCTTAAAAAATTTACATTACTTTTTATTCCAAAGCCAAATTTCTTAAAGTAAGTATATAGATTTTTTGCCCCGACTTCAGTTGCAATTTTTGCCGCACCGATATTTGAAGATACTTCCAAAATCTCGGTAACATTAAGTGACGGTTTATCTTGATGGTCACGAATAATTATACCGCTGATATTATATTTGTTATTGTCCATTGAATAACTGTCGTTTTCTTTTATTGTATTAGTATCAAGTGCGGCGGCAACAGCAATAGTTTTAAAAGTTGAACCGGGTTCATAAATAAATTGGAAAGGTAAACTTTGCCCGTCGCGGTAAGGATAAGAAGCCGCCGCCAAAACATCACCGGTATCCGGGTCTTGAACTAAGGCAAAGGCATTTTTTACTTTATACTTTTCGGCATAATATTTTAATGTTTCTTCGGTAAAGTACTGCCCTAAAGCATCAATAGTTAGATAAACGTCTGCGGCTTCATTTGATTGTTCTTGCCCGGCTTCATAAATAATACCCCCGTCCCTTGCTTTTTTAACGATTTTCCCTTCCTTTTTATCTGCCAAAACATCATTATACATAAGTTCTATGCCCGAAAACCCTATATTTTCGGAATTTGTGGACCCTATAATGTCTTGTGCCACTCCGTAGGGATAAATGCGGGTATAACGCGGCTCAATCTCAATACCGCTTAATTTGTTATTGCGGATTTCTTTGAGCAGTTCTTCATATTCTAAGGGTGTGGCATTTTTTTTGACGTAAAAGAAATTTGTTTTACCTTCCCACCTTGCTTTTATAAGTGTAAGGTCCAAATGTAAAACATCAGCCAAAACACTCAAAGTCAGTTTCTTATCTTTTACATTATTTTTTGTTACGGCTATTGCGTAACTTCTTAATGATTCAGCAAGTATTTTGCCGTTTCTGTCTAATATACGGCCTCTAAAAACATTTTCCTTCGTTTTGGTATAAACACGTTTTTGAGCCCCGGCGGCAAATTCCTGATATCTGATTGTTTGCAAAATTGTTAGTTTGCCTATTACCAATATAGGTATAAATAAACATAAAAACCCAATAAGTTTAAGTCTACTTACTGTGTTCATCTCTTAACTCCAATAAATAAACATTTTGAGGGGCAATAATTTTTAAATCTTTTTTTAATGCTTCTTCCATAATTTTAGAAGGCGATTTATGTAAACCTATTTCATATCGCAAATATTGATTTCTTGCTTCTTTGAAAGATATCTCTTCAAGCATTTCCCCAACCCTATGGCCGCTGCGCTCTTTTTGGACTCTTTCTACAGATATTAAAAGTAAAAAAAGCCCTATGCTGATAATTAAAAACAATACTGTCTTAATATTCATCAGTATACCCTCTCAATAACACGAAGCCCGGCACTCCTTGCGCGCGAATTATTTTTTATTTCTTCAAAAGAAGGGTTAATAAGTTTTTTATTTACTAAACGCCATTTACCTGTTTGTGCCATATCTCTGAAAGAATATTTAATTATTCTGTCTTCCAAGGAGTGGAAAGTAAGAAATGCAGCACGCCCGCCGATTTTAATAATTTTTTCAAGCATTTTAGGCGCTTCTTCTACAGTTTGTAATTCGTGATTTACAGCAATACGCAGGGCTTGAAATATCTTCGTCGCAGGGTGAGTACCGCCAAAGCGCGGAATATTTTTTTCAATCAAATTCGCTAATTCAAAAGTGTTGGTAAAAGGCTTTTCGCGCCTTGCCTGGCAAATTGCCAAAGCCACTTTATAAGAGGAACGTTCCTCACCGTAATTTTTAAAAATATATTCAAGTTTATCTGCCGTAAAAGTATTTAAAATATCTGCAGCGGTTTGCCCTTTAGTATTATCAAAACGCATATCAAGGGGTCCTGATTTGGAAAAACTAAAGCCGCGTGATGCATCATCTAATTGATAAGAACTTAAGCCCAAATCAAATAAAGCGCCGTCAAGCAAAGGCCAATTAAGTTCCGCAAGAATCTGGGGTGCATCCAAATAACTCGCTTGTTTAGCGGTAAGGCGCGTATCATTTACTTTATTTACGGCAAATTCAATGGCCTTTTGATCTTTATCAAGGCCAAGAATTTTTGCCCCTTTCCCAAGCATACTTAAAAATAATTTAGTATGCCCGCCAAGCCCTAATGTACCATCAAGATAACATCCGTTTTTATCTTGCAAAATTAAGCCCGCAATTTCCTTGGCTAAAATTGGAATATGCTGCCAATTCTCAGCCATAATAATTCCCCCGTTTTACTTCCTTTTGCAATTGGGCCTGCCAGGCATATTCTAGTGCTTTCAAACTGTTAAAAGGCATACCGTAGGCCCTATAAAGTGCTTTACCAATAGGCATATTTTCTTTTAAATTCTTGGAAAATTGATAAAAACTGTCTTTATCCTTTTCCAACAAATATTTAACTACGCTGTATGCTTGTGTATACCAAAGTTCTACTTCTAAAGGATCGTACATTTCAAGATGGTCTGCTTCATGAAATTCAGCAAAATTGATATAGTTCTTTTGACTTAAAGTAATAATATTTTTTTGTAACCAACCATTTTCTTCCCGGCTTTGTACTCTGCTTTGCTGGTACACGGCATAGCCCTCACTTAACCAAAGAGGAGGTTCATGCGGATAAAAAAAACTGTCAAAATAAACGTGGGTAAGTTCGTGAACAAAAACAGGCTTAAAAGAAAGGCCTTCCATTAAATAAATTGAACGAGAAGAGACATCCGTAGCAGCTTGGGACCATTCAGGCCTCAAAGTGTATTTCGTAAAATTTTCTCTCGTTCTAAATAACATTAAAAAAAGACGTTTAAATTCCGCATTCAAGGAAAAGGGTATAATGTCTAAAATAAAATTACCGTGAATGGTATCAATAAAATTTTTAAGTTCTGGGGTTACTGCCATTTGCTCGCGAAATATAATATAGTTATTGGTTAAAGTAGAAAAAAAACCTTTAGGAGGCTGCGGTATTTTTAAGGATTCTTCTTTAGTAAAACTTTTTAACAGCGGCTGTTCTTTCTGTGTTCTATGTTCAGGGGGTATAACAGATTGGAATTGATTCTTCTTTTCTTCCACTACAGGGGTTAGAATATCCGTTACGTCTACACTTTGCACATTTCGGCGTGTTTTTTTAAGCAAATCAAAAACTTCCCCTTGTTTCATAGGTTGAAAACTCTCATATACGGCAACAAAACATATAGTAAAAAAAAGTAATGTTACAGTAATGTACAGGCGTTTAGTTATGTCCATAATAAACTGATATTTTCCTTCCGGAAACTGTTTTATCTCCGGGTAAAGAATAAAAATATTCTTTAGAGGCATTAATTTTGCTTTGCGTGTCTTTGCTTAACAACGCAAAAAAAGCTCCATTATCTGCTAATGAATTAAGGCAAAGCGGCAAAACATCATCAATTTCCCCCATAGCGCGTTCCAAGATAAAATCAAATTTACGCTGTAACGGTATTTGCCCTATTTTTAAATTTAATATCTCAACATTTTTTAGACCGACTTTATATACTATCCATTGTAAAAATTTTGTACGTTTTTGTAAACTATCAACTAAATAAATTTTTGTGTTAGGTAAGGCTATAGCCGCGGTTATACCTATAAACCCCGCTCCGCTTCCGAAATCTGCCCCTGTTTTAGTTAAAAATCCCTCTTTACGTAGTATTGATGCTGCCTGTAGGCCGTCGCTTATGTGACGGTTAAAAACCTCTTGTAATGTTTTTGCAGCAGTTAAGTTAAATTCCTGGTTTTTATTTAAAACAAGTTCGGCATAACTTTGCAAATTGTTAATTTGCAAATCATCTAAAGTTAAGCCTAAAGCAGAAATAAACTCTCTATTTAACATTATGCTCCCGCCTAAATCTCTCAATATTTATCAAAATAAGCTGCAAGTCAGAAGGTGTTAAGCCGGGAATTCTGCTTGCCTGCCCTAAAGTCTTTGGCTGTATTTTTGCAAGTTTTTGCTTGCTTTCAATCAAAATACCTTTAACTTCAGAAGGGTCAAAGCCGTCGGGAATAATTATTTTATCTGCATTTTCAAGGGCTTTTGCTTCTTTGATATTTCTGTCCAGATATCCCTTATATTTATTTTGAATTTTTGCAGTATTTTTTGCTACATTTAAAGACCAAACACCCAAATTATTTTCATTGATTTCGGCATTTTCATCTTCTTCAAGCAATTGAACCGCCTCTTTATATGCCTGAAAGTATTTTTCATATTCTTTTGGCATTAGACTGTATTTAAAAGCATAATCGGTCAGACGGAGATCAGCATTATCAGTTCTCAACATTATGCGGTATTCCGCACGGGAAGTAAACATACGGTATGGCTCATTAACGCCTTTAGTTACAAGGTCATCAATCAAAACACCTATATAAGATTCATCCCTCCTTAAAACCAAAGGTTCAACCTCTTGGACTTTTAAAGCGGCATTTAAACCTGCAATAATGCCTTGACCGCCGGCTTCCTCATAACCTGTTGTACCGTTTATTTGACCGGCGAAAAACAGTCCGGAAACATTTTTAACTTCTAAAGCAGGTGTAAGGCAAGTAGGGTCCACATAATCATATTCTACCGCATAACCTGGACGTACGATTTGTGCCTGTTCCAACCCTTCAACAGACCGTAAAAGCAAATATTGTACATATTCCGGCATTGAAGTAGAAAAACCTTGAATATAATATTCTTCGGTATGCAGGCCCTCAGGTTCCAGAAATAAAGGATGATGGCGGTTTTGCGGGAATTTTACGGCCTTATCTTCAATAGAAGGGCAATATCTTGGCCCTATAGAATTTATGTTTCCGCTGTATAAGGCAGATTCTTTTGCATGTTCTGCCAGTACCTCGGCAGTTTTATCGGTAGTACGGCCTATAAAACACTGTAAAAAATCTTTTTTAACCGGGCGGTTAAAAACAGACATTGGCGTATATGGGTTGTCAGAAGGCTGCGGGGTAAATTTACTGAAGTCCACAGTTTTACCATTTATACGCATGGGTGTTCCGGTTTTAAGACGGCCGATTTTAAGGCCCAAATCTTTTAAAGAAGCACTTAAAAAGTTTGCCGCATTATCATTATACCTTCCGCCGCCAAGCATAAGTTTACCGACATGAATTGTACCCTTCAAAAAAGTTCCGGAGCACAATACAACCGCTTTTGTCTTATATTTAGTTTGTCGTAAAGTTACTATGCCGTCTACCGCACCGTTTTTAGTTAAAATCTGTGTGGCTTCATCTTGTAAAATATGCAAATTTTCCTGCTTTTCTAAAAAATGTTTATAAGCAAACTGATATATTTTTTTATCACATTGAACGCGCGGGGACCATACTGCCTCCCCTTTACCCGTATTAAGCATGTGATAATGTACAGCGGCAATATCGGTAATTTTACCCATGGCACCACCGAGGGCATCAATTTCCCTTACAATTTGCCCTTTTGCTATGCCGCCGATAGAGGGATTACAGGACATTTGGGCTATAGTATCTAAACTTTGCGTAATCAAAAGCGTTTTTGCACCACGTTTTGCGGAGATTAAAGCGGCCTCACACCCTGCATGACCGCCGCCGATAACTATTACATCAAAACTTTTATCAAAATCAAACATTTTACTTACCTACACAAAATTTTGAAAAGATATTATCTAAAATATCTTCTGTTGTAACCTCGCCTATAAGTTCTTTTAAATATTTGAGTGCTGCTCTTAAATGTTCGGCACAAAGTTCTAAATCAGTCAATTTTCGGGCAGCATCTTTAAGTTCACATGCAGCATGCAAAAGTGCCCTATGATGGGTGGCAGAGGTTATTATCATATCTTGCCCGCTAATATTGCTAAGGTCCAAAATTTTAATAATTTCCTGCTCAAGTTCTTTTAATCCCTGCCCTGTTTTTGCAGAAATTGACAAGCCTTCTGTTGACTTATTTGAACTTACGGCGTCGGCCTTGTTGTAAACGGTTATTAAATTTTTGGAATTTAAGCGAACTTCCTCAAAAAACTTATTTTCTTCAGTATTATTTTTCAAAGTTAAATCGCGCACAAAAATAGTGATATCTGCCTGTTTTATTGCCTGGCGGGAGCGGGTTATACCTTCAATTTCAGCATCATCTGTAACAGTTAAACGAATTCCGGCAGTATCAATTAAAACTAAATCAAAACCAAGTAAAGATAAGGGGGCTTCCACCGTATCTCTGGTAGTTCCGGCATTACTTGAAACGATAGCCCGGTTATAGCCGAGCAATCTATTTAATAAACTGCTTTTTCCGGCATTGGTTAAACCGCAAATGGCAACTTTTATTCCCTCTTTTACAAGACGCCCGCTTGAAAAGGTATCTGCCAAATCTTTTGCTTCTTTTTCCACTTTAAAGAGTTTGGCTTTTACTTCTTCTTGGGGTAAAGGTTGCATTTCGTCATCACTATCATCAATACGAACTTCAACTTGTGATAAAATATCCGTTAATTCTTGCCTGATTTCTTTAAAGCGGCCGGACAAACGCCCCTCTAAACTATTGACAGCAGCTTTATGCGCAGCTTTATTTTTGGCAGAAATTATATCAAGTACGCCTTGTGCTTCAACAAGGTCCATCTTACCATTAAGAAATGCCCTTTGGGAAAATTCCCCTTCTTTTGCCATACGGGCGCCAAGCATTAAACATAATTCCAAAATGCGGCTTTTAATATAGGGCCCGGCGTGCATTGAAATTTCAATTAAGTCCTCACCGGTATAACTATTTGGGGCTTTAAAGTATAGTGAAAGTACTTTATCTAAAACAGCATCCCCGTCATAAATTGTAGCAAGTGTTGCTCTGCGCGGGGTAAAATTATTTTTTTTGGTAAGTTCTTTTAAAATTTTATATGCAAGCGTACCGCTTAAACGCAAAAGGGCAACTGCCCCCCCGTTTGAGGTAGCAAAAGCAACAATGGTATCGTGCATATCGTACATATATACATTTTACATTTTTTGGCGATATTTGTGGAAAGGAAAGGTCAATTTTCTATGGCAATCAAAAATCAGATATCTTACTAATGATTTTTAATGTCATTATTCAATGCGGATTTAACAGACTTTTCCGAAAAACGATTAATTTTTGCTTCGGTTTCTTTTAGTAAATTATCTTGTACTCTTATGCGGGGAGGAAAATAATTAATAATAGGCAGCATGATTTTACGATCTAACTCTTCCACTTTATTTTGCTCAATAATAGTACGAACGGGGAAATTATGTTCGGAAAATAACTCCCAAGCAATAACTTGTTCTTCTTTTCCATCTAACAATAAGATTGAACTGGTAAGACCTTGCGGCATTCTGTGTATTTGTGTACTGTGTTCTTTATGATAATCTCTTTCTTTAATATAGGCATGTATTTTTACTTTATATTTAGATAACAATACCTCATCACTTATATCAAAACCCATATAACGCAAAACAGATAAAGCATTTTCTGATTTGTCAAAATTATCCAAAGTCATATCAATAAAATAACCGTCATCAGTTTTAGCATCTTTTTCATAAGTTGAAACTATTTCAATATCAAAATCTTTATAGAATTCTTTAACAGTATATTTTTCACCTTCCACAAAAGCGATTGATTTTCCATTATCTATAACTATTCCGTCTTTACAAAAGGATTTAAAGGTACGTTTAGTATGTGTTATTCTGTCTATAGAAGTTATAAAGCCGTCAACATCATCACAAGTAATAAATTTACTTACCGCCATAACGGACGGGCGTTTGACCCCCGAATTATATATAAAACTGGAATATGAAATCGCCCCTTCGTATTTATCTGCTAAACCGAAAGCATGACCTAATTCATGGGTTACAATATAGTTATATAATCTTTGTTTACCGAATAAAATATTATCCAAAGAAGTATCCATATTTTCCGGAAAGAACAAGATATTATCCTCAGTATTGTAACATGATAGAGCATCAGAACCGCAGTGTTTTGAAATATCATTTGTAATAAGTATTACCAAATCAGAGCCTTGCTTATTTATTTGATCTTGGTCATAAAAACTACAATCAACTTTTCGTATAGGACCCCTATGTTCCAATATATTTAAGATATCTTTAAACTTCTTTCTTCCTCCGTAAGTAAAATTAATAAAATCTTTAGTTGTATCAAACCACTGATTTACTGAGTAAAGGAAAATATCCTCCACTTTTCTTTCGTTATATGTAGCGGTAACATCTTTGGATATACAAATACTGTAAGTAGCCGTATCACCGTTTATGATATGCCTAAAAAATGGCATACCCATATCCGGATAAGTTATTAAATGGGCATAAGGAACAGGTGCAGCAAAAGCATAAACTGCACAACAAATAAAAAATAAGGCAAATACAAATTTTTTCATAGTAAGTGTCCTATAATTTAATTATATTATATGTTTTTAAAAAGTCAACCCCTAACATCTCTTATATCTACGCCCCTATAATAATGACGTAAAATATCTTCAAAATTCTGCCCGCTTTCGGCGCGTCCTCCTGCACCGGTCTGGCAAAGCCCGACGCCATGCCCCCAACCGCCTCCGTAAAAAATAAATGCTTTTGTTTTGCCGTTTTCAAGAAGCGGTTCAATAGTAAAATATGTGCTTCTCAGCAGCCCCAGAGCAAGATACTTTTTTATCTGATTTTCTTTAGTTAAGATTATATTTCCATTTGTACCGACGACTTTTACTTTATTTACATACCCCGAACGCCCGCGCCCTAAAATAATAATTTCCTTAATCTTGCCTATATCTTTTTTACGTGCAATTACTTGCCTTAAAATAGGTTCTTCTACATATCTTACCCAGCGGAAATTTGATTTACTTACATTGTTAAAATAACGGCTGTATGCTTCTTGCGGATATTGTAAGAGTAAAGCAAAATTATAAGGCTCAAATTCGTCTGCTTTTAAATTTTTATAATCGGAAACCGGTTGCAAGTAGGGCGTATCCCACCATCCTGCCTCCTTTGCACTTTGAGTAAAGCCACCGCAATTTGAAGAAAATACCGCTTCAATCGGTCTGCCATTATGTTCCAATATGAGGCCCTGTGTGGCTTCGGCGGCGGAATTAGTACGCTCGCGTTCTGCTTTAACACCGCCGTAAACTTGGCAATTTTGAGTATCACAAACATCATAACCCCATTCTTTATGTTTACCTTTCGCCTTTTGGGCATAAGTACGGGCAATAACTGCTTGTGCTTTTAGGGCTTCAATAGGGAACAGGCTGGGCATTTCTGAAGCGATGACGCCATACAAATATTCCTCCATATTAACATGGTTTACAAGGTAAATGCCCCCTGCCTTAGGTGAATAAATAAATTCCATATCGCCGCGGTACTCTTTATCTTCGCGGGAAATCCAAGTAGTACCATGCCCCACTAACATATTTTTTACTATGATTGTGTGGGCATTTTCCTCGCTTGATTCCTGGGTTATTTTTATTGATTTCTTAAATGGCGTTTGTTTTCCTTTAGGTGAAATTAAATAAGGTACATCTGCAATTAGTTTAACAGTCCAAAATTGTTTATTTGCTCCGTCTTTAATTAAGGTTTTATTACCTTCGGCAGCTTTAAATTTGTGCGAGGTTGAAAATTTTATTTCTTTAACACCTTTCGGGGCCCCGTTTATTTTTGCCCCAAGACCGACGCGGATTTTAGGGAAAGGCTCCCCTGTATAATTAAGAGGGCTTCTTATACTTGTGTGCGAACGGGTCGTTTCCGGTATGGCTAGGTCATTTACAGGCGGTGTGTACATTGTGCTTAATTCTTTCAAAGCTTTTGTTACTTCTTTATATTGGGCATCAGCTGCCTGAACATTTTTATAACTTTGCCATGCCTCTTTATACTTTTTCAAATTAACTAAAGCATCACCGTATTTTTTATGAGCTTCCAAGAATTGGCTGTCTAAATCCAAAGCAAGTTTGTAGTGTTTAGCGGCAAAAAAATAATTTTTTTCTTTAAAATAGAGTTCACCTAACAGGAAATTTGCCAAAGCACCGTTTACACCCTTACTGGCCTGAAGCAGATTTTGCTCCGCCAATTTATCTTCCCCCATACCCATTTGCGCCCGCGCCATACCGATGTAGTAAAATTCATTTTTCTCTTGTTTAGGGCTATTTAAAAGTGATATTAAATTTTCAGCATTTACATTATGGCCGTTTGCCAAATAAGCTTTTGCGGCAAATTCTAAAACAGTTGAATCATTTGGAAAATATTTTAAAGCTTCGGTAGCGGTATCAACCGCTAAACGCGGTTTAGCAAGTTCAAGCGCAACATATATTGCATTTAAAAATGCCTTTCTGTCTTTTGTTTGTTTTGAAATTTCTATATATTGTTTAAGGGCTTCTTCCGGTTGTGAGGAAAAATAAAGCCCTTTCGCACTTTCTAATGTAGCCGGTACAGTTGTAGTTGAAGCAACAATTCCGCCGAATGTGCAAAAAGGAAACAGTAATAAAAAAGTTAGTGCAAAGGCCTTCCGCATTTACTATAATTATACTATTATAGGAGCAATTTATGTTGGAAATTCCAAATTGGCTTAAAGAAATGGTCGGCAAAAGCAAGGCCGCATATCATACTGAACTTGCCGCCAAAACACAGGGGCTTTTAGACGGTAATCTAATGCCCACAGTTTGCCAAAACGCACGCTGCCCAAACCGTGGCAAATGTTTTTGTCAGGGTGAGGCAACTATTATGATACTTGGCAGTATCTGCACGCGCTTTTGCCGCTTTTGCGCGGTGGAAAAGGGTTGCCAAAAACCTTTGCCACCCGCCGCCGATGAACCGCAAAGGGCTGCCAATTTAGCCAAAGTTTTGAATTTGAAATATCTTGTTTTGACAATGCCCACGCGTGATGATTTAATTGACGGCGGCGCTGAACATATTGCAAAAGTTTGCAAAGAAATAATTAAACAAAACCCAAATATTAAAGTTGAGGCATTAATTTCCGATTTGAGCGGAAAATTTGAATATTTGCCCGTAATTTTAAAGAGCGGTATTTCCGTTTTAGGGCATAATATGGAAACTGTTCCGTCTTTATACAAGCAAGTGCGCCCGATAGCAAAATATGACAGGTCTTTGAAATTATTGGCACAAAGCAAAAAAGTTGCACCCGAGATTTTAACGAAAAGCGGTTTAATGCTCGGCCTTGGCGAAACGGAAGAAGAAATCAAAGCCGTCTTACGTGATTTACGCTCTGTAAACTGTGATTTACTTACCCTTGGGCAATATCTTGCACCGTCAAAATTACATTATAAAGTTAAGAGTTACCCAACGCAAGATTATTATGACTGTTTAAAAGAATTTGCTTTATCTATCGGTTTTAAGGGTGTGATGTCCGGCCCTTTAGTCCGCAGTTCCTATCAAGCAAGCAGTTTATACGAAAAGGCGAAAAATCAATAATACTAAATCAATTTGTTACTACTTAATCGGATAATGATGTATTGTTTTTAAACCATCATATGTGTGTATGATTGCATTGGAATTTTGCTCTTTTCCACCTAATAATTCACAAACTCTAATCTTATCATAAGAGACATCGCAAGCTTTAGTTTTATATATTTCGCCTCGGGAATTTGAATATGTAAAAGAGTAATTTAAAGAATAGTCTATACTACCGCAAGTAATAGTTCCGTTACTATAATTTATAATAGGATAAGAGACACAACAATATAATCTATCATTATATGCACAAAATCCCAAAGAATCGTTTTTAATAACCATATCAGGTGAAAAAGTTAATTCAAAATGTTCTTCTCTACTTGGCCAATTCCCTGTTGTTAAAAAATAATTTTCCGCAGATTTAGCCATACTATCAGCTAATGAACGATAAGTAGCAAAATTTGTTTTCCATATTATCAATTTATATTGCGGTAAGGCAATAGCGGCAAGTATACCGATAATTAAAACTACTACCAACAATTCAATTAAAGTAAAACCTTTAGTGAATTTTTTGTTTGTTTTCTTTTTCATTTTATTTCTCCTATATTAAGTTTTTCCTTATACTCCCCGCCCCTTTGTTTACAAAGGCGGAGGGGGCTGGGGGTGGGGTTGTAAAATAAAGTAAAAACTTATTTACAGACGCCCCCCTCTGCCTCGCAAGAAACGGCTCTTGCTCGGCATCTCCCGCCCGCACGACAAGGTGTGCGGGTGGCGACAAATTTGAATTTCAGCCGATTAATAAATGCAAAAGACAAAGCCAATAAAAAACGGCTCTAACATCTGAGCCTTTTCCACTAACCCAAATGCAACAGCCGTAGTTCATCTATAAATATAGACAAACATTTGGCACAAAATAAAAAGTTCATGATATCTTTTTATTTTGTGCCCTCGGTTGCTGCTTTTAGAGTGGAAAAGTGCCTTTAATCACTTAAAAGCTCTCCTTGTTCTTTACAAGGTTCCAAAAACAGATTTAAATTTTCTTAGGGCGTTTAACCCTACATCTTTAAAATTCTCCTAAACTGATATAAAATTATCTTAACAATTTTTTCCTATTTTGTAAATAATTCTTTTAATTTTGCGTCAAGTTCGGCGAAAGTTAAAATTTCGGCATCTTTTTGTCCGCGGATTTTAAATTCCACTTTGCCTTCGGGCAATAATTTGCGCCCGATAACAACGCGGTACGGTACGCCGATTAAGTCCGCATCTTTGAATTTCACGCCGGGGCGTTCGTCCCTGTCATCATACAAGACATCAACACCGCGCGCAGTTAAATTTGAATAAAGTTCGTCGGCTTTTTGTTTGACTTCGCCTTCAACATCTAAGGCAATAAGTTCAATATCAAAAGGCGATAAAGGCGCGGGCCAGATTATACCAAAATCGTCGTGGCTTTGTTCAATAGCTGCTGCCAAAACACGGCTTACACCAATGCCGTAACAACCCATAATTATAGGTTTTGTTTTTTGATTTTCGTCTAAAAAGTTTGCGTTCATAGCGGCAGAATATTTTGTACCGAGTTTGAAAATATGCCCGACTTCAATACCGCGCATAAAATTAAATTTTTTACCGCATTTGGGGCAAAGGTCGCCTTCCGCGGCAAGTTTAAAATCTGCATAAGCATCAGGCATAAAATCGCGCTCCGGGGTAACATTTATTAAATGGGTGTCCGTTTTGCACGCACCGCAAACACCGTTAAAAATTGTTTTAACATAATTATCTGCCAAAAGTTTGGTGTTCGGGAATTTTGCTTTAAAACCAATCGGCCCTGCAAAACCAACGGGGCTTTGGGTTTGTTCCTCATAAAATTCTTGTGTGGCCTTTTCCAAAACGGTAGCATTTAAGTATTTTTTGAGTTTGATTTCGTTTAACTCGTCATTACCGCGCATTAAAACAATTACGGGTTTTTCATCGGCTTTATAAACCATCATTTTAATGCATTTATCGGCGGAAATTTTTAAGAATTTTGCCAAATCTTCCACGCTGTGCATATTGGGCGTATTAACTTCCTCAACAGGTTTTAAATCTGCATCCGTATAGACGGCAGGTGCAGGTGCTTTTATTTCGGTTTTCTCGGTATTTGAGGTATAGCCGCAATCACAGGTTGCAATTTCATCTTCCCCTGTTTGTGCAAGCACCATAAATTCGTGTGAGAAATTCCCCCCAATCGCGCCGGTATCGGCTTCAACCGGCCTAAAAGCAAAACCGCAGCGTTTGAAAATTCTTAAATAAGCATCATACATTTTTTGATACCACTCGCTTGCGCTTTCGTCAGTAGCAGAAAAGGAATAGGCATCTGCCATATAAAATTCCCTTGCGCGCATTACACCAAAACGCGGGCGGATTTCATCGCGGAATTTCGTGCCGAACTGATACAAACAAACCGGCAGTTGTTTATAAGACGAAACATCTTTTTTAACAAGGTCTGTTATAACTTCTTCCGCAGTTGGGGCAAGGCAAAAGTCCGCGCCTTTGCGGTCTTTGATGCGTAGAAGTTCTTTACCGTAATAATCCCAACGCGTGCTTTGTTGCCATAAATCAGCAGGTTGCACGACGGGCAGCCAAACTTCCAAGCACCCTGCTTTATTAAATTCTTCGCGGATGATATTTTCAATTTTCTTTAAAATTTTCATACCAAGCGGCAGCCACTCATAAATACCGCTTGCGGTTTTGCGGATTAACCCTGCACGTATCATCAGTTTTGCAGAAATGATATCAGCATCTTTCGGTGCTTCTTTTAATGTAGGTAAGTAATAATTTGTAAGTTTCATTTTTATTTTCCTTTTTTAATTTTATCTGTAAATTTTTTGAGCCATTTATCTTGCGGAATTTTGCCGATAATTTCGCCCTTTTCAAACCAAAGCCCCTCGCCGCGGCCGCCTGCTATGCCAAAATCGGCATCACGCGCTTCGCCCGGGCCGTTGACAATACAACCCATAACGGCAATTTTTTTGCCGGTAGATTTTTTAAGTAAAACAGGGTCGCTGTAAATTGCTTCTTCAAGTTTTGCAACTTCTTTTGCAAGTTCAACTTGGGTTCTGCCGCACGTTGGGCAAGAAATAATGTTTGGCCCAAATTCACGCAAACCCAGCGCTTTTAAAATTTCGTATGCACAACGAACTTGTTTGCGCGGGTCCTCCGTTAAAGAAACGCGAATTGTCGCGCCAATGCCTTCACCGAGTAAGCGGCTTAAAGCAATTGAACTTTTGACGGTACCCGCCATAAAAGTGCCGGCTTCTGTTAAGCCGATATGTTGCGGTGCTGCACACACTTTAGCAAATTCCTCACAAGCCAAAACGGTACGGTTTAAATTGTCTGATTTTAACGAAACCAAAAAGTTTTTAAAGTTAAGGCGTTCCAAAATATTGACGTGCTCTAAGGCCTCGCGCACCATAATTTGCGCCCATTTTTTATCGGTCCAATTAGGCGTGCCGCTAAATTTTTTAAGTTCTTTAAGGGAGCCGGCATTGACACCGATTCTAATTGCAAGCCCTTTGTCTTTACATGCTTTAACGACTTCTTTTGTTCTTTGCTCATCGCCGATATTTCCGGGGTTTATGCGGATTTTGCTAACCCCTTGTTTAATTGACTCAAGCGCAAGTTTATAGTCAAAATGAATATCTGCAACAAGCGGTGTGTGAATTTTTTTGACGATTTTACCAAGCGCAAGCGCCGCATCCATATCAGGAACAGCCACGCGGTTAATTTCACAACCGGCATTTTCAAGCATTATAATTTGCTTGACGGTAGCAGCGGCGTCGCGTGTATCAGTATTACACATAGCTTGCACGCGGACAGGGTTTTTCCCCCCCAAAGTATAGGGGCCGACTTTGACGGCGCGTGTCTTCTTAAAATTAGTCATTTTGAACCTCTGTTTTATGGGTTTGTGTATTATCTATGCTTACCTTGGCAACACCTCTGTTTTTAAGGCGGCCTATGTCTTGATAAGTTGCAAACAAAACAAGCCCGATTAAAATTATTGCCCCTACGCCGCAAGCATTGTTTAAAGTTTTTTCCGTAGGACGTTTTTTGGTAACGGCTTCTATCAGAAAAAACAGTATATGCCCGCCGTCCAAAATAGGTATAGGGAATAAATTAAACATACCGATTGCAACTGAAATTAAAGCAATTAAGAAGAAATAATCTTCCACCCCGTTATGAACACCTTTGCCGACGAGTTCAAAAATGCCGATCGGCCCTGCCATATCAGGGGCTTCATGATGATAAATTTTTTCAGCAATAGTAACTAGTGAAAGCGCCGTCCAATAATAACATTGGTAAGCAGCCATTTCTATGCTTTTGAAAACGCCGATTTTTTCATAGGACGGCTCAACCATAATACCAAGTTTTTTATTCCCTGAAAGTTGTACATTTACTGTATTTTTTATTCCGGCCCTTTCATAAGATACACTAATCTCTTGCAAATTTTCTTTATTTGCTTTATCTAATGTTAGAAGTAAATCTTTCCAACTATCTATTGCCGTACCGTTGACGAAAGTAATTTTATCTCCGGCCATTAAACCTGCTGTTGCGGCGGGGTAACCGTTTTTAACTTCATTTATTACGGATGGTATTTTTGCAGGGTTTGTTACCGGCATTCCCATAGCAAGTATTACAAAAAAGAAAATTACAAAAGCAAGAACATAGTTCATGCCGGCACCGGCAAAAACCATTATGGAACGCGCCCACCATGGTTTGGCGGCAAATTCGTCGTCTGATTTTATTTCAACTTCCCTAAAATATGCTTCCCCCGCAGGTTTGACATAACCGCCAAGAGGAATTGCGCGGAGTGAAAATAATGTGTCTTTTTTACCTTTCCATTGTTTTAAAAGTTTACCAAAACCGATGGAAAATTCTTCTACCCTTATACCTAGCAAGCGGCAAGCAATAAAATGCCCCCACTCATGCACGATAACGACAAGCCCCAAAGCGAACACGATACCGAAAATTGACACCAAAGTATGCCAACTGAACAGCCATAAAATTTTAGTCCAAATCAGATTTAGAAATTCCATAATTTACACACTCCCTTTACATTTAAATATATTATACCAATTATGGAGATAACAAAAAACCCGCGGGTACTTCTAAATAAAAGTAAACGCGGGGTTTTAATTACCTAAAGCAAATATTAATATCTGCCGGCGGAACCTAAAACATTTTCGTTTTTGGCTTTGTACATGGCAATTAAGTCTGTACGGGCAGGGCCTAAATATTTGCGCGGGTCAAATTCAGCAGGATGTTCTGCAAAAACCTTTCTGATAGCAGCGGTCATAACTAAACGGCCGTCGCTGTCAACATTGATTTTGCAAACTGCGCTTTTTGCGGCTTTGCGGAGTTGTTCTTCCGGTACACCCACTGCGTTTTCAAGTTTGCCGCCGTATTTATTGATGGTGGCAACTGCTGCTTGGTCAACGCTTGAAGCACCATGTAATACGATTGGGAAACCGGGCAAGCGTTTTTCAACTTCCGCTAAAATATCAAAACGAAGTGGCGGAACACTTTCGCCTGGTTTAACTTTAAATTTGTATGCGCCGTGGCTTGTGCCGATAGAAATTGCCAAAGAATCTACACCCGTTCTTTTAACAAAATCTTCCACCATGGCAGGGTCTGTATAAGTATGATGTTCGGCGGAAACTTCATCTTCAATACCTGCCAAAACGCCGAGTTCTCCTTCTACGGTAACATCAAATTGATGTGCATATTCAACAACTTTTTTGGTTAAGGCAACATTTTCTTCATACGGCAAAGCGGAGCCGTCAATCATTACTGATGAAAAACCGGAATCAATGCAATCTTTGCAAAGTTCAAAACTATCACCGTGGTCCAAGTGTAAAGCAACGGGAACGGGGTTACCTAAAGTTTTCATCATTTCAATAGCGCCGCGGCCCATATAGCGAAGCAAAGTTGCATCGGCATATTTCCTTGCGCCTTTTGAAACCTGTAAAATTACAGGGGAGCGGCTTTCCGTGCAAGCGGTGATGATTGCTTGAAGTTGCTCCATATTATTAAAATTGTAAGCGGGTACTGCATAACCTTCTTTCATGGCTTTGGCAAACATTTCCCTTGTATTGACAAAACCGAGTTCTTTATAAGATACTGCCATAAAAAAACCTCCATTTTAGTTTTTTATATTGTACAATTTTTAAAGAGGTATTAAAATAGGTTTATAAAGGAGTATAGGTTTATGGAATTAGATAAAGTAATCAAAACCCGCCGTTCAGTCAGGCAGTTTTCAGACAAAGAAGTAAAAATGAAAGACATCTTAGCCTGCCTTGAAGCCGCACGCCTTGCGCCAAGTGCCTGCAACAGCCAGCCGACACATTTCGTGATTTTAAATGATAAAAAAATTAAAGAAGATTTTGCCGATACCGTTTTTACAGGTAAATTTTTGCCTTGCAAATTCTTTAAAAGTGCTCCGGTTTTAGTCGCGGTTTGCGTGGAACAAAATGCAAATCTTACCGTAAGAGCCGGGCAAAAAATTGCAGGCCGCCCTTTTTATGTAACGGACCAAGCAATCGCCGCAGAACATTTTGTTTTAAAAGCAACGGAACTTGGCCTTGGCACTTGTTGGGTGGGTTGGTTTAATTCCCAAAAAGCACAAGAATTTTTGAAAACACCTAAAGGCGTGGAAATACATAATTTGATAGCACTCGGTTATCCAAAAGATAAATTAAAACAAACAAAACATAATCGCAAAAAGATTGAAGAAATCTACTCTCTAAACACCTATAAATAGGAGACCCCAAAATGTTCTTTCAAAAACCCATAAACCAATTAACTTATGAAGATGTCCGCAACTTTTTAAAGCTAGGCATACCGGAAAATACTATGCTTGATTATAAATTGTTGCTACCTAAAAATAATGAAAAGTTCGCCAAAACCATTGCCGCTTTTGCTAATTCTTTAGGCGGAACAATTATAATAGGTGTTAAAGACGAACACGATAAACCAAAACCGCCTTTTAACGGAATTGCGGTCCATCAAAAAATACGCGGGCAAATTGAAAGCATTATTCAAGAACATATTGACCCTGTTGTCTTTGTTGATATTGCAACTTGCAAAAACCCAAAAAATAATAATATGTTTATAGTCGTAAATATTCCGCAAAGTAATTTGACGCCGCACCTTGTCGGCCCTCTAAAAAGGGCTTATGTTAGGACGGGGCAAGCCTCAAGGCCGGAAACTATTGTGCACCCAAATAATTTACCTTGGTTGCTTGATAACCGTCGTAAAAGTAATAATTTGCGCCATATCTTGATTGATAAAGGCGAGGCACATTTTGATAATTATCTCCGTTCTCTTGCTAAAGACCCAGCCGAAGTTCACGGTGTTTGTACTTTGCTTTTAACCCCGCTTTACCCTCAAGAGCCTTTACTTGATTATAAAAATTTGCCGGAAATTGCCAGCAAACTTGGTTTAGAAGGTACATTTAATACAGTGCAAGACGGTCTTATTTTACAAATTTCAAAACAAAGCACTTTGGAAATAAATTCTTACGGCCTTGTTCTTTATAAATCCGCTTTGGAAAAAGACGGAATTTTTGACTATAAATGTTTTACGGAAGAAGCGGCAAAAACGCTTAAAATTGCGGCAGATTTTTATAAGGAACTTGGTTTTATAAGCCCGCTTTTAATGCGTGTTAAATTAGCAAAAGTGCGCGGTTGCAATATCAAAATTGCAGACGAGCAAAAACGCGTAGTGGAAGATTATATCAGGCTTGAAAAACAGGTTTATCCCCTCGTTTTACAAGCGGAGCTTAATAGTTTTGCCCGCAAAATTTTTGATGAGGTTTCCTGGGCCTTAAACTTAATGCCTGATTATTTGTAAAAATTACAAACTAATATTGATAAGATTTTGCAGAAGTACTAGCTGTAGTAGCATTCTTTTTGCCGGTTTCCATTTTGCAAAATTTCTCTCTATAATCATCTAGAGGAGCACCATGTACATAGCACAACCTTACGGGGGAATCTTGACTTCCCCAATAATGATAAATTGTATATCCAGCATATCCATTATAATCTTTTTCGTTTTTCATCAATTTACAGAACGTCGCATCAGTTTGAGTACCGCAGATATAATTTTTATAAGCATATGTATTACCGGAAGGATATATAAAGGATGGATTTGCCGGCATATCTATACTTAAATTATCTAATCTGCTTGAATATCTGGAATTTATTAAGTAATATTCTTTCTGAGCATTATAAATGCTATTAGTTAAAGTTTTAATAGTTGAAAAACGGCTTTTTAATACAGCCATTTTATATTGCGGCAAAGCAATAGCAGCAAGTATACCGATAATTAAAACAACTACTAATAATTCTAACAATGTAAAACCTTTATTACCTTTTTTTATTTTGTTCATAAAACCTCCATATTTATTTTTACAGTGTTTTTAAATACTGATTAGATATATTTTACGAAAAAAAAAAAAAAAGCAACTCACGACGATCTTTTTCAAAAATAAAAAGCAGGAATTTTAATTTTATAATAAGTGATTCCTATGATTTTCGCCCCCCACTTTTTGCAAGCAAAAAGTGGGGAAGAGAATTATAGAAAGTATTTTTGAGGAAATTTAAACTTAATGCCTGATTATTTGTAAAGATTTATAAATAACCGTAATAGTAAGATTTGGCATTTAAACTCGATGTAAAATATGAGGTTTTCCCTGTTTCCATTTTGCAAAATTTATCTCTGTAATCATCTAGAGGAGTTCCTAATACATAACACAATGCTAAGGGTGAATTTTTTCCAGCCCAATCAAGGTATATTTGATATCCTGCATAACCGTTGCTATCTTGTTTATTCTTTCTTAATTTGCAATAGATAACTTTTTCTGATCTACTGAGATAACAAATATAATTGTCGTAATAATAATACTGTGCAGTTCCTTGTGTTATTTTATTAGTATAATTCCCCGGCATTTCAATATCTAAATCATCAAAACTGTTAGCATATTGATTATTGATTAAATAAAATCTCCGCTGTGCTTCAAGAACGCTTCGTGTTAAAGTTTTAATAGTTGAAAAACGGCTTTTTAACACTGCCATTTTATATTGCGGCAAAGCAATAGCAGCAAGTATACCGATAATTAAAACAACTACTAATAATTCTAACAATGTAAAACCTTTATTACCTTTTTTTATTTTGTTCATAAAACCTCCATATTTATTTTTACAGTGTTTTTAAATACTGATTAGATATATTTTACGAAAAAAAAAAAAAAAGCAACTCACGACGATATTTCGCTAAAATAAAAAGTATAAATTTTGATTTTTTTGAAATACCCCAGAAGTTTAGAGGCTTAGAGTACAAAAATATTTTTGCGCCGCGTAGCAGATTTAATTGAAAATTACTTAAATGTGCAAGAGCGTTTTGCGCGTACATTAGAATAACGCGGAACGTAAGCCCGTAAAACAAAAACCGCTAATAATTTAATATAATTGTATATATGTTTGAGAGCAATTTTCATAAAGTTTCCGGGGCGCAAATACTCGCGTCATATATCAAAGACTCTCCGCAGAAAGCAGCCTTGGCTTTGCAAAGCGTGTCTTTGAGTGAGGCGGTGTTTTGGCTCTCATCTTTAACTTTAGCGGACTTAACTGCCGTATTAAACTTTATGGAAAACAAAAAAGCTGCTGTGGTTTTGCGCCGCCTGCCGTTAAAACAAGGGGCGCGCGCTTTGCTTACCCTTAACCCGCAAAAAGCAGGGGAAATTTTACACTATGTTCCCCCCTTCTATAAAAAGCGTCTTGAGGGCGAACTTACCGCAGAAGAATTAAAAATTTTTAATGAAGCAAAACTCGCACCGAAAAATACCATCGCAAGTATAATAAAACCGGCAATTTTAATTTTTAAAACTGATTCTAAAATTGATGAAGTTTTGCAAAAAATCAAAACCTTACCAAAAAATAAAATACCGCAGAATATTTATATTCTGGACAAACAAAACCGCCTTTGCGGAACTATTAAAGCCGCTTCTTTGGCAATTTTAGCGGCAAATACTTCTTGCGGCAGCGTGATGGAAAAACCAAATCTTACTTTAAACCTTGAAACTAAAATCGCAAAAGCAAAACAAATTTTGGCACAAAATAAAATTTCAAATTTACCTGTTGTAGATAAAGAAAACATTTTGTGCGGCGAACTTTCCCTTTGGGATATTCCGCAAACAAAAATTTCTTATGTTAAGAGGTTATTATGCAAATTAAAGTAAAAAAACTTAATCCCGCTGCAAAATTACCTATGCGCGCGCACCCAACAGATTCAGGCGCAGATATGTTTGCTTTACATAAAACCGTTCTAGCGCCGCATCAAATAACTAAAGTCCAAACAGGTATTGCCGTTGAATTACCGGAAGGCACTAGCGGCTGCGTTTGGGGTAAAAGTTCCGTTGAAAGCAAAGGCATAAAAGTTATGGCAGGCCTCATTGACTGCACTTACCGCGGCGAGGTCTTAATTTGTATGTATAATTTAAATGACGAACCTTTTATTTTTGAAGAGGGCCAAAAAGTTGCACAGCTTGTAATTTTGCCGACACTTTACCCAAGTTTTATTGAGGGCGAAATTACGGAAACAGCACGCGGTAAGGGCGGTTTTGGTTCAACAGGCTCAAAATGAGGCAGGAAAACGCTGATATTCTGATAATAGGTGCCGGCGCAAGCGCGCTTGCTTGTGCCGCGGAACTTGCCCCAATAGCACAAAAAAAGAACAAAAAAATAATTTTACTTGAAGCACAAAAGGTATGTGCCCGTAAAATTTTAGTAAGCGGTAACGGACGTTGTAATTTTACTAATGCAAAAGCAAACCCAAACACTTATTACGGCGATAAAAAATTTATAACAGAAATCTTAACCCAATTTCCCCCAAATGCTTGCCTTAATTTTTTTGATAAACTCGGCCTAAAATATATTTGTGAAAATGACCGCTATTTTCCGCTTGCCGGCAAGGCAAGTGCCGTTAAAGAATGTTTTTTAAATTGGCTTGAAAATTATGGTGTACAAATTTTGGAAAATCAAACTGCTGTCAAAATTAAAAGACAAGCAAGTTTATGGCAAGTCATAACGCAGGATGCTGTTTACATAACTAAATATTTAGTGCTTGCCTGCGGATCTAAGGCATATCCTCAAATAAGCGGAACAGAACTAGGATATACGCTTGCAAGCCAGGCCGGCCATAAGATTAAAACACCTGCCCCTGCATTATTCGGTTTTGATTTACAGGAAAAAAAGGCATTGCTACGAATTGCGGGTATTAAAATACAAGCAAATGTTTGGCTTGAAAAATACCCATACAATGTTCAAACTGATGAGATAATTTTTACCGCACGCGGAGTGAACGGCAATAATATTTTAACTTTAAGCCGTCACGCCAAAGCAGGAGATAGGGTTTTTATTGACTTTTTACCGCAATTCACCAATGAAGAGTTAAAAATTTATTTACAAAATCGGGCCAAAAAATATTCATCCCTAAAAACAAAAGCGCTTTTCAGTGGGCTTTTGCCTGATAATTTAATAAATTTACTTATTGATTTCGCTCATTTGCGCAAAAATAATAAATTAGTTGATTTTATGCCCTCTAATTTTGCTAAAATAATAGAGACACTTAAAGCTTGGCCGTTTACAATTTATACTTTACGGCCTTTTGAGGAAGCTTATTCCGCCAGCGGCGGTGTTTTGACAAGTGAAATTGAAGCAAAAACCTTGCGCTCAATATGTGCTAAAGATTTGTTTATAATAGGCGAACTTCTTGATGTTGACGCATATTGCGGAGGATTTAGTTTACATTTTGCTTTTGCAACCGGAGTACTTGCCGCAAAAGCGATAGGAGATGAGTTATGCAGGATTTAATTATTCGTAAAACAAGTAATATTTTGGGGGACAGTAAAGCTAAGTTTTTGAGAACTTATTTTTTCAAAGAAAAGGAAATTTATTCTGAGAAATTAAATGAAAATCTTGATATCATTGAGACACAGGGTACCTTACCCGACGGACTTGTTAGAGAGTATTTTCCAAGCGGTTTAACTTATTTTGAATGCCCTTTTAAAAACGGTAAAAGAAACGGAAAAAGTAAAATATTTTTTGAATCAGGGAAATTAAATGTAGAAAAATTCTATAAAGACGGTTTACTTGACGGGCCGGCTTATGTTTTTTATCCTTCCGGCCGCATGTACGAGGAATTTTATTATTCTAAAGATGTAGAAAACGGACGCCGTATGAAATATTACCCAAGCGGCCGTATAATGGAAGTATGCGAATATAAGAACGGTTATCTTGAAGGCCCTTGCAAAACCTATGATGAGGAAGGTAATGTAAAAACCGAGTGTTTGTATAAAAAAGATTTGATTGTAGGTGATAAAATTTCCTATCATCCAAACGGAACTATTGCTATGGTTTCCCCCTATCAAAACGGGAAGGCAAACGGAACAACTAAGAAATATTCCGCTTCCGGAGAGTTACAGGAAGAATGGGTTTTTGAAGACGGACAATTAAAAGCCAAAAAAGATTTTACATTAGGAAAATAAAACCAGGAGATTTTAACTTAATAAATATATAAAACAATTTGTGTAGTACGGACTTATTTTTAGAGCCGTTAAGAGCGGCACGGTTGCCTTAAAATTTAAGGTAACTAATCAGAGAGCTAAAAAGAAGTCGCACTATCATATCTATATAGATATGAGGCGATTTCGTTTGAGCGTTCTCTGATTCTCAAATGAATCGCCTTTTTTATTTGGCGGTTTATAAAAGATTTCCACATTGCCTTCACCCTTATGATGGGCGGAGAATATAAGGAAAACAATTTAATTAAATTAAAGGAGAAATAAAAATGAATAAAAAACATCAAACCCGCAAAGGTTTTACCTTAATTGAATTATTGGTAGTTGTTTTAATTATCGGTATTTTGGCGGCTATTGCCTTGCCGCAATATTATACTGCTATAAATGTTACGAAAGTCAAATCACAAATGTCAACTTTAAGAAGTATTGCTGATGCTTTAGAACGTTATGCTTTGACTAACGGAGAATACCCTTTCAAGGAAACAGCAACAGGTAGTTCATCAAATGCAACATTAAATGCAGTTTTAGATATTGATGCTCCTAATTATAATTATATTGTCACAAAGAAAGCTATTGTAATTTGGAATTCAACAGATATTCGTATAGGCTACACTATGCAAGAAATGACGAAGATTCCGGCTAAAAAATTATTTTGCTATTATCAAAATACTAATTTACAAGGTTTACATACAAAAAACAAATCAAAAATTTGTAAACAAGTTTGTGGTGGTGCTGAAATAGAAAATAATTTTCCTTCATCAGGTCACTCTGGCTGCATAGTAAATTAAGAATTTACTCATAAAGCATATATTTTAAAAACCCACGTTATTGTGAGCTTTTTAAAAGTTCATTTTTCTCCCCGCCCCTTTGCTTGCAAAGGCGGAGGGGCTGGGGGTGGGGTTGCAAAATAAGGAAACTTTATTTAATAACCCCACTCCTAACCTCTCCGCCTTAAGAAGGGGAGAGAAATAAAAGGAAAATCTCTATAAAAGAAAAACGGCACTTTTAAAGTGCCGTTTTTAATTGTTTTAAAACTTCCGAGCTAGGGATCGAACCTAGGATTCCTCCTCCAAAGGGAGACGTGTTACCGCTACACCACTCGGAAAAATCTTACTCTGCTGCGGGTGTTTCCGCCGGAATTTCTTCTTTATCCTCTGCTTTTACTTCCGACTTGGCACCTTCGGGACTCTTGGCAAGCTCTTCTTGATAGGCTTTAATAATATTGTCTTCCAAATACTTGCGGAATTCTTGATTAATAGGATGGACCATATCTTTATAAGAGCCATCACTCATCTTTCTAGTAGGCATACCTAAAAATACACCTTTTGTACCTTCAATGATTTTCATGTTTCTTACTACAAAAGAATCATCAAAAGTAACACTTGCAAATGCTTTAAGGCGCTCTTCGCCCATAAGATGAATCCTAATTTCAGTTATCTTCATAAACTCGCCCTCCAAAAGCGGGTTAAAAATACTGTATAACCTTGTGCTTGTAATGTTGCTTGAATTTTTTGAGCTTTGGCATGGTCTCCCAGTAAAGCGAAAATGCTTGCCCCTGAACCGGACATTAAGGCCGCCGACGCCCCAAAATCTTGCAACTTTTCTTTGAGCTCCTGTACTTCTTTCAAGTACAAGAAAACGCTGCTCTCTAACTTATTATAAATAAGCGGGCTTAATTTTTTTAGAGAACAGCCCTTTTCTATCTCGCTAACTAGTTTATCAATTTTTGAGTTATTTGTCAAACTTTTATTTACTTTGGTTAATTTTAAACCTTCGTAAGCCTCTTTTGTCGGCGACGGTAAATTAGGATTTGCAATAACTATAAAAATATCGTCTTTCAAGTTATTCTTAACGGGTGTTAACTTTTCGCCGATGCCCTCGGCAAGCATAAAAGTATCATCACTCAAAAAAAACGGTATATCAGCGCCGAGTTTTGCGGCAAGTTTAATTAAATCCTTTTTGCGTTTTGAATTAAGTTCTATTTTAAAAAGCGCACAAAGAGCAAGCAAAGTTGCCGCCGCATCGGAAGATCCCCCCCCTAAACCGGAAGCAAGCGGAATATTTTTTTCAAGCCTGATTTGACAATGCGCTTTAATATCAAAATGTTCAAAAAATGCCGCCGCAGCCTTATATACCAAGTTAGATTTATCTTCTTTTAAACCTTTTGCAAAAGGGCCGCGTACTTTAAGTTCTATTTTTGTTTGCGGTGCTTCCTCAACAGCAATTTTTAAATCGTCCCCTAAAGCGATTTTAGCCATTAAAGATTGTATTTCGTGGTAACCGTCCGGCCTTTTTGATAAAACATCTAAAAACAGATTTATCTTAGACGGTGCAAATGTTGATATTTCTTGCATATTATATAAACCTCCAAAGTTAATACTATTTTAGCATATTAATTATCAAGTATGTTACTCCCTTAGTGCCGTTAAAGCCAAGACTTCGCGCGCTCCGGCCTCTTTTAAAACACGGGCGCATTCTTCTAAAGTCGCGGAAGTTGTGCAAACATCATCAATTAAAATAAGGGCTTGTTTATCAATTTTATTTTCCATACCCTTAACAAGGACAAAGGCATTTAAAATATTTTGTTTTCGTTCGTCTCGGTTTAATTTTGTTTGGCTTTCGGTATTTTTCACTCTTGTCAAAGCGTTTAGAACAGGTATACCGCAAATTTTCCCTAAATGATTAGCTAGAACTTCCGCCTGATTGAAGCCGCGCTTTCTTTGACGGCTTCTGTGTATCGGAACGGGAACCAAAAAAGCCGCTTCGCGAAATTCCGGATTATTACGGAAAGTTTTGTACATAACCTCAGCGAAATAAGGGGCTATATTCAAATACTTTTCATATTTAAATGCGTGGACCAAGGCACGGCTCGGTTCATTAAATTTTAAAGCTGAGCGTATAAAAGAACACTTATATTTTGATATCTTGCTGCCTCGGCAGTTATGACAATACCGCCCGCCGCTTTTTAAGGGCAGGCCGCATCTGCGGCAAATCATACCTTTAACAACTTCTAATTTTTTAAAACAATCCGTACAAAGAATACCTTTATTTTTTTGCAAATCAGCCCCGCAACAAAAACAAGTGCGCGGCAAAAAGAAATTAATTATTTTATCAATAATAATTTTTATTTTATATCTCATACTAAAACTGAACCGTAAGCAAAGTGCCGACATTATAAGCCGTGTAAGAATTTTCCGCAATATACAAATGTTTAAATTTTTGAAATGCAGCACTTACGGTAAAACGTATATTTTTGGAAAATTCATAATCAAGGTTTGTTGTTATATCAAATAAATCGCGGTTATCTTCCACGGTATAAGCACGCCGGCGCGAATAACTGATATTGGTTACCCAGATAATACGGTTTGTCATCAAATATTGGCCGGAAGTGAAAGGTAAAGCAAAACCCTTTGGTAAATTGAAATCAAATTTCAAAGTCAAAGCAGGGACAATTTCCTTAACTTCACTAATCAAGCCTAATTCCTGAACATTTACTCCTTTACTTACTAATTCCTCCTTTTTATCTAAAATATAACTAAATTTTGGCATTACACGAAGCCTTTTATAATTAAAAGCGGTTTGTGCCGTAAAATCATGTCTCAAATAAGCACTTAAAGGTATATCATTTTTAAGGTCCTGTTTGTCGGTTTTACTATTGGTATAGGATAAATTTGTATCAAAAGTATTTAAAAGTAAAAAGTGTAAATCAACACCCATAATTTTATTATCACTTACCGAGGTGGAAAGAGTCTCACTCTTAATATCCGAATACTTAAGTTTTAAACTTGTACCCGATAAATAGCGCGGGGTAACATCAAAGAATTTTTCCAAATTATCAATATAAAAAATCAAATCCGGTAAAGTAGTATTTTTTGTTTGGTAGTATGAACCCAAATTTTCATTCTTCTGCGTTGAATAAGAAAAATTATTGATTATTGAAACCGAATTTAAAGGCATTAAACGCCCGGCAAAAGCATACTCTTTAAACGGATTCCAACGGGCGGAATTAGTGTAAGTATCCCTTAAAGTTAAAGTAGTGCGGTTAGCATAAGGCGAGTTTATGCCCATAGAACTCCTAATCCAAATTTTATCAAGGGAATTAAAACTTTCGTCAACATATTCCCAAGCATCACCGTCTTGTAATTTATAATTATTTGATAAAGTCAAAGAAGATAAAAGTTTATTATCTTTGAAAATATCGCGTCCGTTTAAAGTCAGGGAAATATTACCTTCGGAATTCCTGTTTATGCTTTTAACCTCCCCGATACCGAAATTATATTCTGAATAGTTATCTGACAAATTATTGTTTTCCCTGATGATTATATTATAACTCGCCGTTGGGGCAAACCAAGAACTAAGGCGAAGCGATGTGCTGACCCCGACATTTTGAGTGGCATACTTTGCATATTTTTTGCTTTCAAAATTACTCAAGGTTGTGTTATAAAATCTACGGCTTTCATCGGCAGTGGTCAAAGAATAACTCGGCACCAGGCTTGAACCTTTCCAAGGAACCAGATTTAATTTTAAGGAGTAATTTTGAACGTTTTCATCCGTATTATAGATACTTGGGCCAGCGGTTTGTAATTGTTGGTTGTCATAATTTATTTTATTGTTTGTTAGGGCAGCACTTGCAAAAATATTCTTAACCACACTTTGATTTTTCGGAGTATAGTTTACTGCTGCAGTATAACTGTCTGTTTTATCTTTACGTTTAAGCAGTTCATAATCAGCGGAATTAAAATTATAACCTACCGTTACTTGCGGCAAGGAAGGATTTTGATATTTGGCAGTAACCGTACCTTTTTTGCGGTTTACCTCGCCTTTATCAAGTAAACTAACGGTATTATCCGAGTTATAATTAAGAACATCCGGCGTCATGGTATTGGAGCGGTAATAAGTGGCTTCCACCGGCAAATATTTAATCTTCTTAAATTTTAGGAAATAATTTTCTTCTTTATTTTTTTGCTTTGAAGCGACGGTTATAGGTGTTTGGAATAAATCATCTTTATAAAGCACTTTAGCGCCCGCTTCAAGCCAGTCTTTATACTTAACAGTTGCATCTGCTTCATAAGCCTGTCCTTCCGATACTAATGCTTTTGCAAGGAAAATATCATTAAGCCAAATTTCGCCCTTTATTTCTGTTGTATCATTGCGGCGAATACCCGCTTTAATTATACCCACACGCTTGTAATTCAAATCATTACTTCCATAACTTACATCAGCAGGATAATCGGAAATATTTACCCATCTGTCAGGAATATGATCTCCGCTCAAATCGGTAAGTTTTAGTTTATATAAACGCCATTCATTTTCCGGAAAAGAAGAAGGAGAAAGGGAAATCTCAATTTCATTATAAGTATTATCATCGCTTGCAATACGTAAGAAAAATTTTGCATTATCTTGAGGTTGTTTATTATACAAAAGGAAATGAAATTCTTCATGGGTAGAAAAATCCATCGCGCTGAAATTCTTTTGCACACTTGATTCAAGTACAGTGCTTGAACTTGGAAAATTATACTGCATTGATAATGCCTGTTCCATAACATTATTTGAATTTCCTTCCCTTACATTACTTAAAGAGCCATATAAAGTACGGAAAACCTGCCCACCGTCGCCGGAATCATTAAAAATCGGTTTATAAACAGCAGGATTATCAACATTATTTATGCCATAAGTTGTTAAAATACTTTCATCAGTATCAAGCGGCTGCCATACACTACCGGAAACTGTTAAATTTGCGATTTTAATTGTGCCTTTATCTTGGCCAAGCGGATTTTTCTTTAAAGTTATACGCATTTGCTGAACAGCAGACCAACGGTTCCTTAACTCAGGCGTAGAACCTAAATCAATCTCCCTGCTAAATTGTTTCCATCCCGTAAAATTTATTATATTACCTTCAAGCCCTGTCTGTGAAGGGTCAATTATTAAATCACCGTCGCTTCCAATACCCGTTCTTTTAGCAAAACCGAAATTACCGCCGGAAGTTGCATCATAACTATCCAAAATACCATTGTCATTTAAATCCTGTGTATCAATTTTTCCGTTTGGCTGGGGCAGCGGATTATAAACATTATTTGCAAAAGGATTGTAATAATTAGGAGTTCCGTCCGGGTCAACAAATACCCAACCTTTATCATCGCTAATAGTTAATTGCCCGGTACAATGTAAATCCTCTGTTTTAGGAACAGCAGTACCCCCTGGTACATAATATTTACTGCAGGTAGGGTAAATTTCCTCCCGATTAAAACCGGAGGGAATATACAAATAATTATCAGACATTTCATCCATAGTGCCAAAAGATATATTTAACTCAGGCCCGTTTATCTCACCTAACATAGTAAATTCAAGCAAAGTTTTATTTGTAAAATCAGTACCATAGTTACTGATTGGAAAAACTATAGACACTTCATCACTTGTATTTTTATAACCATCCGGTACTTTTGTAAAATCATAGTTTATAACAAGAACATTTTGCTTTTCATTAGAATCTGCGACTGCATTTGGATTGATGTCTAAAATATTGATTTCCTCCGAATCCCAATTTATACTGTTAAAAAAGGAGGTATTACCAGAAGGATTAGATGCTATTTGCCAATCATTAAAAACTGTGGAAGCACTAATTTTTTCTTTAACTTCCTGCATGTTTTCTATCATGGCATAGCCAAAGAGATTATTATTTTTCCTGCTTTTTGCGATTTCACCGCCAGCAGAAATTTTAAATCCGTCAGCAACTTTTAAGTCCTTTATTCTTGCATCTGCTTCCATGGTGGTTATAGACTGGCTCATATCACCGATTTGCGGAACAGTTTTAGGCTTAGAGTTAGAATCATTTAAAATTGAAGCACCGATACTGATATTTTTAGTAAAGTCGTAATTTAAACGCCCGCCCAAAAGAGTGCTGTCTTTAGTTTCATTTGAGACTTCATAATCAACATTTATCACGCTATTATCACCGATTAAATCCCTGTTATAAAAAGTTATATAACCGGAAGTATAATCAACATAATAGTCTTTATTTCTTGCCATTGTTGCACCGTTTACTTTTACTGTTTCAGATTGAACTACTATATTCGGTTCCAAAAAATATGTTTTAACCGTAGAATTAAACTGTACAAAAAAATAGCGGTTCTGCGATGATACGGGTGTAGTATTATACAAACCTTTATCCGGTAATTCTTCCCTTAAATAAAAAATACCTTTATCGTAATCTACTTGTGTAGGACTTGGACAATAATCATAAGTTGTAGTTGTAGGGCAAACTTCAGAACCGTCAGATTCAAGTAATCTAAGTATAAAATTACCGCTTCCGTTATCACGTGAAAGTTGTGTAGTGCCGATATTATAATAGCGTTTTATTTCAAGATTATAACTACCCTCGGTGCTTTGGTCTGATAAAGGTCTGTCATCCTGTGTCTTAACTAAAATCGGTGTACCACCGCAAATTTGCGAAGTTTGTTGTCCGGAAGAATTTTTAAATTGTACTGCCACCACATCAGTTGCAGTAAGCTGCCTGTTGAAAATAAGCATTTTCTTATTTGTATCAACACTGTAATCAACACCTTCGGTAAGCAAACGAAAAGGGGCATCACCTCCGCCGGTATTAGGGTAAATAGCACATGTTTTATAATCAGCAGCCTGCATGGCAATTTGATAACCGGTATTGGTATGGTCATTTAAATATACTTCTACTGAACCATTGATTATGGTTGCATTTGAATCCCAAGACGGCATAACGGTAGAATCTTTTAATTCCAGACTATAATAAGTACGGCGGATATATTGCAAATCCAAAATATTTACAGTCTCAAAAACGCTGTTACCTTTGAACTGTTTGGTTTTTGAATCACCTTTACTTTGACTGCCTATTAAATATAAATTTGCATCCTTATGTTGCAAGTGCACCTTTGCACCAAAAACTTGCTTGGAATAAGATAAAAACTGTGTTGCCGGTAAAGATAATTCAATATCACCGAAATCTGCACTTTGTAAAAGTTCGCCTTTCTGACCACGATAAGCAAATGCAATATTTTGGGCATCTTCCCTTTGGTCATCATAATCAATATCAACAAAAATTCTGTTACTAATTTTACCCTGTACTTTAAGTTGCATTTCCTGCTCAAAAACCATCTCGTTTACATCTTTATTAGCAGTAGTTGATTTTAAATTATATTTTTTTGCGTTATATTTTAAACCAAATGTTTTACGGCCTGTCATTGATATTGTAGTGCCATAAATCGGAAGTAAAAGTGAAGGATTTAAAATTTCAATATATTCCGTAGTTTTACCCCTCAATTCAATAGCGCCTTCTGTTTGATTGATAATATTTTCAAGATAAGCACGGGAATATGCAAAATAATCTTCTTCCTCTCCGCTGTCGGGCAGAAACTGTTGGGCATTATCATCATTTAAAAAACCATATCTTGCAGGTTCAAAAAGTTTAAACCGCTTTTTTTCTCCGAAACTCTCAAGCAGGTTTTTAGGATCATTATTTGATTTTTGTGCAATAAAAGAACTCACCTCAGCGGCCAAAATTTCCGCGCCGGAGGCATTCAATAACATAGCCACTAGCAAAATAAGAGTTAACAACTTTTTAAGCATAGTGTTTATATATATAATATAATATTATGCGCGCTATATGTAAAACATTTAGGGAAATAACAAACGGTAGTTCTTTGTTTCTTACAAGGGTACTTATAAAAAATAATCAATAAGTAAAAATATTAAATATATCCTTCAGGAACGGGCGGGATATTTTTGTCCGCATATTTTTTTAGATTTTTAACAAAGAAAAACATAATTTCATCTTCATTATCCGACAAGATTTTTTGTAAATATCCTTTTGAATAATTATCGTATTTTGATATGTTAAAGAAAAAATGGTTTTCCATTTCCTGTTTAACGTTTCGGAAGATGGGACTTTGCAAATAATAAATTTCATCGTCATTTAAATTATAATCTTTGCCTAAATAGTTATTATTTATTCCGTTAAAAATCAACTCTACTATTTGGTAAACGGAACGAGATTTACGAATTTTAGTATTTAAAATTTTATTTTCATCATAAGAGGAATAATCGGTTATGGGATATACTATATCAGCATATTCCCCCTTTATATGGTCTATTTTTTGTTTTACAGATTCTTCGTCTGCAAGAATAAAAAAAGCACGCGTACCATGCAAAATTTTACCGAATTTTAACGGTAAAGCATATTTAAGCTGTGCAAAAATTGTTATTTCTTCCGACAGAAAATCAGAATGTTGAATATCATAATTATTTTTTGAAACGTTTACATCATCTATAACTGATAAAAGATGGGCTGCTTCATGCATAGCAGTATTTAACACTTCCATATAATTATATGGCTCTATACAAATATGCACCTGTGAGGGATAAGCATAACAACCACCCCACGAAATAGTTATTGGAATATTAAACATTTTACCAATAATCTGCTTTGATACATAGTTTGCACCCAAAAAGGCAAAAATAAACTTTTCTGTTTCAACATTTAATGAATTATCAGAATTAAGATATGTTTCCCTAAAATATTCATTTAAAGAAACCTCATTTTCAGATAACCAAATAAAAAAATTTTTAACTCTTATCCATTCGGGTTCATCAAAAGTTTCTCTATTATAATATTGATATATCTTATTTTTCGCTTCCAAAACGATATTAATATCCGAGGTTTGTTGCTTGTTTACAACTTGAGGATAAGCCACAAAACAAAATAACAAATTAAAAAGTAAAAATACTGTTATTTTCTTCATATACCTATAAAACATTCCATATAAATATTGTAATCACAAATAGACAAATTGTCAACCCTCCCGTAAATATACGAGAGGGTCAATATAAAAAACATCCCAAAATTATTTCGTTTGGTTTGCAGGCTGTGTTGCAACAGGAACTTGCATATCAACAACACTATCCATACCGCGTTTTGAAACAAGCACAGTAAGTAATATGGAAGTTGCTAAAATCAAAAAGGCAATTACTGCCGTTAATTTCGTGATAAAAGTTGCTGCCGTAGGGCTTGAAAACACACTGTCACTATTTGAATTTCCAAAAATACCGGCACTTGAACCTTTACCATTTTGCATTAAGACAAGCAAAATCAGTAAGATACATAAAATCCATTGTGCAATTAAGGCTAAATTATACATTTAAAATCTCCTTTAAATAATAATTATTATACTATTTTTTAAGATAAGTTTGTTAAAAATCACTTTAAATTAAGTTTTACATTTTCAATTATTTTAAGTTCCTGTTCTTCCGTTTTAGTTAAACTGCGGCAAAAACTTTCATCAGCAACAATATAAGAAATATTAGGAATATGAGCGGAAATAAATAACAATACTTCCTTGTCAAACGGTGCTATATAAAGTAATGGTGTAACCGTAGAGTCAACAGGCGTTTGACGTACTAAATCACCTTTGGCAGAAACGATACCCAAAAGTTCCCCGGTATTTGTCATAACGCCTGACCCTGAAATACCTTTTATTACCCCAAAATTCCGCGTAACTAAATTTGATACTTTAGGAGAATAAAATACCGGCTGCTTTGAAGATTGAAGAAGTGTTTTTTTCCCACTCCATATAGATATAATTGATAAATCCCTTTCCAAAATAAATGGTTTTTCGGTATTTATTACAAGTATTTTAGGTAAATTAGTTCCGTTTATTGCACGCACGTAAGCTGCCCTGTTTGGTACACGATGTAAAAATTGATTTTCAGTTAAAATGCGCATAGTGGACGGGTCTTTAAAAATGGTTTTTGTTTCTTTAGGGTCAAAGTAAATTAATGCTATATCATATAACAATTCTGTTGTATTTAATTTTGTTTTTGAAAAGGTAAAAATTTTTCTGCTTAATTTTTTTGCTTGTGTTGTAGTGAAATCCGCTTCATAATTAGGGCCCACAACCAAGCGGGCCTGAAAACTGCAATCCCCTTCTTCGCAAGCATTTTTTACACAATGCGCTGCAGTTACAAACCAATTACGTGCAAGACGTACTGCTTGACATTTTACAATATCATTAGTTTGATGTTTATTCAAATTTATTTCGTAAGTATTGGTAAAATCTTGGACAGAATTATAACTTTCTTCATCAGACATACTAACAAAACTTACCCCGGCACTTAGAGAAATTGCCAGACAAAAAAACAAGTAAAATAAAAATATTTTTTTCATTAGTTATTATCAAGGGAAGCAACTATTGCGATATCGCCTTCCGGAACATTTTCAAAATCCTTTTCATTTGCAATTTTTGTTTTTATAGACGGAATATGTGAACGCAAAAACTTTTCCACTTCTTCGTCAAAAGCAGAAAAAACGGAAAATTTTACTTTCCCCCCTTGCCCTGCTACTGCGGAAACAACTGAAATAATTTCCCCCTTCTCGGTCATAACCCCCGCGCCGGATATACCATGCTCAAGCCCCATTTCTTCAGAAAATATAATTTTATTTTTAGGGCCATAAAATACAGGGCCCCTTGATAATATTTGCCCGACCTCACCATGTAAAGAATAGGTAATCCCAAGGCGCCTGTTTAATATTTTAGGAACGCTGAAATCAATGTTTTTTAGTATCAAAATAGGTGTTTCTGTATAAATAGGCAATTTTTTGGCGCTCTCAAAATTTATCAAGGCGACATCATAATAGGTCTTATTTTCACGAGCCTTATTAAGCCAATAAATATTTTGCTTTTGTGCCTCTATAATTTCACCCGATACCTGTATTTCCGCTTTACAAGAGGAATTTTTACAGGAAGGCACTACACAATGGGCTGCGGTCATAAACCAAGCACCTTTAACCCGAACTGCCTGACACAATGAACCGGAACTTTCACCTGTTTTAGAAACAAATATCTCAACTCCGAAAACTACAGGTGTAAGTACACAAAAAAGCAATAAAACAAAATATCTTTTCATAACATTATCATATCAAATTTTCTTAAAGATATCATCACATTTAGTTGCGTCTTTCTTCAGGAGGTATATCACTGTCAATCTTAAGTCCTAAATATTTTTCATAAGTTGTGTAATAGCCTATAGGGTCATAATGAAGAGTAGCAAGATTATCTGGGAAAGTATGAAGGTTATGTATCATTTCCAAATAAATCCTTTTTTGGCCTGTTTTGTAAGCATGCTCAATATATTTTTGACGTGCCTGATAGGAATCATATAAGTATTTGTAGGAGGTATAAAATATCGGCATTATCATTAATATCCACAAGAAGAAAAGTAAGGTTAATGCTTTCATCAAATCAAACTCACATAATGGTATAAAGTCCTTAACCAAAAAGAAAAATGAACACACAAACATTACACTCGCGGAATAAAAAGCCCTTTCCGGTACTAAAGGAGCCATACATAAGACCATAGCTAATACAAACGCACAAATATAACACAAAGTTGATAAAACCAAATTCTCATTATTCAAAAATTCTTTTCTTAAGTTGGACCATCTGTAAAATAATAAAAGAGGAATAAAAACAGGAATATATAAAAATGCACCCATTAAATCATCCATATTTTTAATATGCCAAAATAATTTCATATAAAGGGGTGAATTAAGGAAATTTTGTAATTCCGGTATACTCAAACGCATATGCAAACCGGGTGAAGTAAAATAAAATATAAGGCCCCCTATTATACCGACAAATACAGCCCAAAAAGAGCCATTTAAATTACGTTTTTTATATATAAACCAAGCGGCAAAAGCCAGCATTATACATAAAGCCATGGGCGAAGTATTTTCATGTAACCATCCGACTGAAAAACCAAGTATACCATATAACGGCAACAAATAAAGCGGTGTAGAGGTTACTTTGGCTATATAATACTTTCTCAAATAAATCAAAAATATCATAAAAACTATGAAAGGCCAACTATATGTTGCAGCGCCGCCTATCCAAAAGATTGTATTATCTGGCTTAGCGATAAAGAAAGTACAAAGTAAAGTTAAGAATGTAAAAGGAACGAAATCTTTTAAACCCTTAAAAGAAGGAAAACGCAAATAGATAAAATAAAATATACTCAGAACAGATGCAAGCTGGACAAAAGGATTTGCTAAAATGAAAAACGGCTTACCGCCTATCAATAAAAATGTACCTAAAAAAGGCCCTAACCGCAGGGTATTATACTGATAAGTTAATTTTATTGCTTTCCATGCTAAAGGCAACGTCGTAACTTTATGGGATAATACTTCATCTTTAGTTAAAGGATATAAATAGGAAAAAAACGCTATAAACGACAAGTAAATAAGGAAAAACAAACCCCAAATAATATAATCTTTCTTATAATTTTTATTCATAATCATCACCTACATATAAAGAATATTATCACCTAATTCTGATTCAATTTTAATACCTTCAATAGCACTCCATGTTTTTTTAATTTTTAAAGAATCCCAATATAAAACTTCTAAATTATCCGACAAATAATTTTGGGCTTCAGCATAAGGCACATACACCGTTTGACGGCCTTTTTGCTTTGCATTATTTATTAAACTTTGTCTGTAATTTACACTTTCCTTTAATGTGGATACTTGCATAATAAACAAAGGCAATATATAAATAAATAAAAGCCCAAAAATGAATGCAAAATATTTTATAAGTTTAATTTGATATAATTTTTCTATCGTCATTAACATAAATATCAAGGAAAATATACAAAACCAAGTCGCGGAATAAAAAGCACGATTAGCCAAATTAGGAGCTGCACATAAAACTACTGATAATCCTAATGCCACTAACCAACAGATAACAGACAAATAAAAATGTTTTTCCTTAAAGACTATTTTCCGCTTATCTAATCCTATCAAAAACAAAAATAAAGGAAGCAAATAAATAAGGCACAAATTGGATGCAGAAAATTCGTTCATACGGTGCAAATGTATAATAAGTTTTTCAGACAGAGTGTGATGTATAGGAAAACCAAAAGAAACTATTTTTAAACGAATTTCATTGTCCCCGAATGCAAACATAAAATAAACCCCGATAGCCGAACCTATAAACAATAAAAGAAAATCCTTTTTCAACTTTATTCCTTTGAAATAAGAATAAGCGAAAAAGGCCGACATTAAACATAAAATCATAGGTGAATTATTCTCATTCATCATCCCCAAAAAAATGCCCCAAAATAAACAAAAAAACACAAAATACCGGTTGGTAAATGATTTACCCTCATCCAATTTACGCAAATAGATTAAAAACCAAATGAAAGCTATAAACACCCAAGCATAATTTGTAGCCCCTCCAAACCATATCAAAACATCACTTGGTTGAGCTACAAAAAAAGTTCCCAATACCAAAATTAAAATAAATGCCGGTAAATCATTGAAACTGTTAAACAGCGGAAAGCGCATATATATTAAATAAAACGCGCTGAAAATTACGGAGAGCTGCAAAACAGAGTTGAGTATTATAAATAAATATTTGCCTGTATGAAATATAGAAACACCCAAAATACAACCGGCTCTTAAAGACATATAAGGATTGAAAATCAATTGCTTGAGATGTTCCGTAAAATTTAAAGAAGACGGAAATAGTTCATCTCCCCCATACGGATAAAGCCAAGTCAAATATCCTATCAGTGACAAATATGCCAAGCACAACACAATCCAAACAAAAAAACTTTTGTTTATGCCTCTCAATTTTAACATAAAATTTATTTTTTCTTACCGGTAAAGTCCGGAAATAAATGTTTTAAAATTTCTAAATTTCTCTTATCTTTTTTTGACTTTTCCACTATTTCCTGAACTTCTTTCTTAGTTAAAGTGCTTGGTATTAAATGCCGCACGGAAGATAGCAGAAAGTTTTTCTTAATCAAAGCCCTTTCCAATTGTTCTTTTGTAACTGAATTATAACTTCCGTTTTTATCATCTTCAATCAGATTTTTATCAAAAGAAAAGCCTTGTTTCGGATAAATTGAACGCTTGCCCGTAACCAAAAAACTGACAATGCATGATACAGCCGCATAAGGTGCTATTGAAGCACCGAAGAGTTCAATCCCCATAATGCTTGCAGCAAGCGGCGTATTGGCTGCACCGGCCAAAACACTTACCACCCCAAGCGCGGCAAAAGTTGATGTACTTAAACCAATTAAATTAGCAAAGAAATAGCCGGAATTTGCCCCTATAAAAAATACAGGCGTTACAAGGCCTCCAACCCCTCCTCCGGCGAAAGTAAAAGCAGTAGCAAAAATTTTAAGCAGAAAACCGAAATTGGCCGCTTTACCGCCGCTTAAAATAATATCTATCCTGTTCATAGTGAGCCCCAAATAGTCCGGCGAAGTTAAAAGCCCTATTAAAATTACCACCCCGGAAGCAATAAAACAACGCCAAAAAGTATTAGTTTTACGCCCGATATAACGCATTAAAATACCGCTTAATTTTATTGTTTCAATTAAAATTAAAGCAACAATTCCGAAAAATAAACCTGATAGCACTACTTGAAATAAAGAGCCGTCTAAAGAGATCGCCTGTAAGTTCAGAGGGTGATAAATGTAATTTACCCCCAAAGCATGTGTTACCTGAAAGGAGGTAATCCCGGCAATAAAAGCCGGAAACATAACCTCATAAAAAACTGTACCTACGCTTAATACTTCCAACCCGAACAAAGCCCCTGAAATAGGTACCCCGAAAACACCGGCAAATCCGGCACTTACCCCACAAATCATAAGTTTACGGCGTTCCTGTTTATTAAAAGAAAGTAATTTTGAAATGGTACTTGCAACACCGGCTCCGACATCAGCACAAGGGGATTCTTTACCGGCACTGCCCCCGCAAGCAATAGTAATTACCGGTAAAAAAAATGCTTTTAGGGAAGATACCAAAGAAATACTTTTTCTGTCATTTATTGAAGCAATAGCCTGATTTGTGGAATAATCATTATCTTTCGGCGAAATTTTTGCAAGTTTATTTACCAAATATAAAGCAAAAGGTAAAACCAGAAAGTAATATTCAAATTGATTTGTAACACCTATAGAAAATTCCAATAATTTTAAAAATAGGGCATTAAAAATGCCAACTACAACCCCTATTAGCAGGGCGAGTAAAAACCATTTTAAAATATTCAAAAAAGCGATTTTACGCTGTAAAACGGCAATTTGTTTCATTACTTATTTTACCTTATTTACCTTTAAGAAAGAGTATGTATAAAATCAGAAATACCGCCCATTATCATATTTACGGAAATCAAAACCATAAGCAAACCGGTTAATCTTTCCACAGCAATTAACCCGCGCCTGCCCAGTATATTACTTATTGGAAAAGAGAGCAATAAAACAAGACCATTTAGAAATGAAGCCGCCAAAACCGCTATAAATAAATAGGCCACTTTTGAGGGCGCCCCGGCGGATAAGATGAGAAGCATACTCAAACTGGCAGGGCCGGCAATTAAGGGAATGGCTAAAGGTACCACAAATGGTTCCTCGTCCCTTTGGTTTATATGTGCTTGTTCATCCTCTAAAGAATTAAAAACAAGTTTTATTGACATTATAAACAACACAATACCCCCTGATACCCCCAACGAGTGTTTTGCTATACCAAGCCAAGCAAGCAATTTAGCACCGGCAAACAAAAATACTACCATTATAAACAGGGCTATTATTAGTTCTCTTAAAAGAACTTTTGTACGCCGTTCAGAAGGTACCCTTTTTAGAGCAGTAATAAAAAGCGGTATATTTCCAAAAGGGTCCATTACCAAAATTAAAGTAATGACATAACTTGTGATTAGTTCCATAATTTTATTCTTTTCTTAACTTTCCGAACAAGATATATTTAGTTTATCAGAGCAGTATGTTGTAGGTGTACAAGAGAGTTTACCATCATCCCCTAAAGAAAAGGACAAAGTATATTCCCCCGTATTGCGCTCTGCCAAAACCGATGATTCCCCGTCTGTGCTAAAAGTGAAAGTACCGTCATTATATTTTTTACCATTATCACTGAAATTTCCATTACTAATATCTAAATCAAGTAAGGTTAAATCCGTTGGTACATTTTCATTATGCAAAGCCATATAACGTTCAACTGAGTCAGTGAACATTTTTAAATTACTGATACCCAAAGCCGCTTTTTGTCTTTCAATGTGATCTTTATAATAAGGTACTCCCGCTGCCGACAAAATGGCAATAAGAATAACCACCACCATTATTTCCATAAGGGTATACCCTTTATTTTGTTTTAGTAGATTCATAAATACGCCTCCCGTTACAGTTTAGCATAATTAGACCTGTTTGGCAAACAAGCCGAGAAACTATTTCTAAACAAATTATCTACTAATACAAAATATAAAAAATTAATTATCCATTAATTCCGTTGTTTTTGTTTGCTTTATGAAATCATCTGCTTTGGTAAGTTTTTGTATTTTATATGCTAAAGGAATTACGGCAAAAGTTACTAAACTGATTAAACTTACACATAGGAAGAATCTATCATAGCCAAGCAAAACCTGCATTTTACCGCTAAGCATATTTGGAACCATCATACCAAGTGCCATAAGCCCGGTAGATATAGCATAGAAAGAGGTCTTATATTCCCCCTCTGATACATACATAATGAAGACACTAAAAGCCATCATGGCAAGACCGTTGCCGAAATTTTCTAAAATAAGCAAAACGGTAATTGTACTTAAGCCAGGGTGAAAATATGCCATATAGGCATAAAAGAAATTAGGTAAAACCAAAAATAAAGCAAAAGCAACAAGACATTTTTTAAAGCCGAACTTCGCAAGCACCCAGCCGCCGGTTATATTTCCGCAAATTATGGCAATAAGCCCAAGTGTACCTTTAATCCAACCATAGGTTTCAGTCCCCAAAGCAAGACCGCCTTCCGCTAACGGTTTTAACATAAAAGGGACTACCACTTTCTCCAAACAAGCATCCCCGAAACGATACAAAAAAATAAAAAGCAATATATAAACAATTTGTTTTTGGGTAAAATATTTTTTAAAGATTTCCATATAAAAAGCAATACCCTTATTTTCCCCTTTTTGCGGCGCGTCTCCTTGCGGCCTGGGTAATATAAAATTATGATAAGCAGCAAGCATAACAGTAATTAAGGCCGTTATACCTAAAATCAAGAACCAGGCGAAAGCGATATCATCAAAATACTTTTCAAATTTGCCGGCCAAAACTACCAAAGGACCGCTGATAAAAATTAAAGAAAACCTGTAAAATACCGTACGCCAACCGACGAAATATGCCTGTGCTTTCTCTGTTAAAGCAATCAGATAAAATCCGTCAAGTGCGATATCATGTGTAGCGGACAAAAAGGCCCCCGCAAAAAAACCGCAAACAGAAGCAGTAAAAAAAGCATTTGTTTGTAAAGTTAAAGCAATAAGCACAAATGTTAAAGCCAAGAGATACTGCATACACACAACCCAACGGCGTTTTGTGCTATTACCTTCCACTAAAGGCGCCCAAAACATTTTTAAAACCCAAGGCAAATATAGCCAGGAAGTCCAAAAAATAAAAACATCATTAGGTATGTTTAAGCGTGTATAAATAATTGCCGATAAAATATTTATTACGCCGTACGGAAGGCCTTCCATAAAATATGCGGAAGGAATAAAAGCCCAAATATTTTTCATAACTAAATTGTAGCAAATGGGAAATTACAAGTGCAAATTAAGCTTTTGCAGTTTTTGTTCAGCCGCTTTATATGAATTATCAATATTTTGTTCAATTTTTTGTTCTGCCTTTTGATGCGAACTGTCTTCTTTATCTTCAATAAGGGCTAAAGCAAAAAGCAAATTATTGGTTTGTTCTTCAAAATCCGGGAAATAACTTTCGGCGATATAATTAGAAACCGTTTTCCGCTCAACGGGCAACAGTTCCAAAACAGCATAAAGATTATCTTTGTTATCTGCCAGCATATCTTGCAAATTATTTACATTTTGGATTTTCATAGTTTGTTGTTTTTTAAGTTTTTCTGTTGCTATAATTTTATCAGCTAAAACAAATACCCCGATTATCCCTATGAACAAACCGCCTTTCTTAGTAAATTGCGGCAGTGATTTGCCAAGGAAGAAATTATCAATAGTCTGTTTTTTTGCTTCACTCTCAATATATTTAATACCAAGATCCTCTGCTTTATATTGGGAATAAAGCATTTTCTTATAATTGGATTCAATGGGTTGTGCTTCCTGTTTCTCAAGATAAAAAGCCGCTTTATCTAATGCTTCAGAATATTCATATCCCAAATTATATGCTTCATTATAGTAACGCTCAGCTAATTCCGCAAGTTTTTTACTGCTGCCCAGTGCGGCTTCAATATCTTTCAGTGCCAAATATTCACCTCTGTATGCAAAAAAATCTTCTACAACACTAGTAAGATACTTTTCCTGAGTAATTAAATTTGCAGACTCCTGCGGCAGTTGGGTTATATTGCGGTAAGCCTGTAAAAAATCAAAGACCTCTACCCCTGCCTTATCGCATGTTTCTATGAAGCGGTCAGTTATCTCATTTAAATTTAATTTCTCAAGCCTTACTCCTAAATTTTGAATATTTAACTTTTTTAATTCCTTTTGAATCATATCTTTTTGAAACACATCTAAATAATCTTCGCAATGCTTTAAAATTTGCGGTTCCAAATTTGCGGCATCAGTAATTAATTTTTCTGCTTTTTCATAAACCTCACCAAAATGATTCAATAATACTTCCCCTGCCTTACGTTGGTTTATTAATTCTCTGTATGCGGCTTCGGATATATCTAAAATTGAGGCATCAGGTTTTACATTTATATGCAATTCTTTTAAAAAGGCAGCAAACTTTTTTTTAGTATTTATTGATACAGAAGGGGCTATTGCCGATAAAACCACCAACGGTGTTGTGTTCGTGTCTTTCGCAATTTGTTTTAACGAAGATAAAGAATTGACCCTCTCAGCAATTTTATTATAAATTATTTCTACGTCTTTAGCAGTCGGGTAAAATGTTTGCGCGGCAATAATATGCTGAAAGCATAAAATAAAAGATAAAGTTAAAGTGAAAACTTTTTTCATATACTCCCTTTAATTTTATTTTGTTGCACTTCCGCCGATATAGGCCCCTTGTTTTGCCTTTTCATTTAAATTTGTTTTATCAAGCCAAATATTTGATTGCAAGTGATTATATTTGTTTTTATTTTCAAGATACTTAGCTAAACGCTCCTCATTAATCTTTTTTTGTTCATCCTTTTCTTCAATATCTATAATCTGAACAAGATAATTAACTTCAGCGCGTGGTAACAATGTAGGGTAAGAATCATAAGTACTGACCGAGGCATTTAGGTCCGCACCGATTTTTGTTTCATCTTCCCGTCCGTATTGTACTGCCCTATATGCTAAGTCCTTTTGAATATTGCCTGTCTTAACTTTTTCTATTTTAGAAGGAGTAGCAAATACAGAATGATTAACACCTTTCGTTTTTTCAAGCATTTCGCTAAACTGTTTATATTCCGGCTGCTTACCTAAACTTGTGATACGATTATCTAAAATTTGAATATACATTACTTTGTAAATTGTTGCTAAATCAATCATGGCCCTGTTATATCTTAAAGGGTCTGTTATATCAGCAAGTTCTGCCCGAACAAACCTTAAAGCATAATATAGACGTAACATTTCCTGCCTCATCAGTTGTATGGTGTATTCGTCATTATTAACTGCTTCTTTTAAGATACCTGCTAATATATAACGGAATTCCGGGGAATTAGTTATTTTTCTCTTTTCAAAAAAATCAACCACATTTTTAGCATTGTCTATTTCTTTATCAAGTTCAGCATTACGGTAATTAGGGGAAAATTTCCTTAATTGCCGATAGAACCATGTCTTTTTCAATATTTTTTTTGCTTTGGCATCTAAAGGAGTATCCATTAACGCTTGTTGGTCTTGTAATGGTTTAAACATATTTGTACTATCGGGTTTTTGTATCATTATTTGTTTATAGAAACCGGTACTGTTTACCAAATAGTTTAAACGTTTACTTAATACATCTGACTTATAGGCCACCAAATCAGTAACAAAAATGTCTAACCCCATTAGTGATACAAAGATACCCGCCTTCGCGAGTTTAGCAACAACAGCAGGAGCCGTAACCCCTGCCATCAAACCGTCTGTAATTATAAAATTTAAAGCTGTCAAAAAAGTAAGTATCAATATTGTAGGGGACTTTCTAACCCATTTTTCTGCTTGTTCTTCTTTATAAACAGGATTTTGGGAAGACAAACGGGCAATATCTTTAGTAAGATGTTCATAGTAGTCTAAAATATGCAAGACATTAAGTGTTTCTCCATATTGTTTGTATTGTCCGTCTTGGATATCTAAATCTGCATCAAGGGAAGTCAACTTCCAATATGGGGATTTTTCCGGGTACATATTGAAGTATAAGAAGTCATTATAAGCCTCTTTTAATTTCTCACGTGTACCATAGGCATGATAATATTCTTGCTTTGACGGATGGGCTTTGACAAGGTCAGAACGGAAATCCGAATCGGTTTCATAATTTAATTCAATGGTATTAAGGTCCGCTTCCAAATTCTTAATAAATTGTTCTTTATTTGTTTCACCTGAAGCATAGATATCATAATTAAAATCTGCCGCACGCTTATAAGCAACACCTTGCGAAAATGATTGAATAGGTGTTAAAAAAGTCATAACAAATAATAAAATATACGATATTACTTTCCTCATAAACTATTCCTTACAACATATTATAGTGTTTTATTTTTAATGCCGCAAGGGCTTTTGGTCCTATTTTTATATAGGACTTTTGGGGAATAAAAAATACCGCTTGTCGTTAAACAAGCGGTATTTTTTTATCAAACAAACTATTTCTTAAGTAAAGCGGTTAAGCCGGGCAATTCTTTACCTTCAACAAACTCCATACTTGCACCGCCGCCCGTAGAAGCATGGGAAACCTTGCTTGATGAAATTTTGGCCTTTTTGAGAACATTTAAACTGTCCCCGCCGCCAATAATGGTAATGGCACCGTTTTCAGTCATTTTAACTAAAGTTTCTGCAATTGCAAAACTGCCTTTGGCATAACTTTCCATTTCAAAAACACCGACAGGACCATTCCAAAAAACTGTTTTGCATTTAAGTAGTTCTTCTTCAAACAATTTAATAGTTTTAGGACCGATATCAAGCCCCATATATCCTGCAGGAATATTCGGGTTTTCAGTAGTTACAGTCGGGATACCATCCTTAAATTCTTGGGCGCAAACATTATCAATAGGCAATAAAAGTTTTACTCCTTTTGCTTTTGCTGTCTCCATAATTTTTTTGGCTTCTTCAATTTTATCAGCTTCAAGCAAAGAGTTACTTACATCATAACCGAGTGCTTTATTGAAAGTAAAGGCCATACCGCCGCCGACGATTAAGACATTAACTTTATCAAGTAAATTATTTAAGACCATAATTTTATCTGATACTTTTGCACCGCCGATAATTGCCGCAAAAGGGCGGGCAGGGGTCTCAATGGCGCCGCCTAAAAATTCAACTTCTTTTTGAATTAAATAACCGGCAGCAGATGGTAAAAATTTGGTTATTGCACTTGTGGAAGCATGTGCACGGTGAACTGTACCAAATGCTTCTTGAACAAAAACATCACCGAGTTTGGCAAGTTCTTTTGCAAAATTTTCATCGTTCTTTTCTTCTTCAGGGTGGAAGCGTAAATTTTCAAGTAAAACAATTTCCCCTTGTTTTGCAGCGGCAACAGCGGCTAAGGCTTCGGGGCCTACGCAATCTTTTGCAAAATGTACTTTTGTACCCATAATTTTTTCAACTTCGGGTGCAACAGGCGCTAAAGAAAATTCCGGTGCGACTTTACCTTTCGGGCGCCCGAGGTGTGCAATTAAAACCAATTTGCAGCCTTGCCCTAAAAGATATTTAACCGTTTTTTCTGTAGCGGTAATACGTTTCGGGTTATCAACTTTACCGTCTTTTAAAGGAACATTATAATCAACCCTCATTAAAACGGTTTTACCTTTTAAATCTATATCTTGAATTTTAACAATATCATTTAAGTTCATAAAATCTCCTATAAAAAAAGGCGCCCGAAGTGAGCGCCTTTTCTAACATAAAAGTTATTTATTGACTGATGCCATATGGGCAATCAAATCAAGAACTTTGTTGGAATAACCGATTTCGTTATCGTACCAAGAAACGACTTTAACGAAAGTATCGGTTAAAGCAATACCGGCTTTTGCATCAAAAATTGATGTGCGTGTATCTCCGAGAAAATCTGAAGAAACAACCGCATCTTCCGTATAACCCAAAACACCTTTAAGTTCGCCTTCGCTGGCTTCTTTCATAGCGGCGCAAATTTCTGCATAGGTTGCAGGTTTTGCGAGGTTAACCGTCAAGTCAACTACGGAAACGTCCAAAGTAGGAACGCGCATTGACATACCGGTTAATTTGCCGTTAAGTGTAGGAATAACTTTACCGACTGCTTTTGCAGCACCGGTGGAAGAAGGAATAATATTCCCGCTTGCCGCACGGCCGCCGCGCCAATCTTTCATGGAAGGACCGTCAACAGTTTTTTGTGTTGCTGTTACGCTGTGAACGGTTGTCATTAAACCGTCTTTAATGCCCCATTTATCATTTAAAACTTTGGCGATAGGGGCCAAGCAGTTTGTGGTGCAGGAAGCATTTGAAACAAATTGTGTACCTTTTACATAGGTTTTTTCATTAACGCCGACAACGAACATCGGGGTATCATCTTTGGAAGGTGCTGACATTACAACATACTTTGCACCTGCTTTTATATGAGCTTCTGCTTTTTCTTTTGTTAAAAATAAACCGGTGGATTCAACTACATATTCAGCACCGACTTTATCCCAAGCAAGTTCTTCGGGGTTTTTTACTGCTGTTACGCGGATTTTTTTACCGTTTACGATTAAGATGCTGTTTTCTACATCTGCTTCAACAGTACCTTCAAATTTACCGTGCATTGTGTCATATTTGAGCATATAAGCCAAATAATCAACCGGGCACAAATCGTTAATAGCAACAACTTCAATATCATTTCTGTTTTGGGCAGCTCTAAAAACAAATCTGCCGATACGGCCAAAGCCGTTAATACCAACTTTTATAGACATACATTCCTCCGTAAAATAACTTCTTCCTATATATTTTACAATTTTTTGAGGGACTTGTGTAAAATAGTATTTGCATATTCTTTACAAATATTTTTATCAGACATTTCTTCAGGAATCTGTGCAATATATTTGTTTGGATTACTTACCGCATCTTTAATTTTATTTGCTAATTCATCAACATCATTTATTTTTGATAAACACTGCCGATAATTTTTTAGTATTTCAGCTGGTCCGCTTTGGCAATTAGTTGAAATTACAGGTACCCCTAAAGATATCGCCTCTAATAATATCGTTGGTAAACCTTCGTATGATGAAGATAAAACTAATAATTTAGCCCTTTTAATGTAAGGATAAGGATTTTGTTTAAATCCTAAAAACATAACTTTATTTTCAAGATTGAGTTCTTTAACTAGAACAAGACAATTTTCATAAGTATCCCTAAAGCCACCTACAATTAACAATTTTTCTTCTATTCCACTTTTTGCATAAGCTTTAAGTAAAAGGGGATAATTTTTAGCTTGTTTAATATTCCCTACAGCAATAATATATTTTTTTCCTAGTAATTTCTTTTCTTGTTCAAGTATTTTTTCTTGTGATAACTTTTTTATCATTTCACTATTTACCGGATTATAAATACATATTGCGTTTTTATTTATATATTTTTTGAAATCTTCCAAAACGCCTTTTGAAACACAAATTGAAGGATGCTTGGTATAATAATTTTTTGTTTTATTTTTCGCACGCAGGCGGGATATCCCTTTTTTACTTCCCCACTCTGCTATTGAAGTGGTGCTATGTATTATATGGTAAACCCGCATTTTACTGTATTTCATAATCTTATCACAAAAGGTAAGATTAGAAAAAACGGCTTCAACTTTTCCGATATTATGTTTGATATAATGTTCTATAATTTGGGCACACTTTCGTTTATAAAAAAATGAATTTAAGAAAGTTTTTTTCGGTAAACTTATAAAGTGAACATTTATATCTTTATCAACAACATGCTGTTTTTCTTTGGAAAAAGTAATTATATGACTATCAATATTTTCTCTGTCTTTTAACAATTTTGCTAAGTTTATAACAACTTTTTCCGCCCCTCCGCCGTTTAAGGTTTTAATCATAAAAACTGCTTTATTAATTAACATTGTTTTTCTCCTCAATAATTTTAAAATCAAAATAAGGTATAACTTCATAAGGAAGTTTAGTTATCGGTGAACAATTATAAATTTTCCTATTTTGCATTTCTGCTAAAGTTTTTGTTGTTTTCATAAACGGCAAAATTTTTGTTTCATAATCTTTCAAAAGTCCGCTTTTTAATTTATTCTTATCATTTTCGTAAAAACGGGGTTGGGCAGCATTGCCTATATCCAAACCTAATAAAAATATTTTCCTAAAATTCAAATAAAATGCTATTTGTATGGCATTTGACATTACTGTTCCCCCGTCAAATAACCCCTTATCAGGATAGTAACTGAAAGCAGTATCTTTCTGCGGAGGAATATAAAAATATTCATTTTCCAAATCAGAAATTTTTTTCTTTGTTCCTTTATAGGGTTCTAAAGGATTTAAAATTAAACACACAGGATGTTTTTGTAATATTTTGGGGCAAAAAGTATACATAGCATTCACGGCACTAAGGGATAAAACCAAAGGTGTATTTGACGGAATTTGTTTAATAATGTCCTGTTTGTTAATAATAAAAGTTGCATCTAATATGATATAACAAAAAGGTTTTATTTGATATTTAGAAGCAAGATTTATGGAACCGTTAAGGAAAATTACATTTTTATTCTGTAAAATTTGTAAATTTTGAGTTTTTACTGAAGGCCCAGAACCCAAAATATATATTTCCCCGTCTTTAGAATTAACTTTCTGTAATAAATTTTCAATTTTTTGGGCTTTAAACAAAAATTTGTTTTTATAATAAATATTTCTTCCTTCCCTTATATTTATGTTGAAATAAGAAAAAGAATAGGCCCTATCTTTTCCTTTTGTAAATATTAAATATTTTTTGATTAGCTGCTCGTGTAATTTATATATTTTTTTCTTTAACATAAATTCTCCTTAATATCAGTATCTTCTAATTCTCAACTGTCAATAAGGAAGTGTTAAAGAAAAAGCAGGCAAAATTTCACATTACTTTAATAAGCAATAAAAAACGGCTTTTTATGCCTTGTCCATGAGAGTTTCAAAACATAAAACAGCCGTGGTTCGTTAAAAAAACGAACACTCGGCAAAAAGATAATCAGGAGCGACCTTCTTATCTTTTTGCCTGTAACAGCTGTTTTTGGACTCTCATGGAACTTTGTTTTACAAAGCAACTCCTATACTAATATAGGATTCCAAAAACAGTATCAAATTATTTTAAACCCGGTTATAGGGTGAACTTCTATTCCTCCATAAATTAACTTCTTTTATATTTTATAAATTTTTTAGGACAGTTTCCAATCAATCATTTATTGAAAATAAAAGCGGAAATAAAAAACTCCCCGAATTCAGCAATTTGCCTTTATCGGGGAATTTTTTGAGGTTCTAAAAATACTATTTCTTTATATTTTCTTCAATCCGTTTTGCTGCTTTTTTATCAATCGCGGAAATATTATTTAAAATTTCATTTTTATCTAAGTCAGTTAACAAAGATACTTCATAGGAACGGGCCTCTTCTTTTCTATCATCCAAATTAACTGCTTTTCCAAAACCTAAAAGATATTCTTTTCCATTTGCGAGATAAAATAGCGGGTCTCCTGCCCTAACTTGTTTTATCCAATCCAAAGTTACCGTAACATTATTACCTTTTACATAAAAATCTTTAATGCCTTTCGTATATAAAGTACGGCCGGTTTTGTATGGCTGGAAATTATCTTGTATCTTGTCATGGGCTGCATCATAAGCCGGAGTATTTCTATCAGTTCTATTTACCTTATATTCACCTAAAATATCAGCAAACCATCTAGAATTTACTTTATTTACCGGAACAAAAAATAGTCTTGCTTTAGGAGTATTAACCATAAGAGGATTACCATTTTCATTAGTAATCTTCAAAAGAAAAACGTTTGTAAGTTCTACAACATTATCCGCTTTGTATAATTTTTTGTTAAATTCAATTTTAAAATCGCTTACAGAAACATCTATTACTTCACCTGCGACATAAGTTTTATCACCCGGTGCTAATTTACATTTTTTTGAAGCAATAGCCCAAGCATCATCTATGATAACCGCCACACAGTCTTTATATTTGTTTACAAGAGGGCGATCATACGTAGTCATTTCAGCATTCACCGTTTGAGTGAACACTATTCTAGCAACAGATTTTTCACTAGCACCTGAAGAAGAATCTTTCTCCTCTTTAACATCTATAACGCCTTCTGAAACTATTTCACCGATTTCAGATATTACTTCCTTATCTATCAAATCATTCGCGATGATTGGACAAAATAAGGAAACAAAAAACAAGGTTATAAACAACTTTTTCATAACAACCTCTCCTTAATATTGAGTTACTTATATTGTAAATCTTATTTACCTGTTTTTCAAGGGCATTTAGACCTACTTAAATTTACCCAAAAGACCTATTAGTAAAAAAGCCCCAGCCGTCAAGGCAGGGGCTTAAAGTATTAACATGAATTAAGGAATTACATCATTCCCATTCCGCCCATACCGCCCATAGGGGGCATTGCAGGGGTTTCCTTCTTTTCCGGTTTATCTGCAATTAAAGCTTCAGTTAAAAGAACTGTTGAAGCAATAGAAGCAGCATTTTCTAAAGCAGTTCTTACTACTTTTGCCGGGTCTACTACACCTGCTTTAAGCAAATCTTCATAGGTATCGGTATCTGCATTGAAACCTTCATTACCTTTTAAGTTGCGGACTCTTTCAACAACCACACTACCGTCTAAACCGGAGTTTTCGGCAATCTGGCGTAAAGGTGCTGTTAAGGCTTTTTTAACGATATTGATACCTGTTTGGATATCCTCATTTTCGCCTTTCAAACCTTCTAAGGCTTTCTCACAGCGGACTAAAGCGACACCGCCGCCGGGAACTAAACCTTCTTCAACACCGGCTTTGGTTGCGTTTTTGGCATCTTCCACTTTTGCTTTTTTGGCCTTTAGTTCGGTTTCGGTTGCGGCACCGACATTGATCACTGCAACACCGCCGGCAAGTTTTGCCAAACGTTCCTGGAGTTTTTCCTTGTCGTAATCAGAGGTTGACATTTCAATTTGTTTTCTGATTTGTGAAGCACGTTCTTCAACAGCCTTTTTATCTCCGCCGCCGTGGACGATTGTGGTGCTTTCTTTATCAATAATGACGCGTTTTGCTTTACCGAGCATTTCCAAAGTAGCATTTTCAAGTTTCAAACCGCGTTCTTCGGAAATCACTTCACCGCCGGTTAATACTGCTATATCGGCAAGCATTTCTTTACGTCTGTCACCAAAACCGGGGGCTTTAACAGCGCAACCTTTAAGCGTGCCGCGCAAGCGGTTTACTACTAAAGTTGCAAGGGCTTCACCGTCGACATCTTCGGCAATAATTAAAAATTGGCGCCCACCTTGTACGATTTTTTCTAAAATCGGTAAAAGTTCATTCATGGAAGATACTTTTTTATCGGTAATAATTACAGCGCAATCTTCCAAAACGCATTCCATACGCTCTGAATCAGTTACAAAATAAGGGGAAATATAACCGCGGTCAAATTGCATACCTTCCACGACTTCCAAAGTGGTATTTGCGGTTTTACCTTCTTCAACGGTAATAACACCTTCATAACCAACTTTTTCCATCGCTTCAGCAATCAAATCACCAATAACTTTATCGTTGGCAGAAATTGTAGCAATTTGTGCTTTTTCTTGTTTGGTTTTGACTGGATGCTGCATTTTTTTAAGTTCTTCTTTAACCGTTTCTACGGCCTTTTCAATACCTTTTTTAACGAGAGTCGGATTAGCACCGGAAGTAATATTTTTAATACCTTCATTTAATAAAGCATTTGCAAGAACTGTTGCCGTTGTTGTACCGTCACCGGCGACATCATTAGTTTTTGAAGCAACTTCACGAATGAGCTGCGCACCCATATTTTCAAACTTATCTTCAAGTTCAATATCTTTTGCAATAGTTACACCGTCATCAATAATAAGGGGTGAACCGAACTTCTTTTCAAGAACTACGCTTCTGCCGCGCGGCCCGAGTGTAACTTTAACCGCATCTGCTACTTTTGTAATACCCGCTTTCATTTTTGCACGGGCTGTTTCTGAAAATACAATTTGTTTTGGCATATAATAAATCTCCTAACCTAAAATACCGTAAATATCATCTTGATGCATGATAATATATTTTTCATCATCAATCTTAATTTCGCTGCCGGCATATTTACCATAAAGAACAATATCACCGACTTTTACATCCATTGGCAAACGTTCACCTTTTTTACTTAAAGCGCCTGCACCTACTGCAATAACTTCACCTTGCATTGGTTTTTCTTTTGCGCTGTCGGGAATAATAATTCCCCCCTTAACAACTTCCTTTGGTTCTGAGGGTTTAACAATTACCCTGTCGCCTAAAGGTTTAATTTTAATTGCCATACTGCCTCCTGTTCAATATATTTAAGTTTTGAGTTCGGCTGTTATAATTCTTTTTTGGCAGCCAAAACCTTACACTGCTAATTAAAGCATTATTTTTGATAATTGTCAATCCCCTTGTTTGAGTGCTAATTATTTTAATGTCTGAAACAAGGGGATTTGAATATTTATTTGTTTATTTAAAGAAGGATTTTAAGCGGCTGAAAAATGTCTTTTCTTGCTTAGGCAAGACATGCAAAACCACACAAGATGTATTATCTTTTCCGTCCTTTTGAGCAGAAATCTGAACTATCTTTTTACAAAGTTCAGTAGGTCTTAATTTCTGTCTTAAGAGAACAAGAATATCCTCATCACTTATTCCTTTGTTAACACCGTCGGAACACAAAATATAAACATCCCCAACTTTCGGTTTTATATTTATGATATCGCATTTTGCATCCCGCTTTAAACCGAGTGCTTTCATCAAAATATTTTGTATACGGGAATTTTCAGCCTCTTGTTTGGTCATATTTCCAAGGGTAACTTGTTGTTGAACATAGGAATGGTCAGTAGTAATTTGAGAAAATATATCACCACGATATACATAAACCCTACTGTCCCCTATATGCACAACAGCAGCATTATTTTCATCTTCTATATATATGGCACTCAAAGTAGTTCCCATACCGTTTCTTTTAATGTTTTCTGTAGCCAAAGTATACACTCTGTAATTGGCTAAGGAAGATGCATACAAAAGTTTGCGGCCTACAGGAGAATAATTTGTTTCATAATCTTTTGGTAAAACAATTTTCTTTTCCCTCAAATCAATCAAAGTCTTTTCCAAGATACTAACAGCCAAATTGCTGGCAATTTCGCCGGCATTATGCCCGCCCATTCCGTCAGCCACAGCACCCAAACATAATTCCGGGGAAATTAAAATAGAATCTTCATTTTTTTCCCGTATTTTCCCGATATCCGTATACGAAGCTAACTCTATATCAAATTCCATTTTTCCTCTCTATATACCAACATCTTGATTATAAATATAAATATACCGTACATTACGCCCATTGTTAAAATAAAGAAGAATAAACCCTGTGTTTTATAATAATAACGGAATTTAAATATTGGTTCGGTTAAAGCGTAATTCCACACCAAGGTTTCAATATTCGTTCTATATTCCGGAGAATAACTTTTCTTTAAACGTTCTATAAACACCTTCTGCCTTTCATCAGGATTCAATTCATTAAGGTCAGTATAAGAATGAATTACGTCTGTATTTGAATCATTTACCTCAAAAAGTTTCTTTGCTTCTTCTGAAAGACCTTCTGTTTTTGGTTCATATTCAACGAGCGCCGAATCAGGCATTTTATCCATTATAGCATAAGCACCGCCGACACCTTGATACAGCCATATTGCAATAGCGGAAAAAACAAAAATAACCATTGTTGCCATTCTCATCAAAAAATTATCTCTCATAAACGGCATTACCAATAAAGCACATATCGTAAATATTATTGAGTATAACAAAGAAGTAGTAAGTTCTCCTGATAAAAATTCTTGAGGCGTGAAAAATTTATATAAAGCCCCTAAAGAACATCCAAACAAAACTATTGTCACAATACGATAATAAATCGGCAAAACATCATAATCATCTATAACTATTGCCATTAAAACAAATAACAATGCATAAACCGGCAAGTAAGAATAGGCAGCAAAATCTATGATTTGAAATCCCAAAGGAACAAGACCTAATACGCCGAATATATAAGAGATTATTGCCAACAATGAAGCATAAATCGTAATCTTCCTTAAAAGCTTAAGCTTATTACTTAAGATTGTAAGGATAATAAAATAACCGACGCAAATACCTGCCCATAACATTTGTCCTGAAGGCATCGGGCTGGCCGTCCAGGGGCTGAATAATGAAGCTATAAAACCGGTATCTTTATTTAATGAAGTAGAACATATCGTACCAAGTTTTAAGAACGATATAACCCCAAATATTAAAAGAACGGTTGCAATAATAGTATTAAAAAATGCGGAAATTAAGAAATTATTTTTCTTCAGAGAAAAGGCCCCTGACGGATCAACCGAACTATTTGTTATGGAACTCATATCCTTAAGTTCTTTCTTTCTCTTTGTTATATACTCATCTGTCTTAGTATTGCCCATAGTACCGGCAGAATCCAAAGACATCATTTGAACCCCGTCACTTTCTTTTTCTGCTTTTGCCCCTTGTGGCTTCACTTTATTTATATCGTCAAGAGAGGGCATAGCCACCTGCTGCGGTTGTGGTTCAACAGGATTTTCTTTTTCATTAGCTAAAACGGCATTTACCCTTGGTGATTCCTTAATGTCCTCCCGCCCTATAGTAAAACCGACTTCATCATCAATATTAAGATTCTTTGCTGAATTTAATTGTTCATCAGCCCTGCCTTTTTGGAAAAAAGCTAAAGTATCTGCAGCACTTTGGAAACGATCATCCGGATTTTTTTGCATCAATTTTTCAATAGCTTGTACGAGCCAAGCAGGAATGCCCTTACGATATTTATTGATATCCGGTAACGGTTCATTAATATGCTTCTGTATTATCTCCATTGAATTCTTGCCGACAAAAGGATATTTTCCGGTAAGAACATAAAAGATACTTGCGCCAACAGCATATAAATCAGCCCTAACATCTATTTCCTTTCCACAGGCCTGTTCAGGGGACAGAAAATATGCCGTCCCTGCTAATTCAGCAGTTTTAGTAAAACCTTTATCTTGATCAACTTTTTTAGCGATACCAAAATCTACAATTTTTGCCTGTAGTTGTTTTGTAATTAAAATATTTGACGGCTTAATATCCCTGTGCACTATACCTTTTTGATGTGCTGCCTGCAAGCCGCTTAAAACACCCATAAAAGTATCTACAACGAAACCGATAGGTAAATTAGGACGCTTTCTGACGATATAAGAAAGGGGTTCTCCCTCAATAAAAGACATGACTATAAAATAAAAGCCCTTTTCTTTACCAACATTGTAAACCTGCACTATATTTTGGTGGTCAAGTTCTGCGACTGCACGTGCTTCAGTTAAAAACAAGCCAACGGCTTTTTTATCTTTCGCTAAATTAGGACTTAAAATTTTGACACATACTATACGGTCTAAGGCCTTATGTTTTGCCTTAAATACCATCCCCATACCGCCTTGACTTATCTTTTCCAAAACAATACAACCGGAAATTTCTTGACCAATCAAAGCCAACTCCGGTTTAACCGGAGGCGGCGTAACAGAAGGTTTTACTTCACCTTGATTATTTTCCATAATGTAGAACCTCTATACCTTAATTAAAAATTATAACTATTTAGTTTCGGCAAAATATGCCGCTGTTTTTGTAAAAATTTCTTTTATTTCTTTTAATTTCTCTAAGGGCAGGCGTATACCTTTTTTAGTCCAACCTGTATAAGTGCTATCCTCCTGATACTGCCTTAAATCTAAACCCTTTGAATTCATATAAGAACTTATCCTTAAAACAATATTTAAACCTTTCCTTTTAGCAAAACGGCCTAGTTCTTTATCCTCAATTTCTGCTACATTGTCCGGCAAAGCATTAATTGTTTGGGAAATTTTTCCTATCATTTCAGGAGACAAGGTAATCCCTGCTTTTGTCGGACCGGTATAAGTATCCGATTTCAAGTACTTTCTTACTGAAATATACTTGTGGTTTTTAAATGAATCAACGGAAATTTTTATTTCCGCCCCCTCATCGATCGGTAAAACACCGATAACGTGCAAAATCTCAAATGTTGTATTTGGCATAATATTCTCCTATTTTAAAATAATTTACCTATGGCAGAAGCCACACCTTTTATTCCGTTTGTTACACCTGAAGCCGTATTTGTGGACATTTTAACCCCTCCCTTCAAAACATTCCCGGGAACACTCGCTATAGACGTTACTGTAGAAAGAACATCTACTGAATATTTAGGTTCATTCATAGTACCCTTAATTTTCAAAACTACCGGTTTAAACGCAGAGCCGGAAGTAACTTTACCAAAATGCGTATTAACCGTCATACCTAACTTTTCCGTAACAAGGTCTATGGTTCCACTTGCTTTCACTGTTAATAAATTGCTTACTATGCTTGATTTATCTAAATTTATCATACCGTTTGTAATCGTATAAATACCCTCAATCTCGCTATACTTTATTACATCTCCTTTACCTAAACTAATACCATCAAGTTTAGCGACGGAAAAAACCTGTTTTACAACTTTTACCACCGCTAATGCAGCACGCATTATTTTTGAACTCTTCATAATCTTATCAATATCCCTAATTTCCCCATTACTTGAAACAAAACTTAAATTACCTTGCAATTTACTTAAATCATTGGAAAAATTCTTAAGGTCTGCTTTAAGTAAAAGATTATTCGCGGTTAAAACATTATTTGAAACCTCTTTAATCTTTACATCAACTTTTATGTTGTAAGTACCAAAATCTGCCGTCTTAAATGTTGTATTGTTTTTCCCGGCTTGTTCTGACTTTTTTATATTTTCGGCATCTTTATTATTAAAAAATTCATCAAAATTTATATCATCTAATGTGAACTTATCTAAATCAAGCATAAAGTCAATATTTATTGGCTTTGACGGCTGAGTATAAACAAGGGAAGTCTTAAAAGAGGAATTATTGTAATTTCCGCTCATAATATTTGTTCTTATATCCTTAATGGAAGAAATATTAATTTCCCCGTTAAAATTCTTTAACTCTTTTTTAAGCAAAATTCCCCCGATATTTTTAAAATTTATTTTACCTTTTACTTGGGGATACGGCTTTGCGGAAACAGCTTTTATATACCCAGATATTCCCCCCTTTGGTGCTATTTCTTTTAGCATTTCTTTTGCACTTTCGTGTATATCTGTTAAAGATAAGTTCAAATCCGTGTCTAATTTATAAGCCACATCATCAGAAGAAAAATCAAAATCAGCCTTATTTTTAATATAGGACTTTCCTATAAGCAAATCGGCCTGTTTAACAGTTGCTTTTTGCTTTTCTAAATCCATATCTGCCCTAATAACCAAATCTGCCGGGGGTAATGCAAAAGACGGCAAATCCATAGGAGTTACTGAAGTGATTATAGTATCATTTACACCTTCAATTTTACCGTCTAATGATAAAACGGGATTCAAAAAATTTTTAATTTCGCCGTTAAAACTAATCTTTGCAGTCCTATAAGCAAGTGATAACGGAGAAATATCAACACTTGCATGTTCCATGTTCAAATCTGCTAAATTCGCTTTACCCTGTAGATTAACGAGCAAAGGGTTAATTTTTGAGTTACCAACCCTCAAAGATGTCTGCAGACCTAGAGCGAAAGAAAACGCTTCATTTAACGAAAAATTCTTGACCGTCAAATTTAACTTATCTACGGTAAAATTCATATCCTCTTGTCTATCAATATATGTAACGGCAGTATCAGTTAAATTTATGACTTCTGCAATAAAAGCAAAAGCGGAAGTATTTGCTGAACCGGTTTCCCCTTTTTCTGATATTACTTCTTTATCAGCAGAAACAAAATCATCAAAATTAAATTTACCGTCTTCTTCTCTTATAACATTTATGGATATACCATCCAATAACAATTCCTTTATTTGTAAATTCCCTTTTAGTAAAGGCATAATATCTAATTTGATAACTACTCTTTTTGCCGACACAAAAGTTCCGTTATCAAAATTACTTGTTTCGGATAATTTAAAATCGGTTATTTTTGCACCAAGCAAAGTCAAAGAAAGATCATCATAATCAATCTCTCTGTTATAATTCTTACGCACAAATTCCTGTGCAATATTTTTTACTTTGCTCGGAGGAAAAACTAAATACAAAACCCCAAAACCCGCTATCATCAAAATTATAACGGATAATAAGGCTATTTTGAAGAATTTAATAATCTTTTTCATCTTTTACTACTTCTGCTTCTGTAATATCTTTTCTCATTCCCGTATTTTTAGAAAATCTAAATTTCTCTAAATCCGGCGACATTTTATTTAAAACGTATACAAGAACCAACAAATCATCCGCCGCACCAAGGCCTAAAAACGCAATTAACGGATCCGGTATCAAATCAAAGGGAATAATTGCATAAACAAAAAACAACAATAACCAAATAAAACTTCTTTTAGGAAAAGGATATTTCCCGCAAATAGCACTGAAAAACATAGCAGACGCATCTTTTAAATCGCGCCATAATTTAAGCGGGTTTACGGAAAATTTTTGTCTCTCTTGTTTTTCCCCAGGCATAATATTTATTATATAATGATATACAGCACTTGTCAAATATTTGTACGATACCGCTACATATTACCAAAAGGACCTATTTCAAAATAGGTCCTTTTTCCCTTGCAAAATACCTTTTATAGCGGTAAAATAATAGTATGACGGCTTTCATAAATAAAATTATTTTGGCTCTATGCCTTTGTGTTTTCGTGCAGGGTATTACCTTGGCACAAGTTAGTGGTCCCCGTGTAAAAATTACGAAAAATGAGGCAAACAGCTGCAGACCTTTATCAGAAAAGGAAATTGAAAATATTAGAAATACAATTTCCGATTTTTTAGCCAAAAATTTTGAAGAAAAAGCAAAAAACATACCAAACACTTATCCTAAGTTAAATAAAAATAATATTTTTTCAGACAATCCAGAAGTTCAAATATTGTTACGCAAGAAATTTGAAGAATATGATAAAATTCGTATTGGAACGAACTGGAAAGAATCTTCTTACGCAAAAAGTAAACCGGAAAATATAAGCAAAGAAATAAACTCTCTTTTTGACGAAATACATACATTACTTAGAAAAAATCCATTTTATAAGGCAAATAATTTTGCTTCAAAATGTGACCAGATGGGCCTTATTTTATCTGATTTCGCCACTTTTATAGGAATTACACAAATTGCAAGTACGGCTTTGCCTGCAGCCACTACAGTTACGGAATATGCTACGATATCAGGCCTTGCATGGGATTTTTCACCTTTATTTACAACACCTTTTAATTTAGTAGGCACTAGTACTATAGGAAAAATTGGTAGTTTTTCCATAGGATTTGGCTCCTCTATTATCATATTGGATAAATTTAATTCTCAAATAAAAAATGTTTGGGGCATACTTGAAGAAGACCAAACTATATTAGGTGCGCAAAAAAATATTTTAACTGCATTAAAAAATAATTTTAAATTAGAAGAACAGATAAAGGATGTTGAAAATAATAAGGACTTATCAGAAACACAAAAAGAAATGCGCATTCAAACAAGATATAAGGAAGCGATAATAAAAATTTACGCCCTGAACTATATCAAAACATATCTTGAATTCGGTGAAAAATCTGAAAAATACCTTTGGGCTTTAATGGATTTATCTGCTCTTCTCCAAAGCCAAAGTACTATTACTTTCGGTTATGAAACAGGCGAAAGTATAACTATTCCGACTATGCCACGTTTAATAGAAAGAACGCCGGAAATGCAAAAGACTTTAAAACGTCTCATGCTTATACATACCAATAATTACAAAATCAACAAAATGGGTAAATTGTTTGATAACAAAGTAAAGAATCAAGCTGAACAAAATCTTAAAAATTATCAATTAAGTTTTTAATTATAATCCGCTAAATATTCCAAAAACTTATCTTGCAAAGCAGTTATATTGCGCCCTTTAGTTTTAAAATTATTTATAAAAAAACAAAAAGCAATATCTTTGCCTTTTTTATCTTTAGTATAACCGGCTATAGTACGTGCCTTGTCCAAAGCGCCGGTTTTAAGAAGTGTTTTGAAAGCAAAAGAACTGTTTTTAACCCTGCCGGCAAATAAACTTTTTTCCCCTTCATTACCGGCAATAATCAAACTGTCTTTAAAATATTCCGCATACGGTGCAGATAAAATATTTTCAAGCAAAGTAACTGTCGCATGGCAAGATACATTACTTGTATAAGAAAGTCCGCTTGCGTCATAAATATCAAAGGAATCTGCCTGCAAACCCAATTTTTCCAAAAACTTATTAACTTTTTTAAAGCCATCTCTTGCACTGCCGTCACCTTCAGTATAAGCACTGATATTCCTGAGTAGAACCCCGGCATACAAATTATCGCTCTTTTTATTAGTGTGTTTGACCAGTTCTGCAACAGTTGGGGAAGTATAAGAAAACAGTAATTCTTTTTTTTCATATTGTTCCCCTTTTTTAACCTCTGCTTTACCAAGGACTTTTATACCAGAATCTTGCAGAGTATTAAAAAACATTTCCGCTGCGAACTTTGCCGGATTTGGCAAGGCGGCATAAATTTCAGTTTGCTCGTCACTCAATGGTAATATACCATTTAAATTTACAGTTTTACTTGCCGGTTCAAAAGTAACATAGACATCTTCCCTTTTTATCTTTTTAGATACTGTTACATAACTTTTAAAGGCAAGGCCTTCAATTCTCGGCTCAACAGAAACAGGAGTTATATTTACCTGCCCTTCTTTTGTTGGAGGAAAAATAATTTTATACTTATTATTTGCGATACTAAAAGCATCAGCTTTAGGGGCGAAATAATTCCCTACATTCTTAAAACTTGCACGCCATGGCAACAACACACCGCTGAATAAAGAATTATCAACATAAATATTGCCTTGTATTTTTTTTATCCCCTTTTCTTTTAAGGCAGCGGCCCATGAAATAAAAAGTTCAGTATAAAATGGCTTATCTTCAAAATCTTTACTGCCGAAACTCGGGTCCCCGGCACCGAGCAGATAAATGTCCCCTTCTAAAATACTTTTATTTATTTTTCCGTCGTAATAGACCTTAGTTTCAAAAACCCTGTCAGGGCCCAAAATATCTAAGACGGCAGCAGTGGTAAAAAGTTTCAAAACACTTGCAGGAACAAACAAAATATTTTTATCTTTAACGACTATATCTTTACCGTTGACGTATTTTGCATAAACGCTGTACTGTGCATTTTTTAAAGCGGGTTCATTTGCTAAATTTTGCAAAAAATTAACCCTGCCTTCTTGCTTTGCACATACAGGTGCAAAACATAAACTGCTTAAAAACAGGGTTAAAATTAAACGGCGCATTTTATTTTTTAAGAGGTAAAATCTCATCAATTATGCCGTACTCTTTTGCTTCTTGGGCAGACATATAATAATTGCGTTCACTGTCTTGCCTGATTTTTTCCTTTGATTGGCCTGTATGGTGCGCCAATATATCCAACAAGTGTTCTTTATTTTCGCGCAACTCTTTTGCCTCAATTTCAATATCTGTTACTTGGCCTGATAAGCCCCCCCAAATCAATGGCTGATGTATCATAATCCTTGCATGAGGCAAAGCATAACGTTTACCCTTTGAACCGGCCGCAAGCAATACGGCGCCAAAACTCATTGCTTGCCCCATACAAATCGTGGTTATCGGCGCTTTAATGTACTGCATGGTATCATAAATGGCAAGCCCGGCCGTAACAACACCGCCCGGTGAATTTATGTATAAATTGATGGAACGGGACGAATCCTCAGCATCCAAATATAAAAGCTGCGCAATGATAATGTTGGCAATTTCAGTGCCAATCTCCCCTTGCGGACCGCCGACAAATATAATCCTGTCTTTTAAAAGCCGTGAATAAATATCATAAATATTATTTTTTTCTACTATGGTAGGTATCATAATTAATCTCCTAAAAAACAGAACCCCAAGAACGGTTTGTAAACTTTAAAATAACGCGTCTGTTACAGGCCCTTCCTTCCGGTGAATCATCATTTGTTAAAGGCATACGCTTACCATGCCCGAATGTTTTAATTGACTCAGAAGGTACGCCTCTTGAAACTAAATAATCCTTTATGGCAGAAGCACGCGCACCGGAAAGCCAATCATTATATTCATAAGAACCAACAATATCCGTATGCCCTTCAATAACAAGTTTTATTTTAGGCGTTGTTTTTAAGACCTCAGCTACTTTATCTAAAACTTCATAAGAACTATTTTTAATTACTGTACTATCAAATTCAAAATTGATGCTTGGAATCTTATTGCTTTCCTTCATCTCTTTTGGGGTTTGTTTAGCCCATTTATTTTCATCTTTTCTTGACGGACATAAAGCACTGTTAGTCAATAATTCTTCTTGGTCATCATAACTTTTATTTTGCTCACTTGCGCAAGCACAAAAAAGCATAACGATAAATAACGGCAAAAATATTTTCTTCATACAACCTCCTAAAATTCAATCCTAGAATATTATATCAAAACTTTAACTATTTTGCTCTTAAACCAGCCTTAACCAAACCGTCAAACAAAGGATGCGGATTCATAGGACTGCTTTTAAACTCCGGATGAAACTGAACCGCAACAAAAAAAGGATGGTCTTTATATTCAACAATCTCAGGTAAAGTGTGTTTGTGCCAACCGGTAATATGTAGACCAACACTTTCTAATTTTTCAACAAATTCGGTATTATATTCATAACGATGACGATGACGTTCCTCAATATTTTCCTGTTTGTAAAGTTTATATGCCAAAGAGTCTTTTTCAAGTTCACAAAGATAATTACCAAGACGCATGGTTCCGCCGAGCATTTTTACTTCCTTTTGTTCTTTCATCATAGTTATAACAGGGTAAGGGGTTTTGGCCTCAAATTCTGCGGAATTAGCCCCTTTTAAACCAGCCAAATTACGTGCTGCTTCAATAACAGTACATTGCATGCCAAGGCAAATGCCTAAAAACGGTATTTTATTTTCGCGTGCGTATTTTATGGCTTCAATTTTACCTTCTACACCGCGCTTCCCAAAACCGCCGGGTACAATAATACCTTGTACACCGTTTAAAGAAGAAGGGATATTGTCAGTTTGGGTATTTACATATTTTATCTTTACACTCACGTCATTAGACATACCTGCCAAATTAAGTGATTCAGCAACTGATTTATAAGCATCATGCAACTCCGCATACTTACCGGCAATAGCAATAGTTATTTCTTTATTCGGCTTTATTGCTTTTTTTACGAAATCAAACCATTTACCGTCGTTTTTAGTTTTCGGTTTCAAATTTAAACGTTTTATTATTAAATCGGTTAAATTTTGGCGTTCAAAATTTTCAGGCAGCAAATAAATTGACGGCACATCTTTGGCTTCTATAACTGCCTCAACGGGAACGCTGCAAAATAAGGAAATTTTTGATTTCATACTTTGCGGTAATGTTCGTTCAGACCTACAAATCAAAACATCCGGTTCAAGCCCGATTTCTCTAAGTTTTGTTACTGAATGCTGCGTAGGTTTTGTTTTTAATTCTCCTGCACTTGCTATGTAAGGTATCAAGGTAGCATGCACACACATAACGTTTGCCCAACCGCGTTCAAGTTTAAATTGGCGGGCAGCTTCAATAAAGGGTAAACTTTCCATATCCCCCACAGTTCCGCCTATTTCAATTACGGTAACATCATAATCTTTTTCAAAAGGCGTGAAACGGGCTTTAATTTCGTTGGTAATATGCGGAATTACCTGTACTGTTGTACCGTTATATTCACCTTTCCTCTCTCTGTTTATAACAGTTTGGTAAATCGCGCCGGAAGTATTGGTATTGTGGCGTGTCATCTCAACGCCCAAAAAACGTTCATAAGTACCAAGGTCTAGATCCGCCTCTGCCCCGTCTTTGGTTACATAAACTTCACCATGTTGATAAGGGCTTAAAGTACCTGGGTCAATATTTATATAAGGGTCGCATTTAACCATATTTACTTTTAAGCCGCGCAGCTGCAAAAGTTTTGCAATACTTGCGCCGGAAATACCTTTACCTAAAGAACTTACAACACCACCTGTAACAAAAATGAATTTTGACATAATACTTTCCTAATCTCTTCCTTTAATTTGTTTTTTTGCATAAGCCCTTGCCTTAATTAAGTCGGCAGGTGTATCAATAGCAGGGCCTGATTTTTTAATCAAAATTGATTTGATTATCAAACCATTTTCCAAAGCCCTGAGTTGTTCTAATTTCTCCAAATTTTCCAAAGTACTTTTTGGTAATTTAACGAACTTCTTTAAAGCTTTTTCTTTATAACCGTAAATACCGCAGTGAATATAAAAAGGTACTTTTTTAGTTTCATTTGTTATCTCCCTTTTAAAAGGCACAACGGAACGTGAAAAGTAAAGTGCTTGCATCTTGCCTGTTAAAACGGCTTTTACATGGCTGGGTTCAAGAACTGTTTTTTCATCTAAAGACGGATAACAAGCAGTAGAAATATCTGCCTGTTTATCTTTTTTCAAAAGAGCCACTACATTTTTTATCGTAGCGGCCTGCACAAAGGGTTCATCCCCTTGCACATTAACGATATATTTGTAATTATGATTAGTCTTTTTATAAGCTTCAAAAACCCTATCTGTTCCGCTTTGGCACTTGGGACTTGTCAATATGGCTTTTGCATTAAATTTTTTAGCTGCTTCAACGATTTTTTCATTTTCAGTAGCAATTAAAACATCGCCGACTTTTGCATTTTTACAGGCATTATAAACCCATTCAATAATGGATTTGCCGTCAATCTTTTCCAAGACCTTAGCCGGCAAACGCGTTGAACCGTAACGGGCCGGAATAACAATTAAAGTGTCTTTCATTTGTTTATAACTCCTTTGATTTCATCAACAGTAACAGTTGCCGTACCGAGTTTTGCAACTACAAGGCCGGCTGCTTCGTTTGCAATAAAGGATGCATCTTTTAAAGATGCCTTACATGCAAGCGCAAGCGTTAAAACGGAAATTACGGTATCCCCTGCACCGGTTACATCAAATACTTCTTTGGCAGTTGCCTTTATGGTAGTAACTTTAGTTGTTTTACCTTTCTCAAACAAACTCATACCTTGTGCACTGCGCGTGATTAAAATAGAATCAGCCTTTAATGTTTTTAATATTTTTTTACCCAAATCTAAAATATCTTTTTCCCCTTTTTTAGGAGGTAAACCCATGCCTTCCCAAGCCTCTTTGGTATTAGGTGTCATACAAGTAATACTTTTGTATTTTAGGAAATTATCAATCTTAGGGTCTACGCAAACGGGAATATTTTTTGCACGGCAGGCCTTGATGATATCCTGAATATTATAATCCGACAACATACCCTTTCCGTAATCTGACATTATTACCCCTTTGGCAGTTTTTAAGGCCTCTTTAAAATTTGCAAAACACTTTGATGCAATATCTTTACTTATACGCATTTTACTTTCCCTGTCTACCCTTACTACTTGCTGACGCTCGGCAATAACGCGCACTTTTTGGGTTGTGGGGCGGGTTTCATCGGTAACTATTTTGGAAGTGTCAGCACCTGTATTTTCTAAAAATTGTTTTAATATTATTCCGTTGGCGTCATCCCCTAAAACAGAAATGACCGTCGGTTTTGCCCCCAAAGCTGCCAAATTTACCGCAACATTACCCGCACCGCCGGCAACAAAGTCCTCCCTCTCAACATTAACTACAGGAACGGGTGCCTCAGGTGAAATACGGCTTACACTGCCCTTAACAAAATGGTCAAGCATAACATCACCTATTACTATTATCTCTTGTCCCTTAAATTTATCTATTAAAGAATTGTACTTTTTAAGTTCTGTTTTTGTCATAAATTACTTCCTTTTTTGTAAGAGTACAGCTCCGCTTTAACTGAGCCGATAAAAACTTCCACCTCTAATTTTACAGGCAAACGGTACTCGTCATCGGTTAGCCAAACCTTTAAACTTTTCCCTTTCACTACAAAAATACTTTCCCCGTTGATCATCGGTTCCACAATTATACAATCAAAAGTACCTGCTTTGGTTTTAATTTTTTCTTTACCGTGAACAATTACTTTTAGTGGATATTGCTTGTTTACATTAACTATATCAAAATAAACGGTATCTTGCAAAGAGATTTTAGGATTTCTGACATAATATAAAGCACTCAACACATCAAAAACTTCAGTACCGGTAAAAGGTGTGGTATACTTATAAAGTTCGCCTTTTTTATTTTGCTTATACATGTTATAAAAATTATTTTTGTAGTCAAAATTCAACCACTCATCACGTTTATAAGAACCTTCCCTGACGCTTTGCCAATAACCTAAAGATTTGGATAAATCAGATTTTATCCAAGACATATTTATATCACGCACTTTAAACATCTTGTCTATAACAGAGTAAGATTTGGCATGTGTTTCAATCTGATAAGCATATTCTTTACCGTTATATAAAAGTTTATCTGCCTTTATTGTTGCTTCCCCAACGGTTAAAAAGGCCCAGGAAATTTTATAATTTAATTCCTCCCCGAACCAAAGCGGTTTTGTGCCTTGCGGAACGGCAGTTGAGATCTGCATAAAATACCAGGGATGTGTTAAACGCCCGTCATCGGTTTTTACAATTTCTTTTGGTAGATTTTTCGGGTCAAGTTTAACTTCAGTAGTTTTTATTTCTGTCGGCTGTACTTTTTTGCTTTCTTGTTTTATTGTTTCTTTAACTACCGGTTTTTCTTCCTGCTTTATTTTAGTTTTTAAAGCATTTGTGCTAACTGTTTTTGTTTCTTGTTTTTCCTCTTTAATTTCTGCTTTAACAATGGGTTCTTCCTTTATAGTTTCTTCTTGTTTCGTATTAAGTAAAAGTTCCTTCTCTAAATTTTGTTTTGGTGTATTTTCACAAGATATGACAAAAACGAAAAACAGAAAAATTATGAGATATTTTTTCATAATTGTTCCTTAGCTAAAATATAATTTGCTACACCCCTAAGATTAGAACAATGTTTGAAATCTTTTAGATAAGAGGCATATTTTGCGGATTGCCTTTTCCCGTTACCGGTAAGGACTAATACACCTTCCACACCGATATTTCGGGCAAATTCCATGTCGCTTTTTTTATCTCCCACCATAAAACATTTTTGTGGGTCCAATTTGTAACCTTTTATGATTTCATTACCCATTTTGGGCAAAGGTTTACGGCAGTCGCAATTAACATTTGGGGCATGAGGGCAATAAGCAATACCTTCTATTTTAACACCCTTTAATTTTTTTAACATTGAAGCCATTACCGAAAGCATTGTATCTTCATCAAAATAACCACGCCCGATACCTGACTGATTTGAAATTACAAATAATTTATATCCGGCCTTGTACAAACTTTTCAAGCCGGTTAAGGTATTTTTATATAGAACAACCTTTTTAGGGTCAGCCAAATATACGCCTGGCTTTTCAAAAATAATAGTGCCGTCTCTATCTAAAAAAACGGCTTTATTATGTACTTGTTTTGAAATTTTATTTTGTCGTTTTTTGATGGTCACGAATTTTATCCTTTTCCATTTCCGCACGAACTTCATTTTCCCTTTTCCATCTATTATGCGCCCACAACCAGTCCGACGGATGTTTAATTATATTGCTTTCAATTTTGTTTTTTATAACTTTTGAAAAATCGTAAAGAACTTGTGTTGAATATTTTTCTTTGGGCGGATATAAAACATCTGTACATCTTGCAACAATTTGTTTACCTTCCCTGAAAACATCCAAACAATATATGGGCACACCGGCCTTTAAAGAAAGCATTGCCGGTAACGGAGAAATCTCCGCCGGCCTGTTTAAAAAATTCATATACAATTTTGAGGCACCTACGCTTTGGTCCGGTAATACCGCCAACAATGTGCCGCGTTTTAAAGCACGGCAGGATGCAAAAAAGGGATTCCGTGAACTTATCATAGTACTGCCGAAAGCACTTCTGAGTTTTGTGATATATTCATCAACATAATGGTTATTTTGCGGGTATGCTACAAAAGCCATTTTTTTGGCTTTTATTGCGGTTGCAAGGCCAAGTAATTCCCAATTTGCAAAATGCCCTAAAAGTAAAATACCGCCCTTACCCTCGTGATTATCCTTAAAAAAACCTTCGCAATTTTCAAAACGGAATTTGGAGAGTATTTTTCCTTCTGTCATTTTACTTGCTTTGGCAAATTCCACGATAATACGCCCCATATTTATCCAGGAATTTCTAGCAATATCTTGACATTCTTTATTCGTTTTTTTGGGGAATACTTTCTTGATATCTACTATGCTTCTTTTATAACGGTTTGGCATAACTTTGGTGAGAACGAACCCCATGAACTCCCCAAATTTGATGAGGACACTTTCCGGCATTAAACCTAAAATAAAAATTAAAAACCTGAGCCCCAGGTACTGAACGTAGTGGCAAAATCTCTTCATATATACATTATACAAAAAACGGCTTGGGTTGGCTTTATTTTATTAATCTAATTTACCTGTTAATATTCTTTTAAGGGTTAAAGCAGTTTCATTTTTAGGGGAAAGTTCTAATATGGTTTTGCAATCGGAAATTGCCTTTTCAATATCTTTGATACGTATGTAAAAACAGATTCTGCAGATATAATTTTGAATATCTTTTTTGTTTTCGTTTATTGCTTTAGTATAAAATTCTTCTGCCGCTTCGTTTAAGCCGTTCCTTTCACAAATACCCGCCATATCAAAACACATATATTGCTCCGGTAATATCATTTTGTAATCGTCAACGGCCTTTTTATATTGCAGGCTTTTTTCATATAATGCAGCTCTGTAAATATAAAGTTCTTTTACATAGGGGTATTGTTTTATGAGTTTATTAAATTCTTTTATTTTTTCTTTGATATCTTTTAGCATATTTCCTCCCAAATAAAAACGGCTGATCTATTTTAAGGACGAATTAATACCTAAAACAAACAGCCGTAGCCAATATCTTAAAGATAATTGACATTAGCATATTTCCCCTGCCGGGTACTTTATGCCTATACGACGTTTTCGGTTAATTCGTCCTTTGCTTATAAAAGCAAAATATATCCTTTCGGATTCCAAAAACATTTAATTATTATTAGGGGTATAAGCCCTACGTATTATAAAATAACCTCTAAATTTAGTATAGCATTTTTTAGTAATTAAAAAATTATTTCTTAAGATTTTCAAGTTCAGCTTTTAAATATTTCCCCGTATAACTCGGGCTTTGCGCTAACTTCGGGACAGAACCTTCAGCAACAATATAACCGCCTTTGTCCCCCCCTTCCGGGCCAAGGTCAATTATCCAATCAGCAGTCTTAATAATATCAAGATTATGTTCAATAACCAAAACAGTATTACCTTGGTCGCTTAAGCGGTGTAAAACTTTTAAGAGTTTATCAATATCTGCGAAATGTAAACCTGTTGTAGGTTCATCCAAAATATAAAGCGTATCTCCTGTCGCACGGCGGGAGAGTTCATCAGCAAGTTTAACCCTTTGCGCTTCACCACCCGATAAAGTGGTGGCACTTTGCCCTAGTTTAATGTAACCAAGGCCGACATCTTGCAAAGTCTTTAAAGTTTTTTTGATTTTCGGAATATCAGCAAAAAAGTCAACTGCTTGGTCAACTGTCATTTCCAAAACATCGGAAATATTTTTACCCTTGAATTTAACGGAAAGAGTGTCTTCGTTAAATCTTTTACCTTGACACTCCTCACACTTAACATAAATATCAGGCAAAAATTGCATTTGGATTTTTATAATACCGTCGCCTTCGCACTTTTCACAACGCCCGCCTTTGATGTTAAAACTAAAGCGCCCCGCTTTATAACCGCGCCTTTTGGCCTCCGGCATTTGGGCAAAAAGTTCGCGTATTGCGGTAAAAACACCTGTATAAGTTGCAGGGTTTGAGCGCGGTGTTTTGCCAATCGGGGTTTGATCAACAATAATTACCTTATTTATATTTTCAAGCCCTTTAATATCTTTATGTACTCCTGCCGGCTCTTTAGCACCGTAAAACTTTTTAGCAAGTGCGTTATACAAAACATTATGTACCAAAGTTGATTTACCCGAACCGGAAACACCGGTTACGCAAACGAATAAACCAAGCGGAATTTTTACATTTATATCTTTTAAGTTAAACTGCTTTGCACCGCGCACTTCAAGCCATTTCTTTGAAGGTTTTTTAGGATTTAAATTAGGTAAAATCTGCTTTGTTCCGTTTAAGTATGCAGCAGTTATGGAATTTTTATTTTTAATAAATTCTTGTAAATTGCCTTCGGCAACAATTTGACCGCCGTTTAAACCTGCCGCAGGGCCGAGTTCAACAAGATGGTCCGCCGCAAGCATAGTGTCTTTATCGTGTTCTACTATGATTAAAGTATTACCCAAATCACGCAATTTTTTAAGGGTTTCAATAAGGCGGTCATTATCGCGGGAATGCAAGCCTATCGTCGGCTCATCAAGCACATAAAGAACGCCTGTTAAACCGCTTCCTATTTGCGTTGCAAGGTGTATACGTTGCGCTTCACCGCCGGAAAGTGTTTGAGATTTTCTGTTCAAAGTTAAATAAGAAAGCCCCACGCTGTTTAAAAAACCAAGACGGGCGCGTATTTCTTTTAAAACCTGTTTTGCTATAAGTTCCTGACGTTCGGTTAATTTAAGATTATTGATAAAATCAAGTGCTTGCCCAACTTGCATTTGCGAAATTTCCGCAATATTTTTGCCTTCAATTTTAACTGCCAAAGCCTCTTTATTTAAGCGGGCGCCGTGGCAAGACGGGCACTCAATTTCACGCATAAATCTTTCATAAACGGCTTCACGTACAAACTCACTTTCACTGTCGCTGTTACGGCGTTTTAAATTATTTATTACGCCTTCAAAAGGTGCATCATTACCTGTCCATGAAACTCTATATTCTACCCCTTCACCGCCGAATAAAATAATTTCTTGTTCTTTTCGGGTTAAATCTTTCCAGGGTTTTGTCATAGATATATGCTGGCGGCGGCAAACTGATGTTAAAATTTCATAATAATAACCTGCCCAAGAATTTTTCCAGCGGTTTGTTTTGTTTGTTATAGGCGAATCCCAAGCATAAATTGCACCTTCCGAAATTGATTTTGTTTTATCAGGCACAACTAAATCTTCGTCAATTTCAATTTTGAGGCCAAGCCCGTTACACTCCGGGCATGCGCCCTGCGGCGAATTAAAAGAAAATAAACGCGGCTCCAAATCGGTAAAACCTATACCGCAATGCGCGCAGGCATTATTTTCACTGTAAGTAAAAATTTTTAAATCTTCTTTAATACGCACCAAACCCTTTGAATATTTTGTTGCAAGTTCCAAAGCTTCGGTTAAACGCTCTTTTTCTTCTGCGGAAATTAAAATTTCGTCAACAATTAAGTCAAGATTATGTTTTTTGTAGCGTGCCAAAACAGGCGGATTTGACAAATCATATTCCTCGCCGTTTGCTAAAATTTTAACAAAACCCTCTTTTTTAAGACGGACAAAAAGTTCCTCATATGTACCCTTTTTACCTTGCACTAACGGTGCTAAAATTAAAACGGTTTTATTATTATATTTTTTTAAAATATCTTCGCAAATTGCCTGCAAAGAATATTGCTCAACAGGCCTTCCGCACTCCGGGCAATAGCGTTTACCGATACGCGCAAACAAAAGGCGCAGATAGTCATAAATCTCGGTAACCGTTGCAACGGTTGAACGCGGGTTACGTGCAGGTGCGCGTTGTTCTATTGAAATAGCAGGCGATAAACCCTCAATCAAATCTACATCCGGCTTTTGCATCAAATCTAAAAACTGTCTTGCATAAGCGGACATACTTTCAACATACCGCCTTTGCCCTTCGGCATAAATTGTATCAAAGGCAAGCGAACTTTTGCCGGAACCGGATAAACCTGTCATCACAATCATTTTACCGCGCGGCAATTTTAGATTAACATTCTTTAAATTATTGGTCCTTGCACCTGAAATTAAAATATTATCCATAACAAACCCCTAATTAAATTATATAATTTATAAAAGGGAGTTTTATGAACACTATAAAAAAAAATATTTGGGTTATACTTAGCTGCCTTATTTCCGTATCGGCTTTGGTATGGTTCATATATAACGGAAAAGATAATTTTCTTAAAATCTGGCGTGAAGTAAACAGTTTTTATTTAATCTTGTCCTTTATTGCTTCTGCGGTAATTTATGTTTTTATGGGTATGTCCCTTTGGGAAACATTGAAACTTTTGGGCCGTAAAATCAATATCGGTGCCAGCATAAGCATAGCATTTGTTTCTACTACGGTAAACTATTTAATTTCCACTATGGGTGTAAGCGGTTTTGCCCTGCGGGCGCACCTGCTCGGTAAACGCGGGATTCCTTTAGGTATCAGTGTTATGGCAAGCATAGTAATAACCGTACTTTTATATGTAGTCTTATTTGCAATAATATTGCAGGGGACTTTACTTTTAATTTTATCAAGCGGAATGTCAAGGGAACAAATTATCAGGAATTTTGCCGCGGTTATCGGTATTGCTTTAATAGGTGCTGCGGTAACGGCATTTTTCTTTAACAGTGAATTCCGCTACAAAGGGCTTCGCAAAATGTTTATGTATACAAATAAGGTAATATATAAACTTTTCGGCGCTTTGATACCAAAAAATAATTTTTCCGCTTTTGCTTCACAACTTGATAACGGAATAAAAACTATACACAAAAATAAAAGCAAGATGACGGCAACAATTATTTATATTTGCGGGGACTGGGTTTTTACCATACTTGTTTTATATTTGGCATTTTTGGCCGTGGGAGTAAAAATAGGCATAGGTATTTTACTCGCCGGTTTTGCCGTCGGTATGGCTACAACTTTAATACCTGTTTTACCGGGCGGTATCGGCGCTATGGAAATTGCTATGGCTACCGTATTTTCCCAAGCCGGTATTGATTGGGATACAGCCCTTATGGCTGCCTTAATTTACCGTTTTGTTTATTACATTATTCCCGGCATTATAAGTATTTTTGTATATTGGGGTTTAAAACTGTCCGAACCGCACCCGATGCGGAAAAACAGAGCAAAGGAATATATTGAAAAACAGGCACAAAAGGCAGAATAATATGGCAAAAATAATTTTGATAGAAGACTCAAAAGTATTGGCACAAGCCCTAAAACCGGCCCTTGAACTTAAAGGACATACGGTGCTTTGGATTAATGAAGGCAGGCGTGCTGTTCTTGAAATAAAAAAATTTAAGCCAGAAATTATTTTGCTTGATTTAATGCTGCCTCATGTCAACGGTTTTGAAATTTGCGAAGCGGTAAAAAGCGACATGGCTTTAATGAAAATACCGGTAATTATAATGTCCACTTTAACGGGGCAGGAAGATATTGAACGGGCAAAAAATGCAGGCGCGGACCATTTTATTTCCAAACCCTATGATTTAAAACAAACTTTAAATGAGATTTTAAAATTTATACCTAAGGAACAAAAATGAATTTCAGAATAATCAGAAACACACAAGTTATAACCGATTCGGATTTAGCAATTTCTTTAGATTTATTGCCAAAAAGTTTTATTTCCTTTTTTAAAAGAAATATTTCCGTTTTTCCTGCGGAAACTTACTTTATATTAACAGAAGAAGAAAAACGGGATTTGGTCAAAAATTATTGCTTAACTCACGCAGAACGTCTGCGTTATGCAAAACGCTTGCCTTATGTTTTCACGCCAAGCGGTGCGGCATTATGTGTTTTCCTGTTGAAAAAATGTAAAAAGGCCGTAACCCTTCGCCCCAAATTGCTTGCCTTAATAAACCAAGAGGACTTTATAAAAATTTTATCAATATAAGACTAAAGACCTATTTTAAAAAAGGCCCTTTTTCCCTTGCAAATATCTTCATTTTATTGCATCATATAAGTGTAGGTTTAGGAGAACTTACTATGAAATTAAAAAACCTTTTATTTATCTCGCTTCTAACACTTTGCATTGTCTTTGCACGCTCGGCAAAGGCAATAGACATTCAATTTGATTTAAAACAAACCCAAAAACAAATAGAAAGCGAATTAATTAAAACACCGGAAATTGCCAAACAAAATATCTATAATGCCTTAGAACAAATTACAAAAGAAGATAACAAAACCTTAATGAATTTCGGAAACGTATTAAAAGAAGAAATAAAAAATATTCCGCAAAAAGAAAGAACCGAATTTTTAAAATCTTTAAGAAAACACGCTGCAAATAAAGACTTATTAAAAAGCATTGATTACTATTTTTTGGTGGAAGAAGGCCTAGCAAAAAAGGACTTTACTTTAATAACGGTAAAAACCGAAGCACAAAAAATAGTTAACAAACTTCAAGAAAATCTTTTTATCGGTAATGAAAAGAGTTTAGCAAGCATAACAAGAACCATAAAAACCGATATGGTTAAAATAATGTCACAGGAAAATAACAGGGAATTAATTGAAACATTTACAAAAGCTTATTATGACCAAGCATTAATTTACGGCCACAGGCAATATTCTTTAAATTTATTTTTATCGGAACTTACACAAAATAATCTTATACTTAAATTATTTACAGAAAAAACCCCCTCCGCTTATACGGAAAATTTATACAGAAATACTTTACCTTCTTTGATGTGGCAATTTTCCGTACAAAATTTTGTATCGGAAAATCAGGCAAAACTTATTAAAGATATTTTAAAAGAATCGGCAGACAAATCCTCATTAAAATCATTTCTCAATATGTTAAGTGAAATGATTACAGATAAATCCTTGCCCAGAGCCGAACGCCAAATGCTTGCAAAAATTTCGGTATTGCAAAATATGACTATACTTGCTGACCCTGTGTACCAAACCAATAAATCAGGCCACGTCAGAATACCTTGGAATAAAGGCGAAAGGACCTTATTAAGAGTAGATGCCTTGGAATATAATTTTGGAGACCTTACACCTAAAAATGCAAAAACACTAAATAAAATGCTTAAAGATGTCCCTTTAAAGGAATTGCAAAAAGTATTACCTGATGCAAAAGAGTGGGTAGAAAGTTTTACAAAATGGGCAGAAAAAAATATTAAACCCAAAGGCAACACTATTTTGACATTAAGTGCAATGGTTGCCGTAAATATAGCAGAAGAAGTTATAAGAACATATACCGACCATAATCCTTCCACCGCTTATCTTGATAACATTGATGAAATTTCCGATACTTTAGCCAATGGTAATACTTTAAAATTGGTTTATAACAGTACATATGACAATAATTTCGCGAATGCTTTTGCACAATATCTTGAAGAAGATAATTTGACTTTAGAACAACAGAAAGATTATTTACAAATGCACTACAATTTTGAAAAGGCACTTTATGCTACTTTCTTTGAGCAAGTTGAAAATGATATCAATGAAATGGCCTGGCAATGTTTTGCTTTAAATGAAAATTGCACTAAATCATAATAGATTTTATACAACAATTTAAGCAAGCGTTTTTATTTTTTCTGCGGCGGTAAGCTTGGCCCACTCATTAATTTCGGCAGCACCGTGTAAGGTTAAAGGGCCGGCTGAAGGCTTAAAAATACTTAAAACTTTTTCTATCACTTTCGCAATATCAGTAAACAAAATTTTACCTTCTAAAAATGCAGCTACTGCCGCTTCATCTGCACCGTTTAAAACAGCAGGATAACCGCCGCCTTTTTTAATTGCATCAAGCGCAAGCGCAAGGCAGGGAAAGCGCGAAAAATCGGGCTCATAAAAATCAAGATGCTGCATTTCAAGTAAAGTTAATTTATTTACCGGTGAGGGAAACCGTTGCGGATAAGTTATAGCATACTGTATCGGCAAACGCATATCGGGGTTAGATAAATCAGCCAAAATTGAACCGTCCTCATATTCAACCGCGGAATGAACTATTGATTGCGGATGTATAACAATTTTTACCTTCTCAAGCGGCAAATTAAAAAGGTGCATAATTTCAATAGTTTCAAAACCCTTATTCATTAAAGTGGCGGAATCTATTGTAATCTTTTTGCCCATTTTCCAACGCGGATGTTTCAACGCTTGCGCCGGAGTAACTTCATCTAACGGGCCCTGATATTTAAAAAACGGCCCGCCGGATGCGGTTAATAAAATCTTTGAAACACCTTTCGCTTTATGATAAGTGCGGCTGTCAACATTTTCAAGACACTGAAAGACGGCAGAAGGCTCAGAATCAACCGGCAAAATAGTTGCATTCCACCTTTGACACTCTTGCATTAAAGGTGCGCCTGCCATGACAATCGGCTCCTTATTTGCAAGAGCAATAGTTTTACCGGCCTTAATTGCCGAAATTAACGGCATAAAGCCAATGCTGCCGACAAGACCGTTTATAATAAGGTCCGCCTCAGGCAAAGAAGCCAAAAAGTTAAGGGATTCAATATCCGGGCCAAGTAATTTTGTTGTTTTAGGCATCAAGGGTTTTATTTCTTTATAACTTTCTTTATCGTAAACAACAGCATAAAGCGGAGAAAAAGTTTGGACCTGCTCCAAAAATAATTTTGTATTTTTGTTTGCAGTAATTGCAAGAACCTTAAAATTAGGGCCTAAATTTTTGATTACATCCAAAGCTGATACACCGATAGAGCCCGTTGAACCCAAAATAACAATATTTTTCATCATTTAGTCATATAAAGCGCAACATAATAAATAATCGGCGCTGTTAAAATAAAACCGTCAAACCTGTCAAAAATACCGCCGTGCCCGGGCAAAATGCCGGAAGAATCTTTAACACCGACACTGCGCTTTATCAAACTTTCAGCCAAATCGGAAATTTGGGAAATTACCGAAATTAAGACGCCCAAAATTATTACTTGGTTTAAAGTCAGATAATGCGGGAAAAATAAATCCCAGCAAAACAAAGTCGTTGCTGTACCAAAAACGACTGCTGCAATGGCGCCTTCCCAACTTTTCTTTGGGCTGACTGCTTTATTAAGACGGTGCTTACCAAGCCATGTGCCGATAAAATAGGCAAAAATATCTGCTGCCCATATAGTAAAAAATAAAATGAAGGTAAAATATTCCCCATACGGTTCAAGTTCACGAATTGACACTAAATGCACCAAAGCCCAAGGTATAAGCATAACGCCTAGAAAAGTATTTGCCACACGCTCCAACGAACGTTTAGGAGATAAAATTTCTACAAATAAAATACCGAACAAAGTTATTGCAATAAAAAAGTTTGGCAAGTATACTGCCGCGCTACCTTCTACAACAGGTAGAGTACCGACCGTAGCACCAACCATCATTAAAAAACCAAAAACAATTAATGATATACGATTTATCGGTTTTTTAGCAGTAAATAAAATGACCCCGTATTCATACAAACAAAGCAGGGTGATGGCTGCAACAAAAGCCATATAGAAAATGCTGCCATAATAGATGGAAGCAATCACTAGCGGTATGCCGACTAGTGCGGTTAGGATTCTTGGTAATAACATATAAACATTTTAGCAAATTTGAACAACTTTATCATTACGAAAATAGGTAGTCTGCAAAAAACTATTCTTTGCTGTCAAATTCTTTTTTGCTAATTTTAACTTTTCTTTTCCTAGAGTACCGCAAACTCACTTCGTTCGTTTTACTTCTTGGTACACGTCGTCAAAGAAAAGTTAAAATTATCTAAAAAATACTTGTCAGGTTTTAGTTTTCGATTTGACTTTATGTCAAAGTAAAAATCAAATTTTTCTCAAAAATACTTGCCGGATGTTGTGCACGGTTTGGCTTTATATTTCTTCGGTTAATATTCTTTTAAGGGTTGCAACAGTTTCTTTTTCCGGGGATATTTCTAATACGGTTTTGCAATCTAATATTGCTTTATCTATTTCCTTTATTCGCATGTAAAAATGTATTCTGTTGATATATTTATAAATACTCTCTTTATTTTCGTTTATTGCTTTGGTATAGTATATTTCCGCTTCTTTGAGTAAATCATTTTTTTCGCAAATACCTGCTATATCAAAATTAAGATAATATGCGGGTAATATTTTCTTATAATCTTCCATGGCTTTTTGATATTGTCTGGTTTTTTCATATAAATGAGCACGGTATACATAAAATTCTTCTATATGGGGATATCTTTTTATAAGATCGCTGAACTCTTTTATTTGTTCTTTAATATCGTTTGTCATAAATTTACCTCTTAAATTCAGCCAATTAAAAACGGCTGTCATATTTGAGGTCTTTAGTCAAGCCCAAGCACGACAGCCGTATCTGCCGCCATAAAGGCGGCAGAATTAAATATACTTTCTCCCGTCGGATACTTATATATTCAAAGACACGACTGTTTTGGACGACTAAAGACGCATTTGATTTCTCAAATGCCTTCCGTATTCTACATACGGTTCCAAAAACAGATAAATTTTTTTAGGGCCCTTAACCCTACATAAAAAATCTCCTTTATTTTTATAATAACAATTTTTAAAGGTATTTTCAATTAAGTAAAAATAACATAACTTTTACCTTCCGCCGCCACCACCAAAGCGGCCTTTGCCGACAAAACCACCGCCGCCGAATTTACCTATCAAACTATCACCCACTTTACCGGAGTTCATAGCAGAAGTAATCGTTACTAAAAGCCCTACGCTTAAAACAGATTTGGTAGCCATCGGTTCATATATATCTCTTAAGCGGAAATCAATTTTATTTTTAAACTTTTTAAACCAAATACTTTCCATCCCAAAAGCATAAGCATAGGGTAAATAATCGCAAAATATTCTTCCTGCTACCGACGGATTAGAAAGGGCAACGCGGTCCCTTTCCGCTATGCTCATATATTCTTTAAAGGCATCAAGTTCATCCCGCAAGACCACACCTTCAAACATTAAATTATTCATTAAATGTGTAAAAAGTGCCGTAAGAAAAGTTGTAATTAATATGGCCAAAACATTTGGGTTAAGTAAAAAAACGGAAGATGTTATGTAAGAAAACAAAGCCCCGGTACCGATTATAAAAACTGCAACTATCCATATAATTTTTCTTATATTTTTTGTATACACTCCTATTATTATAGGTACCAAAAAATTTACAATGAGTGCAAGCAAAATTTCAGGTATAACCCCTTGCTCATTAAAATAAAACAAAATAACAACAAAAAATACTATAGGGAAAATCATATATATAAAATTATTTATGACATAATCTCCTATTTTATTTTCATAATAATAATTGATAGATACCAATCCTTTGTGCAAATACTTTAAACCCTCTTTGTTAAATTTAAATTCGTCCGGTATGGACATCATTAAACGGATTTCGTCTTCCTCTAAATCCCCGTATGCATCGTCTATTTTTTCGCATTCGGCAGGTTTCCATTTAGGGAAAGTAAGTTTTATTTTTTTCTTGACAACTAAAGAAGCAAATACCGTTGCCAAATTTTTAGGACTAAAAGGACCGTTTAAAAAATAACTTGCAAAACCGGCGGAAACGCCCTTCGGAGGTTTTATACGATAAGGCAATTTACTTTTTGCCGGATCGCGCCCGATTAGGTACCATATAATAAAGTAGTATATGACAATCAGAAAACAAAGAAAAGCAGGCATATATTCTATTTCATACCATTTAAATTGGAATATGCCCTTTTTCATCGGGAAATATATACTGAACATCTCCCCCTCTTTTAAAGGTTTGGCAGCATGAAAAGTAAAGACATTACTTTCTGTTTGAACAAAATCTTTTGTTTTTTTACCATCGGTGTAGGAAATAATTTTTTCTTTTATCGGCGTAACAGCGTAAGGCACGCTTAAAAAGAAAGAGGCCTTATCTATAGGCAAAGTCCAAGAACCTCCGGTGACGGGCCAAAGCAGAAAATCGCGAAAGAAACCCGTTGAAAGTGTATGCTCCAAAGCATAGGTTAATACATAAGTATGTTCGCCAAAGGGTAGAAGTTCCTCCGTACCGAAACTGACATTTATAACACCTGCTTCACTTTTTACGACATAAGGATGTTCTTTCCCATCTAAATAAAGAGATTCTATTTTAATATTTCTGCCGCTGTCTTGCGGGATATTTCGGTACAAACCGCGTTTGATTTTGTCGTGTTCTGCCGTAACGGTAATATATTCTTTTACGGTAGCGGAAGCATCTTCATTTAAAGTAAAATATACTTCAAAATTATTTATTTTTTCTTCCGCCAAAACAGGCAAAGAAAAACATAAACAAAGCACAAATATAAATAACTTAAGAAATTTTTTCATACTAATATTATAGCAAGTTTTTGTTTATTTTAACCTCTGAAAAACTAAAATCTAAATTAGCACTCTAAAAAGGGGATTGACAATTTTGAAAATATTATATACAATATTAGCAGTCGCTTAAACAGGTTGCTAAAAATAAGCGGCAAGGCACGGGTAAAAAATAAAAAACCCATTAAAAGAAAGGTTGAGTTATGAGAATACTAAAACCGGAAGTTGTAAAAGATAGGGAAGAAAAAATTCTTAGAATGATTATTCAAGAATTTGTGGAAAACAGAAAACCCATTGGCTCGGAACTTGTAGCCCAAAAGGGCTTAAAAGGTGTTTCCAGCGCGACTATAAGAAACATAATGAAAAAGCTTGAAGAGGACGGCTTTTTATATCAGCCGCATGCCTCCGGCGGAAGAATACCGACCGACAAAGCTTACAGGTTTTATGTTGACTACCTTTCAAAAATACAAAAAATAGCGGTAAAAGAGCGTCAAAGAATAGAGGATGAGTATAAACGAAATATAGGCGAAGTAAACCGCCTGATGACGCAGACCTGCAAAATGCTGTCTGCTTTAACTCACTCGGCAGGGTTTGTCCTGCAAAACAGTGTGGAAGAATCCACCGTACAACGCCTTGATTTTATTCCGCTTGGGCCTTGTAATATTTTAGCAGTATTAGTTACAGAAGAAGGCACCATAAAACATTGGCCGGTAAGAATAAGAAAACCAATTTCGCCGGCACGTTTAGTGATAGTGAACGCTTTTATTAATGAACAGATATCTGGTAAAAGTTACCGTTCGGCACAACGTATTTTATGGACTGCTTTAAACCAAGGGCAATGTGACCCGGACGGTTTAACGGAACTCGCCTACAATATATTAAAGGAATTGTCTGAAAATCAAACAAATGCAGACCAATTATATATTGAAGGTTTAAGCGAGTTAATTGATACAGTCTCCCCTGAGGACTTTATGGATTTCGGCCAAATGATGCGTGTTATGGAAGAGCGCAATAAATTTGCTTTGCTCTTAAACGAAAAAATGCAAAATTTGCAAAAATCAAACAGCCAAAACCAAATATCTGTCACCATCGGGGCTGAAAACCAAATGCAGGAACTTAAAAACTTGAGCATAATTTCCTCTGCCTGTAAGGTCGGGGGTAAGACCGTGGGCCTTATCGGCATAGTCGGGCCAAAACATATGGAGTATACTAAGATGATTTCCTTAGTCAATTTTATAGGGCAAATGCTTGGTACTACCATAAACAATTGGCGTACGGAACCAGAGGAAGAGGAAGGTTAGCATGTCAAAAAAGAAACTTAGAGAGGAACTGGAAGAAGAACTAGTTGAAGAGGGGGAGCCTCTTCAAACAGACGCAGCGCAAGAGCAGGAACCCCAAACTATAAACAACAAAGCACTTGAAGAAGAAAAAGCCAAATCAAAAAATTATTTGGAGCAACTTGTTCGCCTTCAAGCCGACTTTGAAAATTACCGAAAGCGTATGGAAAAAGAAAAGCCGTTACTGATTTCTTTCGGTAAAGCGGAGGTCCTAAAAGCACTTTTGCCGATGTATGACAATTTACTCAAAGCAAAGGGGGAGTTTAGTAAAGAAAGTATTGACTTAAAACATTTAAAACACGGGCTTACAATGATTATGGAAGAAGTAGAAAAATCATTCAAAGCCCAAGGCCTAAAGGTTTTAGACGGCTTAGGTAAGCCCTATAACCCAATGACCCAAGAAGTTATCACAACTGTGCCTTGCCCGGCTAAAGATGACGGCAAGGTCTTGCAAGAACTGGTAAAGGCAGTGGAACTTGACGGTAAAATCATCAGGCCGGCCCAAGTAGTTGTTTGTAAGACGGCAGAATCAAAAGAAGGCAAAGCACAAAATGATGAAACAAATAAAGATAAAGAATAAATTTAAGGAGAACAAATTATGTCTAAAATTATTGGTATTGACTTAGGAACATCAAACACGGCAGCAGCCGTTATGGAAGGCGGAAAGCCAACCATCATCCCTTCAGCGGAAGGTAATTCTATTGGCGGGAAAGCATTTCCCTCTTATGTAGCATTTACAAAAGACGGGCAGCGCTTAGTAGGCGAACCGGCCAGAAAACAAGCCGTTTTAAACCCGGAAGGCACAGCAACCGCCTTTAAACGCCGCATGGGTGAAAATTATAAATTTGATTTACGTGGGCATGAGTTTACCCCCCAACAACTTTCAGCTTTCGTCTTACAAAAAGTTAAAAAAGATGCCGAAGCCTTTTTGGGTACAACCGTTGAAAAAGCAGTTATTACCGTTCCTGCTTATTTCAATGACAACCAAAGACAAGCAACAAAAGATGCCGGTAAAATTGCAGGTCTTGAAGTCGTCCGCTTATTAAATGAGCCTACGGCTGCTGCTCTCGCTTACGGTATTGATAAAACAGGGCGCGACCAAAAAATCTTAGTTTTTGACCTCGGCGGCGGTACTTTGGATGTTACGATCATGGAAATGGGTAAAGAAGGTACTTTTGACGTACTTGCAACTTCAGGCGATACGAAACTCGGCGGAACTGATATGGATAATGCCATAATTGATTGGTTAGTTGATGATTTTAAGAAAACAAACGGTATCAATTTAGCACACGATAAACAAGCCATGATGCGCTTGAAAGATGCTGCAGAAAAAGCAAAAATTGAACTTTCCACCACAATGGAAACAGATATCAACTTACCTTTCATTACTTCTGACCAAAACGGTCCTAAACACTTAGAAACAAAACTCTCACGTGCTAAACTTGAAAGTTTAGTCCGCCCTACAGTTGAACGCTGCGGCGCTTCTATAGACAGGGCTGTAAGTGACAGTAAACTCTCAATGAACGATATTGATAAAATCATTATGGTCGGCGGTCCTACCCGCATGCCTATCGTGCAAGAATATGTTGAAAAACACGTTGGCAAAAAAATTGAACGCGGTATTGACCCTATGGAATGCGTAGCAGACGGTGCCGCAATTCAAGCCGGTGTTCTGACGGGTGATGTAAAAGATATTCTTTTATTGGATGTTACCCCTCTTTCACTCGGGCTTGAAACATTGGGCGGTGTTATGACAAAACTTATTGACAGAAACACCACAATCCCCGTCAGAAAAACACAAGTATTTTCAACTGCGGCAGATAATCAGCCGGCAGTAACAGTTAATGTCTTACAAGGCGAACGCCCTATGGCAAAAGACAATGTTCCACTCGGGAAATTTGACCTTGACGGCATTCCGCCAGCCCCGCGCGGCGTTCCGCAAATTGAAGTTACCTTTGATATTGACGCAAATGGTATCTTAAAAGTTTCCGCAAAAGATTTGGGTACAAATAAAGAACAACACATTACTATCAGCGCCCCAAATAAATTAAGCGAAGAAGAAGTTAATAACTTCGTAAAACAAGCGGAAAAATTTGCCGAAGAAGACAAGAAAACTAAGGAAAGAATTGAAGCTAAGAATGAGGCAGATACCGTGCTCTATTCTACTGAAAAAGCATTAAAAGAACACGGCGATAAAATCGGCCAAGAAGAACGCCTTAAAATTGATCAGGCTCTTTCCGAACTTAAAGAAGCAGTCAAAACAGACGACACAGAACGCATCAAAAAGGCAAAAGACGAAGCTTTAGCGGCAAGCCAAAAACTTGGGGAAATTATTTATAAAGAGGCCCAAGCAAAAGCAAACCCGCAAAGTAATGCCGCCAACGGCGCAGCAAGTGCACAAGCACAGGAAAACCCGCAAGGCGAAGCAAAAAAAGATGATGTTGTTGAAGCTGAAGTAGTAGATGGTAAATAAGTTATAAAATAGCCCCTGCTGCAAACGCAGGGGCTTTATTTATGTTAAGTGTGTAATTATGGCAAAAGCAGATTATTATGAAACTTTAGGCGTAAACAGAAATGCAAGCGCTCAAGAATTAAAAACGGCATACCGGCGTTTGGCAATGAAATACCACCCGGACCGTAACCCCTCACAAGAGGCTGAAGAAAAGTTCAAACAAATTAATGAGGCCTATGAGGTTTTATCTGACACTAAAAAAAGACAAATTTATGATAATTACGGCGCCGATGCAGTAAATAACGGGGCAGGTTTTGGGGGGTTTCAGAGCGGCGGTTTTAGCGGTTTTGAAGATATTTTCAGTTCAGTTTTCAGCGATATGTTCGGCGGCTCATTTGGCGGCGGTTTTGGCGGCGCGAAACGCAAACGCGCCCGCCGCGGTAATGATTTGCAGCAAAAAGTTGAAGTTACTTTAGAGCAGGCCTATACCGGCATAGAAGAAGAAGTTTCCTACACCCGCATTGATACTTGCGACGTCTGCCACGGTACAGGCGCGGAAGAAGGCTCATCAACAAAAACTTGCCCCACTTGTAAAGGTTCGGGCGTTGTTCAATTTAGCCAAGGTTTCTTTTCTATGCGCCAAGCCTGCCCTGATTGCGGCGGTCAAGGCACAATTTTAGAGCGCCCCTGTAAAGCGTGCCGCGGAAGCGGGCGCGCAAAAAAGAAAAATACTTTAAAAGTTAAACTCCCTGCCGGCATAAAAGAAGGCAGCGTTTTGCGCGTCGCTAACGGCGGCGATATCGGCACAAATGACGGCGGTTATGGGGATTTATATTTACAAGTTGCTGTCAAGCCGCACAAAATTTTTGAACGCGACGGAAATGACCTAATTTTGAACGCAGAAATTTCTTACCCGCAAGCGGTTTTAGGCGGCGAAATTAAAGTTCAAAATTTAATGAAAGAAGAACTGACTGTGGAAATCCCAAAAGGCTCAACCGACGGCAGCGTTCTTTCACTTGACGGGCAAGGTATGCCGGTTTTAGAGCGCGCAAACAAAAAGGGTGCGATGCGTGTTGTACTTAACATTAAAGTGCCAAAAAAAGTTACACCGCGCCAAAAAGAACTTTTGGAAGAACTTGCAAAGACTTTTGACGAACAAGTTAAACCGACGAAAAAAGGTTTATTTGACAAATTATTTGGCTGGTTTTTGTAAAGGTCTAATATTTTATAATATATCCCTATAATACTAGAGGGATATATTTGTTTTAAAATACTAACACATCCAACAGTCAGCTCCTACATCTTCTATACCCAACATCTCTAAAATATTATATGGAGTAACACTATTATCACCACATTGTGAGCCTTCATTGCTACCAACAAATTTTCCATTATCATCTATACATATACAAACATCATATTTCTTAAACCAAGCAATCGGTGCAAAAATTCCAGAACCACTAGTACTATAATAGAAATCTTTTGTATCAAAACCATAAGTATCCATATTATCGAATTCTAACGAAAGATTTTGCATTTTATTACATTCATTACTATCATCACCCCTTGCTAATCTACACATTTCTTGGGCATTATATATTGCACGCAATGTGTTAAATGCTTCTGAAAATTTTGATTTATCAACAGCTCTACGATATTGGGGTAAGGCAACTGCTGCCAAAATACCGATAATCAAAACTACAACCATAAGTTCAATTAAAGTAAAACCTTGATTTTTTATAATATTTTTTAACACAAATTACCTCACAAAAATATAATTTATATTAATACTTTAGAAAAAACAAAAAAAAAAGTCAAGTGAAATTTTATAAGACGAAAAAATCTCAAAATTAGGGCTACAAATAAAAACTTAATTATAAGAAGGTAAAACTTCGGGGATTTCCAATACTTCGCCACGGGATTGTAAATCACACAATGCAAGTTCAACTTTAAGCATGGCGATACAGTCATCTTCGTTGTACATCAAAACTTTTTTAAGTGCGGCTTCATCACCCGTATTAAGCCACTTGGTAAAATAAACCATACTATCCATAGCTCCGCAGTCTTTTTGGCGCCAATTAAAACCCAAAGCAGGCGCGGCGGCCTTTAAAGATAAACTGGGCGACGGTAAATAAAAAGATTTTTCCACTTCAATTTTAAGGTCCACGCAAGCGGCAACGAGTTTTTGCAAACTCTCTTTAATATTTGGGTATTTATTTTGAAGGGCTTTCATTTTTTTAACTTCATATTCCGTCCAATGATAAAGCGCGACATCAGTGCCGCAACTTGCAACATAGTCGGCAAATTGTTTGAAGATTATTTCTTCTTCCTTTTCTTCTTTTGCAATAAACGAAATAAATTTATTTTCTTCTTTATCCCATATTCCGATTAAATAAATAAAGGAAATATTATTTTCCTTAAATGTTTCCGTTGCTTCAAAATCAAAATATAAATTACGTTTTTTAACAGGCAGCGGGAATTTACCCCTTGCACGTAAAACAGGTTTATTTTTAATAAAAGCCAAAGCATGAGCATAAGTTAAAACGGGGGTATTTTCAGGGTAAGCGGGGTCCGATAAAAGTAGTTTTATTTTTTCAAAACCGGCGGCAACAATATCATCATAAGTATTAATATTGTTTGACCGCAAAATTGCACGCATAGTATTATTCAAGTGGGGAATTAAAATCAAATCATGTTTATCAAAAACATATTTATTTGCATAAACACGCCAAGGGGCCAATGCGGCCTTTGGCGGTTTTTTAGCTTCAGGAACAATTTCCCCCCTTCTTATAGACTGATATAGCGCCCCTGCTTTTTGGGCACGTTCCAAAACACGCGCGCAAGTCAAAATCTGCTCTTTTGCTTTAAAAATAAATAAAGCTTCCCCGGCATCATAGCCTTGTATAGCCGTTAAGATTTGATTTAGAAGTGCCGTCTGTAAAGCATAATGTTCCTTCATTTCGCCGGCACGTTTAAGTTGTACTATTTTATAATGATAATTGCCAAAAATACTTTGCCCTTTATCCACTTTTAAAAGGAAATTTACACCGCCGTAAACACCTTCATTTTGGCGTAAATCCCATAAATTCCCGCCGATTATTCCGCCTGCACCGTCTTGCATCGCTTGCAAAGTGTTTAAAAATTTTTCACTTTCAGTACCGGTCATAACTACAGGGTTAGAACAATGTTTCAAAATCCAATGGTCTCTTATGGTTTTATCTGTTTTACCGCGCAAATGTTCATACAGATTGGGTTCTTCTACAGCTTCTTCTGCAGGTGCATGGAATTGGCACCAAACCCCAAAAGGGTCTTCCAAAATTTGATACATTTTACCGGCAGGTAAATCTTCTTTACATGGGGTTCTGCCTGCGCTGAAAGTATTATAAAGTTGCTGTACTAATGAAGTTGTTTCCATAAATTATTTTCCTGCTTGCTCCAACTGTTGTAAATAGTTATTAATTTCTTTAACCTGACTTTCTATTCTTTGCCTTTCCGTTTCTTCAGTGGTTTCAGAAAGTTTTTTATCATAACCGTCTAAAGCATTTTGTAAATCACGTTTTGTGCTGTCAAAATCACCGTTATTACTATTAATTTGTGCAGATAAAGCCCAAATATCAGGGTTGGTTGAATCTATCTTTTTAGCCCTTTCCACATATTGAGCGGCGGAATTAAAATCTTGAAGCTGCACCGCAGTTTGCGCTGCAAGCATTTGGGTGTTTATGTCTTGTGGTTTTTGTTCTGCTGCGACGGAAAACATTTGATTTGCTTCCTTAGTTTTACCCTGACCTTGATATGCCAAACCTAAATTAAAGGCATTATCGGCATTAGGATTTTCCCGGTAAATTTGATTAAAAATATTTGCGGCTGTGTCGTAATCTTTTTTATAATAAGCATTTGCTGCTTCGGCAAGGCGTTGATTTGTTTTGGCGGTAATTTCTTTTCCTTCTAATAACTGATACTTGGCTTTAGCTTCCTCGGCACCTTTTTTATTTCCGGCTTCTTCAGCTGTTTGGGCGGCTTCTTGATATGCTTTTTTAGCTTTTTCTGTCTGCCCCATCGCCTGATACAAATCCCCCTTACTTGAGGCCGCTTGGTAATTTTTAGGGTTTAATTCCAATGCTTTGTTTAAATCCTGAAAAGCCTCCTGATAATTGCCCTGCTGATAATTTGCCTGTGCGCGATTGTAATATAAAGAATCATTTTCCGGATTCTCGGAAATAGCCTTATCCAATATTTGCTTTGCACCGTCAAAGTCCTTTTGGGCAATTTGTTTTTTTGCTTTCTGTATACTTTCCAAAGCTGTGCCTTTTATTAAATCCTGTTTTTTAATTTTCGGTGCTTTAGTGCTTTGTTCTGCTACGATATCTTCAAAATCCGGCAAACCCTCACCGTGATTTGGTAACAAATCCTTGAACTGGGACAAAGTCTCGCTTTGCGAAAAATGTTTTAAAGATTGGGAAATTTTACTTGTAACTTCCTTGTCAATTTCTTTATTACTTTGTTGTTTTGGTGCCGTCGTGGTTTGTTTTACATTAGTTTGCGGGACTGCTGCTTTAGGCATAACTTTTGATAAAACATTAGTTATATTCTGGGTTTGTTTTGATGCCCCTAAATTGCCTTCCTGTTTATAGAGTTTTTGGGCAGTTTTAAAATCCTGATTTGCCGCCTGATAATTGCCCAAATTTAAATTAGTTATTGCACGGTTATAATAATTATCTGCTTTGCCGGAAAGCTGGGCAGCTACAGTGAAATCCCGTTCCGCCGCCTGATAATTTTGTAAAGTAAATTCCGTCTCCGCACGAAGTTGATAATAATTGGGATTTTTAGGTTCTATTGAAATTGCTTTATTTAATGCTTCCAATGCTCCCGCTAAATTACCTTGTTTCTGAAGGAGCTGCGCTTTTAATGCATATAAATTTGGGTCTTGCGGGCGAATTTTAATGATATCTTCAAGTGCACTCAACATATCTTGAGGGCTTTTTGCGGTCATTAACTTAGCGGCCGCTTGCTGAAATTTTTCCTGAATATTATTTATAGGTTTTGCCTGATTATTCCTTATTTTACTTAAAGCGGTCGGAGCGGGTTTTTGCAAGGCAGTACCATCACCATCCTGTTTTTTAAAAAAGGAAACTGTAACAACGGCAATCAAAATCCCTAATAAAATACCCAAAATAAACTTTTTCATAAGATAACCTATAACTTTTTAAACTTTATATGGCGCTCCGGATGTATTGAATGCGGGCAACGCATACGCATTAAGCATTGTGCACAGGACCTCGTGCAAGGCGGAAAGTCCGTCCCTTCCAATTTGTTGCCGATTTCTATATACTTTTCTAAAATGATATCGTCATTTACATCTTCAAAGGGAATTGAAAATATTTTATTTAAAGCCACAAAATAAATGCTTGCTTTACCCTGATTTTTGCCCCAAGCACGCCTTACGCCAATGGAATATAAAGCAAGTTGTAGGGACTTATGAACATCAAAATCATCACTTATTCTGGCATCTGTTTTATAATCAATCACATGATAAGAACCGTCAGGTAATTTTTCAAACCGGTCAATTTTGCCGCGGAATTTCCAGCCCTGATGTTCAAAAATAAATTCTTTTTCACAACCGAGTATTTCACTTTCACGATATTGTTCACGTTTGGCGTAATCCTCAATTATTTTTTTGCCTTTTAGATAGAACTCCATTTGTTCGGCAGCATTAAAATAACCCGCACCCAAAAAACAACGGTTATAATATACAAGTAAATCCTCCGGATTATTAGAATAAGTATGATATTCTTCCAATGTTCTGTGAATTGATACCCCCAAAGAAGTTACCGCTACTAAACCCTCCCTTTTACCTTCAATGTATTTCATTTTGTACAAAAAAGGACAGAATAGGTAAGTCGCTATTTTTGAATAATTAAGTTCGTGATAGTTATTTGGTATCATTTGTACTGTAAAAAGTGGACGATTGTGTCCCCATACTTTTCTTCCCTTATAATTTGCAAATTTTCAGGTAAGGTAAATGTTTCTTTTTTATGATGTTGTGCAACTATTATACCATTACCCGCCAACAATTTGGCTTCGGCAATTTGTTTTAAAACCGGCCCTGTAAAAAACAAAGGTGTATTTTTAATATCACGGTAAGGGGGGCCCATGAAAATAATATCATAACCTCCCCCCTCGGCATAAGCAGAAAGCCATGCAAGCGGTTTTAAAAGATCTGCTTTCAAAACCGTCGCCCTTTCCCCAAAACCGAGATGTTCCAAATTGCGATTTATAGCTTTTAGGCAGGCGATTTCTTTCTCTGCCAAAACGGCCTTCAGCACACCGCGTGATAAGGCCTCCATAGAAACATTTCCCGTTCCGGCAAATAAATCCAAAAAGACTGCCCCCGTTATTCTGGGACGCAAAATGTCAAAAACGGACTGTTTTATCCTATCAGAAATCGGCTTTACGGGAAGTTTCTTTGAAACAGAAAACAACTTTCTCCCGCGCGCTGAACCGGCAATAATTCTCATAAACTAAATGTGGGCAATACCCTCTTTTAAAGCATAACGGATAAGTTCTGCTTGTTTATGAATATTAAGTTTTTTCATAATATTATTTCTATGCACATGCACGGTGTTTAAAGAAAGTTTAAATTCTTCAGCAATTTTTTTACTGCTAAAACCTTCAGCAATAAGTTGCAAAATCTCTCTCTCTTTATTAGTTAAACTCCCTTTATTACCATGCCTGCCTTCTGTTTTTGACAAAAAGCCCTGCACTAAAAATCTTGCCACTTGTGAACAAAGAAAGAATTTACCGGCGCTGACTTCTTTTATTGCCTCAATAATCTCGTTAATAGTAGCTTCCTTAACCACAAAACCGCAAGCACCGGCTTTTATAGCACGCTCAACAGAAACTCTATCATCAAACATACTCAAAATGATAACCTTTGCCCCGGGTTGTATTTTCATAATTTTTTGCGTGGCATCAATACCATTTAAGAGCGGCATGGAAATATCTATTATGTACACATCGGCTTTATGCTCGTGTACCGCCTGTAAAAGTTCCTTGCCGTTTGAAACCTCAGCAACAACTTTTATATCTTCATTTTTTCTTTCAATAACAGAGCGTATACTCTGCCTAACGATGACGTGGTCATCAGCCATTACTACTTTTATCATAATCTACCTTGAATAAACAAACTTAGGGCATTTAATAAAAATTGCCGTACCTTCGCCCGGTTTGCTTGTTAATTTCATTGTACCTTTTAAAGATGCAATGTTTTCCTTCATTCCTGCAAGCCCCAAACTCTTGACACTTCTATGAACTTGTGGCTTAAAGCCCTTCCCGTCATCCTTTATAAAAAGATACAGAGAAGTGCTGTCTTCCTTCAATTCTACTTTCAAATTCTTTGCTTGTGCATATTTAATGGTATTACTTAATGCTTCTTGAACAGCCCTGTACAAAACCAATTTCGTATTTTTAGACAGTAAGGTTTTTTCTTTTATCTTATAACAATACTTTATTTTCACAGGTGTTGTTTGTTGTATTTTATCAACTAATTCTTTAATGGCCGCATTCAAACCTACTGAATCAATCTGAATAGGGCGCAGGGAAGTTATAATTTCCTTCATTGCGTGTACCGATTCTTGAAAGGTCTGCTGCAAAAGATATAATTTTTCAAGAGCCTTATCATAGGTTTTGGTTTCTATATCCTCCCTTAACAGTTCAATTAAGGAGTTGCTTCTAACCGAAAAATTACCAAGTTGGTCATGAATTGCTGATGTCATAAGGCGCTTTTCTTCTTCCCTTGCCTGCATAATAATGCGGACAAAACTTTGACCGGTCTTTTCCGCTACTACCATAGTGTTATTTTTCTGAACTAATAATTCATCTAATGCTTTAATCGCAAAAAGTAATGAAGATATATTCCCCCTACTGTCACTTAAAGGAATAATCACCGTATTGAAAAAAGTTGGTATAGGATTATTATCAAACCAGTCATAAGAAACCCTTTTTCCTGTAAAAGCAGCCTCACAAGCATATTTATGAACATCGCTTGTCTTAATGTTTTGCTTAAAATGTTTTTCAAAAAACTGATGCGAACCGTAAATATAAGAATAATTACCTATTTTGTCACGCATATATACGCAAATATAGCGCCCGGATAGCGATATCTCCGGCGACCCTTCTTTAACAACATAGGGTATATAATTATCACTATAACTGCCTAAGAACTGCCCGTTATTATTTGATTTCATATATAGAATATTGTACTATATTTTGATTACAAAAAGTAACCCTTTTTAAAAATAATTCTAATTAATTTGTATCTACGGCATTAACTTAAAGAGGCAGCAGAATTTATGCGTCTTTATCTTTATTTTGTAAGTTTTCAAGTTCTTTGATTAAAGTAGTTAAAGTTGGATGCAAATTATTAATGTACTCGTTTTCAAAAGAAGCCAAACGCTTTTCAATGCTATGTACTAATGTCTTTAGTTCATTATAATGTTTTTCTTCAAGCAAGCGGTTTTCTTCTAAATTATAACTGAAATCCTTAACTTTATCCTTTAAATCAAAAATTTCACGCGCCGGTAAAGCATCTGCTTTAGCAAACAAACGCTGCACTTGTTGAACTGCCGTTGATTCTTCTTTAACTTCTTGCAAAAAATCTTGTACAGCTGCTTGCTGGGTTGTGATGTCGGCCTTATCTGACTCTGCTTGGGTTGGTTTTAGGGAAGTAGAAGCCTCATCCCAAACAAAATCTTCTTCGGGTAAATCACTTTCTTTATACTTTGCTATGAAGTAAAAGAGTAATCCTAAACAAAATAAAAAACCAAGTGCGTATATAACCATGTATTAATGATAGCAAATTTTTTTGCTTTATGTATAATTTTTTTATTAAGGTTCCCTTTCAACAGTCTTTTGACAAATACAAACTAAAGCATTTATGATTTTGCTCATTTGATCTAAAGAGGCCCATTCAAAAGGCCCATGCGGAGTAGCATACCCGGCATCTAAATTAGGTGTTATCAAGCCCATATAAGTTAAACGCGCGCCGTCGGTACCGCCGCGAATAGGCGCACCATCCGCACAAAGACCGCACTCTTCAAAAGCTTCTTTAGCGAGTTTAACAGCACGAGGGTCCTTATCAATTACGGGGCGCATATTTTTATAGGTATAAGTAGTTTTTAAATCTATTTCAGAACCCGGATATTTTTTACGAATATCAACAAGGATATCTTCCATTTCGGCAATCATAGCACGTAATTCTTTTTCTTCAAAAGAACGGACCATAACACTTGCACTCGCGGTTGCAAAATCCGCCTTACTTTCTGTAAAAGTTAAAAAACCTTCGCGTCCTTCAGTTGTTTCCGCAAGTTTATTTTCAGGCCATCTTGAAATAATATCTGCCAAAATTCGGACGGGGTTTTCCATTATTCCTTTTGCTTGACCTGGATGCGCTTGCACGCCTTTAATGTCAATATTTAAGGTGGCCGCATTAAAATTTTCGTAGGCAATTCCATCACCGCACTCGCCATCAAGAGTGTATGCGAAATCAGCAGCAAAAGCGGGAACATCAAAATTATCCGGCCCGCGTGCGATTTCTTCATCCGGAGTAAAAGCAATTTTAATATCACCATGTTTAATTTCCGGATTGGAAATAAGATATTTAAGCATTTCCATTATTATAGCAATACCTGCCTTATCATCGGCACCAAGTAAAGTATCACCGGCAGAGGTTATCAAATCATGCCCTATACATTTTGAAAGTGCCGGGGCGACACTCGGCTTTAAAATTATTCCTCTTTCTTTATTTATGGTAAGGTCTCCGCCTTTATAATTTGGATGCAGACAAACTTGAACTTTCCTTCCTATCGTACCTTCAGGATAAGTATCCATATGGGCAAGAAAACCAATAACAGGATGTTTACCCTCAATATTAGCTGGCAATTTAGCCGTTAAATGGCATGTTGAAGACAATTTTATTTCTTTTAATCCTAAAAGTTCCAAGTCCGCTTTAAGTATTTTGGCAAATTCCACTTGTGATTGTGTGGAAGGTGTAGTTTCTGATTTAAAATCACTGCCGCTTTCAATCTGCGCGTATTTTGTAAATGTTTCAAGTACCTGATTTTTGAAGTTTGTCATAAATCCTCTGTTTCAATATGTTTAAAAATTTCGTATAATAGTTATAGTAATATTATAAAACATTTTGAGGTCAAAATGAAAAGCATACTTATTTTCTTGATGTCCATTTCGTTTTTTTGTGCTTGTACTACCGTTCAAGAAATGCAGCAGACGGTAAATTGCCAATATGATTTGGCAGGTGTTGAAGTAACGGAATATTCCTTAGATAATCTTTCAGCGGATATTGCTCTTGCAATTACAAACAAGAGCAAAACCACCAATGCAAAAATGAAAAGATTTACAGGTAAAGTTTACCTTAATAACACCCCCATAACAGATATTAGTTTAGGGGAGTTTTTAATAGAACCGAAAACAACCCAAATTGAAAAAGTCAGCATAAATGTACCTTTTACAAAAGTGGGTAAAAATATTATAGGGTTGGTTCTAGCAAATTCTCAAACGATACAATATAAAGTCGTTGGAACAATTTATTTTGAAACGCCAATCGGAGAGTTACCTATTCCCGTAACTTTCGTCAAGCGGGAAAAATAATTTTAAATTAGGAGGACATTAAATGTCAAACGAAACTACAGCTTCAAAAGTTGACCTTTCTGCCATAATCAACAAATGGAAAAATGTTGAAGGCAGTTTGGTTATGATGCTGCATTCTGTTCAAGATGCATGCGGGTATGTACCTAGGGAAACGGCTATGGAAATTGCTAAACAAACTAATATTCCTTTAGCAAAAATTTATGAAGTGTTAACTTTCTATCACTTCTTTAAATTAACCCCCCCGGCTAAATATCAAATTTCTGTTTGTACCGGTACAGCATGCTATTTAAAAGGCGCACCGCAACTTTTGGCAGAACTTGAAAAAGTTATCAACGTAAAAGCAGGCCAAACTTCTGAAGACGGTAAATTTTCCGTACAAGCACTCAGATGCATCGGCTGCTGCGGGCTTGCACCGGTCATTTCAATCAACGGTAAAATCCACGGGCAAGTTAAACCTGCCGATATCAAAGGTATTATAGAAGAAACAACAAAAGGCGAGGCTAAATAACCATGACTAACAAAATCAATAAAATTAAAGAAAACTTTAATAAACAATACGCCAAAATCAAAAACCGTGTTGTTATTTGCGGCGGCACAGGTTGTATTGCCGGCGGTTCTCAAAAGGTTTATGAGGCCTTCCAGGAAGAATATAAAAATCGCGGTTTAGATTTCTGCTTAGAAATTACAGACGGCTGCCGTGAAAATTCTACTTATATTTCAAAAAGCGGCTGCCAAGGCTTTTGTGCACAAGGACCGCTTGTAAGCGTCGGTGAAATTTTCTATACAAAAGTTAAACCGGAAGATGTAAAAGAAATTGTTGAAAAAACAGTTTTGAAAGGCGAAGTCGTTGAACGTTTACTTTATGTAAACCCCGTTGACGGTAAACATTGTAAAACACACGAAGATATTCCTTTTTATAAAAAACAACACCGCATTTTACTTGCGGACTGCGGTAAAATTAATCCGGAAGATATTAATGAATATATCGGCCATAATGGTTATCAGGGTTTACTTAAAGCCTTTGAAATCGGCCCTGAGGGCGTAATTGAAGAAATGAAGAAAAGCGGCCTTCGCGGACGCGGCGGTGCAGGTTTCCCCACTTGGCTTAAATGGGATTTAACAAGAAAACCTAAAAGCAAAGTAAAATATATGATTTGTAACGGTGACGAGGGGGACCCGGGTGCTTATATGGACCGCTCCTTACTTGAAGGTAACCCGCACTCTGTTGTAGAAGGTATGATTATTGCCGGTTACACTATCGGTGCAACTCGCGGTTTATTTTATATCCGTGCCGAATATCCTCTTGCCATTAAACGCATTCAAAAAGCAATTGATGACTGCTACAAAATGGGCCTTTTAGGTAAAAATATTTTGGGTTCAAAATTTAGTTATGACCTTGAAATCAGATACGGTGCAGGTGCTTTTGTATGCGGAGAAGAAACCGCTTTGATTACCTCAATTGAAGGTAACCGCGGTACGCCAAGACCGAAACCGCCATTTCCTGCAACTTGCGGGCTTTGGGGTAAACCGACAGCTATCAACAATGTTGAAACACTCGCTAATGTTCCTTATATCATGGTAAAAGGCGGAGATTGGTATGCACAAATGGGTGTTGGTAAATCTAAAGGTACAAAAGTTTTTGCTATGACCGGTAAAGTTAAAAATACAGGTCTTGTTGAAGTTCCTATGGGTATTACCGTCAAAGAAATCGTTTATGATATCGGCGGCGGCCCATTGAAAGGCGATAAAGCAAAGGCAGTCCAAACCGGCGGTCCGTCCGGCGGTGTTATTGACCCTGCACACTTTGATATGCCGATAACTTATGAATCTTTACAAGAAATCGGCGCAATTATGGGTTCAGGCGGTTTTATCGTTATGGACGAAACAGATTGTATGGTAGATATTGCGAAATTCTATCTTGATTTCTGTGTTGATGAATCTTGCGGTAAATGCGCCCCTTGCAGAATCGGCGGATACCAAATGCTTCAAATTCTTAACAGAATTACCGAAGGCAAAGGTAAACCCGAAGATGTTGATAAGCTTAAAGACATTGCCCATGCAATGCAAAAAGCTTCCCTCTGCGCATTAGGGCAAACAGCACCGAACCCGGTATTATCAACTTTAAAATTCTTCCCCGAAGAATATGCGGAACATATTAATGAAAAACATTGTAAAACAGGTAAATGTTCCAAACTTGTCCGCTATGAGATAACAGATAAATGTATCGGCTGTGGTATGTGTAAACGCGCCTGCCCTGCAAATGCTATTACCGGCGAAGTCAAACAAAAACACGTAATTAATCAAGAAAAATGTATTAAATGCGGGCTTTGTTTCAATAATTGCAAATTTAAAGCAATAGTTAAAAAATAAAGGTGAATTATGATTAAAGCAACTATAAACGGAAAACCTGTAGAAGTAAAAGAAGGCACTTCAATTTTAGAAGCAGCAAAAGAAGCGAATGTAAAAATTCCTACTTTGTGTAAACATGAGGACCTTGAAGCAAACGGCGGTTGCGGGCTTTGTATCGTAAGGGTAGAAGGCTCAAACAAAATGCTCCGCGCTTGCACCACAGCAATAACCGAAGGTATGAAAATTATTACCCATGACCCGGAACTTATTGCTGTCAGGAAAAGCGTTCTTGAACTTATCATGTCAAACCACCCAAAAGATTGTTTGACTTGTGCAAAAAACCAACAATGCGAACTCCAAAATTTGTGTGCGGAATTCGGTATTAGGGAAAATCACTACCCGAATATTTTAAATATCCGCCCCCATTATAAAGATAACAGTGCAAAAGGTATTTGCATTGATACGGCAAAATGTATACAATGCGGCCGCTGCGTGCAAGTTTGCCAGCAAGTTCAAAATGTTTGGGCTTTATCTTTCCAACACAGAGGTATAAAAACCACACTCCGCCCTGCAGGTGTTGACTTAAAAGATTCACCCTGCGTTAACTGCGGTCAATGTGCGGCACACTGCCCGGTTGGTGCAATCGTAGCACAAGATGATACACAAAAAGTTTGGGATGCTTTACGCGATCCTAACAAACATTGTGTTGTACAATTTGCGCCGGCAGTACGTGTTGCTATCGGAGAGGCTTTTGGTTACCCCGTAGGCAAAAATTTAACCGGCGAATTAACTGCCGCACTTTATGAACTTGGTTTTAATACGGTTTTAGATACGAACTTTGGTGCTGATTTAACAATTATGGAAGAAGCTTCAGAGTTTAAACACCGCTTAACAAACAACGGCGTTTTGCCTTTAATTACAAGCTGCTGCCCTGCATGGGTAGACTTCCTTGAAAAATATCATACCGATATGTTAGATAATTTCTCAAGTGCAAAATCTCCGCATGAAATGGTTGGCGTACTTGCAAAGACCTATTATGCAAAACAACATAATTTAGACCCCAAAGATGTTTTTGTGGTTTCGGTTATGCCTTGCACAGCAAAGAAATTTGAAATCGGCAGAAGTGCGGAAATGTCAAGCAGCGGTTACCCGGATGTTGATGTCTCTTTAACAACCCGCGAAATTGCCCGTATGATCAAACAAGCAGGCATTGAGTTTAACAAACTCACACCGCGCAAAGGCGATCATATCTTGGCAGAATATACCGGCGCAGGCACAATCTTCGGTGCTACCGGCGGTGTTATGGAAGCTGCATTAAGAACCGCATACTATTTAGTTACCGGCGAAAATGCAAAAGATATTGACTTCAAAAAAGTCCGCGGCTTGAAAGGTATTAAAGAAGCCAAAATTGACGTCAAAGGCACAGAAGTCCGCGTTGCGGTTGCCCACGGCCTTGGTAATGTTGAAAAACTTATGCAAATTGTCAAGAAAGCCAAAGCGGAAGGAAAGGAAATTCCTTATCATTTCATTGAAGTTATGGCATGCACAGGCGGTTGTGTTGCCGGCGGCGGTCAGCCTTTCGGTGTAACTGATGAACTTCGCGCAGCAAGAGCAAAAGGCTTATATAATGAAGATGCACACATGAAACTCCGCTGCAGCCACGAAAATCCTGCTGTACAAAAATTGTATAAAGATTTCTTAGGCCAGCCCTTACACGGCAAAGCCCATGAATTATTGCATACACATTATACGGCAAGAAAGAAATATCAAAAATAGTTTAACTATTTTAAAACTCCCTGCTTTTTAGCAGGGAGTTTTTTTACGTGTTGATGTTCCGCATTATGTCCACAAACGCATAAAACGCGCTTGTATATTTAAGTAATTTTTCAATTTTTCTGCTCCTAGAGTACCGCAAACTCACTTCGTTCGTTTTACTTCTTGGTACACGTCGTCGCAGAGAAAATTGAAAATTCCATTAAATCTACTGCGCGATGCGTGAGTATCCTCGCGCGCTACGATTTTACGCTCTTGTAGTGCCAAAAACAAAATAAAAATTATTTCCTTATATTCCCCGCCCCTTTGCTTGCAAGGGCGGAGGGGTTAGGGGTGGGGGTTGCCCATTAATACATTTTACGTCTCTGA